>JADJVQ010000108.1 GCA_016710525.1 Burkholderiaceae bacterium
CGCTGGTCCTGCGGATCCTTGACGCCCAGGAAGTGATGCACCTGCCCCGGCATCGGACCGAATCCGCCCATCTGCCACATCAGCCATTCGAGCACCGGCACGCGCTTGCGCAGATCGGCCGGCAGGAACTGGCCGGTCTTTTCGCCCAGATAGAGCAGGATCGCACCGGACTCGAATACGCTGATCGGTGCGCCGCCAGGGCCTTGCGGGTCGAGGATCGCCGGGATCCGGTTGTTGGGGCTGATCTTCAGGAAGGCTTCGCCGAACTGCTCGCCCTCGCCGATGTCGATCGGGCGCACCGCGTAGGGCAGGCCCATTTCTTCGAGGGCGACGCTGATCTTGCGGCCGTTGGGGTGTTCCAGGTGAAGAGTTCGATGGTCATCAGGGTCCCGGCATGGTGAGCGGTGAGCGGAGCGCACGATACTGCAGGAAGCCGGAGGATGCCGGCTGCGCTGTTTCAGTCCCGATGACCCGCGTACCGCCAGTCAGGCCTGTGCCAGCGCGTCGGGCACTTCGGCCCGACTGGCAATCCACCCCGGCAGTGCCTGCGCCGGCATCGGGCGGGCGAACAGGAAGCCCTGCAGCTCGTCGCATCCGGCCTCCCTCAGCAGCACCGCCTCGGCTTCGCGCTCGACTCCTTCGGCAACCACCGTCAGGCCCAGGGTATGCCCGAGACCGATGATGGCCATCGTGATCGCGCGGTCGGTGGGGTCGCCCAGCATGTCGTGCACGAACGAGCGGTCGATCTTGAGCTGATCGATCGGGAATCGGTTGAGGTAGGCCAGGCTCGAATAGCCGGTGCCGAAGTCGTCGATGGCGAGCTTCACGCCGAGCGCCCGCAGCGCATGCATCTGGCGCAGGTTGTCCTCGGCGTCCTCCATCACCATCGATTCGGTCAGCTCCAGCACCAGCGTGCCCTGGCGGACCTGGTGGCGGCGCAGGCAGGCCGCCACCTGCTCGACCAGGCCGCTTTCCTTGAGCTGGACGGCCGACAGATTGATCGAGACACCGAACTCGGGCAGGCCCTGCGCCCGCCAGCTCCCGATCTGGCGGCACGCCTCCTCGATGACCCAGGCGCCGATCGGCACGATCAGGCCGCTCTCTTCGGCGGCCGCGATGAACTCGCCAGGCGCCACCACGCCGCGTTCCGGATGATTCCAGCGCAGCAGCCCCTCGACGCCGGCCAGCACGCCACCGCAGGCCGCCACGCGCGGCTGCCAGTGCAGCACGAACTCGCGGCGCTCGAGCGCCTGCCGCAGGCTGGCGGCCAGATGCAGGCGCGCCTGTGCACGCTCGGTCATTTCGGCGGTGAAGAACTGGGCACCGTCGCGGCCCAGCGCCTTGGCCTGATACATCGCCGTGTCGGCGTGACGCATCAGGGCGTCGATGTCCTGCGCGTCGTCCGGAAACATCGCGATGCCCACGCTGCACGAGACATGCAGGTCAGCCCCGTCCACGTGGTGGGGCTGGCGGATCAGCGGAATCAGCCGCCGCTGGACGAGCTGGGCCACCTCGGATGCGTCGGCCACCGCGTTGATCAGCACGACGAATTCGTCGCCGCCCAGCCGGCTGACGGTATCCCCGGGACGCACCGCCTCGAGCAGCCGCCGCGAAACGGAACGCAGCAGCCCATCGCCGATGTGATGGCCGAGCGAGTCGTTGATGTCCTTGAATCGATCGAGATCGATGAACAGCACCGCCAGGCGCTCGCCGCTGAGGACAGCCTGCTGCACGGCCTGGCGCAGCCGCTCGGTGTACAGAGCCCGGTTGGGCAGTTCGGTGAGCACGTCGTGGTCCGCCAGGAAGCGGATGCGTTCTTCGCTCTTCTTGCGGTCGCTGATGTCGATCGAGGTCAGGATGTAGTGCGACAGCCCGGCCTGGCCGCTCTGCGAGTGCCGCACCGTGCTGGCCATCAGCCAGGCCGGATATTCTGACCCGTCGCGCCGGCGGATCATCACCTCTCCCTGCCAGGTGCCGCGCGATGCCGCCATCGCCCACAAGCCATCGAACTGGGATTCGCGCGACTCCCCGCCCAGCAGCGCCCCGGGACGCTCGCCGATCACGTCCTGCAGGTCATAACCGGTGGCACGCGAGAACGCCTGGTTGGCGCTGAGCACGCGGCGATCGGCATCGACGATCAGGATGCCTTCGCTGGACGCCTCGAAGACCTTGGCCCACAGTTCGAGCCGGCGCTCCATCAGCTTCAAGTGGTTGATGGGAGTGAACGCAGTGAGCACCGCGTCCTGTCCCTGGAAGTTCACCCGCCGCGCCGACAAGACCGCCCACGCCGGCTCGCTGCCCGCGCGCCAGCGCACCTCGAACTCGTCGACCGCGCCGCGGTCGGCCAGGGCCTGGAAGAAGCGCACCCGCACCGGGGCTTCCAGCCCGGCTTTCCAGGGATCGGTCCGATGTCCGTTCAGCCAGGCTTCGGCGGGCGGATTGGCATGCAGGACTTCGTGGCCCGGAATCGAGGTGACGACCAGCGGGATCGGCGTGGACTCCACCAGGGCGCGCTGCGCGTCGGCGGCACGCGCCGACGCGGCGAGCTCCTTCTGGCTCTCACGCTCGCGATCGAGCTGCTCGAGCATGTCGTTGAACGCCGCCACCAGACGGCCGATCTCGTCGCTGCTATGCCAGCTGGCCCGCAGCCGATGATCACCGGTGCGCCTGACGGTATCGGCGACGCCCGACAAGTGGCGCAGCGGACCGGCAATCTGGCGGGCCACGAAGGTCACCACGCCCAGGATCGCGATCAGCAGGGTGAGCGCGGTGCCCAGATGCAGCCACATCCGCCGATACAGCCCATCGATTCGATTGGCGAGCAGCCGGTCGAGCTCGACATTGGCGCCGCTCCAGGAACGCTGCAGCGCGTCGATCGAACTGGCTTGTGCCGCACGGACCGCCGCCAGCCCCGCGGGTGAGGCGCCCTCGTCGATCAGCCGGCGCGAGGACTGGCGAAACGCTTCGATCGCGCCGGCGAGCTGCCGATGCAATGGCCGCAGCGCGGCACTCAGCGGCGCGCCTCCCGCCGCATAGGCCTCGGCGTGATCGGCACCGACACCCTGCACGGTCGCATCGAGCCGGCCCTCGAAGATCAGGTACTGGGTGCGGGCATCCGCCCCCGGCAGACCAGGCGTCTTCTTCCCGGCATGCAGCTGGCTCACGATGCCATTGAGCAGCTCCAGCAGTTCGGGATAACGAAGCACGATCAGCGACATCGTGTAGTAGCTGTCCAGATCGGGGTCGAGAATCAGATTGGACTGATTGCCCACCCGGGTCAGCAGGTCGCGCCCTCGGGCCAACGCATTGGCCGTCAGCGCAGCCAGTGCCGGATCGCCCGGAACCGCCCGATCGGCTTCGGCAAGGCGCTGCATCGCGGCCAGCACGCTCTGGCTGGACTCTCCAGTCTGCAGACCGGCGCCGTGCGCCACCTCGGCATTGAGCACCGCACTGCGCTGCGGCGCGAGGCTCGCGCGGCCTTCCGGCTGTCCGGCCGCCAGCCGCGCGACATCGACCAGGCTGTCCCGTACCGCCACCACATAGGCGTTGCCCTGGACCTCTTTTCGTGCGAAGTCGATCGCGAGGAATTTTTCGTTGATCAGGATGCCGCTGACGTAGATCACCGCGGTCAGATCGAGCAGGTAGATCAGCATCAGCTTGCGGCCGACACTCAGGCGGGCGAGCGTTCGCGAGAACAGCTTGGGCATGTCGAGCCTTCCGGTCGGGTTCGCCACGCGGGAAATCAGCCTGAACTATGCTGCGGCGCAATAGGCTTCTTCGGCAATGCCGCTCAAACCTTGAGGGGAATGCCCCGCCGAGCCCTGGCACGCCAGGCCGCCAGGCGGCATCGATGCGGCCGCGGACGCTCGAGCGGCGCTCCGCCGCCGCGGACCCGCCTATCGGCGCACGCCCATGCCCTGCATGAAGCGCTCCCTGATCCGGACCGGATCGCGGTCCGTGACCCCCTCGGGCGCGGCGTCATCGGTGCGAACGCCGATCAGCCACGGCCCGTCTTCGACGAGGGCCCGTTCGACGATCGCCTCGAACTCGGCCTCGTCGGCGACCCAGCCGGCGCGCGCGATCCCCGCGCCTTTGGCGATCGCGACCAGGTCGACGCCATGGCTCGTGAGCGTCGGCTGTCCGCCGGTGATCTGGTAGACACCGTTGTCGAGGATGACGAGGACGAGGTTGCGGGCGCCGGCCATCGCGATGGTCCCCAATGCGCCGAGGTGCATCAGCATCGAGCCGTCGCCCTCCAGCGCGATGACGCGCCGTTCGGGCTGGGCCAGGGCCACGCCGAGTGCGATCGACGGCGCCAGTCCCATGCTGCCCAGCATGTAGAAATTCTGCGGCCGCTGGCCGCTGGCCCACAGGTCGAAGTTCGTGTGTCCGATCCCGCCGATGACGGCCTCGTCGTGGTGCAGCCTGGCGACCAGCCTGCGCATCAGGTCGGCCCGATTCAGGCGCCTGGCCGCATCGCGGGTCGTGGATCCGAAGACCGGGATCATCGCGCCCCTCCCTGCGGCCGATTCGTCAGGAGCGGCGAAAGGATCAGGCACGCCGGCGCCTGGGTCGCGATCGCCTGCCTGATCGTGCGATCGACGATGAATTCCGCCTCGTCGAGGCGCTGAACGGTGTGGTGCTCGATGCCGAGCGTCTCGAGGATCGGGCGCAGGGTCCGGCAGACCAGCGCCTGTCCGAGCTGATGGTCACCCATCGTCCCGCGCTCGGACACCAGCATCAGCGCGGGGATCTGGTAACAGACGATCAGCGACGCGAGCACGTTGGGCAGTGTCGCGAATCCGCTCGTCTGCATCAGCACGATGCCGCGCTTGCCTGCCATCCAGGCGCCCGCCACGATGCCCAGGCCCTCCTCCTCGCGCGCGACCGGCAGCAGGGTGAAGAACGGGTCCTGCGCCATCTGGCGGATGAGGGGAGCGAGCACCTTGTCGGGCACGTACGGGACGAACTCGACCTTGTTCGCCTTCAGGGTGTCGATGACGATGCCGACCCATGCCGCGGTGGTCTCGTCATCCTTCGTCTGTGGAGCCATGGTGTGTTACCGGAAGTCGGAGTTCGCGAGTCGGGGCGGACTGGCGCCCCTGCGGTCAACCCATTGCACGCAGACGACTGTACCTCACGCCGGACATCGCACCGAATCCCGGTCACAGACCTCGGATTGGCCTGACCTCCGGCACGAACTCGGCGATCAATGCGACAGCGCGATCGGAAAGTCCGGCACGGCTCCCGGCGTCAGAAACGATTCCGGCCCCGCGAATTCCATCTCTGGACCCCAGAGCCCAGAGATAGCGTGCGCGTTAGCCCGTGTTCCCGTCTGGAAGGACTCGTTGGTTCTGAAGGAAAAGCCGCCCTGCACGACATCATCGAAGCAGCAGGTAGTATTGATGCAGGCGGCCGGGTCTGGGCTGCTCACTGTCATGATGTTGTCGACCGGATTGGTGACTAAACCGGTGGCATCCGTGAATTCGGGAAGCCGAATCGTGCGGTCGAGCTCGACGCGGATGACTTAGTACGGACTGGGCAAGCTCGCTACAGGATAAGGGGACCCGTTCACGCGCCGGTGACCTCGAACGTCAGGTCGAATGCTGTGGCGCCCACTGACGGCGAAGCGGCCGCCAGCAGGAGTATTGCGATACTGGAGGTTCCTTGCGGGTGGTGCCGTAGATGCGCGCCCCGGCCCCTCGGCGATGTCGATGACCCGGTGTCATGAATACAATCGAAATGGCCGGCGACTGTACCCTGCCGACTACCACCTCAGCAGGAAGGCAACGTGACTTCGAAAGCTCCCCACCCATCTGCCATCGAGAACGTCGACCGGTTGGAGTTTGCGACCGGTCGTGCGCTCTCGCTCCGAATCCGAGAATCAGTGGACGGCCGCGAACAGCTCAAAGGCCGCGACCGTTCGCTGGTACAGGTCGCCGTCCTCGCGGCTCACGGCTGGATCCCGGAGCTCGAACTCGCCACTCGCCGAGGCCTGGCCGAAGGCCTCAAAGCGACGGAACTGAGCGAAACCTTGCTGCACGTCGCGGCCTACGGCGGAATACCCAGCGCAAACCTCGCAGCCGCATGCATTGCGCAGGTTCTTACCGACGAACGCATCCCGCTTTCGGTCGAAACAGAACCCCTCGCCGACAAGTCGCAGGCGGAAATCGACCAGGACGGGACCGCCGTCTTGAGCATGCTGTCAGGTCGACCCGCCATGCCTCCGGCAGACCTTCTCAAAAGGCTCATGAGCCGATACGCAGGGGTCGGCGAACTCGCAGTCCGATGGGCGTTCGGTCAAGTCTGGAGCCGCACACAACTGTCACGTCGCGATCGATCGCTGGTCGTGATCTCCATTCTCGGTTCGTGGCGGCTTGCAGAGGAACTGGCCGTTCATGTTCCTGGCGGTCTGAGGCACGGGCTGAACAAAACCGAAATCGAGGAGATCATGACTGAGCTTTCTCTGCTGTGCGGCATTCCGACCGGAATCGAGGGCATGCGTGCGGCACGGGCGGCATTCGCCGCTTTCGGGTGACCGGAGAGTGGATCGCAAAACCGTCCCGCGACTGCAAAGGTTGCGGCTCCGAGGCGGCACGCGTACCTGGCGTGCTCAGGTGCCGGAGGCGATGGGGGCGAGCCACGGACGCACACGGTAGTACCGGGTCTCATAGGCTTGGATCGCGTCGAGTCGGCTCATGGTGAGGTCGATCTCGTCGATGCCATTGAGCAGCGCCTCGCGGTGATAGTCGCCGACTTCGAAGGCGAACTGCTGCGCATCAGGTGCACTGATGAGCGAGGTCCGCAGATCGACGGTAAACGTCGGGACCGGAGCGCTCTCAGCCTGTCGCATCAATTCTTCGACATCCGCCGGCGCAAGGGTGATGGCCAGCAGCCCGTTCTGGAAACAGTTGCCGTAGAAGATGTCGCCGAACGACGGGGCGATGATGCAGCGCACGCCGATGGCATCGAGACACCAGACCGCCGTCTCGCGTGACGAACCGCAGCCGAAATTGCTGCCTGCGACAAGGATTTGAGCGCCCTCATAGCGGGGCTGGTTCAGGACGAAGTCGGAGCGAAGGGAGCCGGAGTCGGTCCAGCGATAGGCTGCGAACGCGTTCTCATGGTATCGCTCCTGGTCGGTTTGTCCGCGTCGATCCGTCCGACCAGCGAGGGGGCTTGATGCGAACGCCGGCGCGATGTCGTCGGTGTTCACATCGTTCCAGCGTAACGGAGCAGCAGTCGCGGCCAGCGCGGTGAACGGTCGTCTCATGTTGTCGCTCCTGCTGCGTTTCTGCCGTCGCCGGGTTCCGTGATGGGCGCAAGAGCACGGACATCGATGAACCGGCCGGCGATTCCAGCCGCGGCCGCCATCGCCGGACTCACGAGATGGGTCCGCGAGCCCAGACCCTGACGGTTCTCGAAGTTCCGATTGGAGGTCGACGCGCAGCGCTCACCGCTTGCCACGTTGTCGTGCGGGCTCGCGAAGCACATCGAACAGCCGGCGTCGCGCCACTCGAAGCCGGCGTCGATGAAGACGCGGTCGAGTCCTTCGGCTTCGGCGGCTTGCTTTATCAGGCCGGATCCAGGGACGACCATGCCGTGCACGCCGGGCGCAAGATGGCGGCCACGCGCAACGTCGGCGGCACTTCGAAGGTCAGCGAGGCGAGCGTTGGTGCATGACCC
>JADJVQ010000109.1 GCA_016710525.1 Burkholderiaceae bacterium
GCGCTGGCGCAGGGCAAGGTCGATGTCGCCCGCGTTTATGCGGCCGATGATGCGTTGGGCAGCGTCTCCGGGGCGATCGCCGAGGTCGCGGCCAGCGTGGCCGCGCTGCAGGCCCAGCAGAGGCGATGACCGAGCGCCATGCCGAAGGCTGGATCGACGACGCGATGCCCGTCCAATCCAGCCAGGGCGCCTTCGCGGCCATTGCCGGTATCAACAGGCTGGTCAACGCGCATTGCGGTCAAGATGCGGATCGCGTTAAAATCAATGCCGAGTATGCCGATGGCAAGCTCGATCAGCCGATGGATCGGTTGCCCGGCAAGAAGGAACAGATTCCGACGCCATCTAACCGCGTGCAGGCGCGCCTGAAGGCTGCCGCAACCGAGGCCGTGCAGAACCTGCGGCTGCGCAATGCACTGGACCGGTGCTCGACCAACGTGATGATCGCCAACTCGGCCAACGAGATCGTCTACATGAATGACACCGTCACTGAAATGATGGGACGCAATGAGGCGGAGCTGCGCAAGACGCTGCCTCAGTTCGATGCGCGCCGCCTGATCGGCCAGAGCATCGATGTGTTCCACAAGAATCCGGCGCACCAGCGCAGCCTGCTCAGTGCGCTGCGCACCACGTACAGTACGCAAATCAAGGTCGGTGAGCTGACCTTCGCGCTGGTCGCCAGCCCGATCATCGACGAACGCGGCGGAGCGCATGGGCACGGTGGTCAGTGGGCCGATCGGACCGCCAAGGTGGCGGTCGAGTCTAAATCGGCGGGGTGGTCCGAGGTGCGGTGCAGGGCAACTTCTCGTTGCGTGCAGTCGAAGAAGGCAAGAAGGGCTTCTTTGCGACACTGGACCAAGAGCGTGAACCAACTGATGGGCACCAGCGAAGTGGGGCTGAACGGTTGGTGCGCGTCTTGAGCGCGCTGTCGCAGGGCGACCTCAGCCAGCGGATCGAGGGCGACTATCGGGGCACCTTCGGGCGCTTGCGCGACGATGCGAATACCACGGGCGAGAAGCTCAGCGAGATCATCGGGGAGGTGCGCAGTGCCGCCGATGCGCTGACCGGCGCCTCCGAACAAGTCAATTCGACGGCGAGTCGCTAACGTAAGGGAGCGACGACACCGGCGTGGGAACAGACGTCGGCCTCGGTCGAGCAGATGTCCGGCTCGATCACTCAGAACACCGAGAACGCGATGGTCACCGACGGCATGGCGTCCAAGGCCGCGCAAGAGGCGACGCAGGGCGCCGACGCGGTGATCAAGACGGTCGCGGCGATGAAGCAGATCGGCGCCAAGATCAGCATCGTTGACGACATCGCGTACCAGACCAATCTGCTGGCGCTGAACGCGGCGATCGAAGCGGCGCGGGCCGGCGAACACGGCAAGGGCTTCGCGTCGTCGTGGCCGCCGAGGTGCGCAACCTGGCCGAGCGCAGCCCAGGTCGCGGCGCAGGAGATCGGCGAGCTGGCCAGCACCAGCATCACCGTGGCCGAGCGTGCCGGCAAGCTGCTCGAAGAAATGGTGCCGTCGATCCGCAAGACCTCGGAGCTGGTCCAGGAGATCACCGCAAGCTCCAAGGAGCAGGCCACCGGGGTGTCGCAGATCAATGCGGCGATGGGTCAGCTGAACCAGACCACCCAGCAAAACGCCTCGGCCTCCGAGCAACTCGCGGCAACCGCCGAGGAAATGTCCGGCGAGGCCGGAGCAACTGCAGCAGCTGATGAGCTTCTTCAAGATCGATTCGAACAGCGGCGACGGCGCGGGCCGCCGTGCGCCGGAGCGCAAGACCGGGACCAAGTCCAGCGCGAGATCGGCGAACCGGCGAGCATCCAGCGCGCCGTCCGACGCCGACGAATCCCATTACTCGCGCTATTGAGGCGGCACGTCATGCAACAGCCAGCGGTTCGCCCAGCTCCTGTCTCCGCCGCCACGGGCGGCGCCAACGCGACCCAGATCAGCCAGTACCTGACCTTCAGTCTCGGCGACGATCTGTTTGCGGTCGGGATTCTCGCAATCAAGGAAATCATCCAGTACGGCCAGATCACCGACGTGCCGCTGATGCCCGCCTACATACGCGGGGTGATCAACCTGCGCGGCGCGGTCGTGCCGGTCATCGACCTGAATGCGCGTTTCGGCAAGGGCGCGATGAGCGTGGGCCGGCGGACCTGCATCGTCATCATCGAGGTTGAAACCAGCGAGGAGCGCCAGGTCATCGGCCTGATGGTGGACTCGGTCTCGGCGGTGCTCAACATTCCGGCAGCCGAGGTCGAGCCGGTGCCTTCGTTCGGGGTCGGCGTGCGAGCCGAATTCATCCAGGGCATGGCGCGGCTCAAGCACCGTTTCGTGATCATCCTGGATGTGCTGCGCACATTCGAACTGCGTGAACTCGAAGGCGCCGACTGGCAGTCGCACGGTGCCGCGGCGGCGGCCGTCGGCGTCGATGACCCTGCGCCCGTTGCGCCGCTGGCGGCCCACTGAGATGCGTGGCCAGCCGGCTGTGAGGTACCAGCGAGTACTTTGCCAGCCTGGCGGCCGACACGAGACCCGGCGAATTGCAGACCGCGATCGATCTGCTGACCACCAACGAGACTTACTTCTACCGTGAGCCGGCGCATTTCGTGCAGCTGCAGACGCTGGCGCGCCGGTCGTTGGAACGGCGCGAGTCGATGTCGATCTGGAGCGCCGCCTCGAGCAGCGGCGAAGAGATCTACACCATCGCGATGGTGCTTCAGCAACTGATCGACACCGGCCAGCCGGTGCGCTGGGAGATCCTCGGCTCGGACATCAGCACCCGCGTGATTGCGTCCGCCCAGCGTGGCGTGTATCCGCTGGAACGCGTGCAGCGCCTGCCCCAGGACCTGCTGCATCGCTATTGCCTGAAGGGCGCGGGTCCGGCGGCGGGCACGGTGCTGGTGGACAAGTCCCTGCGCCGCAAGGTTCGCTTCACCTCGATCAACCTGATCGAGCCGCTGCCCGATATCGGACCCTTCGATGTGATCTTCCTGCGCAATGTGCTGATCTATTTCGATCTTCCGACCAAGCAGAAGGTGCTGCGCGCGGTGCTCCCGCCGAATGCGTCCGGGTGGCGTGCTGTTCGTGGGCATGGCCGAGCCTGAACGGCGTGCTGGACGAGGTGCAATCGATCGCGCCTGGGGCATACACCTTGCGCAGGACATGATGCGATGACGGTGCCGCGGATCAAGGTCATGATCATCGACGACTCGGCTGTCGTGCGTGAGGTGCTCAGTGCCGTGATCGGCTCGGACCCGCTGCTGCGTGTCATCGCGACGGCGCCCGACCCGATCATGGCGCGCCAGAAGATGAACGTCGACTGGCCCGATGTGATCGTGCTGGATGTCGAGATGCCCAAGATGGACGGCATCACCTTCCTGCGTCAGCTGATGGCCGAGCGGCCAACGCCGGTGGTGATCTGCTCGACCCTGACCGAAAAAGGCGCCAAGACCACGATGGCCGCGCTGGCGGCCGGGGCGGTCACCTTCGTGACCAAACCCACCTTGGGCTTGCGCGACTTCCTGCAAGGGCAGGCCGCGGAGTTCAGCCGGATCGTGCGTGACGCGGCGCGCGCCCGGCCCAGGCGCACTGTCGCATCGGGTGGCGGCGCGTCCCCGGCGCCGGTGGCCGATGCGCACCCAGCGCGTCACGAGGCGATGGCGCAGACCACCGAGCAGGTCGTCGCCCTGGGCACGTCCACGGGTGGCACTCAGGCGCTGGAAGCGGTGCTGACGGCCTTGCCGCGGGTCTGCCCCGGCATCGTGATCGTTCAGCACATGCCAGAAAAGTTCACCGCGCAGTTTGCCGATCGCCTCAACGGTTTGTGCAAGCTCGAGGTGCGCGAGGCGGCCGATCGCGATCGGGTGCTGCCCGGGCGGGCACTGATCGCGCCAGGCGGTCGTCACATGCGCCTGGTGCGCAATGGCGCGATCTATCAGGTCGAGATTTTCGATGGACCGCCGGTGAATCGCCATCGCCCCTCGGTGGACGTGCTGTTCCGATCGGTGGCCAAGTGCGCGGGCGCCAACGCGCTGGGCGTGATCATGACCGGCATGGGCGACGATGGCGCCGCTGGGCTGCTCGAGATGCACGAGGCCGGTGCGCGCACGCTGGCGCAGGACGAGGACAGCTGCGTCGTGTTCGGCATGCCCAAGGAGGCGATCAAGCTGGGTGCCGCGCAACGCGTCGTGCCGCTGTCGAGCATTGCTGCCGAAATCGTGGGCGCGGCGCGCTTGGAGCAGGCGCTGAGCCCGCGCGACCCCTGCGCCAGCACAGCATAAGGGTGGCGGCGGATTTCTGGCACACTGCGCCACGGTTTTGGTATGGCTGGCGCGTCGCCCAGTCGGGTCTTTTCGAACGATGGGTTGCCGTGGGACGTACGCACTGGTTTCGTGATCGCGCAAGTTTGTTGGTTTCCCGTTCCACTCTGTGGATCCTGCTGCTGGGTGGTTTGCTGGCTGCCGCCATCTGGTCGATTGCGATCTGGCGGGTCGACGCCGAGCGGGCCGACGCGCTGGCTGGCGAGATCGTCAGAACTCGAACCTGGCGGCCTCGCATGAAGAGCGCGTGTCGCGCTCGCTGCAGGTCTTCGACCTGATCCTGCTGGGCATGCGCGACGACTATGCGATGCATGGTGAAGTGCGCGATCTCAATGCCCGGCTGGCCGCGATGCATGTCGACCGGACCTATGTGGGGATCGTGTCGCTGCTGGGGCCGCGCGGTGAGGTCATCGCGACCACCGCGGGCGGCATGACCAACAATTTCGCCGATCGCGAATACTTCAAGGCCCACGCGGCCGATCCCACCGACCGCTTGCTGGTCGGCAAACCGATCGAGGGGCGATTCACCGGCAGGTGGCTGATCTCGCTGACCCGCCGGCTCAGCAAACCCGATGGCAGCTTTGCCGGGGTTGCCTTCATGGCGGTGGATCCGGCGTACTTCGCGACCGATTACCTGAAGACCGACATGGGGCCGCGCGCAGCCATGGCGCTGATCGGGCTGGACGGCATCACGCGCGTGCGCCGCAACAATGGCAAGGTCAGTTTCGGCGAAGACATCCGAAGCTCACAGCTCTTCAAGGAAATCCCCAGAGCAACGACCGGACACTATGTTGCGGTTGCCGCCTCCGACGGCCAGCGGCGCGCCGCCAGCTACAAGGTGCTGCCGGGGCACCCGTTGGTCGTGCTGGTCGCGTCATCGATGACCGACATTTACGCCGCGATGCGCGCCCGCGAGCGCTTGACGTATGGCGCGGCCGCGTTGAGCAGCCTGCTGGTGCTGGTTCTGGCGGCCTTGCTGATCGTGACGCTGGCCGGGAACCGACGTTTCATCGCGGCTTTGAAGGGCAGCGAGCAGCGCTATCGGCTGCTGTTCGAGAACAGTGCCGACGCGATGCTTCGGACCGGCGCCGATGGCACGGTGCGGGCTGCCAACCCAGCGGCCTGTGCATTGTTTGCGATGGGCAGCGAACGGCTCGAGCACACGACGCTGTCGGCACTGATCGATCCGTCGGATGTGCGCTGGCAGGCACTCCAGCGCGCGCGCGCTGACGACGGCCGAGCAGCCGGGCACCTGACGATGGTTCGCGGTGACGGCTCGCGCTTCGAGGCCGATGTGCGCCTGAACGTGTATTCCGACGAGGACGGCGATGCCGACCAGGTGGCGGGTGGGGGCAAGGCAGGCAACGCCAGGTGGTCTCGAGCATCATCGTGCGTGACGTCTCGCAAAGCGTTGCAGCCCAGGCCGACCGACAGCGCCTGCATGACGAACTCGAGCGCAATCGCCAGATGCTCGAAGAGCGGGTGGCCAGCCGCACCAGCGAACTGGCCGCGGCACGCCAGCAGGCCGAGGCGGCCAATATGGCCAAGAGCCGTTTCCTGGCCAACATGAGCCACGAGATCCGCACGCCGATGAACGCGATCCTCGGGCTGAACGCGCTGATGCGGCGCGCCGATGCGTCGCCCGACCAGGTGCTGCGGCTCAACCGCATCGACAGTGCTGGTCAGCACCTGATGTCGATCATCAACGACATCCTGGACTTGTCCAAGATCGAGGCCGGTCGGGTTCAGCTCGAGCATGTGCACTTTCACTTGTCCGACGTGCTCGAGAACGTGGCCACCCTGGTGGGCGAGGCGGCGCGTGCCAAGGGCCTGGTGGTCCAGGCCGATGGCGGCGACGTGCCGCTTTGGCTGCGCGGTGATCCGACCCGCCTGCGCCAGGCGCTGCTGAACTTCGCCGGCAATGCGGTGAAGTTTACCGAAGCGCGGTTCGATCGGGTTGCGCGCCCGGGTGGTCGACGACCACGCGGACGGACTGCTGGTGCAGTTTTCCGTACATGACACCGGGGTTGGCATCGAGCCCCGCCAGGTTCACCGGATATTCCAGTCGTTCGAGCAGGCCGACGCATCGATCACCCGCAAGTTCGGCGGTACCGGCCTGGGGCTGGCCATCACCCGCCGGCTGGCCCACCTGATGGGCGGCGAGGTCGGGGTCGAGAGCACTCCGGGCGCGGGCAGCCGGTTCTGGTTCACCGCGCGCCTGCAGCGTGGCCAGCCGAACCTGAACAGTGTCGTGGCCGCCGACGCTGCCGCGCTGGACACTGAGGCGATCGCCGCGCGGTTGCGTCTGTGCCATCGTGGCGCGCACATCCTGGTTGTCGAGGACAACGAGATCAACCGCTTCGTCGCCCAGGAACTGCTGCGCGACCAGGGCCTGCGCGCCGATGTCGCCGTCGATGGACGCGAGGCCTTCGAACTGGCCAGCGCGTCGGCGTACGACCTCGTCCTGATGGACATGCAGATGCCCAACATGGACGGACTGGAGGCGACGCGCGCGATCCGGACACTGCCGCAGTGGCGCGAGCGGCCGATCATCGCACTGACCGCGAACGCCTTCACCGAAGACCGGCGCGCCTGCGAAGCGGCCGGCATGAACGATTTCCTGGTCAAGCCGGTCAGTGCGCACGAACTCTATGCCTCGCTGCTGCGCTGGCTGCCGGAAGCGGCGATGCGCGAGGAGCGCGCGCACGGCTGAGTGGGTGCCACATCGATGATGCACACCGGCGATCGGGTGAGGTAAAGTCGACTTTCCAATATAGGAAAAGCGGCGCCGGTGCCCGTTCGTGAGGCGCGGTGTTCGACTCGAGAGGAGACTTCGGATGACCAAGCTTCTGACCGGCCGCGGCGCCGGCATCTCTCGTCGCGGCCGTCGCGCGGCCGTGCAGGCCCTCGGGGTCGCGACAGCGGCCTTCGCGCTGCCGGTTCGAGCGCAACCCAAACCCGTTCGAGTCGGCTACGCGCTGGCCCGCACCGGGCCCTGGACCGGCGGTGCCCAGGTCAGCCAGGAGCCGAACTACCTGCTGTGGGCCGAGCAGCAGAACGCCGCCGGCGGATTGGACGTCAAAGGCGAACGCCGGCCGATCGAACTCGTCAGCTTCGACGACCGCAGCGACGTCGAAACCTGCGTGCGCACCTACGAAAAACTGATGGGCAGCGACAAGGTCGACCTGGTGCTGGCGCCCTGGGGCAGCAATGCCAACTTCGCGGTCGCGCCGCTGGCCAATCGGTTCGGCTATCCGTTCCTGGCGCCGACCGCGCTGTCGCGCCGCCTGGTCGAGATGAAGCTGCCGTACTTCTTCCTGCTGCTGCAGCAGCCCGGCCCCATGACGAGCGCGCTGGTCGACATGCTCAGGGCGCAGGGCGTCAAGACGCTGGCCTGCATCTATGTCGACGACCTGTTCGGGCTCGAGAACTACGCGGCGCTGAAGGTCGCGCTGGCGGGCAGTGGCATCACGATGGTCGAAGACAAGAGCTATCCCGGGGGCGTGAAGGACCTGTCACCGGTGCTGCGCTCCATCAAGGACAAGAACCCTGATGCGTTCGTCGGCTTCACCTCCCGCCCGACACCATCCTGGCCAGCAAGCAGGCCAAGGAGATCGGTTTCAACCCGAAGTTCTTCTACGCCTCGGTGGGCACCGCCTTCCAGCTCTACAAGAACGTGATGACGCCGGCCGGCGCCGAGGGCGTGATGGGCATGGGCTCATGGAATGCCAAAGACCAGCGCTGGTGCCAAGGCCTACTTCGAGGCGCACACCCGCAAGTTCGCCGGCAAGGAGCCCGACCGCTGGGCCAGCGGCCACTGCTGGGCCGGCCTGGAGATTCTCAGTGCCGCAGTGGCCAGGGTCGGCCTGGACCGCAAGGCGATTCGCGACTACATCGCCACCCGTGAACACGCCACCATCATCGGCAAGGTCAAGTTCACCGGCAGCGAGAACACGGCCACGCCGGGCACGGTCGCGCAGTGGCAGAACGGCGACTTCGAGGTGGTCTGGCCCAAGAATGTGGCCACCGCCGCCCTGAACCCGAACAAGCCCGCCTGGAAGTAGCCGGCCTGCGGCGCCGCGTGCCAGGGTCCCCGGTGGCGGGCCCCTGACCGGCGCTCGCCTGCCCGCGCGTCGGCCGATGTCATTGTTCGCCTGGTTCGAACTCATCGCCTCCGGCCTCATTGCCGGGGCGATCTACGCACTCGTCGCGCTCGGCCTGAATCTGCAGTACGGACTGATGCGCATCCTGAACATCGCCCATGGCGAGTTCCTGATGCTGGGCGCCTATCTCGCCTGGGCGGCCCAATCGACTCTGGGCTGGTCGCCGCTCGCGATGATGCCGCTGTGCTTTGCGGCGCTGATGGCGCTGGGGGTCGTCGTGCACCGGTTGTGCTTCGGCCGCCTGGCCGCGACCTCGCCTTCGCTGGACGTGTTCGAAGCGCGCGGCCTGATGGTCTCGTTCGGGCTGATGTTCCTGGTGCAGAACTTCGCCTCCTGGACTTGGGGAGGGGAGCTGCGGGGCTACGATTTCATGACCGCGCCGGTGGCGCTGGGCGGCGCGCAATTCGCCGGTAACAAACTGCTGGTGGCAGGACTGGCACTGGTCGCGTCGGCGATCCTGATCGTGGTGCTGAGGCTGACGATGCTGGGCAAGGCCGTGCGCGCGCTGATGCAATCGCCAGTGGGCGCGCAGTTGGTCGGCATCGACACCCGCACGCTGCATCCGCTGATGTTCGGGATCGGGTTGGGGCTGTCGGGGCTGGCCGGTTGCCTGCTGTCGATGGCCTACACGATCAGCCCGGCCATGGGTGAGCCCTACACCGTGACCGCGCTGATCGTCATCACACTGGGCGGCTTCGGCAGCATGGCGGGCGCGCTGGCGGGCGGCTTGCTGCTGGGCGTCGTCGAGGCGATCGGCATGCATTTCACGTCGCCTTCGCTCAAGGAGCTGCTGTCCTACGCGGTGTTCATCGGGGTGCTGCTGTGGCGGCCCAACGGGCTGTTCGCACGATGAATCCGCGCCAGCTCCTGATTCGCGATGGCCTGGTGCTGTTCGGGCTGGCGGGCTGGGGCCTGGCGCTACCGGCCTATGCCAGCGAGTTCGCGGTGTCGATGGCGCTGACCTGCCTGATGTACATCGCGCTGTCGTCCAGTTGGGCGCTGTTCTGCGGCACGTCGCGCTATCTGTCGCTGGCCACGTCGGCGTTCTTCGGCGTCGGCGCCTATGCCGGCGCGCTGATGCTGGAGCGCTTCACCTGGGTCGAGGCCATCCTGACCGGTGCCGGCGTGGCCGCCGCGCTGGCGCTCGTGATGGGCGCGCTGGTGCTGCATTTGCGCGGCACCTACTTCGCCATGCTCACCTTCGGCATGACCGAGCTCGTGCGCCACGCCATCACCTTCTGGGAGAAGCGCATGACCGGCACCGTGGGTCGCGTGCTGACGGTGGTGCCCGAGCGCGAGACGGTGTACGTGACGATGCTGATCGTCGCGGTGCTGGCGGTGGCCACCGCGATCGTGGTGCGTCGCACGCGCTTCGGGCTGGCCCTGGTCGGCATCGGCGCCGACGAACAGCGCGCCCAGACCCTGGGGGTGCCCACGTGCTGGGTCAAGACCGGCGGCTTCGTGCTGACGGCCGCCTTCGCCGGCGCGGTCGGCGCGGTGATGTCGGTGCGCTGGACCTACATCGACCCGCAGACGGTATTCAATCCCTTCATCGGATTCCAGACCGTGCTGATTGCGCTGATCGGCGGCGCGTTCACGCTCTGGGGCCCGCTGCTGGCGGCGATCGTGTTCAGCCTGCTGGCCGAGACCCTGCGGCTGTCGATGCCGCAGCTGTACATGATGACGCTCGGCGTGCTGTTGATCCTGTCGGTGCTGTACCTGCCGGGCGGGCTGGCCTCGGTGCGCTGGACCATGGTGCGGGCCTGGCCCGGGCAGGTGCGTGCCGGGTGGCGCGAGCGCCGCGATGCCTGGAGCGGCGAAGCCGCGCGCCAGCGCCCGCGAGCAGCAGCGTGCCCGTGAGCGTTAC
>JADJVQ010000110.1 GCA_016710525.1 Burkholderiaceae bacterium
TCGTTGATGAGCTGCGTGCCTGGCGTGCGCCGGATGTCCATGTCGACACCCTTCAGGGTCCGGCAGACATCCACGGCGGTGGCGGTGCAAAGCGGCCGGTCTTTCAAGGACTGGTAGCCACGCTGCAAGGCAGTGCGGTAGCGCAGGGCTTCCTTGGTGGCAGGATCGGCGTTGTCGTGGCCCTGCGCGTGCTGGAAGAGCTGGTCGGTGGTGGTGACGATGTTCTCGATCTCCGAGCTGTCCTTGGCTTCCAGCAGCGGGAGGGTGTTGATGAGCATCGCCTGGTTGGGAATGAGCTCGGCGGCCTGCTTCAGCTCGGCCAGGGCGGCACGGGCCTCGATGCAGGCCTTGAGCACGGCCCGGCTTTCCAGCTCGCGCGCGGGGGGCAGCGGGGGCAGCTGGTTGTTCGGCAGCTCAGGGCGCCACGGGGAATCGGGATCCGTCATGATGCAAAAACACCACTTCGTCGACATGTTGGCAGCTCACGTCGCTGCGGGCGACACGTCAACGTGACGTGTCGATAATTTCCAAATTTGTCGACATGATGCGGGAGAAATGTTCGCTACGGCAACATGTGATGACCATCATGTCGTCAAAATGGCGTTTCTAGAACATGAATCGTCGAGCCCGTCGCCGGCGGGCTTGCTTCCGGCAGGATGACGATCGTCGACGCCAGCCAGATCGCCGCAGCCGCCCCTGCAAAAAAAAGCGAAGCCTGCGCGCCAGCCGAACCGGCAAGCGCCAATCCGGCGCCCAGCAGCAGCGCGGTGCGGCGCCCTCTTCGATCGGAGAAGGGGCCAAAGAACAATTGGCCCACCACGAACATGACGGCGAACGAAACGATGGTCAGCTGAACCGTCGCCGGTGTCCTGTCGAAAATTTGTCCGAGCGCCGGCATCGCCGGCCCGAGCAGGAAGGTCGCGACCTCCCCATAGGCTGCACACAGCACGAGTGTCGCAAACACCAGGAACCCGGCACTGCGGGGAGCATGGCTGGTGGGCGCGGCGACGGATGGTTCCGGCGTCGACAGACTCCGGGCAGGCGATCAGAACGAGCCGTGAAGTTGAAAATCAGGTCGCCATCATGATCAGCGCGGTGCCGATCAGGATCGCGTAGGTGATTTTCTTGAACCAGTCCGCCGGCGCAATTCGAAAGAGGTACTGACCCAGATAAACCCCGACCGTAAAAGTGGGCGCCAAAATGGCCGCTTGGATCAATATGGATGGGGTGTAGACGCCCTTCAGGCTCAAGACGACCAAATAGACCGTCAGAGTGCAGCAGATTGCAGCCAGGACATTCGCTCTGATGACGCCTGGCGAGAGATTGGCGTTATGCAGATACATGGCGGCCAGTGGGAAGGCCGGCACGCCAAAAAACCCGCTGATCGCACCGGCCGCCGCACCCGTGCCGATGCCGACCAATACCCTCCGCTTCCCCGTGTACCGATAGCCGAGCATCATGACGAGGGTGACGAGCAATATCAGCACGCCCATGCCGCGTCGAATGAACGTCGGATCCGCAGTCACGAGAAACGAGACCCCGAGCGGCATGGTGATGGCGGCGGCGACAGCAGGAGGGGCGAACTCTTTCCAGTCGGCTTTGCGCAACGCGTCGGGAAGCAGTGGCGCCTGGCTGAACAGCATGAGAATCACCAGGATGCTGAACCCGGTTGCCGGACCCAGCAAAATCGCGAAGAAAGGGGCTGCAAACAAGGCGCCGCCAAATCCGGCATAACCCTGGAGAATGCCACTGGGCAGCGCGAGACAGGCGGCAAGCAGCAGGCTCAGCGTCCAGACATGGGTCAGAGATTGGAAAATGGACGTCAATCCTCCGGCTGAGTGCGTCGATCCCCGGTCCGGGCCGATCTACCCTGCCAAAACGAACCCTCAGGAAAAAGTTCGGGAAGGCGAAGTCAACAGGAGCCCTTCACACCTTCGCTCCCCCAGGAACTGACCCCCCCCCGCGAAGCGGCCTCGGCCGGCGATCGCCTTGCGGGAACCGGCGCAAGCAGCCGGCGCGCGTCCTTGAGCAGCAGGATCAATTGCTGCTCGCGTGCCGGCGAAGCTTCGAACCCGAAGCGCACGTAGAAGCGCTCTGCCGCTTCGTCGATCGGGTGCGTCAGCAGCGCGCGCACACCGGCCAGATCCGAAATGGCCAGCGTCCGGCGGATGGCTTCCTGCAGCATGCCAACTCCGATGCCGCGACCCTGATGGGCCAGCGACACCGCGAGCCTGGCCAAGATGACCACCGGAATCGGGTAGTTGCCCATCTCTTTGCGCACGCGATCGGGCGCCTCAAGGCTGTCGATCTGTCCGACGGACAAGCTGAAGTAGCCCGCGATCCGCTGGTCATCGACCACCACGTAGGTTCTGGCCGAACCGCTGGCATGGGCCTGCCTGGCGTGCCGGACCAACCACTCGTTGAGCGCCGGCCTCCCACAATCAAAGCCATCCAGCGGGTGTCCGGCGTCCAGCGCCTGGGGCGCGCCACACGCCATCACTCAGCCCAGGGCGCGCGTCGCGAAAACAGGTCCTTCAGGCCCGCGTTGTCTTGCGCCGGCCGGTCCAGCAGGGACAGCAGCGCCTTCGACTGACTGCCGCTCACGACGAACAGCCGTTGGTCCAGCAAGGTCTGCTCGGCAGCCTGGCAGGCGCTGTCGAGGATGAAGTCGGTCATGGACTTGTTCGACACCTCGGCCGCGCGTCGCAGCACCGCTTCCTGCTGTGGCGTCGCGCGCAATCCAAGTCGGGCAGATCGGGGGGCGGTCGGCATGATGAGAATCTCCAGTAAGCCTATGTTAGTACATTAGGCGTACAATCTCAATCCCCAAGGCGACCCGGCGCCGCCCACTCGTGTGGACACCACCACCATCACGCGGCCTTGGTCTTTTCTGGCGCAGGGAAACGAACTTCAACCCGCCGGAATCCCCGCCTCGCGCAGCGTATCCAGCAGTCGCTCCAACTGTCCAAGAGCCGACGGATCGAAGGTGGGCCCGATGGTGAGGCGCACGGCCTCCAGGGTGGCGAACGCCGGATGCTGGCGCAGCACCTCGATCCACTCCCGCGCCACCCCCTGCGCGCCCAGCCGCCAGGCAGCCACTGCACCTGCCAGGTACAGCTGTCCGTAGCTGGGATTGACCACCAGACCACGCTGAACCTCGTCCAGCGCGGCCTGGGGCTCACCGGTGGCCAGGCTGGCTTCCGCCCGCACGAAATGCCAGATCACGCGCAGCGGCTCCAGAGGGCTCAACTCGAAAGCCCGGTCGCATAACGCCCGTGCCTCGTCGTGCCGCCCGCGCCGTTCCAGCGACTGGGCCAGCAGCCCGTAGGCCGGCGCGTAGGACGACGACAGCCGAAGGCAATGGCGCAAGGCCTCGTCGGCTCGCTGCCGCTGTCCCAGGAAGTGCCGCACGGCCAGGGCCAGCACGTAGTGCGCATCGGGATCCCGCGGGTCGAGCGCCACGGCGCGTTCGGTCTCGGCCACGGCACGCGCCATCAGCTCGTCACGCGGCTCGTCGCTCCAGCGGTATAGGCCGGCACGCCAGTCGGCATAGCCCAGGCACATCCAGCCCTGGCTCAGTTCGGGGGCCAGCGCCACCGCGGAGCGCGCCAGGCGCGTCGCGCGACGGTTGGTGTCGGGCGTCTGCGCACGGGCGAACAGCTGCACCCAGGCCTGGGCGGCGAAGGCGCGTGCCTGCACCTCGGCGTCACTGGTCGCCGCCGCGGTCTCCTGGCTGGCCAGGTCGTTCAGTTCGAAGCGCAGCGCGCGCGCCAGCCGGCCCACCACCACCGTGGCAGTGGCGTGCCAGGCCTTGGCCGGCAAGGCGAGCTCGTCGGCCCAGGTCTGTGTGCCGCGATGGCCGTCGACGACCTGCACGCCCACCTGCAGCGTCTCGCCACGTTGCTCGAGTTGCCCGTCGACGACGTATCGCACGCCCAGCTCCCTGGCCAGCGTCTGCGGTGGCGGATGCTTCTGCCCGAAGGTGAGCATCGTGCCCAGGGCCACCACCGTCAGGCCCGGCTGGCGCGACAGTTCGGAGATCAATGCGCCGGTGAGGCTATCGCTCAGGAAGGACAACGACTCCGGCAGGCCGCGAATCACGAACGGCAGCACGGCCACCGAACGCGGACCCAGGCGGGGTTCGGCGGGCGTGGCGGGCGGGCGCGGCGGGGGGCACGTCCGCGGCTTCGGCCACCTCCGGCAGGTCGGGCATCACCGGTGTCGCCAGCCGGTAGCCCTTGCGGGGCACGGTGGCGATGTGATCCGGCCCCAGCACCTTGCGCAACTGAGCCACCGCGTCGTACAGCGAACTGGGCGTGACGACCAGGCCCGGCCACACCGCGTTCAGCAACGCATCGGCCATCACCACCTCGCCGCCGGCCTGCGCCAGCACCACCAGCAGGCGCATCGCACGCGGCTCGAGCTTGTGCAGTTTCCCCGCGTGCGGACCCCGGCCCGCCACCTCGTCCCGCGAGACGCTCACGCGCCACGGGCCCAGGGTGAATCGGTCAGGCAGGGGTGCGGGAAGCGGACGCATGCTAGGGCGCGATAGTGCCCCAAGTTCGCATTCGGCGCGCTTGCGCGGCTTGAGAAAACCCAGAGAACACCCTGAGCCGAGCCTCAACCCCTCGATGGCGCCTTGGCCCATCATGAGCTCAACCCATCCCAGGTGAGTGACATGAAACGCAGAACCCTTCTGATGCTGGCCAGCGCGCAGTGGCTGTCCATGGCCTGCGGCCAGGCGCTGGCCCAGGCCCCCGCCAGCTATCCCAGCAGACCGATACGACTGGTGGTGCCATTCGCCGCGGGCACGGCCCCCGACATCCTGGGCCGACTGGTGGCCCCGGCGCTGGCCGAATCGATGTCGGCCAACGTGGTGGTGGAAAACGTGCCCGGCGCCGGCGGCACCATCGGCGTGGGCCGCGTCGCCCGGTCGGCGCCCGACGGCCATACCTTGCTGCTCTCGGGCGACGCCGCGCTGGTGCTCACCGGTGGCGCCTATGGCGTCAAGCCGCCCTACGACACGCTGCGCGATCTCGCCCCGATCGCGCAACTGATGGTCACGCCCAACGTGCTGGTGGTGGCCAACGACGTGCCGGCGCGCACGGTGCAGGAACTGGTGGCGCTGGTGCGCAGCCAGCCGGGCAAGTTCAGTTATTCGTCGGGCGGCATCGGCTTCTCGCAGCACCGTGCCGGCGAGCTGATGAACAGCATGGCCGGCCTGGACATGGTGCACGTGCCCAACCCGGGCAGCCCCTGGCCGGACGTGATCTCCGGGCGCACGCAGCTCCTGTTCGGCAACATCGCGCTGGCGCTGCCGATGATGAAGGACGGCAAGGTACGCGCGCTGGCGGTGACCTCCACCACGCGGACCCCGGCGGCGCCCGAGCTGCCCACGGTCAGCGAGAGCGGGCTGCCCGGCTTCGAGTCGATATCCTGGTTCGGCGTGCTGGCGCCGGCAGGCACGCCGCCGGCCGTGCTGCAGCGGCTGGAGGCCGAGTTGCAGAAGGCGATGGCTTCGCCGGCGATGAAGGAACGCCTGGCCACGATGGGCGCGATGCCCGGTGTGCAGAACGCGGCCGGGTTCACGCAGGTGATCCAGAACGAGATCAGGCGGTGGGCGCCCAAAGCCGGAGCGGCCGGCGCGGCAGGTGGATAGCCGGTCGCAAGCGTCACGGCCGCGGTAGCGGCTGAGGCCCAGAAGCCTTGAGCGCCGCGGCGGGGTACGACACACATACTGGGCAGCGGACCTCGCCGGCGGGCGATCGCTGAGCGCGCGGATCCCGCCTGCCAAAGCTGGGGCTCACTACGACAATG
>JADJVQ010000111.1 GCA_016710525.1 Burkholderiaceae bacterium
TCAGGGCTTCAAGCACGTGATGGGCGGGCTGGAACTTGGGCGAATCAACGTGGCGGCGCGCGGCGTGGGCGTGGCGCGCGCCTGCCTGGAAGAATCGGTGGCCTACGCCCAACTGCGGCGCACCTTTGGCAAGCCGATCTGCGAACACCAGGCGATCCAGCTCAAGCTGGCCGACATGGCGACCCGGGCCGAGGCCGCGCGCTTGCTGGTGGAGCAGGCCGCCAAGGCGTATGACGCTGGCCAGCGCTGCGACATGGAAGCGGGCATGGCTGCTGTTCGCCAGCGAGGCGGCGGTCGAAAAACTGATGGAGGCCGCGCGCATCCACGGTGCTTATGGGTACTCGAAGGAAATGAACGTCGAGCGCTACTGCCGCGACGCGCCGCTGCTGTGCATTGGCGAAGGAACCAACGAGTTGCAGCGCCTGATCATCGCCAGCCAGTTGGTGGAGCGCAGCCCGATCTGATGCATCGCCCGGGGACAGTAGTGCCTCAACTCGACGGTGAATGAATCCCACGGAGGAAAAGTTCTTGAACAACCTGCTATCCGCTTTCCGGTTCGCCGCCCTTCCCGCCGGGACGAACCCGTTTCGCGCCGAGGTAAAGGCCTTTCTCCAATCCAGCCTTGAGCCAATGCCCGCCGACGTCCGAGCCCGTTCCTGGATGGGCTTCAATGCCGCCTTCAGCAAGAAGCTGGCCGCACGGGGCTGGGTCGGCGTGACCTTGCCCGCGCGCTACGGCGGCGCCAGCCTGGACGCCTTCTCGCGCTTCGTGCTGGTGGAAGAGCTGCTGGCCGCCGGCGCCCCGGTGTCCGCGCACTGGATCGCCGACCGCCAGAGCGGGCCCTTGATCCTCAAGTTCGGCACGGAGGCGCAACGCCAGTTCTACCTGCCGAAAATCTGCGCCGCCGAGGCGTTTTTCTGCATCGGCATGAGTGAGCCCAATGCCGGCTCCGATCTGGCTAGCGTCGGCACCCGGGCCACGCGATGCCAAATTGACGGTTCAAGCGGCTGGCGCCTGAACGGCCGCAAGATCTGGACCACCAACGCGCAGCACTGCCATTACATGATCGCCCTGGTCCGCTCGTCGGGCGAGCCGCAGGATCGGCAACAGGGCTTGTCGCAGTTCATTGTCGACCTGGCATTGCCCGGCGTGACGGTGCGCCCGATCCGTGACCTGGCGGGTGATGCACATTTTTCCGAAGTGTTCTTCGACAACGTGCTACTGGCCGACGACGCGCTGATCGGCAATGAAGGCAGCGGCTGGGCGCAAGTCAATGCCGAACTGGCCTTCGAACGCAGCGGCCCGGAGCGGGTGTATTCCAGCATCGTGCTGCTGGAGCACTGGATCACCTGCCTGCGCCGCAGTCCGCATGCGTCGGCGCATGCCGCCACCATCGGCCGCTTCGCCACGCACCTGGCTACGCTGCGCAATATGTCGATTGCCGTCACGGCCAAGCTCGTCAACGGGGAAAGCCCGTTGGTCGAAGCGGCCTTGGTCAAGGACATTGGCACCGAATTCGAGCAGAGCATTCCCGCTGTGATCGAAGCCGCCATCGCTATGGATCCGGACGCCCCGGTCGACGCCGAGCTGTACTGCGCCGTGGCTTATGTGAGCCAGGTGGCGCCCACCTATTCCCTGCGCGGCGGCACGCGCGAGATCCTGCGCGGCATGATTGCGCGTGGTCTGGGCCTGCGCTGAACCCAGGTTGAATACGAAAGCATTCCATGTTTGCACAAGCGATTGAAGACATTCTCCAGGACCAATGCACGCCCGCCGTGGTGCGCGCGATTGAAGCGGGCGGCTCGCCGCTTAAGCTGTGGCAGGCGCTGCAAGGTGCCGGCTTTCTTGAACTGCTGGCGTCCGAGGTGGCGGGCGGCGCCGGTCTTGCGCTGGCTGAGCTGTTCCCGATCCTGAGTAGCTTTGGCCGCTACACGGTGCCGGTGCCGGTGGCTCAGACGATTGTGGCGCGAGCGCTGCTGGGGTCGCAGTTTGCGATGCCCGCTGGCATGATTACGCTGGGCGCTGCGTTGCGGCGCGAGGCCAGTGGCGCCATCGTTTGTTCATTGACGCCTTACGGCCTTGTAGCCGATTTCGTATTGGCCAGAGATGGCGATGCTTTGTTGCTGCTGCCAGCAGCAGCGGCCGGGCGCGAGGCGAACTGGCGTGCAAGGAAGCCTTGCGGCCAGCCTGTGTTGGCCCAATGAAAGTGCCGCGACGCAGGTACCCGGCGCTGGCCCGCTGCTGCCCGCGTTTGCGGCGGCCCTGTACGCCGCTCTGCTCAGCGGGGCCATGACCCGTGTGTTCGAAATGACACTGCAATACTGTAATGACCGCGTCCAGTTCGGCAAAACGCTGGGCAAGTTCCAGGCGGTACAGCACCAGTTGAGCGTCATGGCCGAACACGTCGCTGCGGCCTCGATGGCAGCCGAGGCCGCCTTCCACACCGACGCTGCGGCACCGTCCCTGCTCGCCGCCGCGATGGCCAAATCCCACACCAGCGAGGCGGCGGTGCTGGTTGCATCCATTGCCCACGCGCTGCACGGCGCGATTGGCATTGCCGAAGAATACGACCTGCAATTGCTGACCCGGCGCCTGCACGAGTGGCGCATGGCCCACGGCTCGGAAGCGCACTGGAACGTATTGATCGGCAACAGCGTGTTGGCTGCCGACGTGTCCATCGTTGATTTTGTGCGGTCTGTTTAGGCGCAGCTTTTGTGCGCACGATCAGCGGCGAAGTGATCGACACCCGGGGCTCACAACAGTCCCCGTTCATTGATCCGGCTATTGCGCCACAGACTTGCCACCACCAAGCGCTTCACTGAAGAAGTCGATGAAGGTCCTTAGCTTGGGTGTCATGTACTGCCGATTCGTGTAAACCGCATACAGCGTGAATGGGGGCATCGTGTAGGCCGGCAGCACGCGCGCGAGGCGGCCCGCGGCCAGATCGTCGCCGACCGTCCACTCGGGCAGGAACGCCACGCCCATGCCGGCGTGCACCGCATGATAGGTGAGGGTGCTGTCGTCCGAGCGCATCACCGCATGCAGCCTGATCCGCGCCTTGCCGGCAGGCCCCTGCATTTCGACGCCATCGACGTTCACGTAGTTGGGCACCACGGCGCTGCACCTGGACAGATCGGCGGGTCTGCGAGGAGAGCCTTCGCGCTTCAGGTAGGCCGGGGTTGCGACCAGGTGGAACTGCACGGGACAAATCGGCCGTGCAATCAGCGCCGGGGACAGTTCGCGCGTGGCGCGCAGCGCGAGATCGTAGCCATCGGCCACCAGGTCGATCTTGCGATTCTCCAGCCGCATGTCGACCAGCACCTCGGGATATCTGTTGCGGTAGGCCACCAGTACGTCGGCGAAACGCCGGTTTGCACACCAGACGGGGGCGCTGATCTTGAGTTGTCCGCGTGGTGCCTGCGCGCTTTGCCGAAGCGCCGCTTCGGCCGCCTGCAGCGTGTCGAGCGCCTCGCAACATTGTGCGTAGTACACCGCGCCGGCCTCCGTCAGGCTGAGCTTGCGGCTGGTCCGGTGCAGCAGCCTCGCACCGAGGTCGCGTTCGAGCTGGGCGACATGCTTGCTCGCCATCGGCGCAGACAAGGTGAGGCGCGCTGCGGCGCGGGAAAAGCCGCCGGCCTCGACCACTTCCCTGAAGACGCGAAGGCTGGTCAGTCGATCCATTTATGGTTTCTTGTGAGGAAATGATGTGTTAATTTTATAGCTATTGATTAACCGAAATGAAACATTAAGCTATTCCTCATGGTCAGTCCAGTCGTAGACATCCAGTCTCAAAGAGGCAGCCCATAAACCACGTTTTCGTTGATACCTTGAACCAATGCAGTACCACTTTTTAATTTCTTAATCATTCTCAGGAGAGCAACATGAGCAAGCCGCAGATCGCCGCGACCACGCCGCGTTCGCAATCGATGTCGAAAAGGGCAAGGACTACTGCTGGTGCGCCTGTGGAATGAGCAAGGCGCAGCCGTTCTGCGACGGCAGCCACAAGGGTGGCGCCTTCGTGCCGACGAAGTACAGCGCCGATGAAAGCAAGACGGTGTATTTTTGCGGCTGCAAGCAGAGCAAGAACGGCGCGCTTTGCGACGGCACGCATAAAGCACTGTAAGAGCGGGCCATACCCGTGACAATGGAGCGATTGCCGACCTACTTCATCTCGCACGGCGGCGGACCCTGGCCGTACATGATGGCGCAATCCAACGGCATGTACGACCGTCTGGCGCAGTCCCTGCGGGATATGCCGCGCCAGCTCGGCGCCCGACCGAAGGCTGTGCTCGTGATCTCCGCCCATTGGGAGGAGCGCGAGTTCACCGTGATGGCCGCCGCGCGGCCGCCCATGGTCTACGACTACTTCGGTTTTCCCGAACACACCTACCACGTCCAGTACCCGGCGCCGGGCCTGCCCACACTGGCCGAGCAGGTGCGGCAGTTGATCCAGGTCGCAGGGTTCTCGGCGCGGCTTGATGCCCAGCGCGGTTTTGACCACGGCACCTTCGCGCCGCTGGTGGTGATGTACCCGCTGGCCGACCTGCCGGTCGTGCAACTGTCCTTGCGGGTGGGCTACGACCCGGCGGAACATCTTGCCATTCGGCCGTGCCCTGGCGCCGCTGCGCGAGCAGGGCGTGCTGATCGTCGGCAGCGGCCTGAGCTACCACAACCTGCGCCGCATGGGGCCGTCGGCCGCTGTGCCGTCAAAGCAATTCGATGACTGGCTGCAGCAGACCTTGATCACCACCGATTCGCAGCAGCGCGCGCAGCGGCTGATCGACTGGCAACGGGCACCGGCCGCCCGCGTGGCCCATCCGCAAGAAGACCATCTGCTGCCATTGATGGTGGCGGTGGGTGCGGCCGAGCGTGACGAAGCCGTGTGTGTACCACGAGGAAGGCTTCTTTGGCGGCGTCACCGTGTCCAGCTTCAGGTTCGGCCAGGAAGGCGGGGTCTGAATGGCGGTGGCTTGCTGGGCCGGTAGGCGCCTGTCGCCGGGGGGTGTTTCCTGTAACCCACGCGGCAGGTGTACAGCGACAAACGATGAAGTGCGAAGACGGAGAACCGCATGACAAGTTATCTCAGCCATCAGCGCCGTGGCGCTCGCCCGCGGACGACGCCAAGCAACCCGCATACGCAGCTTGAACAGAATGCGCCGGTAGAACTGCAAGAGCTTGTTTTCGAGAGGGGGCAGTCCCTGGGCGGCGTGGAAGTTGGTCCGAGCCAGGTGTCTGTTCCCGGAGCGCGCGCCTTTTATTTGCCGCGATGCGGATGCCAGTCCTTCGGCGCCTTCATGTTCGGCAAGGAGTTTGCCCACATCCACCCGCCCAGTGACGGCAGCCTGCACATGACCTTGCCGCCCGAGAGCGTTCCCCAGGTCATCGAAAACGGCTGGGCGGAGTTGCATCCGCTGGCGGGTCAATATGGCCTGCCCGGGAACATCGTGATGGTCTATGGGCCGCGTGACGACGAGGAACTGCAGGTTGTTTGCGATTTGCTGACGGCGTCGCATGCTGCGGCGGCGTCAACGGCGTGAAAAATCCGGTGACCGATCCTGCCCGTCAGGGCAGGGGGTGGCGCACAACCAGCCTCAAACTTTTGCAAGTTTGCCCTGCAACTCGGCCACCGCCTCCGGGTTGACCAGCGAAGACAGGTCGCCCGGATTGTCGCCCCGGTACACGGCCCGCACCACGCGGCGCATGATTTTCATGTTGCGCGTCTTGGGCAGGTCGCTGACCAGCAGCACCTGCCTGGGGCGGTAGGAGGCGCCCATGCCATGGACGACCGCCTGCGACAGTTCGGCCTGCAGCGCCGCGTCCGCCGCCACGCCGGGCATCGGCACGCAGACGCAGACGATGGCCGAACCCTTGATCTCGTCGGGCACGCCGATCACCGCGGCCTCCGACACCTTGCCGGTGCCGGTGAGCAGGGTTTCGATCTCCGACGGGCCGGTGCGCTTGCCCGAGACCTTGATCGTGTCGTCGCTGCGCCCCAGGATGTAGAACAGGCCGTCCGCGTCGCGCATCGCGAAGTCGCCATGCACCCAGACGCCGGGCAGGGTGCGCCAGTAGCTGTCGAGGTAGCGCTCATCGTCCTGCCACAGGCTCTTGGTGAAGCCGATGTTGGGGTTGCGCAGCACCAGCTCGCCGACCTGGCCCGCGCCGACCGGTTGGCCGTTATCATTGACGATATCGACCCCGGCGCCAAGCCCGCGCGCGCCGAACGAGCCCGGCCGCAAGGGATGGTGCAGGGTGCCGGTGAAGTTGCAGCCGCCCACCTCGGTGCCGCCGACAAGGTTGAGGAAGGGCAGACGTTCCCTGCAGACGTGCTTGAAGAACCAGCGCCAGGGCGCCTCGGTCCAGGCCTCGCCGCCGGAGCAGGTGATGCGCAGTGAGGACAGGTCGTAGCGTTCGACCTCTTCGTCGCCGTAGCGCATCAGGCTGCGGATCAGCGTGGGCGCGACACCCAGATAGGTGACTTTGTGGTCCTGCACCAGGCGCCAGAAGCGACCCGTGTCCGGGAAAGTCGGGCGTGCCCTCGGCCACCAGCAGACTGCCACCGAAATAGCTCGGAATGCAGGCGCACATGGCACCCACCATCCAGCCCATGTCGCTCATGAAGAAGAAGCGATCATTCGGTTTGAAATCAGCGCAGATGTGCATGTCGCGCGTGACCATCGAGCCCAGGAAGCCGACATGGGTCCAGACACAGCCCTTGGGCTTGCCGGTGGTGCCCGAGGTGTAGAGCAGCACGGCGGGCGCGTCGGCCTCCATCTCGGCGGTCGGCATGTCGTGGGGCTGGCCGGCGACCAGGCTGGCCCAGTCGTGGTCGCGTCCCGGTGTCATCGGGCATGGGGACGCTTCACCCAGATGGCGCAACACCACCACGTGCTGCACGCTGGGTACCTCGCGCAGGGCTTCGTCGAGCTTCATGACGCCCGGGGTGCCGCGCCGCCAGGTGCCGTCCACCGTCAGCACCGCCTTGGCTTCGCCGTCGTTCAGGCGGGCGACGATGGGCTGCGGCCCGAAGCCCGAAAACAAGGGCATCAACACGGCGCCAATTTTCAGTACGGCAAAGAAGGCGACAAAGGTCTCCGGCAGGTTGGGCAGGTACAGGCCGACCCGATCGCCACGACCGATTCCCAGCGACTGCAACGCCGCCGCCAGGCGGCAGACCTCGGCATCGAACTCGCGGTAGCTCAGGGTCTTGCGGTTTTTGGGGTCTTCGCCCTCCCACACCAGAAAGGGTTGCTCCCAGACCGGCGTGCCGCGGTGCCGGTCCAGGCAGTTGAGCACGATGTTGGTGGTGCCGCCGACGCACCAGCGTGCCCACTCGATGCCGCGCGAGGTGTCGAGCATCTGCGTGTAGGGCTGGTAAAAGCGGAAGTCGCAGAAC
>JADJVQ010000112.1 GCA_016710525.1 Burkholderiaceae bacterium
CGCTGTTCAGAATTTCGGCGACGAGGACCAGTGCGGTGACCACCAGGATCAGCAGCAGGTCGACCCACGCCCGCAACGCGAACGCCGTCGCCAGCACCAGCGCGGAGAGCACCAGCTTGTAAGCAACGGAGAAGTCGTAGACCACGGCGTAGCGAAGTCCGGAAAACACGGTGCGCAGCTTGCGCAGCGGGTGATAGCCGGGGTCGCCGGTTCCGAGGAACTTGTGTCTCATGCGCGCGCACCCAGAAAGAGCCGTAATCCGATGACCCAAGCCGCGCCCGCGATCACGCCGATCGCCACGTCGCTTGGAAAGTGAACCTGCAGGTAGAGCCTTGAAAGTGCAACCACCAGGATGATCGACGCCGCGGCAGCGGCGCCCGCCCACCCGGGCCGCCAACCCGCCGCCGCCACCCAGGCGAGCGCGAACGCGGTGATCTGCATCGCGTGCGCGCTGGGGAAGGAGAACTCGGCAGGCATCGCGATCAGGGCCGGGTAGAGGTCGGGGCGTGGCCGGACCACGAGCAACTTGCCCGCATGGGCAAGCAACCACGCCCCACCCACGGCCATGGGCAGCAGGAGCGCGGCACCGGACTGCCCACGGCGCAGGTAGCGCCATGCCAGCGCGAGCGCGAGCGGCAGCAGCACGACGATCGACCCGAGCCACGTGGCTGCCCGTCAGGACGGCGTTGAGCCACGGCTGCTGCAGAGCGTTCAGGGCAGCGAGAAGCCGGCGATCGGGCTCGGGCACCCGGCAGGCGCCGTCCGGACACAGCGCACGGGCGCCCAGCCACAAGGCAAGTCCGGCCATGCTCCACAAGACGGCGGCGCCGGCGAGCATCCAGTATCGACCAGGCCGCGCGGATGCGCTCAAGGCCGGGTTCCCCGCGCGTGCACGACGAAGACCGCGGGCAGTCTGGCGAGCGCGAAGCGCCGGACCGGTAACTGCGCCCTCCCTTCCATGACGATCATCCCGGTCGGTTCCCGGTGGCCGACGCTCGCGCGCACCCATGCGCAGGGACAGGATGACCGAGGTGGCGATGATCGCGGCGACGACACCGAGCGAAACCAGCACCGGAATCTTGAAGACATCGATCAGGATCATCTTGACACCGATGAACATCAGCACGATCGCCAGGCCGTACTTGAGCAGCGAGAAGCGGTCGGCCATGTCGGCGAGCAGGAAGTACATCGCGCGCAGGCCGAGGATGGCGAAAATGTTCGAGGTCAGCACGATGAACGGATCGGTGGTGATCGCGAAGATCGCCGGCATCGAATCGACCGCGAAGATCAGGTCGGTGATCTCGACCAGCACCAGGACTAGAAAGAGCGGCGTCGCGTAGCGCACCAGCTTCCCGCCCTGTTCCTTCATCACGAAGAAGCGCTCGCCCCGCAGCTCGTCGGTCACTTTCATGTGACGGCGAATCCACTTCACGACCGGGTTCCTGGCCAGATCGGGCTTTTCCTCCGCGAACCACCACATCTTGATGCCGGTGATCAGCAGGAATGCGCCAAAGACGTAGAGCAGCCAGTGGAACTTCGCGATCAGCCAGACGCCGGCGAAGATCATGATCGTGCGCATGACGATGGCGCCGAGCACGCCATAGATCAGCACGCGCTTCTGCAGTTCGAGCGGCACGGCGAAGAACGAGAACAGCATCAGCCAGACGAACACGTTGTCGATGGCCAGGGATTTTTCGATCAGGTAGCCGGTGACGAACTCGAGCGCTTTCGCATTGGCGACGGCGCGTCCCGCGGCGCCATCGAGATACCACCACAAGGCGCCCGCGAAGGCGAAGGACACTCCGACCCAGATTCCGGACCAGGCGGCCGCTTCGCGCATGGAAACGCGATGTTGCTTGCCGCCGCCGACCACGAACAGGTCGACGGCAAGCATGACTGATGACAATCCTGGCAAAGCCAGCCCACATCCACCAGTTTCCGACAGTCTCCACGCTCGATTTCCTCGTCAGCGACTCCAGCGATTCGCGTCAGGGCCATCGCTCCCAGCCGGGATCGCGTCGCGGCGCCAGTCAGAGTCCTTTCCAGCCGGCGTGACACCGCCCGGCCGACGCGATCGGCGGGCGCGATCGATGGCGACGTAGAGGTCGGCCTCCTGTTGCTCGATGATCACGGGCGGGGCGCCGGGAAAATTGGCCCGGATCGTGCAGCGCTTGTCCAGCCCGCCACGCGGCCCGTTTTCGTCCGCAAGGCGCATGACGACGTTGCGCACCCGGCCGCTGGTCGATCCGAGCGCGAACCGCACTCTGCGCTCGGCCTGCGTGCGCAGCGCCTCGGTGAGACTGAAGCCCCTTGCCTGGATTTCGATCTGCATGATGTTCTCTCCTGGACGTTCACCGGTTGGTGATTGGGAGGCGATTCTAGGCGACCCGTATACATCTAACAAATCGAATATAATTGCCTGACGATCAGGATTGGCGTTGATTATTGGAGGCGCATGGCAACCATCAACTTCAAGCACCTGCGCTACTTCTGGATGGTCGCCAAGTCCGGCAGCATCGCCCGCGCGAGTTCACAGCTGCACGTGACCCCGCAGTCGATCAGCAGTCAGTTGGCCGAGCTCGAAGAGGCGCTCGGAACCAGGCTCTTCCGTCGCGCCGGGCGCGGCCTCGAAATGACCGAGATTGCCCGGCGCATCGTCAGTTACGCGGAGGAGATCTTCGGTCTCGAAGGGGAACTGCTCGCCGTCGTGCGCGACCAGGGAGCGAGGACCGCGCTCCCTTTTCGAATCGGCATCGCGGACTCGGTGCCAAAGTCGTTGACCTATCGCGTCGTGGAGCCGGCCCTGCACCTGGAGGAAGCGGTGCGTCTTTTTCTGCAAGGAAGGGCGCTTCGTGTCCCTGCTCGCCGAGCTTTCGGTGCATGCCTCGACATGGTGATCGCCGATCGCGCGATGCCCACCGACCTGAAGGTCCGCGCCTACAACCACCTGCTGGGATCGAGCGACGTCACGGTCTTCGGCGCGGAAGCCATCGTGCAGACCCTGAAGGGAACGTTTCCGGCGCTCGTCGACAACGCGCCGTTTCTCCTGCCCGGCGAGGAGGTGGCGATTCGCCCGGCACTCGAACAGTGGTTCGAAGCGCAGCGCGTGCGTCCCCGGATCGTCGGGGAATTCGACGACAGCGCCCTGCTCAAAGCCTTCGGACAGGGCGGTGCCGGACTGTTCGTGGCACCGACCGCGATCGCCGATTATGTCTGCCAGCAATACGGCGTTCTGGCAATCGGGCGGATCGAGTCGGTCATCGAGCAGCTCTATGCCATCACCACCGAGCGCCGCATGCAGCACCCGGCCGCGGTTGCCATCAGCCAGGCAGCATCGCGGGAGGTGTTTGGCGCCGCCGGTGCGCGGCATGCAAGAGCCCCTGCGCCGCGCTTGCCGCCGACGCAGGGAAGCATGCCGGGCGCTATGCCAGATCGAAGCGGTCGGCATTCATGACCTTTGTCCATGCGGCAACGAAGTCCTGCGCGAACTTTTCCCGGCTGTCGTCCTGCGCGTAGACCTCCGCGTAGGCGCGCAGGATCGAGTTCGACCCGAATACGAGATCCACCCGGGTCGCGGTCCACTTGACTGCGCCGGTCTTGCGATCACGGATTTCGTACAGGTTGTTGCCGACTGGCTGCCACGTGTAGGCCATGTCCGTCAGGTTGACGAAGAAGTCATTGGTCAGCACGCCCACGCGATCGGTGAACACACCATGCTTCGTGCCGCCGTGGTTGGTGCCCAGCACGCGCATGCCGCCGACCAGCGCGGTCATCTCGTGGGCGGTCAGACCCATCAATTGGGTACGGTCGAGCAGCAGCTCCTCGGCGCTGACGGCATAGTCCTTTTTCACCCAGTTGCGAAAGCCGTCCTCCATCGGCTCCAGCACATCAAATGACTCGGCGTCGGTCATCGCTTCCGGGCTGGCATCCGCCCCGGCCGGGCGCGAATGGCACGGTGATGTCCAGGCCCGCTGCCTTCACGGCCTGCTCGACGCCGACGTTGCCAGCCAGCACGATCACGTCAGCCACGCTGGCCCCCGTTTGCGGGCAATGCCTTCCAGCGCCGCCAGCACCCTGGCCAGGCGGGCAGGGCTCGTTGCCTTCCCAGTCCTTTTGCGGGGCGAGGCGGATGCGGGCACCGTTGGCGCCGCCGCGCTTGTCCGAGCCACGGAAGGTGCGGGCGCTGTCCCAGGCGGTGCTGACCATCTCGGCGATGCTCAGTCCGCTGGCCGCGATTTGGCCTTGACGCCGCGACGTCGTAGTCGTTGCGGCCGGCGGGCACCGGGTCCTGCCAGATCAGGTCTTCCTGCGGCACGTCCGGGCCGAAGTAGCGGGACTTCGGCCCCATGTCGCGGTGGGTCAGCTTGAACCAGGCCCGGGCGAAGACCTCGGAGAAGTTCATCCGGGTCCTTGTAGAAGCGCTCGGAGATTGCGGTACGCCGGGTCCATCTTCAGGGCCATGTCGGCATCGGTCATGATCGGGGTTGTAGCGGATCGACGGGTCTTCCACATCGACCGGCTTGTCCTCTTCTTTGATGTTGACAGGCTCCCACTGCCAGGCACCGGCGGGGCTTTTTTTCAGTTCCCAGTCATAGGTAAACAAAAGGTAGAAGTAACCGTTGTCCCATTTGGTAGGGTGGGTCGTCCAGGCGCCCTCAATGCCGCTGGATACGGTGTCACGCCCCACGCCCCGCTGCTGTGGTTCAACCAGCCCAGGCCTTGCTCGGCCACATCGGCGCCTTCAGGGGCCGCACCCAAGCGCTTGGCGTCGCCATTGCCGTGCGCCTTGCCCACCGTGTGGCCACCGGCGGTCAGGGCCACGGTTTCCTCGTCGTTCATGGCCATGCGGGCAAAGGTCAAGCGCACGTCCTGCGCGGTGCGCAACGGGTCAGGTGTGCCATTCACGCCTTCAGGGTTCACATAAATCAAACCCATTTGCACGGCGGCCAGCGGGTTTTCTAACTGGTCGCGCTTGTCGCCGTCGTGGCGGGTGGACGCGAGCCATTCTTTTTCAGAGCCCCAGTACACGTCTTGCTCGGGGTGCCAGATGTCTTCGCGGCCAAAGGCGAAGCCGTAGGTTTTCAAGCCCATGGATTCATACGCCACATTGCCCGCCAGGATGATCAGGTCAGCCCAGCTGAGTCGGTTGCCGTACTTTTTCTTGACAGGCCAAAGCAGACGGCGCGCTTTGTCCAGGTTCACGTTGTCGGGCCACGAGTTGAGCGGTGCAAACCGCTGGTTGCCCGTGCCAGCACCACCCCGGCCATCTGCCACGCGGTAAGAGCCTGCCGCGTGCCAGGCCATGCGCACCATCAAGCCACCGTAATGCCCCCAGTCAGCGGGCCACCAGTCCTGGCTGTCGGTCATCACCGCGTGGAGGTCTTTCTTCAGTGCCGCGACGTCGAGCTTTTTGACCTCTTCGCGGTAGTTGAAGCCCTGTCCCATCGGGTTGGTCTTGCTGTCGTGCTGATGCAGGATGTCCAGGTTCAGCGCCTTTGGCCACCACGCCATGTTGGATATGCCGGTCGCGGTGGCACTGCCGTGCATCACCGGGCATTTGCCGGCCGTGTTCAGATTCTTCGTGTCCATGTCCATCTCCGTTCGTGTTTGCGTTGACCGCGGCTCGCCAGCATGACGAGAAGGCGGCAAGAACCCATCATGCGGCACTGTTTCAAGCTTCGAATCAACGCCGATCAACATTTGCGATGAAAGATTAAGTCTACATGCTGGCCGTGTTTCCGGTGATCGTTCTCCCCCTATCGTCGCCATAGGCAAAACAGGGTGCCGACAGGGAGCCGGCGCACGCAGCGAGGATCGAGCAGGCTCCGCGCCGAGTGGTGGCGACGCTTGAGACGCGCCTGGTCCGCCCTTACCCGACGCCCGAAAAACGGGCTTCCTGGTCGACGAGGCGCTGGTCGCCGGCCGCGCGGTTGAGCGCGGAAGCTGACCCGCGTAAGATGTGCGCTGGTCATGGGCGCGCGGTCATGCGCCAGGAGCGCCACCGCCTGCGGCGCAGCACCCACCTGGAATCACGATGAAGAAGAAAGAATACGAAGCCGCCCTCGAGCCGCTGCAGCTCGAACTCAACAACCTCGCGCACTGGCTGAGGCACGCTGGACACCGGATGCTGGTGATCTTCGAGGGCCGCGACGCCGCCGGCAAGGGCGGGTGCATCACGCCATCGCGGAAGGTTGAACCCGCGGCAGGTGCGCGTGGTCGCGCTCTCGAAGCCGACCGAGATCGACGCACGCAGTGGTATTTCCAGCGCTACGTCCCGCATCGCCGGCCGCGGGGCGAGATGGTGCTGTTCGATCGCAGCTGGTACAACCGCGCCGGCGTCGAGAAGGTGATGGGGTACTGCACCGAAGCCGAGACCGAGGCCTTCCTGCAGCAGGCGCCGGTGTTCGAGAAGATGCTGGTCGATGACGGCATCCTGCTGTTCAAGTACTGGCTGGCGACCGACCAGGCCGAGCAGGAGGAACGCTTTGCAGAACGCGCCAATGACCCGATGAAGCGCTGGAAGATATCGCCCATCGATCTCAAGGCCCGCGAGCTCTACGACGAGTACGGCCGCGCCCGTGAAGCCATGTTCGGCGCGACGCACAAGAAGCACGCGCCATGGCGCGTGGTGGATTTCAACGACCAGCGCGCCGGCCGGCTCAACTGATCCGCGATCTGCTCGACCAGGTGCCGGACTGCAAGGTGGACCACCGCCGCTGGAGTTGCCGCCCTCTCGGGCAAGCCCGGGCGGGAACGCTACAGCGGGCCGGTGAAGCGATCCGGGCAAGTACTGAACGCGCCCGCCCGCTCAACACGCCTCGACCAAGCCGTCAAATCCGGGCGAGCGCCGGGTGGAAAGCCCGTGCTGCCGGACGTGCCCCGGAGCGTCGGCAGAACCAGGCCGAGGCTGCCCGCGGTGGCGGGCACGCCGGGCGCCGCGGTGGGAAGCAGGGCGACGTCACCGAAGCGCGCGACGCGCATGGGCCACCACGCTGGTGCGCGTGGCCTGCGCGTGCTGCAGGCCCTCCGCTCGAACGATGACGGGCCGCTTCCAAACAGGATAAGGGCCGCGCTGCGGACCTGCCTTTAGGCCCCGTGGCGTCCCGCCTCATCCACACGCTCGCCAGCCTCGGGTATGTCACGATCGATGCGAAGTCCGGCGGCTATTCGCTGGCGCCTGGCGTGCTGTCGTTCGCGCACGTCTTCCTTCCTTTCCCGGCTCGACATCCGCGCAGATGGCACGCCCGCTGCTGCAGGGGCTCGCGGCGCCGTCCGGGACGACCGTGGTCCTGGCCATGCGCGACTGCTACACGATGACCACGATCGAGGCGATGTTCGCCGATCCGCGCG
>JADJVQ010000113.1 GCA_016710525.1 Burkholderiaceae bacterium
AGAACCAGCTGTGGATGCAAAAGACCGCGATCAACAGCGCGTTCGACAACATGGGCATGCGCACGACCCAGACGCTGGCGACGCTGTTCGACGGCATGACGCGCCACTCGCCGGAAGGCCTGTGGTTCAAGCAGCGGGCGCAGGAAGCCGGTTTTCACCAGGCGGTGGCCGAACGCGACAGCGGCGAGCCGATCCAGGGCAGCAAAGCACCGCGAACGGACTGATCACCGCCAGCGGTGCAGTGACGTATGCTTGTCATCTGCAGTCAAAATAATCCCGAGTTTCGCTTTCCGAGGAGATGGAGATGAAACCCCTGTTCCGACTGTCGGGCGTCTGCCTGGCGCTGATGGCCCTGTCCGGCACCGCAGCTGCACAAACCGAAATTCAATGGTGGCACTCGATGACGGGCGCCCTGGGCGATCGCCTGAACGGCCTGGCCGAGCGCTTCAACAAGAGCCAGCCCGACTACAAGGTCGTGCCGGTGTTCAAGGGCTCGTACCCCGAGTCGATGGCCGCGTCGATCGCCGCGTATCGTGCCGGCAGCGCGCCGCACATCGTGCAGGTCTTCGAGGTCGGCACCGCGACGATGATGGCCTCCAAGGGGGCGATCGTGCCGGTCGAGAAGATCATGAAGGACGCCGGCGAGAAGTTCGACCGTGCCTCGTATGTGCCGGCAGTGGCGGGCTTCTACACCACCCGCCAGGGCGAGATGCTGTCGTTCCCGTTCAACAGCTCCACCACGGTCTTCTATTTCAACAAGGACGCGCTGGCCGCCGCCGGCGTGTCCAAGCCGCCCGAGACCTGGCCCGAGGTGGCCGCGGCTGCGGCGAAAGTCAAGGCTTCCGGCGCGACCAAGTGCGGCTACACCACCAGCTGGCCGAGCTGGGTTCACATGGAAAACTTCTCGGCCTGGCACAACGTGCTGTTCGCCACCGAGAACAATGGCTTTGCCAGCCTGAAGTCGCGCATGGCGGTCGATACACCGCTGCACGAGAAGCACCTGGCCAACCTGGCGGACTGGTCCAAGAAGGGCTATTTCACCTATGCCGGCCGCACCAACGAGGGCGACGCCAAGTTCTTCAGCGGCGAATGCGCGATGTTCACCGGCAGCTCTGCCGCCTATGCCAACGTCAAGCGCAATGCCAAGTTCAATTTCGGCATCGCCAAGCTGCCGTACTACACCGACGTGGCCGGAGCGCCGCAGAACTCGGTCATCGGCGGCGCCAGCCTGTGGGTGATGTCGGGCAAGAAACCGGCCGAATACAAGGGCATCGCGAAGTTCTTCAGCTTCCTGTCCGGCCCCGAGGTGCAGGCCGAATGGCATCAGCAGACCGGCTACCTGCCGCTGACCATGGCCTCGTACGACCTGACCAAGAAGAGCGGCTTCTACGAAAAGAACCCGGGCACCGACGTCTCGGTCCAGCAGATGATCATCAAGACCACCGAGAAGTCGCGCGGGGTCCGGGTGGGCAACTTCGTGCAGATCCGCGACGTGGTTCATGAAGAGATGGAAGGCCTGTTCGCCGGCAAGCAGACGGCCAAGCAGGCCCTGGGCAAGATGACCTCGCGGGCCAACGACCTGCTGGCACGCTTCGAGCGCACCGCCCAGGACTGAGTCCGCGGCCGGCGCCCGGCGGCGCCGCGCGTGCCGATCCACCGATGGGGACCATGGAAAAGCGCGTCGTCTTCAAGTCGGGCTGGCTGCCCTGGGCATTGCTGCTCCCGCAACTGGCCATCGTAGGGGTCTTTTTCTATTGGCCCGCCGTGCAGGCGCTGTTCCAGTCGGTCTTTTTGCAGGATGCCTTCGGCGGCAACCTGGAGTTCGTCGGGCTGGAGAACTTCGCCACCCTGTTCAAGGATCCGCTGTACCTGAACTCCATCCAGGTGACCGCGGTCTTCTCGCTGGCGGCCACGGTGCTCGGGCTGCGCTCAGCCTGCTGCTGGCCTATTTTGCCGATCGCGCGGTGCGGGCACGGCTGCTGCTGCGAACGCTGCTGATCTGGCCCTATGCGGTGGCCTGGGCGATCGCCGGTGTGCTGTGGATGTTCCTGTTCAATCCGACGCTGGGCATCGCGACCCACTGGCTGCGCGGGGTGGGCATCACCTGGAACCACGTGCTCGATGGCGACCAGGCGATGACCCTGATCATCCTGGCCACCGTCTGGAAGCAGGTCAGCTACAACTTCATCTTCTTCCTGGCCGGGCTGCAGTCGATCCCCAAGTCGCTGATCGAGGCGGCGGCGATCGACGGCGCGGGCGCCTGGCGAACCTTCCGCTCGATCGTCTTCCGCTGCTGTCGCCGACCACCTTCTTCCTGTTCGTGATCAACGTGGTGTACGTGTTCTTCGACACCTTCGCGATCGTCGATGCTGCCACCGGGGGCGGGCCGGCCAATGCCACCGAGATCCTGGTCTACAAGGTCTACCACGACGGATTCAAGGCGCTGGACATCGGCGGTTCGGCGGCGCAGTCGGTGGTGCTGATGGCGGTGGTGATCGTGCTCACGTTCCTTCAGTTCCGGTACGTCGAAAAGAAGGTCCAGTACTGATGCCGGGGGCGTGACGATGGTCGAACGGAATCGAATCTTGGATGTCGTCACCTATCTGGTGCTGATCGCGGGCGTGGCGGTGGTGATGCTGCCCCTGTACGTGGCGTTCGTAGCTTCCACGCAGACGCAGGAGCAGGTGATGGCCGCGCCGATGTCGCTGGTGCCCGGCGACCGCCTGATCGCCAACTACACCGAGGTGCTCTCGGCGGGCGCGGGCAACAGCCAGGCCGCGGTCGGGCGAATGCTGCTGAACAGCCTGGTGATGGCACTGACCGTGGCGATCGGCAAGATCATGATCTCGCTGATTTCGGCGTTCGCGCTGATCTATTTCCGCTTCCCGTTTCGCCAGGCCTGCTTCTGGCTGATCTTCGTGACGCTGATGCTGCCGGTCGAGGTGCGCATCATGCCCACCTACCAGGTGATGAGCGATCTGAAGCTGCTCGACACCTACACCGGCCTGACGCTGCCGCTGATCGCGTCGGCCACCGCCACCTTCCTGTTCCGCCAGTTCTTCCTGACCGTCCCCGACGAGCTCACCGAGGCGGCGCGCATCGACGGCGCCGGACCCCTGCGCTTCTTCTGGAGCGTGCTGCTGCCGCTGTCGCGCACCAATATCGCGGCGCTGTTCGTGATCCTGTTCATCCTGGGCTGGAACCAGTACCTGTGGCCGCTGCTGATCACCACCCAGGAGTCGATGTACACGGTGGTGATCGGCATCAAGCGGATGATCTCCGGGGGCGATGCGGCCACCGAATGGAATCTGGTGATGGCCACCGCGATGCTGGCGATGCTGCCCCCGGTGGCGGTGGTGGTGCTGATGCAGCGCTGGTTCGTCAAGGGACTGGTCGAAACGGAGAAGTGAGATGCAAGTCATCGCCTGGCCCTATCCGGCGCGCTGGGCCCATCGTGGCGCCGGCAAACTCGCGCCCGAAAACACGCTGGCCGCGATCCGCCACGGTGCCAGCCTGGGCTACACGATGTTCGAGTTCGACGTGAAGCTGTCGGCCGATGGGGCGCTGATCCTGATGCACGATCCGATGCTCGAGCGCACCACCGATGGCCGCGGCCGCGTGGCCGCGCTCGGCCTGGGCGAGCTGTCGCGGCTGGATGCCGGCAGCTGGCACTCGCCGGCATACGCGGGGGAAGGCATCCCGACGCTGGCCCGGGTCGCGCGCTGGTTGCGGGCCAATGACTGCCTGGCCAACATCGAGATCAAGCCATGCCCGGGTCGCGAGCGCGAAACCGGCGCCGCCGCCGCGCTCGAGGCGCAGGCGCTGTGGGCAGGCGCCGCGGTGCCGCCGGTGCTGTCGTCGTTTTCCGAAGACGCGCTCGCGGCCGCTGCCCTGGCCGCGCCGAGCCTGCCGCGCGCGCTGCTGATGGACAGCGTGCCGGCAGACTGGGCGGCTCGCGCCCAGGCGCTGGGCTGCGTGGCGATCGACGTGTCCCATCGGCACGTCGATGCCGAACTGATCGCGCAGGCGCATGCGCTCGGGCTGAAGGTGCTCAGCTACACGGTCAATGATCCGCTGCGGGCCCGGATGCTGCTCGACTGGGGTTTGGATGGGCTGATCACCGATGCGATCGATCTGATCGCGCCGGCCACGGTCTCTGGATCCGCGGCCCCATCGGCACCGGCACCCGTCCGCAGCACGACGGCGGCCGCACCGGGGCCCCCCCCGCCCCGAGCACCCACGGGGGCGGGCCCGGCCCAGGGGGCGGGTGGGGCGGCCCCGCGTCAGGCGCCGCCCGACTTCGCCCGCGCCGAACCTGCGCATTGAGTTCGATCAATGACAGGCGGCAGGCGGCGCGTAGCATAGGGTCTGTCGCAGCAACTCGCATCAGACCAGGGGTAATGGATGGCAATGAAACAAGAAGATCTGCAGGCGCTGGCACGGGCGCTGGTGGCCCGCTCCGCTGTCTTGCGCGGCGAGGTCAGCGGCAAGCTGGAACAAGCTGCCGTCGACTCATCGGGCGGACGTGGCGGGACCGACAGCGGCGAGCAGTCGTTCGCGGCCTCCGAGAGCGGAATCGATCTGGCCGAAGCCGACCGCGACTTGAAGGAACTGGCGGCGATCAATGCCACGCTGGCGGCCATCGACGCTGGCACCTACGGCACCTGCGTCAGCTGCGGGCAGGACGTCGGCGAAGCCCGCCTGCACGCCCAGCCGCTGGCCCTGCGCTGCATCGTCTGCCAGTCGCGCGACGAGCAGCAGCACGGCGTGCACCACGCCCGCCTCTGACTTTCGGCGTTCGATCGCGGGTCACCGGCACGGTGACATCGCTCTGACGCTGCCGGGCACTGCGCGTGCCCGGTCCAATTCCCTCACCAAATCCCGGCGATCCGTCGCCGCTTTCATCCGCACGGAGTATGCATGTCCCACATTCACGCAGTGATCTGGCTCGATCATCGAGAAGCCAAGGTGATCGGCTTTTCGGCCGACAGCGTCGAGAAGTCCATCGTCCGCCATCACGGCGGGCATCGCCAGGTCCATCATCGTTCCGGCAGCGTCGGTGCCGGTCATTCGGCCGAGGACGCGAAATTCTTCGACGAGATCGTGGCTGCGGCCGGCGATTCGCCCGAGGTCCTGCTGGTGGGGCCTGGCCAGGCCAAGGTCGCGTTCCGCCATCACGTGGACAGCCATCGCGCCGATTTTGCGCGGCGCGTCGTGGGGATCGAATCGCTCGATCATCCCACCGAGGGCGAGCTGCTGGCATTCGCGCGGAAATACTTCGTCAAGATCGACCAGATGCTCGGATTGCCGCGCGCCTGATCGGCGCAGCCGCGGGCGCCGCTGCCGCCCCCGCGGCGGGCAGGGCCGTGTGGTAGGGTCGGGTCCGATCACAGGGAAGCGCACGATGACCGACCGGCAGAACGACACCAAGAGCATGGCGCTCTTTTGCGATTTCGAGAACGTCGCCTTGGGCGTTCGCGAAGCCAAGTACCAGGACTTCGACATCAACAAGGTGCTCGAACGCCTGCTGCTCAAGGGCAGCATCGTCGTGAAGAAGGCGTATTGCGACTGGGGCCGCTACCGCGAATTCAAGGCGACGATGCACCAGGCGTCGTTCGAACTGATCGAGATCCCGCACGTCCGGATGTCGGGCAAGAATTCGGCCGACATCCGCATGGTCGTCGACGCCCTGGACCTGTGCTACACCAAGTCGCACGTCGACACCTTTGTGATCATCAGCGGCGACTCCGATTTTTCACCGCTGGTGAGCAAGCTTCGCGAGAACGCGAAGACGGTGATCGGGGTTGGGGTGAAGAACTCGACCTCCGAGCTGCTGATCAACAACTGCGACGAATTCATTTACTACGACGACCTTGTCCGCGTGGCTGCTGCCCGGCCGAGCCGACGGCGCACCGGCGAGCGATCGGGCGAGCGCACCCAAGAGCGGACCCAAGAGCGGAACCAAGAGCGCGGCGCCGAGAGAACGGGCGAGCGCGCCGGTGATCGAGGGCCCGAGCGGCTTTCCGAGCGCGGTGGCGATCGTCTGGCGGACCGGGGTGCTGATCGAGGCGCCGAGCGCAACGCCGACCGCCCTGCGGAACGGGGCGCGGACCGCGGACCCGACCGCACGCGCAGGTCTCAGCCGCGCCGAATCGGCATCGCCGACCCTGCAGCGGTGCAGGCGTCGATGGCGGCGCCTGAAGATGGAGTCGTCGCGGATGCGATCCCGTCCGAGCCGGTGGAAACCATGTTGTCGGTGTCCGCCGATGTCATCGCCCATCTTGCCGGGGACTCTGTCGTCGATGTCGAGTCCGATGCCGATGCCGATGCGCTTGCAACGGCCGATGCCGATGCCGATGCCGATGCCGAACCGGTCGTCGAAGTCGCACCGCGGCCGGCAGCGCGCCGTCCGCGCCGCAAGGCGGGCGCTGTCGCCGCGGAGGCTGTCTCGTCATTGGTTTCGGCCGTGTCGGTGCCGCTCGAGGGCACGTTGGAGCAGCCGTCGTCCGACTTGCCGGACGCTTGTCGTCGATGCATCGCCAGCGGTGCCCGCAGCGGCGCCGGCGCGCCGTCGCCGCACGCGCAAGACCGCCGAGGCTGTGGATGTCGTCGAGGCGCCCCAGGCCGCTGAAGAGGGCGATGTCTCGGAGATCCCGGTCGTGGTCGCTGATCCGGGTGATGCGCTGGCGGACTCAATCGTCGTGCCGCCGCCGGGGGGCCGCATCCGAGCCGCGAGAAGCGGGTGCCCGGCCTTCGCGCGGGCGCCAGCGCGGTCGCGGCGCCGAAGCAGCGCCAGTGCCCGCGCCGGCGCCGGCTTTCGCCGATGTGCCGTCCGAGGTCGCCGCCGACAGGGCGCGCGATGGAGGGCGCGAGGAGTCACGTGACGAAGGGCGCGACGAGGCCCGCGATCAGCAGTCCGACGATCGGCGCCTGCAGGCGCTCGAACTGGTGGTTGGCATGATCGAAGCGCTCGCCGCCGAACGGGGCGATGGCGAGAAGATCTGGGGTTCGATGGTCAAACAGACCTTGAAGCGGCGCAAACCCGGATTCAACGAGAGCTACTACGGCTTTCGTTCGTTCAATCGGCTGCTCGAAGAGGCGCGCGACCGCGGACTGATCGAGCTCGACCTCGACGACAAGTCGGGCGGCTATACGGTGCGCAGCCTGGCCTGAGACTTGGGCGTGGGGACGGGCGGGTCAGCCGAAGCGTCCCTGCAGGAACCAGCCGTGGCGAGCGCCAGCCTCGGGCAGGCGCTCGCGATAGATCCACAGCAGCATGTCGCTTTCGTCGCTGGCAATGAAGTAGTCTCGCTGCACCAGGCGGCTGTCCCACCAGCCGCTTTCGATGCGCTCGGGACCGGCCAGCAGCGTGAGCGGACCATGGCCATAGGGCCGGTTGTTGCGTTCGGTGAGCGCCTGCGGTTTTTCGAGCATCCACAGCGGCCTGGGTAACGCACCCCAGTGCGGGCCCGCGTCCGTACTCGAGCCGGTGTCCATGCCGATGCCCGGGGCCGGCGCGGCTGTCCGGCCCATGGGTGCGGGCTCGGCCACCAGGGAGTCGACCGTTGCGCTGGCCAGGCGGTACGCGCTCTCGGGCCGGTGATCGGCCACTGGCAGCAGGCGCAGCACGCGATCGTGCCCGAGTCGGGCCTGCAGGCGCTCGATCAGCCGGCCCAGGCCTTCGCGGGCGCTGGCCGGCAGCGGGAACAGCGTCGCGTTGACGGCGGCCATCACGACGACCTGATGGCAGGCCAGCTGCAGCGTGTGGGCCGGCGCACGCAGCCGGGTGACCGCGAGTTTTTCGCGCAGCAGCAGGACCAGGCGGTCGGCGTCGCGGGTGGGGTCGGCGGGTTGCAGCTCGATGACCGTGGGCGCGATGTCGTCGTGCAGCGCGAGCAGTTCGATGCAGCGGGCGGCGGCATGGCGGGCGCCCAGCCAGCCGCACAAGGCCAGGATGAGCCGGCGTGCCCCGAACAGCAGCGCCTGGGTGTCCTCGACCTGCGCCAGCAGCTCGAGCCGGGACTGGAAGACCGCCGGCGCCTCGAACCACTCGCGGGGTTCGGGCACCCGGCCGAAGGCGCGATCGAGTTCGGTGAGCAGGCTGCGTCCGAAGCGGCGCGCCACACCCGCACGGGGCAGCTGCACCAGCTGTTTCAGGGAGTGCGCGCCCAGTGACTCGAGCACGTCGGCATGCGGGCGGGCGGTGTCGAGCGACCGACCGGCGCAGGACAGGCGTTGAGCGCTACGGGCCCGTCGGCGAACAGACCGTCCTGGTGGCGGGCCATCAGCCAGGCACCGGTGGCCGTGGGCGCACAGGCGATCCGGGTGGTGAAGCCCAGGTCGGACAGGCCGCTGCGCAACCTTGCGATCAGGGGTTCGCGTCCGCCGAACAGCCGGACACTGGGTTCGATCTCCAGCAGCAGGCCACTGGCCCGGCGTGCGGCCGGCGGCACAGGCAGCAGGCCCGCGGACGGTGTGAACTGCAGGCTGACCGAAGGCGTGAACTGCAGGGCCCAGCCGGCCGCCTGCTGCAGGGCATCGAGCTCGAGCCGGGGGTCGCGTTCACGCAGCAGCAGATCGGGCAGCAGGGCCAGCGCGGTGGCTCGCTTCATGCCCGCGTGCACACCCTGCTGCTGCGCCAGCGGGCACGCCTGCAGCAGCCGCTGATCTTCGCAGACGGCCAGGGCACGGACCGCCGCGAGAGTGCCCTGCGGGCAAGGCGGGGTCGCCGGCCCGAGCCCGCAGGAACACGTCGAGCGCGAGAGAAGG
>JADJVQ010000114.1 GCA_016710525.1 Burkholderiaceae bacterium
TGAACCCGAGTTTTCCACGCAGCACCCCGTCGATCCAGGGTTTGGAGAGGCTTGCGGGGGAGGCCAGAGGGATCGACATCGGTGTCGATCAGGTGGCCGACCATGACGAATCCTGGTAGCCGCCGGCGATCAGGTCACGATAGGGATCGAGCTCGGCGTCCTTCCAGGTGCGGGTGATATCGACGAAGCCCTCCGTGGCTGTCGGCGGTTGAGGAAACCGTGGCCGGGAAAGTGCTTGAGCGAGGTGACGAGACCCGCTGCGTGGTGCGCGGCGATCACCGCGCCGGCATAGGCTGCGACCACGCTGCCGCTCTTGCCATAGGCACGGCCGAACTTGGCGATCACTTGGTTGTTGGGATTGATCCCGAGATCGACGACGGGCGCGAAATTGACGTTGAATCCCCACGCCTTGACCCCCTCGGCGAGGCCGTCATAGACGGCGCGAGACTGCTCGGGGGTATACTCGGCGGCGATGGTCGCGGCGTTCGGGACTTCCTTGAAGCCGACATCCCTGGTCAGCCGCTCGACCAGCCCGCCCTCCTGGTCGAGGGTGATGAAGGGGGGCAGGTCCGGCGCGGCGTCGCGGAAGGCCGCGTTCATGGCGATGACGGATGCCTTGTTCTTGACGTTGGTCTTGAGGAACATCACCCCGCCGAGGTCGCCCGCCGCGAGCTCCTTCTGCAGCGCCAGCACCGACTTGTCGGTCGCGTCGTCGCCGGAAAAGCCGACGACGATCATCTGGCCCGCCATCTGCTCCAGCGACTGCGCCAGTGCCGGCGTGGCGAGGAGCGTGGCGACCATGAAGGCCACGACGAGGGACTTTGCGGCGAGTGGCATGAAGAGCGGTCTCGGTGAATCAGTGCCGCCGACGATGCCGCGACATTGCGGCAGAAACAACGGGGCGGCGGAAACAACGGTGCGGCTCAGGCGCCGATGCCGTAGTAGCCCAGCGCGTCGCCGATGCTGTCTTCCTCGTAGCCGAAATGGGACAGAAGAACGCGCTCCAGGGCGTCGTAAAGCTGCCGGCAGTCCGCGAACTTCTGTTCCGAGGGCGTGCCGATCAGGTCGTTGATCGCAGCGACGAGGCGGACCAGCAATTCGTGGACCGATGCCATGCTCTTCCTCGAGCCGGTCGGCGACGCGGCGGAGGCCTCGCCCTGCTCGCAGCAGCGCCGGGAAGATCGACTGGTCCTCGATCGTGGTGCATGTTGATGATCTGGCAGTGCTGGCCGCAGAGATTGCCGAAGCGCCGGTAGTTGGCGACCATCGGCATGGCATCGGCCTGCTGCTTGAAGCTCGGCGGCCGAGACTTCGCCGGCCGTGGCGCGCTCGATCAAGCTGCGCAGCGTCGCCATTCGCCGCGAAAGTGATCGTGCACGGCGGCGAGATGGCGGCCGGGCGCCTTCGCGCCGCGGTCAGGCCGGCGAGCTTTGGCGCGATGGGGCGGGTGGCGTCGTCGAGGAAAGCGGATGTCGAGCAGCATGCGTGTGTCCCAGTGTCCGGCCGTAGATCGGGCCGGGGCACGCATTTGACAAGCAGGCACCACGCGGTGACTGGCATCCGGGTGCGCCTGAGGCTTCAACCGGTTTCTGCCGGTTCTCGATCAGGGCGGTCACGCGACGCGGGGTCGGCCAGGGTTGAGGTGTCGCCGAGGGCGCCGTAGTCGTTCTCGGCGATCTTGCGCAGGATGCGGCGCATGATCTTGCCGGAGCGGGTCTTGGGCAGGCCCGGCGCGAACTGGATCAGGTCGGGCGAGGCGATCGGGCCGATTTCCTTGCGCACCCAGTTGCGTAGCTCGGTCTTCAGCGCATCGGAACTGGTTTCGCCCGCCATCAGCGTGACGTAGCAGTAGATGCCCTGCCCCTTGAGGTCGTGCGGGTAGCCGACCACCGCGGCTTCGGCGACCTTGGGATGCGCGACCAGCGCGCTCTCGACTTCGGCGGTGCCGAGGCGATGACCGGACACGTTGATCACGTCGTCGACGCGGCCGGTGATCCAGTAGTAGCCGTCCTCGTCGCGGCGGCAGCCGTCGCCGGTGAAGTAGTAGCCCTTGTAGGTCTCGAAATAGGTCGAAACGAACCGCGCGTGGTCGCCGTAGACGGTGCGCATCTGGCCCGGCCAGCTGTCCTTGATGCAGAGCACGCCCTCGGCCTTGGTCTGCTCCTGCAGCTTGCCCTCGGGCGACAGCACCAGTGGCTGCACGCCCGGCATCGGCAACGTCGCCGAACCGGGCTTCGGCCAGTCGCGCCGGGCATCGGCGAGATCATGATGCCGCCGGTCTCGGTCTGCCACCAGGTATCGACGATCTCGCAGCGGCTCTTGCCGACCACGCGGTGATACCAGAGCCAGGCTTCCGGATTGATCGGCTCGCCCACCGAGCCGAGCAGGCGGAGCGACTGGCAGTCGGACTTGTCGACCCAGTCCGTCGCCCGCGCCCATCAGCGAGCGGATCGCGGTCGGGGCGGTGTAGAAGATGTTGACCTTGTGCTTTTCGATCACCTGCCAGAAGCGCGAGGCGTCGGGCCAGGTGGGGATGCCCTCGAACATCAGCGTGGTCGCGCCGTTCGCAAGCGGGCCATAGACCACATAGGAGTGGCCCGTGACCCAGCCGATATCCGCCGTGCACCAGAAGACCTCGCCCGGCTTGTAGTCGAAGACATCTCATGCGTCAGGGAGGCCCAGACGGGTAGCCGCCGGTGGTGTGCAGCACGCCCTTGGGCTTGCCGGTGGAGCCGGAGGTGTAGAGGATGAACAGCGGGTCCTCGGCGTTCATCGGCTCGGGCTCGCAGAACGGCTCGACGCCTGCGGCGGCCTCGTGCCACCAGACGTCGCGGGCCCCCTTCATGGCGACCTCCGCGCCGGTATTGTGGACCACCAGCACCTTGTCGACGCCCGGGGCGTTCTTCAGCGCCTCGTCAACGTTCTTCTTGAGCGGAATGGTCTTGCCGCCGCGGCGGCCTTCGTCGGCGGTGATGACCAGGCGCGAATCGCAGTCATTGATGCGCCCGGCAAGCGAATCCGGCGAGAAGCCGCCGAAGACCACCGAGTGAACCGCGCCGATCCGCGCGCAGGCCAGCATGGCCACGGCGGCCTCCGGGATCATCGGCAGGTAGATGGTGATGCGGTCGCCCTTCTTGACGCCGAGCGACTTCAGCACATTGGCGCAGCGGCAGACGCGCTCGTGCAGCTTGCGGTAGGTGATGAGTTCCTGGGTCCCGGGCGTGTCGCCCTTCCCAGATGATGGCGACCTGGTCGCCGCGTTCCGCCAGATGCCGGTCGATGCAGTTGGCCGAGAGGTTAAGTACCCCGTCCTCGTACCACTTGATCGAGACATTGGGGTATTCGTAGGTGGTGTTCTTGATGATGGTCGGCGGCTTGACCCAGTCGATGCGCTGCGACACGTCCTTCCAGAAGCCGTTCGGATCGCTGACCGAGCGGGCATAGGCCTCGGCATACTGCGCCGCGCTGGTCAGCGTGCGCACCTTCGCAGCCTCGCTCGGCTGGAACACCAGACTTTCGCTCATCAAAGATCCTCCTCTTTGCGCCTCGTTCTAGCCAAGCGCCATGGTCCGGGCAAGCAGACCACTTGTCGCCCTTTAGGCCTATGGAAACCTTGGCGGTAAACGCTTTCTCGGCGGTTTTCCGCGAGAATGGCCCAAACCCACCCGGAGGCAGCGATGCCCGAACTCGGCTACCACGCGGCAAAGCCCGACGAACTCAACATGATCCACCGCGAACTGATGGCGGTGATCGACGAGTCCCCACACTATTCGAGCGTTTCAAGCAGCACGAGAAGGGCCGGCTGACCAAAGCCTCTTGAGGGCGTTGCAGCGCGTCGACCCGTTTCACGTCATCATCTTGACGGTCGATGGCGTTGCCGGCGGCGGGCTGATCTCAGGTCCGGAATGCGGCTCGATCTTCCGCTACTGGAGCTGGATCTTTCCCTCGCACCGCAAGACCCGGCTCGGCATGCACGGCATGCGCGTGTTCGACGAGCACTGGGACAACGGCAAGTTCCACAAGGCCTTCACCTTCGTCAGGCCGGAAAACGAGGTCGCCCTCGCCCTGCTCCGCCGCTACGGCTACGAGCAATCGGCGCTTACCTAAAGCAGCAGCTCTTCGGGCAGGACTACGTGGTGATGGAGAAGTTCTACACCAAGGTCACCGAGGACTATGACTCGGGGATGAGCATGGGCCGCGTGGCGCGCTGGCGGGCGAGGCTGGATACGCTGCTGGGGCGGTAGGGGCGGCGTCCGCCTACTCCAATACCGGAGCGGGTGGCCCACCCCACCCTTGATCCCTCCCCATCGAGGGGAGGGAGACGACTTCGGGATGGTGTTTCCAAAGGTCGCCCCTCCCCTGGGGGGGGGATCAAGGTGGGGCTGACGCACCGGGGCGGGTTTCGCCCACCAGCTCCCGCAGCCTCGGCGCAATCGATACATCGATCCCGGCGATGCGCTTCGCCGTCAGCCACATCGCCGCCGACCAGAAGGTCTGCGCGGCAAGGGCCGAGATGGCGGCGCCCAGCAGGCCGTGCGCGGGACCAGCAGCAGGTTGCAGCCGACCAGGATGCCCATGCCGAGCCCAATGGCGGGCAACGTCGCATAGGGCCGGTCGTGGATCGACAGCACCAGTGCGGCGGGGCCGAACAGCGAGCGCACGCAGAGCGCGAGGCAGAGCACGGCGAGCGGAGCGGTACCGGCCGCGAAGGCCGGGCCGAACAGCATCAGCAGCAGCGGCGCGGTGACCGCCACGGCGACGAACAGCGCCAGCGAGATGCCGCAGGCAACGAGGTTGGCCTCGCCGATCTGGCGCAGGAACCCGGCCCGGTCGCTGGCCGCATTGCGCTCGAACATCTCGGGCAGGGTCACGGCGTAGACGGCCGAAACGCCGAAGGCGACGATGGAGAAGACCCGGGTGCAAACGCCGAACACGGCGAGGGTTTCGCGGTCGAGGAGGTTCGAGAGGATCAACAGGTCGATGTCGAAGAAGAAATCGGTGGCGAGCGCGATCACCACCCACGGCATGGCGAAACGCCACCAGCGGCGCCACTCGATCGGACGCACCTCTGCCTCGGCGGGCACGCTGCGTGCCGCCGTGAGGACGTAGACGAACTGCGCGGCGGCAATGACGGCAAAGCCGATGGCAAGCAGCCAGATCATTTCGGCGAACTTCTGCTCGGAGTTCAGCGCCAGCGTCGCGAAGGCGAAGCAGAGAACGATCAGCGGGCGAAAAATGGTGTTGACGAAAACCCGCGAACGGGCGTTTGAGGCCAACCAGCAGCGCGCTGTTGCGGCAGACCACGCGGGCGGCAGCCATCAGCAACGGCCGGCAGCCAGTGGGCGGCAGCACCGGCCCGGCTCGCCGAACAGCGCCGCCAGCGGATAGCCGAGGACCAGCAGCAGCATCGCGGTGATCGCGACATGGCTGTAGGCGCGCAGCATGAAGCCGCGCAGCAGCCGGCCTTCGCCCTTCGAGCGGTACTCGGCAGCAAAATAGGTGCCGATGGTTTCCAAAGCCGAGCGGCATCACCACCGCGACGATGTTCACCGTGGCGATGATCAGGAGGTACTCACCGAGGATTTCGGCGCCCCAGAAGCGGGCGATGGCGGCCCGGGCGGAGAAGATGACCCCGGCGCTAAAGATGCGCGCGGCAAAGATGATGCTGGAC
>JADJVQ010000115.1 GCA_016710525.1 Burkholderiaceae bacterium
TGGCGATGGGCGGCCAGGACCTGCAATCGGCCGAGCACATCGAGGCGCGGGTGCCGCCCTGTCGGCGCAGTTGAGTTGCGGCCTGTGAGACCGCGACCGGGCCGATGCGAATAGCGCGCTGGCCATCGAACTGCACAGTGAACTGCGCAGCCTGGTGCAAAAGGGCCGCACCGATTCCGAGGTGGTCGAAGCGCTGATTGCCCGCTATGGCGACTTCGTTCGTTACCGGCCGGCAGCCGAAGGCGGCGACTCCCTGGTGTGGGCTTTCATGCTGCTGGCTTCGCTGATCAGCGGGCTGTGGTGATCCGGCTGATCCAGCGCGACCGTCCGGCGCCGCTTGTCGCCAGCGCGAACACCGAGAACACCCGGGGTGATCGAATTGCCGCTTCTGGGGTGTTGGTGCTGGACGCGGGTGCCTTTGAGCTGAGCAGCGCCGCGTCTGGCACGCGCAGCGCAGTGCCGGCAGGGTGTTGGCCCTAATGGTCTCGCCCGAGGTCCCTTCGCGCCTTGGGCAGCCCGCCAGCGTGGCGTCCGGCGGCACCGGATCGGGCCTGACAAAGTCCGGTCTGTCCCTTCGCCGCTTGGCCGGCCGCCGGAGGGCGGGTCCGCTCGTGTCAAACCGCCTGCCAGGGATGCTGGGTGTCGCGTCGGAGGACGCATCGGGACGGTCCCGATAGTGCCCCCGGCATAGCGCGCCTTTTTGCGGCGAGCGCTTGTGATGCCCCTTCTGAACCGGTACCCGAAATCCCTGATCCGCCTGATCCTGCTGGGCTACGGGATGGTGCTCGTTCCGCTGCTGCTGGCGGGCCTGCATGCGGTCTATGCGGTCACGCAACTGCAACGCGACGGGGTGGTGGCGATCGACTCGGCCGTGGGCAGCGTGCGCCACGGTCTGCAGATGACCGATCACCTGGTGGCGATGGAGCGGCTGGTCCGCCAGTACCAGGTGCTCTCGGATCCGACCCTGCTGGACGAGTACGCCGCGGTCCGGCTGAAATGGCGCTAGGCCAGCGAATCGTTTACCGATCTGTCGGTGAACGCGCCGCTGGCCGACGAGGTTCGCCGCCTCGAGGCGCGCGAGGAACAGGCGTACGGGCTGGTCCGCACCAACCCCGAACAGGCCGCCGTGGTCGAAGCCCTGGGCGCCTCGCTCGGCGACATCCGTGCGGCGCTGGCCGCATTGCTGACCCGCACCGATCAGATCCTGGCCGGCTCGGTGTCGTCGTTCCGGGGTGATGCCGAGGCGCTGGTGCATCGGCTGGCGTTCGTGATGCTCGCGGCCTTGCCCTTGTCGCTGGCGGTCGTGCTGGTGTTTCGCAGCATGTTTCACCGGCTGGCGGTGCAGTTCGAGGGTGCGATCGATTCGCTGGGCAGTGGCCAGCGCGATCGTGAGATCCGGCTCGACGGGCCGCTCGACATGAAGTTCGTGGGGCGCCGGCTCGAGTGGCTGCGTCGCCGCCTGATCGAACTCGAGTCCCAGCGCAATCAATTCTTGCGCAATGCGTCGCACGAGCTGAAAACGCCGTTGGCCGCCATCCGCGAGGGCACGCAACTGCTGATCGACGACGTCGCGGGGCATCTGACCACGCAGCAGCGCAAGATCGCCGACATCATGGCGACCAACGTCAGGCGGCTGCAGACGCTGATCGATGTGCTGCTGCGCCTGCAGCAGGCGTCTTACGACGCCGAGCGGATCCAGCCGGTCGACATCACGATCAGCAGCCTGCTGCGTGAGGTCGTGGCCGCCCACCAGCTGGTCGCCGAGCAGCGGGGTGTGCGCGTGCAGGACACGCTGGCGCCGCTGAAGGTCCAGGGAGGCGCCGAGCAGCTTCGGATCGTGTTCGACAACCTGGTGTCCAACGCGATCAAGTTCTCGCCGGATGGCGGCTGCGTGAAGGTAGCCTGCCGTCTGGCGGCGGAGGATCGAATCCGGTCGAGGTCTGCGACGAGGGCCCGGGCATCGTTCCCGAGGACCGCGAGCGAATCTTCGAGGCCTTCGTGCGCCTGGACCGAACCGAGTCTGTCGAGGGCAATGGCCTTGGGCTGGCGATCGCCCGCGAGTTCGTCGCGGCCCATCGCGGTACCATCGAAGTCCTTGATTCCCTCGAGGGAGCGTGTTTTCGTGTCAGTTTGCCCGTGCAGTGGCAGCGGGGTTGAGGCGTCGTGTCCGCCTGGCCCTCATCAGCGGACGTCGATGACGGCAGGTCGCGCGGTCGCGCGCCTGGTGGCGATCGCCGTGCTGGTCATGACGGTCTCAGGCTGCGCGGCGATCCGCGACTGGTTGGCTCCCCCCGCCCCGCAGCCGCCTGCAGCGCCGGTTCCGGAGCCGGTCGCGGTCGTGGTCGATCCGTGCGGTGACCAGGAGGCTTCGCGTCAGTTCAGCCGATTGCTCGATTCAAGCCTCGAGGAGCAGCGTCGCGAGCACCTGCTCGCGCAGCAGGCGTTTGCCGCCGACCCGAAGGATGCCAACCGGCGACGTCTGATCCTTACTCATGCGCTGGCCCGGACGGCATGGCGCGACGATTTCCGCGTCCAGCGGCTGCTCGAGTCCGCTGGAGGCGGCAGGGCGCGACGGGCCGTGCGCGACGAGCCTGAGCACGACCTGCTGCGCCTGTCGGGCGAGCGGCTGCGGGTGCTGCGCGAAGAACAGCGGCGCCACGAACTGGCGCTCAAGGACGAGCAGCGCTCGCACGAGATGAATCTGCGCGAGGAGGCGCGCCGGTACGAGGGCCTGCTGCGTGACGAGAAGGCGCGGGTCGACGAGCTCAAGCTCAAGCTCGACGCGCTCATCGAGATCGATCGGCGATTGCGCGGCGCGAGGCCGCACGATCACGCCGATGAGGGGGGAGCCGGCATGAATGCTCCGCCCGTGGGCACGGCGGCACGCGCGCGCCCGGTCGTGCTGCTGGTCGACGACGACCCGGACCTGCTCGCCCTGATCTCGATGCGCATCGGATCGGCCGGCTACGAGGTGGTGGCCGCGTCCTGCGCGGAAGAGGCCCTGGCGCAAGTCGCCGGCACCCGTCCCGACCTGGTGATCACCGACCTGCGGATGCCGGGCATGGACGGACTGGCCTCTGTTCGAGCGGCTGCGCCGGATGCCGCCGTCCTGCCGGTGATCATCCTGACGGCCCACGGCACGATCCCCGACGCGGTCGCGGCGACGCAGAACGGCTTGTTCGGCTTCCTGACCAAGCCCTTCGACAGCAGCGAACTGCTGCTGCGGATCCGCCAGGCAATCGACTGGTCGCCCGCGGGCGGACAGGTCGGCCTGGACTGGCAGCACGGCATCGTCACCCGCAGTTCGGCCATGCTGGAGGTGCTCGAGCGGACTCGCCGGGTGGCCGATTCGCAGGCCAGCGTGATGTTGCTGGGCGCCAGCGGCACCGGCAAAGAATTGCTCGCCAAGGCGATTCACCTGGCCAGCCCGCGCCGCGACCAGGCTTTCGTGGCCGTGAACTGCGCGGCGATTCCCGAGCAGCTGCTCGAGGCCGAGCTGTTCGGACACGAGCGCGGTGCGTTCACCGGCGCGGTGCAGCCGAGCAAGGGGCTGTTCCAGGCGGCCGATCGGGGCACGCTCTTTCTCGACGAGATCGGCGACATGCCGCTGGAGATGCAGGCCAAGCTCCTGCGCGCGCTGCAAGAGCGCTCGGTGCGGCCGGTGGGCGCGTTGGCCTCGATCCCCATCGATGTCCGGATCGTCGGCAACCCACCGCGACTCGGCCAAGGCGATCGCCGACGGAGCGTTCCGGGAGGATCTCTTCTACCGGCTCAATGTGGTGTCGCTGGCGCTGCCCGCACTGAGCGAACGGCGCGAGGACATCGCGCTGCTGGCGGCCCATTTCATGCGTGAGACGGCTCTGCAGAATCGGCGCGCGGTGCCGCATCTGGCGCCCGACGCGATGGAGATGCTGGTCAAGGCGTCGTGGCCCGGCAACGTGCGCCAGCTGGCCAACGTGATCGAACAGGCGGTCACGCTGGCGACCACGCCGGTGATCCCGCCGCGCTGATTGCCCAGGCACTGAGCGAGGAAGTCGGCGAGGCGCTGTCGTTCGACGAAGCCCGTCGACGCTTCGAGTACGAATATCTGGTCCAGCTGCTGAAATCCACCCACGGCAACGTGGCCCGGGCAGCCCGCATCGCGCAGCGCAACCGGACCGAGTTCTACAAGCTGCTGGCCCGCCATCGGTTGGAGCCGGGCTTGTTCCGCCGCCGCCGGGTAGTCTGCGGACTGGACCGTTCCGGCGTCGCCGGATCAGGCCTGAATCCCTCCGTTCCCGACAGGCTCGCATGCAGGAAATCTTTCAGACCATCACCGTCTACGCTATCCCCGTGCTGCTGGCGATCACCCTGCACGAGGCGGCCCACGGCTACGTGGCGCGGCTGTTCGGGGACGACACCGCGTACCGGGCGGGACGCGTCACGCTGAATCCCCTGAAGCACATCGATCCTGTCGGCACGGTGATCGTGCCGATCGCCATCCTGCTGCTGTCGTCGCTCGGCGGCGGGGGGTTTCTGTTCGGCTGGGCCAAGCCGGTGCCGGTGCATTTCGGCAACCTGCGCCGCCCCAAGCAGCAGATGATCTGGGTCGCCGCGGCCGGGCCCGGCGCCAACCTCGCCATGGCGGTGGGCTGGGCGCTGCTGATGCGGCTGCAGTTCTCGCTCGGCATGGACGAGGCCTTTTTCCTCGAGATGGCCAAAGCCGGTGTGTTCGTGAACATCGGCCTGATGGCCCTGAACCTGCTGCCGGTGCCGCCGCTGGACGGCGGTCGAATCCTGATCGGGTTGCTGCCGCCTGCCGCCGCCATCCAGGTGGCGCGCATCGAACCCTACGGCATGTTCGTCGTGCTGGGGCTGATGGCGACCCGTACCCTGGGCCTGTTTCTGGCGCCGTTCTATGCCTTCGGGCTGGCGATCGTCGAACTGGTGATGTGAGCTTTGCCGCGGGCCCGCCGGTGGCGATGACGCGGCTAGGCGCTGGCGGGTTTGCGGGCCCCTTCAACTTGCTTGATATGTTAAATGATTTCCGCTTAAATCCGGTCTGTCGCCGCTCGCGCGACTCGTCAGGGAGATCCTCGCCATGTCATTGCCTGTGCTCGATCGAGGCCCGCTGCGGCTGGCCTGGGCCCACGACCCCGCCGAGGGGCTGCGTGTCGGCACCGTCTATGGCGTGCTGCTGAATTATCGTGGCGCGCTCGAGGCCCTGGGGCTGCGGTCAACGAGCCGCCCTTACTGCTGAGTGCCGCCCAAGGCGCCGGTGCTCTACATCAAGCCGCGCAACACCCATCGGGCCGATGGCGCTGTGGTGCCAGTTCCCGACGACGCGCCTGAACTCGAGATCGGCGCCGCGCTCGGCCTGGTGATCGGGCGTACCGCCTGCCGGGTCGCGCCGGCCGACGCGCAGTCGTACTTGGCCGGCTACACGGTGCTGATCGATGTCAGTGTGCCGCATTCGGTGTTCTATCGGCCCTCGATCCGGTTCAAGGCGCGCGACGGGTTCTGCCCGATCGGCCCGGCGGTGACCGCCTGCCGCTCTGGCCTGACCCCGATGACCTGACGATCGGGTGTCTGTCGACGGCGCCGTGCGCCAGCAGGCCAGCACCTCGCAACTGGTCCGGCCGGTGTCGCGCCTGCTGGCCGAGATCACTGACTTCAGCGACCTTGTCGCCCGGCGATATCCGGATGGTTTATGTTCCGTTAGCGCGCGATGGCGCGGGCCGGGCAGAGCGTGGCGGTCGAGATCGATGGCGTGGGGCGCTTGCAGGCCCGCCTGCAGGGCCAGCCGCTTTTCGAGGGAGCTGCGCCATGAAGCGCGCGCGTGTGGCGTATGGCGGTGCGGTGCATGAGGCGACGCCGGTGCCCGGCAATCCGCCTGGAGGCGATCGGATTCGGCTGGCCGACGGCCGCGAACTGGCGGACACCGAGGTGATGTGGCTGCCGCCCTTCGAGGCCGGCACCATCGTCGCGCTGGGCCTGAACTATGCCGACCACGCCAAGGAGCTCGCCTTCAATTCGCAGGAAGAACCGCTCGTGTTCCTGGGCAAGGCCCAACGCGCTGATCGGCCATCGCGGGCAGACTCGGCGACCGGACGATGCCACGTTCATGCACTACGAATGCGAGCTGGCGGTGGTGATCGGCGCGCCGGCGGCGAACGTGCGCCAGGCTGACGCGATGGACGTGGTGGCCGGCTACTGCGTGGCCAACGACTACGCGATCCGCGACTACCTCGAGAACTACTACCGACCGAACCTGCGCACCAAGAACCGCGACACCTGCACCGTGCTGGGCCCCTGGCTGGTCGATCGCGACGACATCGCCGACCCGATGGCCCTGGGCCTGCGCACACGCGTCAATGGCGTGGTCACGCAGCAAGGCAACACCGCCAACATGATCTAGGCGACGAGGTCGTCACCGAGATCGACGGCATCGGCCACCTCGTGAACACCATCGGCGGCGACGCGGGTTCGGCCGCTGACGGACAACCCAACGGGAGCAATCGACCATGCAGATCGAGCACCTGATCGACGGCAAAGCGGTGGAAAGCCGCGAGACTTTCCAGACGGTCAATCCGGCCACGCAAGAAGTGCTGGCCGATGTCGCCGCCGGCGGCGAGGCCGAGGTGAACGCGGCCGTCGCCGCCGCCGGGCCGCGTTCCCCCGAAGTGGCCGCACGCCGCAGGCCACCGGGCGCGGCTCATGCGCAAGCTGGGCGAACTGATCGCGCAGCACGTGCCGGAAATCGCCGAGACCGGAAACCAACGACAGCGGCCAGGTGATCGGCCAGACGCGCAAGGCGCTGGTGCCACGCGCGGCCGACAACTTTCACTATTTCGCCGAAATGTGCACGCGCACGGACGGCCACACCTACCCGGTCGACGGCCCGATGCTCAACTACACGCTGTTCCATCCGGTCGGCGTCTGCGCGCTGGTCTCACCGTGGAACGTGCCGTTCATGACCGCCACGTGGAAGGTCGCGCCGTGCCTCGCGTTCGGCAACACCGCCGTGCTCAAGATGAGCGAGCTGTCGCCGATCACGGCGTCCAGGCTGGGCGCGCTCGCGCTGGAGGCGGGCGTGCCGCCCGGCGTGCTCAACGTCGTCCACGGCTATGGCCGAACGCGGGCGAGGCGCCTTGTGCCGACATCCGGACGTGCGCGCGATCTCGTTCACCGGCAGCACGGCGACCGGCAATCGCATCGTGCAGTCGGCGGGACTCAAGAAATTCTCGATGGAGCTGGGCGGCAAGAGTCCGTTCGTCGTGTTCGAGGACGCCGATGGGACCGCGCGATGGACGCGGCCGGTGTTCATGATCTTCTCGAACAACGGCGAGCGCTGCACCGCCGGCTCGCGCATCCTGGTGCAGAAGTCCATCTACAAGCGGTTCAGCGAGGAGTTCGCCCAGCGCGCCAGCCGCATTGGCGTGGGCGACCCGCTGGACGAGAAGACGATCATCGGGCCGATGATCTCGCCGCAGCACCTGGCCAAGGTGCGGGGCTACATCGAGATGGGTCCGCGCGAGGGCGCGACGCTGCTGTGCGGTGGCCTCGAGCGCCCGGAACTGCCCGAGCGCATGCGCAAGGGCAACTTCGTGCGGCCAACGGTGTTCGGCGACGTCGACAACCAGATGAGGATCGCGCAAGACGAGATCTTCGGCCCGGTCGCGTGCCTGATTCCGTTCGACGACGAGGCCGACGCGATCCGCATCGCCAACGACGTGCGCTACGGGTTGTCGTCGTACGTCTGGACCGAGAACCTGGCGCGTGCGCACCGGGTGGCGGCAGCGGTCGAGGCCGGCATGTGCTTCGTCAACAGCCAGAATGTGCGCGACCTGCGGCAGCCGTTCGGCGGCACGAAGGCGTCGGGCACTGGCCGCGAGGGCGGCACGTGGAGCTTCGAGGTGTTCCTCGAGCCCAAGAACGTCTGCGTGTCGCTCGCCGACCACCCCATTCCGAAGTGGGGCGCCGCAGGCAGGGGACCCGGGGCAACACGACCAAGGAGTCCGCGATGGGGCAAACTCGCGCTGGCGGCCAAGATCACGCACGTGCCGTCGATGTACCTGTCGGAACTCCCCGGTCCGCACCAGGGCTGCCGGCAGGCGGCGATTGATGGTCACGTCGAAATCGGGCGCCGCTGCCGTGCGCTGGGCGTGGACACGATCGTCGTGTTCGACGTCCACTGGCTGGTGAACGCCGACTACCACATCAATTGCGCACCCCATTTCAAGGGGATCTACACGAGCAACGAGCTGCCGCACTTCATCCAGAACATGCCGTACCAGTACGAAGGCAATCCGGCGCTGGGCCGGCTGATCGCCGAGGTCGCCACCGAAGACGGCGTCTTTAC
>JADJVQ010000116.1 GCA_016710525.1 Burkholderiaceae bacterium
CGAGATCGCACCGATCAATTTCCGATGGGTCATGCCGAATATCCGCAACGTTCAACAGTATGCCCGTGCCATTGACTCCGCCCTGCATCGCCATCCACAGACCTGGCGGGACAGTTAGTCTCGAATAACAGGTACCGGGACCGGAGTACGCATTCTTGTGTCAATCCCCGTGTCGGCGATTCGATCCTGTCATCGTAAATGACAAAGCGAATTTCCCCGACAATCACAACCATGTTCAAAGTCATTCTGTTATGCCGCTTCCACGACTTGATAGTTGCCGGTCTGACTGTAGAAAAATACGCTTCGCCAAAGCCGCGAAAGCCCGGATCTCCGGCCTTGATGCCATGGAAGACATCTCCCTCCGGCACGGAGATTATTTTCAAGGGTGTTATGACCACGCCGTTTAGAATTTTTTGTTCCTCACTAAAATTCCGAAGTGCCGTATACCTCATCCCGCCCAAGGGATGCCTTGCTTCCTGGCAAGCTCTGTATAGGCCCCGATTTGCTCGCGCGTCGTTGCGGCGACCGTTTCAGGCTGTTGATAATAGGCCCGGTACCATCGTGCAGTGGCGCCAACCGTGTCTTCAAAATCCATCACAGCATGCCAGCGCAAGTAGTGGAGCGCCTTGTCGCAATTCAGTTTGAGCAGGCCAGATTCCTACGGACCCTTTGCCGACTTCGAGGCATCTTCTCAGCGAACCTGATCCCAATGCAGGGCCATCTGCTGCACCAACTCCAGAACGCTATGATTCTGCTGTGCCGCGGGCCGAAGTTGAACGGCTCCGCATGCAGTTCCGGCCTTTGCGACAGCGCAACGGCCAGACTCAGGTAGCCGCTCAAGGGTTCGAGCACATGCTGCCAGGGGCGCGTGGAATGTGGATTGCGCAACTCGACCACGTTGCCACTTGACCACGCCTTAACGCAGTCGGGCACGATGCGGTCCTCCGCCCAGTCGCCGCCGCCTATCACGTTGCCAGCGCGAGCTGCGGCAATTCGAACCTTGCTGGTTGTACCCGGGAAATAAGATTTGATGTGCGACCGGATCGCCAGTTCAGCGGCGCCCTTGGAAGCGCTATAGGGGTCCGGCCCACCCAAGGCCTCTGTCTCCCGATAGCCCCACACCCACTCCACGTTGTCGTAGCACTTGTCGCTCGTGATAATCACAGCCGCGCAGGATTTATCGAGTTTGCGCAGGCCTTCAAGCACATGCAAAGTACCTAGCAGATTGGTCTGCCACGTTTCGAGGGGATCGGCGTAGGAACGCCGTACCAGCGCCTGGGCGGCCAAGTGAAACACGAAATCCGGTTGTGCCGAGGCAATCGCATCCTCTGTGGCCTTCCGATCGCGAATGTCAATGCGAAGATCGACCATTCCTTCTGCCAGCCTCGCCGCCCCGAAATGGGACGGGGTGGTTGGCGGATCAAGGCTATCCCCACGACACGGGCACCGAGCAGCTTGAGCCAGGCGGCTAACCACGCACCCTTGAAACCGGTGTGCCCCGTGATGAGCACGTTCTTTCCGCAAAATGCATTCTGAAGAGTCATGAATTGATTGCCCGATATAAATCACTGGTGCTTCCGGCTCGCTTGTACGCCATTTTAAGCGGTCGGCCCGAGCAACAGTTTTCGCCAACGAGGAAGCTCAGGATCAATCGTGAAATAGGGCTTTTGTTCGCGTTGGTCGGCGGCGGATATCGCAACACCAAGAGCAAGGGCAAGCTCACTCGGTGTACTCGCGAAACGGACCCCATCGTACTCGCGCAGTGGGCTCAGGTTCATTGACGTCGGATTGAGTAACGAGACCACCGGCACACCCGCACAGTACGCGTCGACAGCAGCCGAGGTGGCGTTGCTCGTGAAGGCGACGTCGCAGCCCTCCAGCAATACCGACAGGGCTTGCACCGTCACTTCCATCCTGAGGGCCGGGTACTCCCCAGCCTGTATCGGGCTGCTTGGGTGTGGCTTGACCATAATCGAAATATCCGCTGGCAGCAAAGGCATCGCTGCTTCGAGCATGCGCAATTGCGCCCGGGTATTATCCGGCATGTAATCGCCCAGCACCAAAACCTGTGCGGCGAATGGCCGTGACGAATTCCGTGCCCGTGTCGCCTCCCCGACGCCCGACAGGTAGAGGTACCGCAAGGCTTCCACCTCGATCACGCGCTCCGGGGGATAGCCTCCCGACAGGCAGACATCGCGCGCCGCCGGGCCGTTGACCGCCACCTGGTCCGGCATCGGTAAGTCGTTCCGGTCCACCCTCGCGTAACTGCGCGGATCGAAAAAGTAACGCATGTCCCAGTAAAGCATGGTTGCGTGCTGGGCGCCTGTCAGGCGACCATGCCCAGCAGCCCTCCACGCATGAATGAGTGCAAATTCTGTGGGGTCGTTCTCATACAGATAGACCCCGATGGGCTGCCGCGGCAGCGAATGAAGTGCCGCTTCATACAGGTTGAACAGTAGAACATTTCGGATGGCTGTCTGGCCCGAAATGGATCGCGCCCAGTCATCATGAAACAGGGGCCACAGGTCAAGGTCTCCGACCTTCGTCGTGAACAGCGCCTGGGTTACTCGCCGGCCAATCCCGGCAAGGCGCAACCAGTCGCGGACTGTACGCAGGATTAGACGGGCATCGAGAAAAGCGTCCAGCGTGGTGTGGATCTGTCTGCCCTGTCCTCCCCGGTTAAACTGCCGAACGACATCCGCCGCGTTTTCGGCGGAAGGCAGAAGCGCATCGCTAACATAGATGTGAAGCCAATTGGTGTCGCATCCCGCTTGCTGCAAAGTTTCAGGAAGATCCGCCCAGTAGCGGCTTGCGAACCGTCCCTCTCTTGCCGCCTCCGGTACCAGGTTGAACAGATAGGAAACGAACGTTACAGAACCTTTAGTCCGACGCCACTCCTCCAAACCCACGCTTCTGAGCGGCCGCTTGATCAAGTAGGTCGTCAGCCAGGCCAAAGCCTGAAGTGAATGCGGCAGAAGGCCATACAGGCGTCTTGGCAAAGAGGTGGGCACCGCACCCGGATTCTCCGCCTCCACTCCGAATCCAATCCCTCTCCCGTCACATACCGACTTCATCGCCTCCGCCAAGGTTTTGCGGGAACTCGCCAGCACCAGGTTTTCGACAGGACGGCCGGCCAGCCAATGGTCGAGCGCAAACAAGCGAATTGCATCGGTGATTTGCGGAGATTTCGCCCAATTGCACTTCTCCGCGATTAGAGTCATCCACCAGTAGCTGAACCCCGGGCGTAGTTCCAGGTGATCAAGCAGGCGACGTCCAACTGTGCGGCACTCACCCAGCCCGTGAATCCAGCCAAGATAGGCAGCCTTGAACTCCGCTGCCCGGTCTTCGGTCAGCGCCGGTATCGACACCGCGCGCGGGGTTGCCTCGTTTGCGAATGCGCGACAAAGAACCGGTGTCCAATCACCGTCCGGCGGCTTGCCATCCGCATCCCAGACGAAAACCAGATCCGCCACTACTCCTCCAGGCGCCGCCACAAGAACAGAATGGCCGCCGTGCTCAATCGAAAAAATTGCAACGTGTACATAGCGGGAAGTACCGGAATCCGTCGGGCATGGGGTATCGAACCAGAATCGGAGATGCCGCGCGGCGGTCTATCGGTATCGAATCCAGTATTCGTCGCCCAGCATGTGCTGCTCGACCAGCGCAATATCGCCCGGGCTATCTACCGAATACGACTTGACGTAAGGATAGGGCGCAATATGTTGACGGAACGGCATATCCAGAATGCGGTTACTGTCGCAGGCCTCAAGCCGCTCGAGCCGGGTTTCCGGATGAGCGGTAAATGCCTTCAGTACTTCCAGCGAAACGCAAAGATGCCATAAATACGGCGCGCCATCAGATCCGCGGAAAACTCGCCTTTGCAATGAGGGCAACGGCACACGGGATGTAGAGCACCTCGCCCGTCTCGTTGAAGACAAGCTTTACCGTATCGGGATTCAGCCAGATCGACTCTTCAGTGATGTGCATCGCAAGTATCGTTTCTGCCTTGGCTGGATCTTCCAGCAAAGGAGCGACAACCGCGTCGATCATGTCGGGCCGAAGCATCGGCTCGTCCCCCTGGACGCAAACGACTATATCGTGATCGGCAACGTCTTCGCCCAGTCGCTCGACTGCCTCAGCGACGCGATCGAGGGCACGCGTATGGTGCGAGCCCGTCATAACCACGGGAAAACCCTTTGCGATTGCCAACTGCTCGATCTCCGTATCGCAGGTTGCCAGTACGAGATTGCTCCAGCCCTCGTACATTCTTGCGCGCAGAAACACATGCTCCACCATGGGCCGACCAAGAATGGAATACAGGGGCTTTCCGGGGAAGCGCGACGCAGCCATGCGTGCGGGTACGACACCGATTATTTTCATATTCCTGTTGAAAAAAATGATTGTGAAATTGAGCCCTGGCAAGTGCCTACATGCGCCACCTATTGCTTGGTCACGATTGCCACCAGGGTGTCTGCGTGGCCAGATTCGATCAGTGCCTGGCGATATCGGTCCTCGATCTCCTGGCCGAACTTCGGCGTAAAGCGGTTCATGCCGCCTGGTCGGCCATCCCGTGCCCATACCAGATGGTTCGAAAGATCGTAGCGCCGGTCTAGCTGGATCTCAAAGGGTAGCCCAGAGTGCCGAGCAGGTAGGCCAGCGACGGCTTCGAGAAATACCACGTATGGGCGACGATCCAGTAGAACCGCTCGAAGGCCGGTAAGTCGTAGATGCTCAGTAGTGGATCGGCCGAATTCGGTATTTCAGACGAGGTTTCCCCACCGGCCTGAGAAGGTCGATCTGTTGCCGCAGGAATGCGCCCGGCGCGGATATGTGTTCGAGCACAAAAGAATGCATCACCAGGTCGAAGCCATCCGGATAGCGATTGGCCGAAACGAGTTCGTCTGTGGAATCGTAACAATCGATCCCCCGGGACCGTACATACTCTCCAAACGCGCCGGACGGCTCAACACCGACGCATTCCAGCCCACGCTCAATAAGCGGATATAACATGAAGGCGGAGGAGCAGCCAATTTCCAGAACACGGCCGGCAGCCGGTAACCTGCTTCCCAGATATTTCATGCGACGCGAGGCCATCCACTGGTTCGCCTCGACATGTCGCGCCGGGTCGCTCCATCCGGCCGCCGCACCCGCGCGACCGCCCATGAAGCTCGAAAACTCGGCGGCATAGAATTGCTTTTCCTCCTCTGAAGTAAGTCCTGGAAAAAGGTAGCAAACATCGCAATGCCCGCAACGATAGAACGCCTGTCCCGAACGGCCGCCGTAAACATGAGGGGTGACGACATTCTGTTTCTCGTGCGATGCATTGCAAAGCGGACATTTCAGCGGCAGAGTCATCGTTATCCTTTGTTGCGCGATTGTTTCTAGATTGTTTGAGTGCTTCGCTTGTCGATTTGATAGGTGTTCATCATCACCATGCCGCCGGGTGTAACGGCGGAAGAAGATCTTGGCCAGATATCCGTAGTGATGAAGTCCGGTTGCCCCCACACACCGCTTCAGGAGCGTGTCCAGCGCCTCGCCGGAATTGATGATGTTGTAGGGCAGATGGCTAACGCCACCGCTTTGCGTTGCATTCGGCAGCGTGTCCATTCGGTAATAGGACACGGTGTCATCCTCGATTGTGGATTCCCCGGTTTCTCGCAAGTCGAGCAAAGAACGTCCGCACACTCCCAGGCGGCTGATATCAGCTCGCGCCACTTCCTACTGAGATGCAATACGCCAAGGCATACGACCAGATCGAATTTCTTGCCATCAAGTACCGACAAGTCGGCTTCCTCAATGACATGAAACCGATGCAATGGATGCCGTTTTCTAGCTCGTTCGATCATGCCGCTGATGTCGACCGGTGTATTCGAAACGAGCCAGATGCTCCGACAGCACCGATGCCAAGCCGCCCACCGCACACCCGACATCCAGTACTGACATTCCCTCGGCCAGGAGTTCCTTTAGGAACAACCATTCGGATGGATAGATCTCCACGGTGGTGGCCCTACGGCTCTCATAGAAATCCGCCCAACCGAATGAATCCCAAGGCAAGGCAGACTTCACGGCTGAACTCATTCGGACCGCCTGCCTTCCGATATCAGGCTCCGGATACGTCCAATGACAGGGTCGAACAGCTCGCGGGTGGTCGAAGAGAAACGGCTGAACCCCTTCAGGCAGGGGACGTTGAAATCCTGGCGGTATAACACCATGTCACCGAGGCTGCCATGAATACGTTCGGCAAATTTCCCGAAAGCAACGTGGCAGAAGCTGCCACGACTTTCGAGCGTCCGCAGCCCCATGCCACGCATCGCCGTCAGAAAGCCATCCCGGCCCGCGTTGAGCCGTGCGACCGATGCCCGCATGTCAGGCTCGAACTCTGAGATCATCCTCAGCGCCATCGCTACCGCCACGGAATTGACTTCGTAGTTGGGTCGGAACTTCTGCAACAGTGCGGCAACGGCAGGACTCGCGATGCCGTATCCCAACCGAAGGCCGGTCAGGCCCCATGCCTTGGAAAAGGTTCGTGCCACCACAAGGTTGGGAAACTCGCTTACCCACGGAACCACGGTGTGCTCGTAAAAAGGGTAGTAGGCTTCATCGATCAGCATCATGGAGCCCGCTTCGCGGGCACTGAGAACAATTGCCCGCAGCGCATCCGGCTCGATGACGGTCCCGGTCGGGCTGTCCGGATTTGGCAGGCAAACCAACTTCGGCCGACGCGTTCGGATTTGGTCGATCACGGCCGCCGGCTGGAGCATAGGGCCGTCCACCCCGGCCGAATACTCCAGTCCGGCAGTGATCGCGCCAAACATGCCGGCATACACCTGATACATCGCATACGTCGGATTCGTCAGCAGGACAACATCGCCCTCGCCGACAAAACTGCGGAATACAGACCCAATCACCCCATCCGAACCTTGTGCAAGAACCAGGGAATGCGGGCTTACGCCCAGGTATTCGGCCAACTTGTGATACAGCGGTGCCGCATCCGGGTAGATCGCCACGCTGCGCGGATCCATTTCCGCCAATACCCTGAAAACCACGGCCTGCAGGACCGGATCGGTGTTTTCGTTCTTGTCCAGCCGCAACAAACGCGGATCGCGATTCCACCAAGAGTCGAATCCGGACGCACAAGTC
>JADJVQ010000117.1 GCA_016710525.1 Burkholderiaceae bacterium
CGCGTCGATGCGGGACTTCGGGCGTACGGTCGTCGTCGGACGTATTGCCCACGAGGAAGTCAATGGCGGGATCGCCCTGGAGTGCTTCCGGTATGGCAACACGTTGGCGCTGCTGCCGATGAACGGCAATCAGGCGTCCGCGGTGATCACGGTGGCCAGTGACCGTGCGGGTGAATGGCAGGAATTGGACGATGTCGCATTCGCCGCGAGAATTGAATCCCAGTCCGGCGGGCGCCTTGGTGCGATGCGCAGCGTCGGTGCGCGGCATGCGTACCCGCTGGTCGGCGTGTATGCCCACCGGTTTGTTGCGCCTCGCTTCGCGCTGGTGGGCGATGCCGCGGTTGGGATGCACCCGGTGACGGCGCATGGCTACAACTTCGGCTTGTATGGCGTCGAGGTGCTGGCGCGCTCCCTCGCGGCTGCTCGGAATGCAGGGCGCGACATCGGGGATGTGAGCGTGCTGCAGTCGTACGAATCGACGCATCGTCGCACCACTTTGCCCGTTTATCTGGGCACCAATGCGGTCGTGTCGCTGTTCACGGACGAGAGCAGTTACGCCAAGGTGGCGCGTCGCGCCGTGCTCGCGGTTTCGGAGCGCGCTCCCGGTTTGAGTGCGCTGATCAAAGGTGCAATCCGGCGCCAACTGACTGGCAACGGCGCTGCGATCGCAATGGGACGCTGAGCGGGCTCAGACTCGTTCGACGATCGTGGCGATTCCCATTCCGCCGCCAACGCACAGGGTGATCAGGCCTCGCTTGAGGTTGCGACGCTCCAGTTCATCCAGTACGGTCCCGAGCAGCATCGCGCCCGTTGCGCCCAACGGGTGACCCATGGCAATGGCGCCGCCGTTCACGTTGACCTTTTCTTCCGGCACGCCCAGTTCGCCCATGAAGCGCATCACGACCGCGGCGAAGGCTTCATTGACTTCGAAGAGGTCGATGTCGTCGAGGGTCAGCCCGGCCTTTTGAAGCGCCTTGCGGGTGGCCGGCATCGGGCCGGTCAGCATGATGGTGGGGTCGGTTCCGGTCAGGGCGGTCGCCAGGATGCGCCCGCGCGGTGTCAGGCCCAGTCGTTTGCCGGCCGCTTCATTGCCAATGAGCGTCAGCGCGGCACCGTCGACGATGCCCGAGGAGTTTCCCGCGTGATGCACGTGGTCGATATGCTCGACCTGCGGGTACTTGCGCAGCGCGACCGTGTCGAATCCCATGGCGCCCATTGCGGCGAACGATGGCTTGAGCGAGGCGCCAGCGATTCGAGTGTGGTACCGGGACGAATGGTTTCGTCGCGGTCCAAAATCGCGATTCCCAGATCGTCACGAACAACCACCAGCGAGCGATCGAATCGACCAGACTGGCGGGCAACCGCGGCCTTCTGGTGAGACTTCACGCCGAATTCGTCGACCATGTCGCGCGAGAACCCGTCAAGCGTGGCGATCAGATCGGCGCCGATGCCCTGCGGCACGAATCCGGTTGCCAGATTGGTTTCCGGGTCTTGCGCCCATGCGCCGCCGTCGGAACCCATCGGCACGCGGGACATCGATTCCACTCCGCCGGCGACAATCAGGTCCTCCCAGCCCGAACGGACCTTTTGCGCAGCCAGGTTGACCGCTTCGAGTCCGGACGCGCAAAAGCGGTTGATCTGCATGCCCGCCACCTTCAGGTCCCAGCCCGCCGCCAGGGCCGCGGTTTTGGCAATGACCGATCCCTGATCACCCACGGGACTCACCACGCCAAGGATTACGTCCTCGACTTGGGCGGTGTCAAGGTCGTGGCGGCGTTGCAGCTCGTGCATCAGCGTGGTGACCAGCTTGACGGGTTTGACCTCGTGCAGTGCGCCGCTGGATTTGCCACGGCCGCGCGGTGTGCGGATGGCGTCGAATACGAATGCCTCTGTCATGTGGAACTCCGGTTCTGTGCGGTGAACTTTCGACTCGCTCGCGACCGCCAGTCTAAAGGAAGATTTGGTACCTTTAGGGTGACCCAGCATGGAGAACCAAGATGATCGATCGCACCCTGTTTTCTGAAGAGCACACCGCCTACCGGGATTCCCTGAGGCGGTTTCTGGAGGCTGAAGTCGTTCCCCATCATGCCGATTGGGAAGAGCAGGGCTTTGTCGATCGCGAGGTCTGGACCAAGGCCGGCGCCAATGGCTTCCTGTGCGCCTCAATGCCTGAGGCCTATGGCGGCGCGTCGGCCGACAAGCTGTACTCGGTGGTCCAGATGGAAGAAGTGGCCCGTGTGAACGCGACCGGACTCGGCTTTGGCCTGCACTCCGAAATCGTCGCGCCCTACATCAACCGCTATGGAAGCGAAGAGCAAAAGCAGCGCTTCCTGCCGAAGATGGCCAAGGGTGAGGTGATTGGCGCCATCGCGATGAGCGAGCCGGCAGCAGGCTCCGACCTCCAGGGTGTGCGGACCACGGCCATCCGCCAGGGCGACCACTATGTGCTGAATGGCTCCAAGACATTCATCACCAACGGCTGGCATGCCGATGTCGTGATCGTCGTGGCCAAGACCAATCCGTCGGCCGGCGCCAAGGGGACCAGCCTGCTGCTGGTGGAGCGCGGCATGCTGGGCTTCGAAAAGGGCAAGCGCCTGAAAAAGGTCGGCCTGAAGGCGCAGGACACCTCGGAGCTGTTCTTCGACAACGTCAAGGTGCCGGCAGCCAACCTGCTCGGACGGGAGAACGAGGGCTTCATCTACCTGATGCAGGAACTGCCCTGGGAGCGCCTGCAGATCGCGATCTCGGCTGTCGAGTCGGCGCAGGCCGCCATCGACTGGACGGTCGCCTACACCAAAGAGCGCAAGGTGTTCGGCACGACAGTGGCCAGTTACCAGAACACCCGCTTCACGCTGGCCGAAGCGCAGACCGAAGTGCAGGTGGCGCGTGTATTCGTCGACAAGTGCATCGAGTTGATGCTGCTCGGCAAGCTCGACACGTCCACCGCGTCGATGGCCAAGTACTGGTGCTCGGACCTGCAGTGCAAGGTGATCGACGAGTGCCTTCAGTTGCACGGCGGTTACGGCTACATGTGGGAATACCCGATCGCGCGCGCCTACGCGGACGCGCGTGTCCAGCGCATCTACGGTGGCACCAACGAGATCATGAAGGAAGTGATCACGCGTTCGATGGGGTTGGGCGCCAAGTGACCCACTCCGCTGGCCCTGGCGCGCCGAGCCGCGATGGGAGCCCCCGCCACCGGTCAGGCCACGGCACGCGTCAGGACCGGGCGCTGCCCAGATTTGCCGACCGGCCAGCGGTGCGGCGCGACGGCCCACCGATTACAGTGGACCGAGAGCAGCAGCGCCCGCCAGCACGGGCCGGACGATCGCCGGGCCAGGGTCAGCCGCCAGCAGAGCACCAGCGTCAGCCATGACGGCAGCCGCTGACCGAGGGCCCTGGCGCCGTCCGGCTGTAGCGGATGCGGCTCGATCGAGATGCGAGGTTCGACCGGCAGGCGGTCTCCATCGGCCGAGATAGGGACGCCAGTTCGACGATCACCAGCCCAGCAGCAGGAGCGGCGACCCCGCGGAAGTCAGCATCACTGTTGCGCTCGACCGAACTGAACGGAAAGAACGCTGCAATCGGGGTCAGCACGGCCACGAGCAGCAGTTCCTGGCGGAAAGCCGCCTCGTGCTGGGAAGGCATCGGCCAGGCCCTGGAACGAATGACCTGCGGCCTGGCGCAGCCGCGACCGGCCAGGCCAGGGCGGCGCACGCGGCGACCAGCGCCGGCTCGGCCAGACCGCTGGGAGGGGTCGCTCGCGGAGGCTTGGCGGAGTCGCCCGGATCGGAGGCCGCATCTGCGCTCACTCGGCGCGATGATGAGCTGGGACGCGCTGGGGTCAGGTATGCCGCAATCGCGCCGCTGGCCGGCGATTGATGGGGCGGCGGCCCCGGCCTGCGAAGGGCGGCACGGCCTGACGATGAGCGGCGTTCAAGGCGTCAGATGGCCGCATCGCAAGGTGTTCAGCTGCGCGGCACGATGCCCATGGTCTTGGCGATGATGCTCATCATGACTTCATCGGCGCCCCCGCCGATGGAGCCCAGCCGGGAGTCCCGCCAGAAGCGGTTGACGTGGGTTTCTTCCATGTAGCCCATGCCGCCCCAGAACTGCACGCACCAGTCGGCCACCTCGCGGGCGGTGCGCGCGCACTTGAGCTTGCACATCGAGGCCAGCTGGGTGACGTCGGTGCCGCCCACGTACAGTTCCACCGCCTGGTGCAGCATGCAGCGCACGGCTTCGACATCGCTTTGCAGCTCGGCCAGCTTGTACTGGATGTACTGGTTGTGCAGCAGCGGCTTGCCGAATGCCTCGCGGCTGCGCAAGTAGTCGATGGTGTCGCGAATGATGAGCGAGTTCTTCATCCAGCCCGCGGCGGCCCACATCCGTTCTTCTTGGAACTGCATCATCTGGTAGGTGAAGCCCATGCCTTCTTCGCCGATGCGATTGCGCTGGGGAACGCGCACGTCATCGAAGTGGATCTGGGCGGTGTCCGACGAATTCATGCCCGCCTTCTTGAGCTTGCGGGTGACTTCGACTCCCTTGGTCTTCATGGGCACGCAGATCAGCGTCTTGTTGCGATGCGAGTTGCCTTCACCCGTATTGGCCAGCAGGCAGATCCAGTCGGCCTGAGTGCCATTGGTGGTCCACATCTTGCCGCCGTTGATCACGTAGTCATCGCCGTCTTTGCGGGCATGGGTCTTGATCGAGGCGACGTCGGATCCGGCGCCCACTTCCGACACCCCCAGGCAGGCGACGAATTCGCCGCTGATCGAAGGTGCGAGGAATTCGCGGCGGACCTCATCGGAGCCAAAGCGCGCAAGCGCCGGAGTGGCCATGTCGGTCTGCACACCGATGGCCATCGGGATGCCGCCGCAGTGCATGTAGCTCAGGGCCTCGGCAACGGCGATGGAATACGAGTAGTCCAGGCCCAGCCCGCCGAACTCCACCGGTTTGCTCACGCCCAGAAAGCCGAGCTTGCCCATCTTGCGGAACACCTCGTGCGCCGGAAAGATGCCCGCTGCCTCCCATTCGTCGACGTGCGGATTGATCTCGGATTCGATGAAGCGCTTCAGGGCGTCTTGCATCTGCAGATGCTGCTCGGTGTAGATCATGTCGGGTCTTGTTGACGGGGAGGGGCGGCGTGGACCGGCTCAGGAGCGAGCCGTGCCGAAACGAAGGTATTGAATCGCGTTCATTAAGGTGCTGTAATTGACCGGTTGAGTCAATGTGCGGTGCAACAACTTGCGCCGGATTGGCTGCAGTGATTTCTGTCTGTCGATGTCCTCTCCGCCGTGTGATGGGCGAAATTCCTGAATCCGATTCAAATCGACTGCCCGAAAGATCGCCCGACAGACTGCCGCGGCGGCGCAAGGCTGCCCGCCGCTCGGAGATCCTCGCGGCTGCGCGCGAGGTGTTCACGACACGTCCGTATGACGAGTCTTCGATCAGCGACATCGCGTCGCGCGCCGGCTGTGTCGAGGGCACGATCTACACCTACTTTCGCAACAAGCGAGAGTTGTTCGACGCGGTGCTGGAATCGTTCTTCGATGCGCTGATCGTCGATATCGCGCCTCGCTTCGCCACGATCCACGGCACGCGGGATCGGCTGCGATTCCTGGTCGCCAGGCATCTGCAGATCTCGCTGGACGATCCCGGAGTCGGCATGATGATCGTGCGCGAGTCGCGTGGCCGCTCGGCCTATTTCGGATCGAAACTGCATGCGCTGAATCGCCGTTACAGCCGGTTTTTGCTGCAGACTCTGACCGATGGCGTGGCCCGCGGCGAACTGCGCGCTGATCTGGACACCGCACTGGCGCGTGATCTGCTTTTCGGCGGGCTCGAACACTGGACCTTCGGCGAGCAGGGCCGCCAAAGGGTGGTCGATCCGTCGCAGGTGGCCGACTCGATCGTCGGCATGCTGATCGATGGATGGTCGGCCGCTCCCTGCGAGGCGCCGATCGAACAACTCACCAGACGGGTCGACCGGCTCGAAGCGAGCCTCAAACAGGGGAGAAGAAAATGAGCGATCGTGTGGTTCGTATCGGTGGCGCGTCCGGGTTCTGGGGGGACACCGCGATGTCGGCGCCGCAGTTGGTGCGAGGCGCCCAGATCGACTATCTGGTGTTCGACTACCTGGCCGAAGTCACGATGTCGATCCTGGCCAGCCAGCGCCTGAAGGATCCCGCGGCCGGTTATGCGACCGACTTCGTTCACATCACGATGAAGGCCTTGCTGCCCGATCTGGTGGCGCGCAAGGTGCGGGTAGTGGCCAATGCGGGCGGCGTGAACCCGCTCGCGTGCCGCGATGCGCTGGCCAAGGTGGCGCAGGCGCTGGGTGTGCCGCTGAAGATCGGGGTCGTGCTGGGCGATGAGATCTCGGCCCTGGTGCCCTCGCTGCGCGAGCGCGATGTCCGCGAGATGTTCAGCGGCGAACCGATGCCTGCGGCTTTTGTCAGCGTCAATGCCTACTTGGGCGCGATCCCGATCGCGAGGGCGCTGGATCAGGGATGCGACGTGGTGATCACCGGCCGCTGCGTCGATTCGGCGGTGACGCTTGGCGTGCTGATGCACGAATTCGGCTGGCGCGACGGCGATCACGATCGACTGGCCCAGGGGACGCTGGCCGGCCATCTGATCGAATGCGGCGCGCAATGCACCGGCGGCCTGTTCACCGATTGGGACCAGGTACCCGATTGGGAAAACATCGGATTCCCGATCGTCGAGGCCCGTGCCGATGGTTCGTTCACCATCACCAAGCCCGAGGGCACGGGTGGCCTGGTGACGCCGGCTACGGTGTCGGAGCAGCTGGTCTACGAGATCGGCGATCCGCGCGCCTACCTGGTGCCCGACGTGACCTGCGACTTCACGGCAGTCACATTCGAGCAGACCGGCGAGAACCGGGTTCGGGTATCGGGCGCGAAGGGCCGGGCACCGACTCCCACCTACAAGGTCAGCGCCACTTTCGCGGACGGCTACCGCAACATGGCGGTGCTGGTGATTGGCGGGCAGGATGCCGCGGCCAAGGCGCGCCGCACTGGTGAAGCGATCCTCAATCGCACCTCCAGGATGCTGGCCGCTCTGGGACTGCCCGCCTATACCGAAACCCGCATCGAGCTGCTGGGCGCCGAGGACATGTTCGGGGCGCACGCGCGTCCCGATGCGCGTGAAGTGGTCCTGAAGATCGCGGTGAAGTGCCCGGCCAAGGCCAGCCTTGATCTGTTCGCGCGCGAATTCGCACCGGCCGGCACGTCGATGGCACCGGGGACTACCGGGCTGATGGGCGGGCGGCCCACCCCCACACCGGTGATCCGGCTGTTCTCGTTCCTGGTCGACAAGGCCGAGGTGCCGATCGAGATCGATGTCGATGGGCAGCGCACGGCCATCGTGGTACCCAAAGGGGCCGATCTGGACGCGGCCGATCTGCCGCCCGCACGCTCGCTGCGTGACGTGGGCGCCAGCGCGGGCGGTGCCTTGTGCACGGTGCCGCTGATCCGGCTGGCTCACGGGCGCTCCGGCGACAAGGGCAACAAAGCCAACATCGGCGTGATCGCCCGGCGAGCTGAATACCTGCCCTATCTGTCGGCGTGGTTGACGCCCGAGCGGGTCGGCAGGTTTTTCGCGCACAACCATCCCACCCAGGTCGAACGATTCGACCTGCCGGGGTTCGGTGCGATGAACTTCCTGCTGCACGATGTGCTGGGCGGCGGCGGCATGGCCTCGCTGCGCACGGACAATCTGGCCAAGGCCTTCGCCCAGGTGCTGCTGACGATGCCGGTCGATGTGCCCGAGGCCCTGATCGACTGACCTCATGTCCGCGTCCGATCGGTGTCTGCTGATCGTCTGGTGGAGCGTCACCGGAGGCAGCCTGGCGTTGGCCGAGGCGGCCTGCCAGGCGGCGCAGCACAGTGGCGAATGTCGGGTGAGGATGCTCGCCGCGCCGCGGACGCAGTCGAGCGATCTGCTCGAGGCCGACGGCTATCTGTTCGTGATGCCCGAGATGCTGGGTTCGATGGCCGGCCAGATGAAGGACTTGTTCGATCGCAGCTACTACGACCTGCTGGGAAAGATCGAAGGACGGCCCTATGCGCTGATCGTCTGCGCCGGCTCGGACGGAACCGGCGCGGTACGCCAACTCGAGCGCATCGTGACCGGCTGGCGTCTGCGCCGCGTGGCGGATGCGCGCATCGTGTGCACGCACGCCCAGACGCCCGAGGCCATCGCGGCTCCGCAAAGTGATCGCGCCGCAGGACCTGCAGGCGGCAGCCGAGATGGGCAAAGCCCTGGCCATGGGGCTGGCCATGGGAGTGTGGTGAGCCGGCCGCGACGCCGGTTCAGGCCAGCGCGCCCGTTCGCTGAATGATCCAGGCGACCCCGGCAACGGCCAGCGCCGTCGAGGCGAGCGGCAGCGCGATCCGGCGGTAGGACATCTGTTCGCGAAGCAGCCACAGCAGCGGCGCGATCACGAGCACCACGGCCAGCTGCCCGGCCTCGACCCCGAGATTGAAGGCGAGCAGCGCCAGCATGCGGCCGTCGGTCGGCAGTCCGGTATCGGCCAGAGAGGACGCGAACCCGAAGCCGTGAATCAGCCCGAAAGCGAACGCCACCAGCCACAGGCGACGCGATAGCAACGGGCGCAGGTTGTTCGCTGCCGCCAGGGTGACGCTGGCCGCGATCGCGATCTCCACGGGGGCCGGCGGCACGGCCAAGATGCCGGTGGCGCCCAGCACGAGGGTGATCGAATGGGCCAGGGTGAAGGCGGTCACCAGTCCGGTCACTTCGAGCGCGGCGCCGAGGCGATCGCTGCGGGCAGTCCAGACACCCGCTGAACGCACCAGGGCCGCGGGCAGCAGCAGCGCAATCAGGAAGGCCAGGTGGTCGTACCCGGACAAGATATGCCGCACCCCATCGGCGAAGAAGCTCGCTGCCTGCGCTAGGCGATCGGTGCCTGGCTGATTTTGGCGCAGTTGATGCGGCGGAGCACCGGGCACGAGCACTGCGGGGAGGGATGACTGCGCGCTCAGCAGCAGGCCACGATGCGACGGATCGGTGTCCTGAAACAGGCGGTAGTCGACCGCGATCGGCTCGCTCGTCCTGGGGCACTGCGCCGCCAATGTCAGCCTGAGCAGTGCCTCATCGACGCGCCGCGTGAAATCGTGGCCGGTGATCGAAAGGGCGCAGCGACCGGCGCCGCGGTCACGGTCAGGCTGTCCAGCGCGAGCGCGTCGATCGCCGGCCGGCCGGCAGCGATTTCGCGCGCGTTCAAGGTGTTGTCGCGATCGATGTCCAGATCGAGGCGAAGGCCCAGATCGCGCAATCCGATCTCCCATAGCAGGCTGATCCGCGTGCCATCCTCCAGCACCGACAGGTAGGCGTCGCTTGCCTTGTGGGCCGCGGCCGGTGCCGCGGCCATGCCGATGCAGAAGGCCGTCGCCAGCCAGAGCAGGCATGACAGCCATGACCGCCTGTGCGCTCATTGCTGGGCTCCAGCAGGCGGGCCAGCCTCGCATCATGCGGTCCGCCTGTTCGCACGCTTCTGCGCAGCCCGACGAGCAGATCGTCGCGGCCGCTTGCGCGGGCCGCTTGCGCCAGCAGCAGCGCATCCGGCGGCTCGCGCTGGCGCCGCCAGTTCCGTTCGGCCAGTGCGACCGCCTGCTGCGGATCGTGGCCAGGTGCAGCGCGAACCACGCGTGTTCGCGCACATGCGACTGGTCGCCACGCGCCCGGTTCGAGGCGAGGCGTTCATCGATCTGTTGGCGCAAGGCCGGCGCATCGGGCAGTGCGGCCTGGCGCGCCGCCCGGGCACGGCGTAGCAGCACCGCGTCCGAAGGCGGCGCGGATTCGAGGGCCTGCCAGGCAGGCATCGGCCGGCCGGTATCCAGCAACAGGTCGGCCAAGGCAACCTGGGTATAGAGGTCTGGCACCAGCGCCAGCGAACGGCGGAAATAGCGCTCCGCGGCATCGGGATCGCCGGCACGCTCGGCCATTTCGGCCAGCACCGTCAGCACCCAGGCGGACGAGTCGTCACCGGGGGCCTCGGCCAGCGCGCCGGCGCGTGACTGCAGATAGCGATAGGCGCTGTCCGACCCGGCGAGTTGCCGGGCGTCGGCCAGGCAGGCGTCGGCGATCAGGTCGCGGCGCAGGCTCCAAAGCCGGGTGCAACTGCGGACCGCATCGGGGTAGTGTCCCAGCACCCGCTCGACCGACGCGCGCGTGAGCCAGGCCTGGGCATGGGATGGTTCGCGCTCCAGCAGCAGCGTGAGATCGCGCAGCGCGCCCTGGAAATCGTGCCGCGCCTGGCGCAGCGTGGCGCGCAGCAACAGAACCTCGCCGGGCGGGGCTGGCTCGGATTGCCAGTGGCCCAGCGCGGCGTCGGCCATGCCCAGCCAGCGGGGGTCGCCATCCTGGCGGGCGCGCCGTATGAGCTCGCGCGCCCGGGCAATCGCAGGCGCGGTGGCCACGTTCGGGTCGCCTGTCGCGCTGATGCGGGCCTCGCGTCGGAGTCGCGATGCGTCGGCTGGCAGCGTGACCAGCGCGGCATCGGCCGAGGTCGGCTCGAACCGGTGCACGTCGGACATCGCCTTCAGATCCATCAGCGCGGGTGTCGGACTCAGGCCATCCACGGCAATCGCCACGGCGACCAGTACGGCAGCTGCAAGCAAGATCAGCAGGGCCAGGCGGCCCGGCCGCGCAGAGGGCGGCCGGGGCTCGGCGGGGCGCGCCGGATCGCGAGCGCTGGCGAGGGTTTCCATGTCGCGAGGGCGCCGCCTGCGGGCTCAGCCCAGAGGCGCAGGTTCGGACGTGTCGTCGTCCGGTGGCATCGCGACATCGATGCGTTTGGGCTCGGACACTTCGTCGGTCGTCGCGGCCACTGCCCTCGTGGCCGCGAGGAAGGTATCGCCGGACACGCCGGCTTCGGCGCGAACGGATTCGGCGTCGACGAGAACCGGCGGCGCCGGCGGGCCGTCATCACTGCCGCCGCAGGCTGCCAGTGCCACGCTCAGGCCGAGTGCCATGGCCGGAGATCGATAGGATTTACGCATGAAGAATTCTCCTGGTCGGGATGGTCAGTTGGGCGAGCCGGGCAGCGGAGTGCGCAGGTAGGGGAATGCGGCATCGAAGCGCGAGTCGTCGACGATTGCGCCATCGGTGATCGGTGCCGATCCGACCGGTGCATCGGCCGCAACGCAACCGAAGACCGGCGCATTGTTCAGCGTGCACAGCACCCCCATCGCAACACGCAGTTCGATGTCGACGACATCGTCGCCCGGCCGGCGACCGTTCGGAAACCCGGCGTTGTCGCCGGCAATCACGCCCAGGTTGTTCTGCGCCCCCTTGGCGGCGGGCGCGATGGCGGTGTTCAGGCGCAGCATCTCGGACGCTTTGACGTTTGCCGGCCTGTTCAGCCCGGGCACGCCCGTGAGGAATGCCACCACCAGATCCTGGCGCGGGAACTTCGTCGGTGCTTTGGCGATCGGGAACAAGGTCTCGATCAGGGCCGGCAGCGTGGGGTTCGTGACGTAGTCGGCGAACTGTCCGTCATCGGCCGGTTTGGATGCATTGAACTTGTCCTTGTCCTTCAGGCCAATGACGACTTCGTTGACCAGGGGCATGCCCAAACGCGATACCTGCGTCCAGGCGCCACCCGAGGTTGCCGACGTGCCGTGGCCCGACTTCGGCGAGCCATTGAGCAAGCGGGCCTGGCGCATGCTGGCCGTGGTCCAGCCGCCAACCACTGGTTCGGCCCCCTGGGTGACGCACGCGATCGGCACTTCGACAATCAGCGACGTGACGTTCTTGTCGGCCAGCTTGTCGCCTTCGCCATTGGGCGGGCCCAGTGGATTCAGGTTGATCAAGTCGAAAACCTTGCCCAGCGGGACCGCGAATGGGTCCTTGCGCTGGCCCACGAAGATCTTGCCTTCGCCGCAACCGGGAATGTTGACGCGATGGACATGCTGCGCGGCGTACTGCGCGTAGCCGGTGGGCCCACCGAAGGTCTTGTCACCGATCGGATTCACGCCGCTCAGTCCGCCGGCCTGGATCAGGGGGATCGAGACATTCTTGCCCGAGATGGGCAGGGCGATGTCCTTCAGGGTGTTCTTGAAGCGGAACTGGAAGGTGATGTCTTCCTTGGCATCACCGTTGTTGTCGAGATGGATCTCGTACAGGCCGTCGGGGTCCAGCGAGAAGTAGTTGGGGCCGCCGTAGGCGTCTTGCAGCGGCAGGTAGTTGGCAATCATCGTGACGAAGCCGCTGCGACCCGCCTCGTAGCTGCGGAACAGGTAGAAGTCGGTGCCGTCCAGCTTGGGGGCGCCGGCAATGAAGGGGGCTTCGCGGTGGCTGGAAGCCTGCGCGGGCTGGGTTGCGCTGCCTAGCAGGGCGGCGGCCATCAGGCAGGCAAGCGGGATCGATCGACGGGGAGGCTGGGTCATGAATGGCTCCTGTGGAACGGAGTGGCATGGATGGGGCCGGGCCCGCGTTCGACACGGACTCGCACGGTATACGGTGGGTGTCGGGGATCCGATGCATCAATGAATTCACGACGTGACCGTAAGGTCACATAATGAACGTGAAAGTCTGTTTGCGCAATAGAAGGTCATGCATCAGAGGCGGAACCCCGGAATGCCTGGAACGGGCCCGGCGATCCGACAGCGCTCGGTATCGGGCCCTCAGCCGGTCAGCCAATCAGCCGGTCAGCCGGTCAGCCGGTCAAATGGCCGACATGGCCCAGCCGGCGGCCGCCGAGAGCGCCACGACGAGCAAGGGCGACAGGCGCGCAGTGACCAGCAGGCCGAACGCGGCCAACGCGAGGCCGAAATCGGCGCGGCTTCGGATCGCGCTCGTCCAGACCGGGTCGTAGAGGGCCGCCAGCAGGATTCCCACGACGGCGGCATTGACGCCGGCGAGTGCGGACTGCACGGCCGGTCGCTGGCGCAGCCCATCCCAGAACGGCAGCGCGCCGACCACCAGCAGCCAAGCCGGCGTGAAGATGGCCAGCAGGCATGCCAAGCCACCCAGCCAACCGCCGATCCCGGCCACGGCAGGCTGCATGACCGCGCCGAGGTAAGCGGCAAACGTGAATAGCGGCCCCGGCACCGCCTGCGCCGCGCCATAGCCGGCCAAAAACTGTGCGTTACCTACTGCGCCACTGGGCACCACCGCGGACTGAAGCAGCGGCAGCACCACATGCCCACCGCCGAACACCAGCGCGCCGGCGCGGTAGAACGCATCGAGCGTGGCCAGTATGGGCGAGGACGTTGCCACCGCCAGCAAGGGCAGGCCGAGCAGCAGCAGTGTGAACAGGGCCAGCGCGATCGCACCCGCAGGGCGCGACACGCCATACGTGCGATGCTCGACGGCCTGCTGCCCGGGCAACTCGAGCAGTACCCGGCCGATCAGCCCGCAGACCACGATCGCGCCCACCTGCGCGAACGCGCTCGGCAACAGCAAGGTCAGCAGTGCCGCGCCGATAGCCAGGGCGGCGCGCGGCCGATCGGGGCACAAGGATTTCGCCATGCCCCAGACCGCCTGAGCCACCACCGCGACGGCCACCACCTTCAGGCCGTGTAGAACCCCACTGTCGGCCCATTCACCGTGGCGCGAGAGCGCCAGCGCGAACACGATGAGGACCAGGGCCGAAGGCAGCGTGAATCCCGCCCAGGCCGCCAGCGAGCCCAGCCAGCCACCTCGTGCCATGCCGACCGCGATGCCGACCTGGCTGCTCGCCGGACCGGGCAGGAATTGGCACAACGCCACCAGGTCGGCGTAGCTGCGCTCGTCCATCCACCGGCGGCGTTCGACGAACTCGGTGCGGAAATAGCCCAGATGCGCCACCGGTCCGCCAAAAGAGGTCAGACCCAGCCGCAAAAAGACCCAAAGAATCTCCAAAGGGGATGAGCGGTCGGCGACGGCGAGGTTGGGCGTGGGGGTTTGCATCGGCGAGTCGTCGTCACGGGTGGGAGTTGGAGTGGAGGCGACGATACCGCAGTCCGGCGCAATGCCAAGCCGGGTGGGGCTCTCGCGAAAGCGCGCGCATCGGCGACACCTGCCTTGCCGAGAACGCGATGAGACAGCAGACTCGAATGATCGCGGCCTGCCGACTCTTGCAGGCTATCTTCCCATTGCTGAGGATTCACTGATGACGTTCTTCCGAATCGCCCCCGTCGCCCGCTACGGTGGGTTGGCCCTCGGCCTGATGACGGCGCTGATCGCACAGGCTGCGTCCCCGCCGCTGTTGCGGGCGCCGCCACAGAATGTGATCAACCTGGGAGTGGCCGCCAGCCGGGAGGTGCTTCAGGACATGCTGTCGATCGCGATGGCGGTCGCGCGCAAGGCGCCGATGCCAGCGCCGTGCAAACCGAGCTGCGGCAGGTGCTGGAAGCCGGCCTGACGCAGGCCCTAAGTGGCGGTGAGTGGCGGGGACCCAGGCAGCGCGCCGGTGCAAATGCTTCGCTCCGCGCCGATGGCGGCGGCCCGGGGCCCGGAGGAGTTCCAGCCAGTGGAGCCGGGAAGGGCCACGGTGAGCGTCACGGTCAGCGGCAGCATTCAACTGTTGCCGAAATAGACCGGAACACGGGTGGCCCCCCGGTACGAATCGAGCGTGCGACAGCTACTTCGGTGAGGGCAGCAGGCGCGCGAGCATCGCGGGAATCTCGCCGGCGGGCAGCGGCTTGCTGAAGATATAGCCTTGCACTTCGGTGCATCCCTCAGCCCTGATTTGCGTCAGTTGATCGTCCGTCTCGACGCCTTCGGCCGTCGTCGATGCACCAAAGGTACGCGCCAGTTCGCAAACAGCCCGCACGATGGCGACGCTGCTTTCGTTTGTCGAGAGACTACGAATAAAAGACTGGTCGATCTTGATTTTATCGAACGGGAAACTGCGCAGATAACTCAGACTGGAATAACCCGTCCCAAAATCGTCCATCGATATCTTGACGCCAAGGGCTCCAAGCTGGCCGAGGAGCGCACAATTCGACTCGCTGTCCTGGAGAAAGATCGATTCGGTGATTTCCAACTCCAGCCTGCTTGGTTGTAGCCCGGAGGCGGCAAGTGCATCCTTGACCGAAGCAACCAGATGACCACCCTTGAACTGCACAGGTGA
>JADJVQ010000118.1 GCA_016710525.1 Burkholderiaceae bacterium
GGTGTTCTCGAACGCCGGCAACACCCACACCGGCGGCGACATCGACGACCTCCTGCTGGGCGGCGCGGGCAGCGACCGCATGCTGGGGTTGGAAGGCGACGACACGCTCACTGGCGGCGCCGGCAACGACGCGCTCGATGGCGGCACCGGGCGCGACATCGCCGCCTACGCCGGCCAGAGCAATCGCTTTCATGTCGATCACGTCGGCGCCGGCTGGCGGGTGACCAACACCAATGGCACCGAAGGCGTCGATACGCTCGCCGCCATCGAACAGCTGCGCTTTGCCGACAAGACCTTCGAGCTGACCGCGCCGGCCCGCGCCACCACCCCGGTGTACGGCGGCAGCGGCGACTTCTTGTTCGACCCGGTGTTCTACCTGCTGAACAATCCCGAACTCGTGCCCACGCTGAACGCGGCCAGCGCCGCCCAGCACTACCTGAAGTTCGGCGCCGCCGAGGGCCGCGCCCCGACCAGCTGGTTCGATGCCGGCTACTACGAGAACCGCTGGGCCGATCTGCGCACGCTGAACCTGGACGACGCGACCCTGTTCATGCACTACAACAAGTTCGGTGTCTGGGAGGGCCGCAGTGCCGGCCCGGCCTTCGATCATTTCGACGGCAACCGCTACCTGAGCGACAACCCCGACGTGGCCGCCTACGTCAACGGCCACATCGCCGACTTCCTGGGCAGCCGCACCAATGGCGCGATCGCCCACTACGTGATCTACGGCGAGGCCGAGCAGCGCGCGGCCTTCGAGACCACCGGCAGCCAGATCCAGCTCGACTACAGCGCCGATCTGTTCTGACAACGGGCGACGGCGGGCGGCGCGCAGTCGGGCGCGCCACCCGCTGGTTGGCGCCGCCACAGCGGCGCCGTGCGTGGGGCGGGCCAGGCTGCGCGATCGCGGCCCGGCCCGCCGGTCGGCGGCTGTCAGCCTTGTTTCACGTACGTGAACATGGACGTGTGGTCCGCCCCCTTGGGCAGCGCCGCCTCGGCCTGCTGCCACATCTGCGCGCAGGCTTGCATCAGCGCGCGCTCGCTGTCCAGCGACTGCATCAGCGCATGCGCGGTATCGAGGTCCTTGCGCATCAGCGCCGCCGCGAAGCCCGAATTGAATTGGCCCGACAGCATGAACTGCTCGACCTTCACGTCGGTGGTGTTGTTGCGCCCGGTCGAGACATTGAATACCCGGTTGGCAACCGACGGGTCGATGCCGAATTTCTCGGCCGCGACCAGCGCCTCGCAAGCCGCGACCAACCCGGCGGCCGACACGTAGTTGTTCAGCGCCTTGACCGCATGGCCGGCCCCAGGCGGGCCGACCGGCACGATGCTCTTGCCCATCGGCTGCAGCAGCGGCAACGCGCGATCGACATCGGCGGCGGCGCCACCGACCATGATCGCGAGCGATCCGTCGACGGCGCGGCGCACCCCGCCCGACACCGGCGCATCGACCAGTGCGATGCCCATGGCGGCCAGCTTCGCCTGATTGGCGCGGGTGGCGTTCGGGTTGGACGAGCCCATGTCGATCAACAGCGTGCCGGCAGGCAGGCTTGCGGCGAAGCCGTCAGTCCACAGCAACGCATCGACGATGGGGCTGTCGGGCAACATCAGAATGATGGCTTCGCAGCCCTGTGCGAGCTGCGCGGCGGTCGTGGCCAGGCTCACGCCCGCCACCGCGGCCAGCGGCGCCAGCGCCTCGGACCGCCGGTCGTGGATCAGCACCGCGAGCCCCGCGCCTGCCAGCCGCTCGACCATGGGCCGGCCCATCTGGCCGATCCCGATGAATCCGATCGGCTTGGCCATCAGATCCCCTGTTCCTTGAAGACTTCGCGCGCGACGCGGAAGCTGTCGATGGCTGCCGGCACGCCACAGTAGATGGCCGCCTGCAGGAACACTTCCGAGATCTCGGCCTTGGTCAGGCCGTTGTTGATCGCGCCCAGCACATGCAGCTTGATCTCGTGCGGCCGGTTCAGCGCCGTGAGCATCGACAGGTTGATGATGCTGCGGGTCTTGCGGTCCAGGCCCGGGCGGTTCCAGATCTCGCCCCAGCAGTATTCGGTGACGAGCTCCTGCATCGGGCGATTGAAGTCGTCGGCGCTGGCGATCGATTTGTCGACGTACTCGGCGCCGAGCACTTCGCGACGTACCTTCAGGCCTTTGTCGAACAGTTCTTTATTCATTGTGTGCACTCCTTTGGTTGGCTAGTCTGTCGATGCGGGCATCGATGATGGCGGGCAATGCATGATTGTCTGACATTCGGTCAATCAGACAATCATAGGTTCTATGCGCCAGAACCCGAGGCCCGGAAACACCGCCCGGGAATCGAAACCTGCAACCGGGCCATTGCCCCTGCCCGATGTCGACATTTGAACCGGCCGGTCAGGTCTGCCTATACGCTGCGGCCGGTTCCGTCCCGCGAAGCCCCCGAAAGACTCCTGATGCGTAGCAGGCGAGCGCTCGCGCAACTGCTGATGATCGTGTCGCTGACGCTGCTGCAATGCCTGCAGCCGCTGCTGCATGCGCATCCGCGGCAGTCCGCTGCCGGCCCGGCCCCGAGTCTGAGCCGCATCCACTTGCCCGATTCGTTGGCCTTCAATGCTTCGGGAAGCTGCGATGGCTCGGTGCCGGCCACCATCACCGCGCAGGACGAGTCGCGCCGCGTCGCGCTCGATTTGCACGCCCACCCTGCGCCGGTTCCCGAGCGACGACTGCCGGGCACCGGTGACACCCACGACCCGCCGCCGGCTTCGCAGTCTCGCGTCGAACCCGACGACCCTTTCCAGATCGTCAAGCCGCCTCGCGGCCCCCCACCGCGCTCCTGAGTTCCGCCAGAGACCCGCCGCGCCCCCAGGCGTCGGCGAACTTCCCACGCGCGCCGGCCATGGCGTGCGCGGGGCGATTCGACCCGGAGAGCCACTTTGACCTCGACCCCGAACTGCCCGCTGTGCGCGGGCCGGCGAAGCATGCCCGCATCGCGCCGCGACCGTGACGGCCGCCCGCTGTGCAACCACCTGTGCCACGACTGCGGACTTGTCTTCGTCGACCCGCCGCCCGCCCGCGACGAACTCGAGACGTGGTACGAGCATCACTACCGACAAGACTACAAGGGCGTGATCGAGCCCCGCCCACACCATGTGCTGCGCGCCGGCCGCGCCGCGCTGTCGCGCCTTGCGCGCATCCGTCCGCTGCTGGCTGGGCGGCCGCGCGCCTCGATGTGGGGTGCGGGGGTGGCGAGATGCTGTACCTGCTGACGCATCTAGGTGGCGCCCGCGCCGAAGGGCTGGAGCCCAACCGGGGCTACGCGCGGCACGCCCGGGAGCACCTCGCGCTGCCAGTGCACGAAGGCTTCGTCGAGCGCAGCGCACAGATCGGTGGCGACTACGACCTGATCACCATTCATCATGTGCTCGAGCACCTCGCCGATCCACGCACGGCGATGCGGATTTTGCACGGCTGGCTGCGTCCGGGCGGGCACCTGGTGGTCGAGGTGCCCAATGTGGAGGCCACCTGCCAGGCGCCGGCCCACACGTTTCACCGCGCCCATCTGTTCACCTGGGGGCTGCCGACCCTGGAACGGCTGGGCCTGGAGATGGGTCTGGCACCGGTCGCCTCGCGAGTCTCCGGCGATGGCGGCAACATCGAAGTGATCTTCGTGCGCGACGACCGCCTCAGTCTGCCGGCCAGCGTCATCCGCGCCCATACCGAGGGCTACGCGCAGCGGGTGGCAGCGGTCTTGCGCAGCCACACACCCATGCGCCACTACCTGTCGGTGCGTCCGGTGCGACGTCTGGCCGCGCGCTTGACGCGCCAGCTCAGCGAACGCGTCGCGGTGCGCCACCCGGCCGGGCCGCGGGCGATCCTGGACACGCTGGTGGCGCAGGCGCGCGCGACAGGTCCGTTTCCGAATTGGCCACGCGGCGTTTAGAACATCAGCCGGCGGCGGCCGGTCAGCCCTCGCTGGCGACCACCCCCGCCGTCAGCAGCGCGCCGATCTCATCGTCGCGATACCCCGCGTCCCGAAGCAGGCTGCGAGTATCAGCGCCCAGCGCGGGCGGGCCGCGCCGCACACCCAGACGCTCGCCAGCCAGCGTCAACGGCAGCAGCGCGGTCCGGGTCTCGATCACCCGTCCCGCTCCGCTGCCATCGGCGGGCACCGTGATCGGCGCCAGGCCCCCGGTGGCCAGCAGGTGCGGATCGTCGAAGAGTTCCTCAGGGCGGGTGATGGGTGCGTAGGGCAGTCCCACCCGCTCGAAACGGTTCATCAGTTCGTCGGCGCCATATGCCGCGAAACGCGCGCGCAGGTCGGGAATCAGCCATTCGCGGGCTCGAACCCGGTCGTTGTTGGTGCCCAGCCGCGGGTCGGCCTGCAGATCGGCGAAGGCGAACTCCGTGCACAGCAGTGACCACTGGGTATCGCTGACCGCGGCCAGGAAGACCTGCTGATCGTCCCTGACGGTGAACACGTCGTAAACCGCCCAGGCCGACAGCCGGCTGGGCATCGGCGCCGCCGCCTGGCCGGTCACCGCGAACTGCATCATGTGCTGCGCCACCAGGAAGACATTGTTCTCGAACAGCGCGCTTTGCACCGCCTGGCCGGCGCCGGTGGTCTCGCGCTGGCGCAATGCCGCCAGCACCCCGATCGCACCGAACATGCCGCCCATGATGTCGTTCACGCTCGTGCCCGCGCGCAGCGGGCGGCCCTGCGGCCCGGTCATGTAGGCCAGCCCGCCCATCATCTGCACCACCTCGTCCAGCGCCGTTCGCCGGTCGTACGGCCCGGGCAGGAAGCCCTTGTGCGACACATAGATCAGACGCGGGTTGAGCTTGCTCAGCGCCGGATAGCCCAGCCCCAGCTTGTCCATCACGCCACCCTTGAAGTTCTCGCTGAACACGTCGGCGCCGCCCGCCAGGCGCAGCACGATCTCGCGGCCGCGCGCGTCCTTCACGTCGACCGCCAGGCTGAGCTTGTTGCGGTTGAACATCGAGAAGAAACCCGCTCCCGAGCCGAGCAGCCGGCGGGTGTTGTCGCCAGCCAGCGGTTCGACCTTGATGACCTCGGCGCCCAGATCGGCCAGGATCATGCCGCAGGTCGGGCCCATCACCATGTGGGTGAATTCGATCACGCGCACGCCGGCCAGTGGCAGCGCCGCGGCATCGGCCGGCATGGACGTTCGGTCGGATGTGTTCATGGCTGCGGGACTCCGAGGTCATGCGTGGGGTCGAGCATGATAGCGTCGGGGCCGTCCCGATCGCGTTCCCGCTTTCGCCGGGAACATGCAATGGGTCGATGCCGCCACCGCGCGTTCCCTGCTTCCGGACCGGCGCGCGTTGTCCGCACCGGCATCGCAGTGTCCAATACGGGCGCACCGACGAGCCCGGGTGCACCGATGAGCCGCCCACCGCAAGGATTTCCATGATTCGACGCTCGACCACGGCAAGCCCCACCCGGCGCCTGCTGGGCATCGCGGCCGCTGGTGCCGCTGCCCTGCTCTGCCTGCCCGCGCAGGCCCAGACCGACGCCGCTGACTACCCGACCCGCAACGTGACGATCCTGGTCGGCTTCCCGCCGGGCACCGCGACCGACACCGTGGCCCGCATCCTGGCCGAGCGATTCTCCGCGAGGCTGAAAAAGCCCTTTGTGATCGACAACAAGCCGGGCCAGGGCGGCAGCCTGGGGGCCGCCGCGGCCGCCAAGGCGCAACCGGACGGCCATACGCTGCTGATGAGCGCGACCGCCCCGATGTCGATCAATCCGCATCTGTACGCCAAGCTCACCTACGATCCGCAAAAGGACTTCGCCCCGATCGGCCTGACCAGCTGGCTGTCGTACGTCCTGGTGGTGCGCCCGGAGTTCGGCGTGGGCACGCTGCCCGAACTGCTGGCCAGGGCACGCGCCAATCCCGGACAGATCTCGTTCGCCTCGATCGGCAACGGCACCACCAGCCACTTGCTGATGACCTTGCTCGCGCAGCGCACCGACACCCGCTTCAATCACATTCCCTACAAGGGCAGCGCGCAGTCGCAGACCGATGTGATGGGCGGCCAGGTCGACATGACCTTCGACACGCTGGTCTCGCTGATGCCCCATGTGAAGACGGGTCGCCTGAAGGCACTGGCGGTCAGCAGCCTGAACCGCTCCGCGTTCGCGCCGACGGTGCCCACGGTCGCCGAACAGGGCGTGGCGGGCTTCGACGCCGGTGCCTGGCTCGGCCTGCTGGCGCCGGCCGGCACGCCGAAGCCGATCGTCGAGAAGCTCAACCGCGAACTGAACCAGATCCTCGAAGAGCCCGAAACCCGCAGGAAGCTGATCGAAGCCGGCACCGAGATCCTGAAGAGCACACCCGACGAATTCGTCGCCCACATCCGAAATGAAAACGTGAAGTGGGGCAAGCTGGTCCGCGAGTCCGGCGCCAAGATCGACTGAACGAGGCCAACGACATGAATGCAACCGCCAATGTCCGCGACGTGGTGTCCGAGGCCGAGTGGTCTACCCGGGTCGACCTCGCCGCCTGCTATCGGCTGATGCCGCTGTTCGGCATGAGCGACCTGGTCTACAACCACATCACCGCACGCGTGCCGGGCGAGGGGCACCGGCTGCTGATCAACCCCTACGGCCTGATGTACGAAGAGGTCACCGCGTCATCGCTCGTCACCATCGACCTCGATGGCAAGGTGCTGTTCAATCCGCACCCCGACTTCGACATCAACCAGGCCGGTTATGTCATCCACGGCGCGGTGCATGGCGCGCGTCCCGATGTGCAGTGCGTGATCCACACGCATTCGGAAGCCGGCATGGCGGTGTCGGCATTGGCCTGCGGCCTGCTGCCGCTGACCCAGACCGCCATGCGCTTCGCCGGGCACATCGGCTATCACGACTACGAGCGTGGCGATCGACCTGGACGAACGGGCGCGGCTGGTGCGCGACCTGGGCAGCCACAATTCGATGATCCTGCGCAATCACGGCCTGCTCACCGCCGGCGCCGACATCGGCCAGGCCTTCAACGAGATGTACTGGCTCGAGATGGCCTGCCGCGCGCAGGTCAAGGCGCTGGCCTGCAACCGCGAGCTGGTGATGCCCTCGGCGGCGGTGGTCGAGCGTACCGCGCACCTTTACCAGCCCACGACGCGGCGCCCCTTCGGCGTGATGGAATGGCCGGCGATGCTGCGCTACCTGGAGCGGCGCGACCCGTCGTTTCGCTCATGACGGGCGCGCGATGAACCGCAGCTCATCGCACGCGCTGCTGGGCGTGCTGGCCGCCAATGGCGTGGACCGGGTCTTCCTGGTGCCCGGCGAAAGTTACCTGGGCGTGCTCGACGCGCTCTCCGACTTCGAAGCGATCGACGTCGTCACCTGCCGCCACGAGGCCGGCGCGGGATTCATGGCAGTGGCCGACGGCCGCCTGGCGCGCCGCCCCGGCGTGCTGCTGGTGAGCCGGGGGCCGGGCGCGGCCAATGCATCGATCGCGGTGCACACCGCGCAGCAGGATGCGGTGCCGCTGATCCTGATCGTCGGTCAGATCCCCAAGCGCGACCTGCGCCGCGAGGCCTTCCAGGAGATCGACTACCAGAAGATGTTCGGCTCGATCGCCAAGTGGGTGTTCGAAGTCACCGACCCGGCGCAGGTGGCCGAAGCCGCCTTCCGGGCGGTGCGCGTCGCCACCACCGGCACGCCCGGTCCGGTGGTCCTGGTGCTGCCCGAGGACATCCAGCAGCAACCGGTACCCTGCCCGGCCTGGGTCGCGCGGCCGCACGCGCCCACACTGCCCGATGCCGCCACGGTCGCTGACTTGCGGGCCCGCCTGAGGGCGGCCCAACGTCCGCTGATCCTGGCCGGCGGCAGCTTCGATGTGCCCGGTGGCCACGAAGCCCTGCTGGCGCTGGCCGAGTTCTGGCAATGCCCGGTGGTGGTGTCGTTTCGCCGCCAGGACCTGTTCCCCAACGGTCACGCGCTGTATGCCGGCGACCTGGGCCTGGCCAACCCGGCGGCGCAACTGGCGGCGTTTCGGCGCAGCGACCTGATCCTCGCGCTGGGCACCCGGCACGGCGACATCAGCAGCCAGGGGTACAGCTTCCCCGACCTGCCGATGCCGGCGCAGACCCTGGTGCACTGCTACCCCGACGACCGGGTGGTGGGCCAGCACTACGCCGCCGAGTTCGGTCTGGTCTGCGACCCCGTCGAACTGGCGCGGGCACTGACCGAAGGCAAGGCCTGGGCGCCGACCGATGGCACGGCGGCACCGCCACGCTCCGACTGGTGCGGCACACTGCGCACGCACTACGAGAACATCGCCGCCTGGCCGAGCCGCACGCCAGCCGACGGCATCGACTTCAACGACGTGGTGCGCGCCCTGCATCGGCACGGACCGCAGGATCTGATCGTCACGGTCGATGCCGGCACCTTCGCGGTCCCGGCCTATCGTCATTTCCCGTGGACCCCGCCGCAGCGGCTGATGGCGCCGCTGTCCGGCGCGATGGGCTACGGCGTGCCGGCGGCGATCGCCACCCAGCTGCGCCATCCGGATCGGCGCGTCGTGTGCCTGGTCGGCGACGGCGGCTTCATGATGACCGGCAACGAGATGATCGCCGCGGTCGAACGCCAGTTGCCGATCCTGTTCATCCTGTCGAACAACGCCAGCTATGCGTCGATCCGCATCCACCAGGACCGAGAGTACCCGGGCCGCCATCGCGGCACCTCGCTGTTCAACCCGGACTTCACCGCGCTGGCGGCGGCTTTCGGCATGCGCAGCCAGCGGCTGGACGACGCGTCGCAGGTCGACCGGACGATCGCCGAACTGATCGAGACGAAAGTGCCGGCGTTCCTGGAGGTGAGCACCAGCTTGCAGGTCGTGCTGCCCGCGCGCTAGGTCGACCGCGTACACACTGCGGTTGAGCGCACCTGATGGCGATCCTAGCGGCGACGACGCCAACCTGTTGCGCAAGAGCATCCTGCCCTTGCCGGTGTGATCTCGAGCACGCAGTTAGCCGGCACCCTAAGCAGAATGAAGTTCCTCGCGCAAGACTTGCCGCAACTTGGCCACGGTCAGAGGCTCAGTCTCATTTACCTTCTCGTGCACAATCGAAGCCCGGAGCTGCGCATTGATCAAAGTTTGGTAGCCAGAGCCGGCCGCCTCCGCCTTTGCGCGAAAAAACTCGAGGATGTCATCGTCGAGCATGATCGTGATGCGAGTTTTGCCCTGGCGACGGGATGACCGCACCGCGCTT
>JADJVQ010000119.1 GCA_016710525.1 Burkholderiaceae bacterium
TCAACCCGAGCCGCCGGATCACCGGCACCCAGCGCTCGCTCTCGCGGCGGATCAGTTGGCCAAAGGCTTCCGGTGTTCCACCCACGATGGGCGCGTTGAGCCGCTCGAAACTCTGGCGGACTTCGGGCTTGGCCATGGCCTGATTGAAGACAGCATTCAGCTTCGTGATGACCTCGATGGGGGTCGCCGCGGGTGCCGCCAAGCCCGCATACGCGACTCCCTCGGCCGCCGGGAACCCGAGTTCACGGACCGACGGCGTACCGGGCAGGGTCGCAAGACGGGTGGGATGCGTGACCGCCAAGGCGCGCAGTTGGCCCGCCGCGATCGGCGGCGAACTGGTGGCCACCGGATCGATGAGCACCGGTACCTGACCGGCCAGCACATCCTGGATCGCCGGCGCGCTGCCGCGATAAGCGACATGAATGAATTTGGTGCCGTACTCGACGTTGAGCATCTGGCCGGCGAGATGGCCCACCGTTCCGATGCCCGGCGTGGCGTAGGGAATCTCGCGCTGCCGAGCCGCCTCGATCAGTTCGGCGAAATTCTTGTACGGCTGCTTGGCCCCCACCGAGATGATGAACCCCTGTCCGGAGATGTGAATGACCGGCTGCAGATCCTTTTGCACATCGTAGGGCAGCTTGGCCATCAGTCCCGGATTGGTGGACATCGGCAGGCTGCCCAGCAGCAGCGTGTGGCCATCGGGCTTGGACTTGACCACCGCATCGGTGCCGATCACCGAGCCCGCGCCGGGCTTGTTCTCGACGACCACCGTCTGCCCGAGAATCTCACCTGCCGCCTTGCCCAGGATTCTCGCGTAGGCATCGGCCGTGCCGCCGGCGGCCACCGGCACCACGATCCGAATTGGCTGGTTCGGGAAACCCGCCGCCGATTGCGCCATTGCGGGCCACGGCAAACACAAGACACCAGCCGCCAGCAGCAGACGGCGAGTCCGCCAATCAATGCCCTTGCTCCGAATCGATCGCGACATCAAGCCTCCCCGGCGCGCATGGCTGGATGGCTGGCCGGCAGGCGCGTCTGACCGAACAGCTTCTCGCGAAGACTACCCTGTCGATAGCGGGTCTTGAAGGCGCCCCGGGCCTGCAACTCGGGTACGACGAAGCGACTGACATCCGACCAGCACTCGGGCGCCACCGTGCGCGATAAATTGAAACCATCGACGCCCGCCTTCTCGGTCCATCGGATCAGCGCATCGGCGATCTGCTCACCGCTGCCCACCATCGGCACCTGCCGGCTGCCCAGCATCATCTGCTGCAGCAACTTGCGTTTTGTCCAGCCCGGGCCCTGACTGCGGGTCAGTGCCTCGACGTTCGATGTGATGGCCTGACTCGCGGAGGCATCGACCGGCTCGTCGAGATCGAACCGAGCCAGATCCACGCCCAGCGAAGCGGCCGCATGAACCAGCGCAGCTTCACTGCTGACGTACTGGCGGTAGTCCTGGAATTTTTCCTGCGCTTCGGCAGCGCTCGCGCCGGTGATGATGGTGGCGCCCAGGAAGATCCGGATGTCGTCGGGCGAGCGGCCCATCGCCTGCGCCTGGCCGCGGATATCGTCGACGATCAGTCGCACCCCCGCTTCGGCCTGGCCATTCAGGAACACGCACTCGGCATGCGTCGCGGCGAATCGTCGACCACGGGGCGAGGAGCCGGCCTGGTAGAGCAAAGGAGTGCGCTGAGGCGAAGGCTCGCTCAGATGAATCGCATCCACCTGATACTGCTTGCCGTGATGATGCACGGCCTTCACCTGGGCGGGATCGGCATAGACACCGCTGCTGCGATCGGCCAGCACCGCATCGTCCGACCAACTGTGCTGCCAAAGACGGTAGACGAGTTGCATGTATTCATCGGCCAGGTCGTAGCGGTCGTCATGCGCCGGCTGACGCGCAAAGCCGGCCGCGCGCGCCGCGCTGTCCAGATAACCGGTGACGATGTTCCAGCCCACCCGGCCGCGAGTCAGGTGATCGAGTGTCGACATGCGCCGTGCAAAGGGATACGGCGCCTCATAGAGCAGATTGGCGGTCACCCCGAAGCCCAGATGGGTGGTGCAGGCCGCCATCGCGGGAACGAGCAGCATCGGATCGTTCACCGGCACCTGCACCGCGCCCCGGATGGCCGCATCCGCATCGCCGCCATACACGTCGTAGACCCCGAGCACATCGGCCAGGAACAGGCCATCGAAGAGACCGGCTTCCAATGTGCGTGCCAGCTCCATCCAGTAGGACAGATCAAGGTAACGGGTGGTCTGATCGCGCGGATGCCGCCATAAGCCATGCTGGATATGACCGACGCAGTTCATGTCGAAGGCGTTCAACAGGATCTCGCGGGGCATGGCGGTTTGGTTCCAGTCCTGTGAATCAGTCAGGCAGCGCCGCGTCGAGTGCGGTGATGTCGATCCTGGTCATGTCCATCATCTCGGCGAACTCCACCATCGGCTGGTCTGAAGCAGACGAGGGACTCTGGGAAAACCCGAGTCGGGCGCCCCACTCGAATGATCATACCGAAGGAGCGGTCCCATACGGCAGACACGCGTCCGCCAAGAAAGGTCTCGGCAAGGCGGGTTGCCTGATCAGCCGAACCATTCGTCGCCCTCTTCTTGTCAGGCGGGCGCACCTCGCCGCGGGCTGGTTGAAACCGCAAGCCTGGAGCGCTGGGGATGCAGACTCAATACGTCCTTGTCGACTTCGAAAACGTTCAGCCGAAGGACCTTGTCCCCTTGAAAGATGGCCCCTACCGGGTTCGCCTTTTCCTGGGGCCGAATCAGACCAAGATTCCCCTCAGCCTGGCCACTTCGATGCAGGATCTGGGTCGCGAGTCCCAGTATGTTGCCTGGAAGCCGCCGGTTCGAACGCAGTCGATTTCATGATCGCGTACACTCCGGCAAGCTCGCCGCCCAGGAGCCGACGGCCAGCTTTCATATCATCTCCAAGGACGGCGGCTTTGATCCGATGATCACTCAGCTCAGACGGCAGGGCCTGACGGTAGACCGATCGATTTCGATTGCCCTGATGCCCTGTCAGCAAAAGACCGAGCCGACCACTGACGATGAACGCCTCGCCTGTCTGCGCGCGCAGTTTCAACGTCATCCGGCCAACAGGCCCAAGACAGAGAAGGCGCTACAAGGACGGATCCGCACGCATTTCCGGCAGCATCTGGATGATGAAGGCGTTGCTGCGCTGATCGAGCGAATGCGAACACTGGGTCTGATCGCGCTGACCGGCGGCAAAGTCAGCTACTCATTGTCGGGCTTGCATCCGAGGTCGCGTGATCGAACCACCTGCCTAAGGCCACCGGAGAGGTGCGGCACAGCGAGCCTCATCGGCGTCGCACGAAGCGCAGTCCAAGAAAGGTGCTCACGCTGATGACCAGCAAGCCATCCCCATGGGCAGCCATAGCTGCCGGGCGGAGTAGACCTTGGCGGTCTCGGGCCTGGAGGGGAGATAAATCATCGGGAAGTTGTCGCCGGCCCGAGCCTCGGTGTTGAAGGTGGCGAGTGTCCTGATCTGCACGACCTTCACCCGACTCACGACGCCCTTCGCGCGTTCACCAAAGAGAGCGAGCGGCAACTCCTTCATCGCCAGTGACACCGAGCCGACCAGGGCGAGTGCGAGGAGCCCTGCGCCCAGGAGTCTGATGAACCGGTTTTCGCGCGACTGGGTTGAATCTCATGACTGTTCTCGAACGAGAGGACAGTCTGAGCGAGGCCAGTTTCGATCGGCCTGCGGGGCGAGCCTGGTCTGTTTCATTGATTCCCTCTCGACAGTCAAGCACCCAGCGCAGCGGCATCTGGTCAGAATCACCGCAAGCTGATCGCGCCGCCTGCTGATCGACTTCATGCAACAGAGAGAGCGGCCGATATGCAGGCCTGCCCTAGCTTCCTCTACCGGGCCTTTTTGACGGCATTTGAAATTCCTGTTTGCCTGCTCATGCGCCTATGTGTAGTAAGTTCATCGCGCCCGATCCTCATCGGCAGGCAAGTTCTTTTATCACCAAAATCAAGTCCAACGGACTCAGGGGCGCCCCATCATCGACCACCCTGCCAGTCACGCAAGGCCGTTCCGGTCCGTCCTGATCGCCAATCGGGGCGAGATCGCCATCCGCATCGCACGGGCTGCCGGCGAACTCGGCCTTCGAACCGTCGCAATCTGCTCGCAAGACGACGAGACCAGCCCCCACGGCTTCGCCGCCGATGCACGATTGATGCTGCCAGGCAGCGGCGCGGCGGCCTACCTCGACATCGACGCGGTGATCGATGCGGCGCGGCAGGCCGGCTGCGAGGCCATCCACCCCGGCTATGGCTTTCTGAGCGAGAACGCCGGATTCGCCCGGCGCTGCCACGAGGCGGGCCTGGTGTTTGTCGGGCCATCCCCGGCGGTGCTTGATTTGTTCGGCGACAAGCTCCAGGCGCGGGCGCTGGCGCGCCAGCTCGGCGTGCCGGTGCTGCCCGGCACCGACGGCCCCTGCACGCTGGCCGAGGCCGAGGCCTTCCTTCAGGGTCTCGGCCCGGGCGCGGGCGATGGTCAAGGCGGTGGCGGGGGGCGGCGGCCGGGGCATGCGGGCGGTCGATTCGCTCGCGGCGCTCGCCGCGGCCTATCCGCGTTGTCGCTCCGAAGCGGCCAGCGCCTTCGGCGTTGCCGATGTCTACCTCGAAGCGCTGGTCGCCCCGGCCCGCCACATCGAGATCCAGGTGCTGGGCGACGGCGCGCGGGTCAGTCACCTCGGTGAGCGCGACTGCAGCCTGCAGCACCGCCACCAGAAGCTGATCGAGATCGCGCCCAGCCCCTGGTTGCCCGCCGGACTGCGCGATGCCATCACCCAGGCCGCGATGCGCCTGACCGAGGCCAGCGGCTATCGCGGTGTGGGCACCATGGAGTTCCTGGTGGGCGAGAACGGCGCGGCCGGCGCCGCGGGCTTCGTGTTCATCGAGGCCAATCCGCGGCTGCAGGTCGAGCACACCGTCACCGAGGCGGTCACCGGCGTCGATCTCGTCCAGACCCAACTGCGTCTGGCCATGGGTGAATCACTGCCTGATCTCGGGCTGGACGCGCCACGCGCGCCCGCCCCCCGCGGTCATGCCATCCAGTTCCGGGTGACCATGGACC
>JADJVQ010000120.1 GCA_016710525.1 Burkholderiaceae bacterium
CCAGCTGGTTTGAACGATGGTCTGCGGCTGTGCTGACATGTGGCGGGTCCTGATCAGGTGGCCCGAAGGCCTGTGGCGGGATGCAGGATGTCAATGCAAACCGCATGCCAGACCTTGGTTACCGCGCATCGCCATCACACAGCGATGCCGATCGCCGCTGCTGTGAACATATTGGTCAAATCTCGCAGGGCGGATTGAACAATTTGTTCACATTGCGATGTCCGCCGAATGGCCCGGATCAGCGTCGAGACCGAGCTTCTGAAGGCGATAGGTGAACTGCCGCCGAGTCATTCCGAGCATCTGCGCGGCCCGCGACCGATTGCCGCCGGAGCGGCGCAGCGCTTCGCGCACTCGAGCAATGTCCGCAGGCACTACGGCGAGATAGGGACGAACAAGTTCCGCATCCACCGGTACGCCGAAACCCAGGCCGGAGCCCGCGTCGCCCGGAGGGACACGTCCAGTCGAGGCAGTTGCGGGCTGAGCCGCCCGAGGATCGGGCTCGGATGCCCGGCCAGGGATGCGCCTGCATCAGCCGCATGGCGGGCTCGCTGAACTGCACCGCTTCGCGGCGCCACGCGAGGCAGGCTTCGTGGGCGTAGTGGCGCACCAGGACCGGCACATCCGGCGCACGATCACGCAGCGCGGGCAGGCGCAGCGGCAGCACGGACAGCCGGTAATAGAGGTCCAACCGGAACTCACCACGGCTCACGAGATCGGCCAGATCGCGGTTGGTGGCGGCGACCACCCGCACGTCCAGCCGCAGCTCGCGCCGGCTGCCCACCCGCACCACGATCCGTTCCTGCAGCACCCGCAGCAGCTTGGCCTGCATCGAGAGCGGCAGTTCGCCCACTTCATCCAGAAACAGCGTGCCGCCCTCGGCCAGCTCGAAGCGCCCGGGCAACGCAGTGGCCGCGCCGGTGAATGCGCCACGCTCGTGGCCGAAGAACTCGGACTCGAACAGGCTCTCGGGCACAGCCGCGCAATTGACGTTCACGAACGGCGCCCCTGAACGCCCGCTGGCCTGGTGGATGGCACGTGCGAAGAGTTCCTTGCCGGTGCCTGACTCGCCCAGCAGCAGTACCGTCATGTCGGTGGCGGCGAGCCTGCGTGTCTGATCCAGGCAATCGCGCAGCGCCGGCGAATCGCCCAGGATGCCGAAGTTGGGCAACTGGCTCCCAAGGCGCACCCGCAGGTCGCGATTCTCGCTTTCGAGCTGCGCGGTGCGTCGCTTGAGTTCCTCGTTCAGGCGGATCGCCTGGCCCAGCATCGCGCCGATGGTCTGCATCAGTTCGAGGTCGTCGTCCAGGGCACGGCGCCGGTTGCGCAGCCGGTGCGCCGCCAGCACACCGATCACCCGCTCGCCTTCGCGCAGCGGCACGGCAAGGAACGACACGGTCTCGTTGGGCAGGCGCTGCCGCTCGACCGAGCGGCACAGGAACTCGGGTTCACGATCGATGTCCTGGATGATGCGCGGGGCGCCGCTGCGATGCACCTGACCGCTCACCCCTTCGCCCCGCGCGAAACGCCCGCGCGCGACCTCGTCGGCGGTCAGGCCATAGGCGTGGCGGATGCCGAGCTGCTCCTGCTGCTCGTCCCACATCAGGACCCGGCCGCGATTCAGGCCGACCCATTCCGAGAGCAGGCGCAGAGTCTGCCGGATCACGAAGTGGGGCTCGACGCTGCGGCCCAGCAGCCGCGCCACCTCGCGGATCAGCAGGACTTCATGTTTGTGCCAGGCGATCGGTTCGCCAGGCGAGGGAACGGTGGTCATGCGCTTCTCCTGTCCAACGACGCGGACAGCCCGAAGACGCAAGATCGATGCCGAGATGGTTCGCGGGCATGCGGATGCCTCCATGCCCCGCGATGCACGACCCGGGAACACGCACCTGCCTGTGACCCGCCGGGATCCGCCCGCTCAGGGTCAAGTGACGCACCAGGGCGCAGCGTGCCTGCACGGCGATGGTGCCGAGTCCGCGCGCCGCTGTATCGCGATCTGCCGTGCCTCGTTGCGCTGAGCGGCCGGATCACCGACGATGGCGAGGCTCCCGCTTCGCACGAGGCAAACAGGCAACGCGATGGCCACTCACGAACAACACGGGTTCCGCCCGCGGGCGTACCCCTGGTTGGCGTGGGACGTTCCTGCTGTTGGCGGTGGCGGCGGCGCTGGGCGTCACCCTGGCCCGCGGCGACTGGGCGGCCGTACTGGGCGCACCGAACACCGACAACCCACCGGGCCAATCCGCATGAGCAGCGACACACTCCGACCCTTCACCCGCGACGACTTCGACGCCTGGTACCCACTATGGCGTGGCTACCAGGCCTTCTACAAAGTCGACATTCCCCGGGAAACCAGCGAAGTGACCTGGACGAGGCTGCTCGATCCGGTCGAACCGATGCACGGCGTCTTCGCGCTGCGCGAGGGCCGCCCTGTGGGCATCGTCCACTACATCGAACATCGCAGCTGCTGGACCGTGGGCAACTACTGCTACCTGCAGGACCTCTTCGTCGAGCCAGGCCTGCGCGGCGGCGGCCACGGCCGCGCGCTGATCGAACATGTGTACGCGCATGCCCGCCGCATCGGCTGCTCGCGGGTGTGGTGGCTCACGCACGAGACCAACACCGACGCGATGCAGCTCTATGACCGCATCGCCGACAAATCGGGCTTCGTGCAGTACCGCAAGGTGCTCTGAGGACGCTCACTCGCCCAAGTCGATGGTGGCTGCCAGCGCCACCCCGGCGAGGGCTTCCGGCAGGTCGTAGTCGGCCACTATCCAGGCCCTGACCCGGTCGCCGGCGGCCTCGGCCAGGATGGCGGACACCTGCCGGCGCGAGGGCCCGTCGAGTGCCGAATACGGCATGTCGAGCAGCGTCACCTGCGCCTGGCAGGCGCGGGCCGCCACCAGCCAGACTTTGCGCCGGCTGCCGGTGGACAGCATGTACAGCGGTTTGCCGATGTGCTCGAGCAGCCCGAAGGGCTCCAGCAGCGCCTCTTCGGCCCGATCGTCCCAGGACGGGAACTCGGCACGCCGGGCCTGCAGCCATTGCAGCCCGGTCAGCGCGTCGTCATCGGGATTCGCTGGCTGGACCCAGAACACGCTGCCCCCGAGGCGATACAGGATTCCCTGTGTGGGTTGCATCACGCCCGCCAGCAACCTCAGCAGCGTGCTCTTGCCGCGGCCATCGCCCCCGCGCACCAGCGTGAGCCCGGGCTGGATGTCGAACGACAGGTCGTGCAGCAGCATCAGGCCCGGATAGGAAAAGCCCAGGCGTTCGGCTCGGATCAGGGCAGCGGGATTCGGCAAGGCGGCTTCATGGGGTGGCAGTGCATCAGGGCTTGAGCGGTTCCAGCAGCAGCCCGGCAAGGCACTTTTTGCCGCGCGAGGTCCAGGGTATTCTAGAATGAGGCGTTCTGTACCTGAGCACCCTGAATCCACCGTTTCGCGGAGACAACACCGCATGATCGTCACCGGAACACGAGCCCACGGCGAGTCGCGCCGCCGCTTCCTGGAGCTGCCCAGCGGCTTTTGCTATCACAAGGGCGAATGGATGGAGTCCGGCGGACGATCCGCTGCTCTCCCCACCATGTTCCTGGTCGAACAGCCCGCGGGCAAGGTGCCGCCCACGCACTGGCATCGCGAGAACCAGTTCCAGGTCGTGGTCGGCGGCGGGGGCACCATGGGCCGCCACGAGATCGCGCCGATCATGGTGCACTTACGCGGGGCCTATAGCGGCTACGGCCCCATCATCGCGGGCCCGGAGGGCGTCAAATCTTCACCATCCGCGCGGTCTTCGAACAGGGCGCCATGATGGCAGCGACTCAGCTCGACAGCATGATCCGCGGGCCCAAGCGCCAGGTCTCAAGCGAGCAGCACCAGACCTTGGACGAGGGCGGGCTCGCGGCGCTGACGCAGGCCCGTTGCATCGACCTGATCGCGCCAGCCGCCGACAAGCTCGCCGCGCAGGTCTGGCAATTGCCGCCAGGCGGCAGTGCGCTCGCGCTCGACCCCGCCGGCAGCAGCGGCCAGTTCCTGATGGTGCTCTCGGGTGGCCTGCGCCATGCCGATCAGGTGCTGCGCGAGTGGGAGACCGTGTTCGTGTCGGCGGACGAGCCGGCGCATCGGCTGCAGGCGGGCGATGCGGGCGCGGAAGTACCTGCTGCTGCAGATCCCGTTGAAGGCCGACGTGTACCACACGCCGGCCGCACGCGAGGCGCTGGCCGCGATCGCGTCGGCCTAGCCGACGCCTTCGCCGTGCCGGTGTCGAGGCATCAGGCCGGCTGCGTGCGCCCGCCAGCCCGATGCCGGTCGTGCTTGGGCAGTGCCATGATCAGCACGCCCCCGAGGATGCTCATGCCAGCGACGAACAGGAACGCGGCATCGTAGGATCCGACCACATCCTGGTAGCGGGCAACCGCCAGCGGTCCGCCTGCGCCGAGAATCAGCGCGAACGGCAGCGCCGCACTGCGCACCGAACCCAGGTGCCGGCGACCGAAGTACGTCCCCCAGATCACCTCCTGGATCGGGATCATGCCGCCCCAGCCGACCCCCAGCACGATGAACGCCGCGTACTCCCACAGATCGGAACGCGCCTGGACGCTGAAGACGATCCCGATCAGCGCAGCCCCCGACAGGATCGCGCTGATTGCGCCGAGCGGCTTCGGATTCATCCGGTCGATCATCCAGCCCCAAACCGGCTTGGTGACCAGTGCCGGCACCGAGGCCAGGATGATCATCAGCGCCGCCGTGTCGCGTGAGTAGCCCGCGTCGGTCATGAACGGAATCGTCTGGAACAGCACGACTGGAATCAGGACCTGGAACATCCCGAAGGCGATCACGAGCATGTAGAAGGCGGGCATGCGCATGGCCTGCGCGCGGGTCACCGACGAATCGAAGTCCGCCTGCGCACGCGCGCCACCACCCGCGGCCAACTGCGCCTTCGTCTTGCCGTCCGGCGACAGGCCGTGATCTTCCGGTGCCCGACGCATCACCAGTGCGGCCGGCAGCGTGAGCAACAGCGTGGCGGCGGCCATCGCCTGCCAGCCGACGCGCCAGCCGAAGGTGTCGATGCAGCGGGTGATGAGTGGCGTGGCGCCGATGCCGGCGAAGGAGACGCCCATCGACGACCAGGCGATCGCCTGCCCCCGCTTCTCGACGAACCACTTGGCCAGCGTGACGTTGACGACCAGGCTGCCGATGAGCGCCGCCCCCACCGTGAGCACCACCCCGTTGAGGACCACCCACTGCCACCAGGCGTGGATGAAGGACAGCGCGAACAGCGCTGCGCGGACGAGAGCCCGAACAACGCGAAACCGCCGCCCGCCGAACCGGTCGGACGCAGCCGCCGATGAAGCCGGTCCGGTGCCATGACGGGAATTGACCCAGGCTGCGCGGCAGATGAACTCGGCGCGCGACCAGCCGAGTTCCTGGGTCATCGGGACCCTGGCGAACGCGCCGATCGAATAGTTTTGCGCGCCCACCGAGACGAACTGCGTGACGAAGCCGGCAACGATCAGCCAGATGGCCGTAGTAGATCCGCGAGTCAGCCTGCATCGCTGCCTTTGCTGGACCACCGTGCGGTTCATGTTGCCCATTTCGCTTTGCCGGCATCCGGAACGTCTCTTTGTCGCGGATCATCCGGTTTCGGATCGTCGGATACGAGCAACTTCCGCGCGAACTGACCGGGTCCAGGGCGGTGCCGAAGCCGCGCCGCCACTGTCAAACGCGCATCTCGAATAA
>JADJVQ010000121.1 GCA_016710525.1 Burkholderiaceae bacterium
TGCGCTGCACGCCGGTGTTCATGTAGGCCTCGTTGTCGTAGCAGATGTAGAGCACGTCGTCGTTGCGCTCGAACATGCCCGACAGGCAGCCGAAGCCGATGTCGGTGGTGCCGCCGTCGCCGCCCTGGGCGATCACGCGCACCGCACTCTGCTCTGCGCCGGCCCTGGATGGCCTTGATCTTCAGCGCCGCCGCGATGCCCGTGCCCACCGCCGCCGCGTTGCCGAACAGCGAATGGATCCACGGCAGCTGCCACGAGGTCTCGGGGTAGGGCGTGGAAAACACCTCCAGGCAGCCGGTGGCGTTGGCGGCGATGAGCTGGTTGTGCGTGGCGCGCATCGCGGCGTCGACCGCATAGCGCGCGCCCAGCGCCTCGCCGCAGCCCTGGCAGGCGCGGTGGCCGCTGGTCAGCGAGTTGTTGCGCTCGGTGCTGGCCTGCACGCTGCGCTGCCCAGGCGTCGAGCAGGCGGTTGCCAACGGTGAAGGTGCCGGTTTGATAGAACTTGACGGATGCGTCCGCGTCAAGGCTCAGGTCAGCCTTGGATGCGACGGTGCCGACGTCGCGCAGCAGGCTTTCGGCGATCGGGCCGCTGCGGCGCATCTGCGCTTCTCGTTCGAGCTGACGGTTGACGATGCGCCAATCCAGGTCCATGAAGGTCAGCGGCGGCAGCTTGTCGGCGATGGCCTCGGTCAGCGTGCGCTGCAGGCTGGCCCGGGTGATGGCCCGGCCGCCCAGCCCGGCGACGACCGTGTAGCCGTGCAGCCGCAGCCCCGACAAGGCCAGGCGCACGTCGTTGGACACCACGCCACCCAGGCCCACCGAGAAGCTCTTTTCCAGCACCACCACGCGCTTGGCGCCCTGCAGCGCTTCGCGCACCGCGGCCAGCGGGAAGGGCCGGAACGAATGGATGCCCAGCACGCCGATCTTCACGCCGTCGGCACGCATCTCGTCCACCGTGTCTTTCAGCGTGCCCAGCACCGAGCCCAGCGCCACGACGATGGTCTCGGCGTCTTCGGTCTTGTAGGTGCGCACCAGGCCACCCGTGGTGCGGCCAAAGCGCTCGGCAAACTCGTGCGCAATGCGCGGAATGACATTCAGCGCGGTCAGTTGCTTGGCGTGCGCCAGGTAGCGCACTTCCATGAAGGCTTCCGGGCCGACCATGGCGCCGATCGACACCGGCTCGGCCGGATCGAGCACCTGGCGCGGCTCGTAGGGCGGCAGGAAGGCGTCCACCTGCGCCTGGGTGGGCATGTCCACGCGCTCGTAGGCGTGGGTGAGGATGAAGCCGTCCATGCACACCATCACGGGCATGCTCAGTTCCTCGGCCAGGCGGAAGGCCTGGATGTGCAGGTCCAGCGCCTCCTGGTTGTGGGCCGCGAAGAGCTGGATCCAGCCGCAATCGCGCTGGCTCATGCTGTCGGTGTGGTCGTTCCAGATGTTGATCGGCGCGCCGATGGCCCGGTTGGCTACCGTCATCACGATCGGCAGGCCCAGGCCGGAGGCGTTGTAGACGGCCTCGGCCATGAACAGCAGGCCCTGGCTGGCGGTGGCGGTGTAGGAGCGCGCACCGGCCGCCGACGAGCCGATGGCCACGCTCATCGCGGCGAATTCGCTCTCGACATTGATGAACTCGCAGGGGCTGAGGCTGCCGTCCTTCACCAGTTCGCCCAGGCCTTCGACGATGTGCGTCTGCGGCGAGATGGGGTAGGCGCAGATCACCTCGGGGCGGCACAGCGCCACCGCCTCGGCCACGGCATGCGAGCCTTCAGTTTGCTTGAGCATGGGGACAGCTCCTCCATCTCGCGCTTGATGAAGTCGTAGGCTCGGCCGCCGCGGCGACGTTGGCCTCCGCGACCTTTCCGCTGAACTTGTCGCGGATGGCGTGCGACACCGCCTCCAGCGTGATCAGCCCCGACAGCGCCGCAAAGCCGCCGAGCAGCACGGCATTGGGCAGCGGCCGCCCCAGGTGCTTGAGCGCGATCTCGGTGGCCGGCACGGTGACCAGCCGCTCGCGGCGGAACTTGGTGGCAATGTCCGCCAGGCCCAGTTCGTTGAAGCTGCGCTTGCTGTTGATCAGCACGTAGCCGTCGGGCTGCAGGCCCTGGAACACGTCCACCTGGTGCAGCAGCGTCGGGTCCTGCACGATCAGCACGTCGGGCGCGAGGATGGGCTCGCGCAGGCGGATGTCGTGGTCGTCGATGCGGCAGAACGCCACCACCGGCGCGCCGGTGCGCTCGGAGCCGAAGCTCGGGAAGGCCTGCGCGTGGCGGCCCTGCTCGAAGGCGGCGATGGACAGCATCTCCGCCGCCGTCACCACGCCCTGGCCGCCGCGGCCGTGGATGCGGATCTGCAGCATCGCCGCCACTCCTGTTTGACTTCCGGCGGCAATGCTCAGGGCTGCCAACGTGGCCAGCTTTGCGCCAAGTCAAGCATGGCCGATCAGGCGTATGCGGGATAACGAGAGTCCTCCATGCAGGAGCGCGCATGTTGCAGCAGATTGGCTGGGCGCTCGATGCCGGCATGTTCCTGCGCAAAATCGACGTCGGCCACCGCCGCCGCGATGCGCCGCGATGTCGCGCACCGCTGGCCAGCGGCGGGTACGGGCTGCCCTGCGTCGCTCCACTCGTAGGCCTGCTGCGCCGCGCACTCGATGGGCATCATCTCGTCCGGGTGTTCGGTGACGATGCGGAAGAAAGGCGCCTCGTTGCGGTCGTGCAGCGAGACCATGAAGATGGAGTTCTCCTCTCCCTGGCTGCACGCGTGCGGAGTGCAACAGCCCCTTCGGCCGAGCACATTGCGCCGTCGGCGTGTGCCCGGAATCCGCGGCGCGAGCCGCGCCCGAGTGGCCACTGTCCGCGGCAGTGTTGACCTAGCTCAAGGGCGGCCTGACGGAGGCAGCGAACATCGCACCCGTCGGCAGCAAGAAGCAAAGAAGGATGCCGGCAGTGGAGACACGCCGATGAACAAGAGTTTGACCGCTGCCGTGGGCGGCGCGGGGTACGCGCCGCGCAGCAGTCGCTGGCCCGCGCGACTGGATTGGATGCAGAGCGCCAGCGGTCTGGTGCTGGCCCTGTTCATGTGGGGCCACATGTTCTTCGTCTCGTCCATCCTGCTGGGCAAGGACGCGATGTGGGTCATCACCAAGATGTTCGAGGTTACTTCTTCTTCGGGAAGGCGTACCCGGTGATCGTCTCGTGCGTGGTGGCGATCGTCTTCGCGCTGTTCATCGGGGCATGCGGCGCTGGCCCTGCGAAAGTTCCCGATCAACTACCGGCAGTACCGCGTCTATCGCGACCACAATGGCGATGATGCACCACGAGGACACCACGTTGTGGTGGTGGCAAGTGGTCACCGGCTTCGCGCTCTTCTTCCTGGCCAGCGTGCACCTGTACCAGATGCTGATGCACCCCGGGCTGATCGGTCCGCTCGAGTCGGGCGAGCGCGTATTTAGCGGCCGCTGGTGGCCGCTGTACCTGATCCTGCTGTTCTCGGTCGAGCTGCACGGCGGCATCGGTCTGTATCGGCTCGCCGTCAGTGGGGCTGGTTCGAGGGCCAAGACCCTAGGGCCACGCGCCGCAACCTGAAGACGCTGAAGTGGGGCCTGTCGATCTTCTTCATCGTGCTGGGTCTCACCACGCTCGCCGCGTACGTGAAGATCGGCTACGAGAACCGCAACGAGACCGGCGCGCGCTACACGCCGGCCTGGCTGCAGAACCCGCCGCAGTCGGCGCCACCGTCGTGGTGGCCGTCATGGCTGAAGGGGGCACATTGAAATGAAAGTGATCCATACCGACGTGCTGGTGATCGGCGGCGGCCTCGCCGGGCTGCATGCAATTGCTGCCCGGCGGCGCGGCCACGACGCGGTAATGTCTGTCCCTCGTGCCGCCCGCGGGGTCGCACGCAAGGCGGCGCAGGGCGGCATGCAGGCCAGCCTGAGGGCAATGTGATCAAGGGCCAGGGCGACAACGAGGACGTGCACTTCGAAGACACGGTGCGTGGCAGTGACTGGGGCGCCGACCAGGCGGTGGTGCGCATGTTCGTCAACACCGCGCCGAAGGCGGTGCGTGAACTGGCGGCCTGGGGCGTGCCGTGGAGCCGCGTGCGGCAGGGCGACCGCACGGTGGTGATCAACGGGCAGAACGTCACGATCACAGAGCGCGCCGAAGCGCATGGCACCGTGGCGCAGCGCGACTTCGGCGGCACCAAGAAGTGGCGCACCTGTTACGTGGCCGACGGCACCGGCCACGCGATGCTGCAGGCGGTGGGCGACCAGGCGATCGCCTCGTCGATCCCGGTGCACGAGCGCACCGAGGCGCTGGCCCTCATCCACGACGCCGGCCGCTGCCATGGCGCCGTGGTGCGCGCTCTCGTCAGCGGCGAACTCACCGCCTACGTGGCCAAGGCCACCGCGATCGCCACCGGTGGCGCGGGGCGGCTTTACCGCGTGACCACCAACGCGGTGATCTGCGAGGGCATCGGCCACGCGATCGCGCTCGAAACCGGCGTATCCGCGCTCGGCAACATGGA
>JADJVQ010000122.1 GCA_016710525.1 Burkholderiaceae bacterium
GCCGCGTCACTGGCAACATCACTATCGACGGACGCGACATCTATGACCGCGATATTGATGTCGTACAGCTGCGCGCCAAGGTCGGCATGGTATTCCAGAAGCCCAATCCGTTTCCCAAATCGATCTTCGAGAATGTCGCCTATGGTCCGCGCATTCATGGCATGTCGCAGAACAAGACCGACCTCGAGGAGATCGTCGTGTCGAGCCTCAAGAAGGCCGGCCTGTTCGAGGAGGTAAAGGACCGCCTCAACGCGCCGGGCACCGGCCTCTCGGGCGGCCAGCAGCAGCGCCTCTGCATCGCGCGGGCAATTGCCGTCAACCCGCAGGTCATCCTCATGGATGAACCCTGTTCGGCGCTCGATCCGATCGCCACCGCCAAGATCGAGGAATTGATCGACGAGCTGCGGCAGAACTATTGCATCGTCATCGTCACGCATTCGATGCAGCAGGCGGCGCGCGTTTCGCAGCTCACAGCGTTTTTTCCATCTGGGAACGCTGGTCGAGTTCGGCGACACCGACGAGGTGTTCACCGCGCCGCAGGAAAGCGCACACAGGACTACATCACGGGCCGCTTCGGCTGAGCCATCGGGAGACTGACATGTCTGAACACATTGCCAAAGCCTATGACGACGATCTGGCCATCCTGAAGACCATGCTGGCGCAGATGGGCGGACTGGTGGAGCAGCAGCTGGACGACGCCATCGACGCATTGTCGCGCCGCGACACGTCGCTGGCTGACCGTGTCATCCAGAATGACGAGAAGGTTGACGTCCTCGAGCATCAGATCGAGGAGAAGGCGATCCTCACCATCGCCCGCCGCCAGCCGGTGGCGCGTGACCTGCGCGAGATCATGGTGGCGATCCGCGTCGCCTCCGACCTCGAGCGCATCGGCGACCTCGCCAAGAACACGGCGAAGCGCACCCACGCGATGTCGGACCAGTTGCCGAGAAAGCTTATGGCCGGTGTCACGCGCATGGGCCGCATGGCGCAGGAGGAACTGAAGAACATCCTCGATGCCTATGCCCATTCCGATGCCGGAAAGGCGCTTGAAGTCTGGCGTTCGGATGAAGATCTCGATGCCCTCTACAATTCGATCTTCCGCGAGCTCCTGACCTACATGATGGAAGATCCGCGCACCATCGGCTTATGCACGCATCTTCTGTTCATCGCCAAGAACATGGAGCGCATCGGCGACCACGCCACCAACATCGCCGAGAACATTCACTATCTGGTGCATGGCAAGCCGCTGGCCGAAGGCCGCGCCAAGAAGGACATTACCAGCACCATGTCGGTTGAACCTGGCCAGCGTTCGGAAGACTAGGCGATGAGTGCATCCATTCTTGTCGTCGAAGACGAAGAGCCGATCCAGATCCTCCTCAGCTACAATCTGGAAGCCGAGGGTTATCGCGTCCGTCACACCGCCGAGGGTGAAGAGGTACAGCGGTTGATCGGAGAAGAGCGGCCCGATCTGATCCTGCTCGACTGGATGCTGCCTGGTATTTCCGGTATCGAGGTCTGCCGTGTCCTGCGCACCAAGCCCTGAGACGCGTGACATCCCGATCATCATGCTGACGGCGCGCAGTGAGGAGGCCGAGCGGGTGCGCGGATTGGCGACCGGTGCCGACGATTATATGGTCAAACCGTTCTCGGTGCCGGAGCTTCTGGCGCGCATCCGCACCATTCTGCGCCGCATCAACCCGGACGCTGTTGCCGATCAGTTGAAAGCTGGCGACCTGTCGCTCGACCGCAAGACCAGGCGCGTGACCAGGGGGGCGCGTGACATCACGCTGTCACCCACCGAGTTCCGCCTGCTGGAACACCTGTTGCAGAACCCCGGCCGCGTCTATTCGCGCGCGCAGCTTCTCGATACGGTGTGGGCCATGATGTCTCGTGTCGACGAGCGGACGGTGGACGTTCACGCTGCCGCCTGCGGCAAACCCTGAGCCGCGGCCGCGAAGCCGACCCCATCCGCACCGTCCGCGGCATGGGCTATGCCTTCGACGAAAGATTTGGACGGACGGGCTAACAGTCCACGTCCGTCCTCCCCTCGTTCAGCCAAACGCCATCTTGCGCTGGCGGCGGTCCTGCAGCGGCTGGTAGGCGAGCCGCGCATGATATTCACAATAGGGCGAACCATCGCGAGGCCCATGGCCGCAAAAGCAGAATTCCTCGGTACCTGGATCGCCAATCGGCCATTTGCAGGTTTTTTCCGAGAGATGCAGGATGGTGACGCGGCCACCCTTCGGCAGGTCGACGAGGCGCACCGGCTGCGGCTCAGGCAATGCCGCCTGGCGCGGCTGAACATCGGCCCGCATCATCGGCTTCAGCGCATGCGCCCCCGCCGTCGGCATGCTGGGCATGCCGCCGGCCACCGCCGCGCGAGGCTGGGTTCGCGCTGCTTGCGCGGCGCCCGCGGCTGTGCGGCGCGCGGCTGCTGCGCCCGGCCCGACAGGTTGAGGCGGTGCACTTTGCCGATCACCGCATTTCGCGTGACGCCCGATCCCAGGCGTCCAGCGATCTGGCTGGCGCTCAATCCTTCCGTCCAGAGCTTCTTCAGAAGCTCCACACGATCATCAGTCCAGGACAATTTTGCCCCTCCCAGATTGCTTTCCACGTCTTCGCCCAACGGAATCCCTCACACTTCGCCGGGCCCAATTCGGAACCGGCGCGGTTAACAACCAAACTGACCATAAAATGCTACATCTCGTAGCTTGTCGCGGGCGACCCTACAATACGCGGTAGCGTCGTCGCAACCTTCGGAGCCGAATCCGGCGATGTTTTCCCCAGTTTCCCGCCGCACCCCTATGGTTAACAAAACCTTATCAGCCGCATGAATCAGGAGGTCCATGTGCTGTTTTGACTCAGTGTGGAAAAGCCTGAATCACGGCAGCCCACTTGCGTGAATCAGTTGCCGGGAACGCTGTGATTGACCCTTCGCAATCATGGACTTATATGCGTTATCAACAGGCGCCCGCTGGTCTGAAGGCGGGCGTTTTTGATTTCGTGGACAAGGCCAACACCGATGATCGCACCCGTTCTGCCGACCTATGCCAGAGCCAAACTCTCATTCGAGCGGGGAGAGGGCGTGCGCGTATTCACGCCGGAGGGCGAAGCCTATCTCGATTTCGGCGCGGGCGTTGCGGTAACCAGTTGTGGCCATTCCCATCCGCATCTGATCGAGGCTCTGACCGAGCAGGCCAAGAAGATCTGGCACACCTCCAACATCTATCAGATGCCCGGCCAGGAAAAGCTGGCGAAGCGGTTGGTCGACGCCACCTTCGCCGACACGGTGTTCTTCACCAATTCCGGTGCCGAGGCGCTGGAGTGCTCGATCAAGATGGCGCGGAAATATCATGCCGCCCATGGCCATCCGGAGAAGTTCCGGCTGATCACCTTCGAAGGCGCCTTCCACGGCCGCACGCTGGCGACGATCGCCGCTGGCGGCCAGATGAAATACATCGAAGGCTTCGGTCCCAAGGTGGACGGATTTGACCAGGTGGTCTTCGGTGACCTCGAAGCCGTGAAAGCCGCGATCACCGACGCCACCGCCGGCATCCTCATTGAACCGATCCAGGGCGAGGGTGTGAGGCCCGTGCCGCATGATTTCCTGCGTGCCTTGCGCGCGCTGTGCGACGAGCACGGCATTCTGCTGGTGCTCGATGAAGTGCAATGCGGCGTTGGCCGCACCGGCAAGCTCTTCGCACATGAATGGGCAGGCATCACCCCGGACATCATGGCAATTGCCAAGGGGATTGGCGGCGGCTTCCCGCTGGGCGCCTGCCTGGCGACCGAGAAAGCCGCCATTGGCATGACCGCCGGCAGTCACGGCTCGACCTTTGGCGGCAACCCGCTGGCCACCGCCGTCGGCAATGCCGTGCTCGATGTCGTGACGGCGCCGGGCTTTCTCGAAAGCGTGCAGCAGCGCGCGCTCGTCCTGAAGCAGAAGCTGGCGGCTCTCAAGGATGCGCACCCCGCAATCATTGACGACATTCGCGGCTTCGGGTTGATGATGGCTGAAGGGCCGCATGCTGGCATTGATCTTCGAGAGGCCCTCGACGCGCACCCGCGTGTCCTTCGAGGTCGGCATGCGCCAGCTTGGCGGCGATACCCTGGTGCTCTCGTCCAACGACATGCAGTTGGGCAGAGGCGAAACGATCGCCGATACGGCGCGCGTCCTGTCGCGCTATGTCGATGCCATCATGATCCGCGCAGCCAAGCATTCGAATCTCACGGAGCTTGCAGCGGCTGCCACCGTGCCGGTGATCAACGGCCTCACCAACCTGTCGCATCCCTGTCAGGTCCTGGCCGATGTCATGACTCTGGAGGAGCATGTTGCGCCGCTGAAAGACTTGACGGTCAGCTGGGTGGGCGACGGCAACAATGTTGCAGCCTCATGGATTCATGCGGTTGGCCGGATGGGCGGCAAGCTCCGCATCGGCACGCCCGAACAGCTCGCACCGTCACCGGAGATTCTCGATTGGGCAAAGGCGCAAGGCGCTGACATCCATGTCACCCGCTCAGCCGAGGAGGCTGTCGCCGGATCGCACTGCGTCATCACCGATGCCTGGGTGTCGATGCATGATACCGACGCCGCCAGCCGCCATAATCTGCTGAAGCCCTATCAGGTCAACAAGCACGCTGATGGCGGCGCCGTTCCCGGCGCCAAATTCATGCACTGCCTGCCCGCCCATCGCGGCGAAGAGGTGACGGACGAGGTGATCGACAGCCCGGCTTCGCTGGTGCTGGACGAGGCCGAGAACCGTCTGCACATTCAGAAGAGCATCCTGCTGCATTGTCTGGGTGCGTGATGGCGGAGAGCATTCGTCTCGACGACAATCTGGTGCTGCCCTTCGAGATCAAGCCGTTGGGCGTGCGCGGCAAACTGGTGCGGCTGGGCTGCGTCGTCGATGACATCCTGCACCGGCACGCCTATCCGCCCGGTGTGTCGGCACTCTCGCCGAGGCGGTGTCGCTGACCGCTATTCCTGGCGCCAGCCTGAAGTTCGACGGCAAGTTCATTCTGCAAACCAAGACCGATGGCCCGGTCGACACGATCGTCGCCGACTATGTGTCGCCTGGAAAATTGCGGGCGCTATGCACGGTTCGATGCGGCGAAGCTCGCAGCGCTCGACCACCCCGGTCAAGCCGCCCTGATGGGCAATGGCTATCTCGCCATGACGGTGACCAGGGCCCCGACATGGAGCGCTATCAGGGCATCGTGCCGCTGCATGGTGACGACCTGACCGCGGCAGGCCCATGGCTATTTCGAGAAATCCGAGCAGATCCCACGCGCATCCGCATGGCGGCGGGTCCGCTGATCCAGCGCGGCAATCCTACCGAGGCCTGGCGGGCTGGCGCCGTCATGGTGCAGCACCTGCCGCGCGATGGCGGTTCGAGCCCCTTGCCCAGCCATTCCGGCGATGTGCCCGACGGTGCGGAAGACACGAGGCCGGAAAACGACGACTGGGTGAAGGCGCGGTTGCTGCTCGACACCGTTGAGGCGCATGAATTGCTCGACCCGCTGCTGACCGCCGAGGAACTGCTCTACCGGCTTCTATCACGAAGACGGCGTCACCGCCTGATCCGGCGCAGGCGCTCGAGCGCGCTATTGCAGCTGCTCGCATGACAGCATCACCCGCATGTTGGGTCGCTTTCCGGTCGAGGACCGCGCCGACATGGTGGAGAATGGCGAGATCATCGTGACCTGCGAATTCTGTTCGACCGCCTATCCCATCGACCCTGTGGTGCTCTGGAAACGGCCTGAAATCATGACCTCGATGTCTCGTTTTTTTCACTACGACCGGTCCAATGCGTGAGTTCAATTCATACCTGGCGGTCACTAGAGCGTCATTGACGGAGTGAAATCTCCGTGACAGGTTTCGTCTGAACAATGGGGCAAGAAGGCCCCAAGAACAACAAGAT
>JADJVQ010000123.1 GCA_016710525.1 Burkholderiaceae bacterium
TGACCCGCCTCGTCGAGGCCGGGCGCGTGGAGCGCATCGCGCGCGGGTTGTACCGGTTGCCGGAACAGTCGTTCTCGGAGCACCACGGCCTGGTTCTGGTCAGCACGGCGATTCCGCGCGCGACGGTGTGCCTGATCAGCGCATTGCAGTTTCACGGGATCGGCACCCAGGCGCCGTTCGAGGTGTGGATCGCGATCGACCGGCGTGACCGGCGCCCGGCGCTGAAATACCCGCCCTTGCGCATCGTCCGCTTCACCGGCGAGGCGTTGACCGAGGGCGTCGAGTCGCATCGCATCGAGGGGCATGCGATTCGCGTGTACAACATCGCCAAAACCCTGGCCGACTGCTTCAAGTACCGCAACAAGATCGGTATCGACGTCGCGCTGGAGGCGCTGCGCGAGGCCTGGCGCGTCCGACGCTTGAGCATGGACGAGTTGGATCGCTACGCCCGCATCTGCCGCGTACAGCGTGTGATGCAGCCTTACCTCGAGGCTTTGATCGCATGAACGTCGAGGGCGATGGCCTCGCCCGTTCGCTGCAAACGAGATTGGCGCGACACGCGAAAGCGATCGGCGTCGATCCCAATCTGGTGCTGACGCGGTATGCGATCGAGCGCTTCCTGTATCGGCTTTCGCGCTCGCGTCACGTCGAACGGTTCGTGCTCAAAGGCGCGTTGCTGATGCTGGCGTGGCTCGGTGAAACCACGCGCCCGACCCGTGATGCCGATCTGCTTGGGTTCGGCGAGCTGACGGACGAGACCCTGGCTTCGATGTTCGTCGATATCTGCAACACCGAGGTCGAGCCCGATGCGATGCACTTTCTTGCCGAGACGGTGCGCGTCGAACCCATCTGCATGGAAGATGCCTACGGTGGGCGACGCATCCTCCTTGCACGCGACGATGGGCAAGCCCGTTGCGGGTGCAGGTGGATGTGGGTATTGGCGACGCCACCGTGCCGGAGCCTGCCTGGCTGGACTATCCGAGCCTGCTGGATCTGCCTCGCCCGCACATGCGCGCCTACGCGGTCGAAACCGTCGTTGCGGAAAAGCTCCACGCCATCGTGGTGCTGGGTTCGCGGAACAGCCGGATGAAGGACTACTTCGATCTGCATGCCCTGGCCCGGCACGGCCTGCCTGACGCTCATCGGCTGGGCGAATCCATCGCTGCAACCTTCGCGCGTCGCAGGACGCCCATTCCCGACGCGCTGCCGGTCGGGCTGAGCGACGACTTCGCGATCGACCTGCTCAAGCGTGCGCAATGGAACGCGTTCCTCGGCAAGAATGGGCTCGATGCGCCGCCGCTGGCCGAAGTCGTCGCCGGGATTCGTCGCCTGGTTGCGCTACCGTTGGCGTCCGCGTCCCGGCGCATGGAGAAATCGTGATCGGTTTGAACGAATCCATCGTCGAAGACGCCGCCCTGACCTGGTTCGGGGAGCTGGGCTATGCGGTCGGGCACTGGCCGCATCTCGCGCCCGGTGAGCCGGCGGCGGAGCGGGATTCGTTTGGCGAGGTGGTGCTGGTGGGGCGCCTGCGCGGGGCCCTCCGGCGGCTGAACCCGGCCATTCCCGAGGAGGCGCGGGAAGATGCCCTGCGAAAGGTGCTGCGGATGGGCACGCCTTCGCTCACGCAGACAAACCGCGCCTTTCACCGGATGCTGCGCGATGGCGTGCCGGTGGAATATCCGCGGCCCGATGGCAGCATCGCGGGCGATCATGTGCGGCTGGTGGACTTCGGCGATGTGCGGGCGAACGACTGGCTGGCGGTGAACCAGTTCACGGTGATCGAGGGGCCGCACAACCGGCGGCCGGACATCGTGGTCTTCGTCAACGGGCTGCCGCTGGGCCTGATCGAGCTGAAGAACGCGGCCGATGAGGACGCGACGATCTGGAGCGCCTACGCGCAGCTTCAGACCTACAAGGCGGAGATGCCCTCGCTGCTGCATTACAACGCGGCGCTGGTGGTGAGCGATGGCTTGCAGGCGCGCATGGGCTCGGTGACGGCGAACCAGGAGTGGTTCAAGGTCTGGCGCACGATCGACGGCGAGGGCGATGCGCCGAAGACGGCGCTGGAACTGGACGTGCTGGTGCGCGGCGTGTTCGAGCCGCAGCGCTTCCTCGACCTGCTGCAGCACTTCATCGTCTTCGAGGAAGACCCGGACTCGGGCGCGCTGCACAAGATCATCGCGGGCTACCACCAGTTCCACGCGGTGAATGCGGCGGTGGAAGAGACCGTGCGCGCCAGCGGCATGCGGGGATGAGGGGCCGGTGCGGAGACCGGGCACCTACTGGGTGGGCCGCATGCATGGCGGCAAGCCGGGCGACCGTCGCGCGGGCGTGGTCTGGCACACGCAGGGCAGCGGCAAGAGCTTCTCGATGCTGTTCTTCGCGGCGCGCATGGTGCGACACCCGGCGATGCAGAACCCGACGCTGGTGGTGCTGACCGACCGCAACGATCTCGACGACCAGCTCTTCGGCCAGTTCCAGCGCTGTGCCGACATCCTCGGCCAAGTGCCGGTGCAGGCGGGCGGGCGCGAGGACTTGCGCGTGCTGCTGAACCGGGCCAGCGGCGGCGTGGTGTTCACCACGATTCACAAGTTCATGCCGGAAAAGGGCGAGCCGATGCCGGAGCTGAGCGCGCGGCAAAACATCGTCGTGATCGCGGATGAAGCGCACCGCAGCCAGTATGGTTTCGGCGGCAAGGTGAACGAGAAGACCGGCGAGATGTCCTACGGCTTCGCCAGCAACCTGCGCGATGCCCTGCCGAATGCCTCCTTCATCGGCTTCACCGGCACGCCGATCGAGAAGACGGACGCGAACACGCGGGCGGTCTTTGGCGACTACATCAGCATCTACGACATCCAGCGCGCGGTCGCCGACAAAGCCACGGTGCCGATCTACTACGAGAGCCGGATCTCCAAGCTGAGCCTGAACGCCGCCGCGCTGCCGACGATCGACGCGGAGTTCGAGGAGATCACCGAAGGCGAGGAGCTGACCAAGAAGGAGAAGCTCAAGTCCAAATGGGCCGCGCTGGAGGCGCTGGTGGGCGACCCGAAGCGCATCGCGCTGGTGGCCGCCGACATGGTGGCGCATTTCGAGAAGCGCCTGGAGGCGATGGACGGCAAGGCGATGATCGTCTGCATGAGCCGCCGCATCTGCGTGGACCTCTACAACGCGCTGATCACGCTCCGTCCCGATTGGGCCAGCGCAAGGATGACGACGCGGAGGCCGAGAAGGGCAGGGCCTGCGTGGTCAAAGTGGTGATGACCGGCAGCGCCGACGACGGCCCCGACTGGCAGCCGCACATCCGCAGCAAGGACAAGCGCCGCAAGCTGGCCAACCGCTTCAAGGACAGCAAGGACCCGTTCCGCATCGTGATCGTGCGCGACATGTGGCTGACCGGCTTCGACGCGCCCTGCCTGCACACCATGTATGCCGACAAGCCGATGCAGGGCCACGGCCTGATGCAGGCCATCGCCCGCGTGAACCGCGTGTTCCGCGACAAGCCCGGCGGCCTGGTGGTGGATTACCTCGGCCTCGCCGATCAGCTCAAGCAGGCGCTCGCCACCTACACCGAGAGCGGCGGCCAGGGGAACCCGACCTTCGACACCGCGCAGGCCATCGCCGTGATGCTGGAGAAACACGGCATCGCCTGCGACCTGATGCACGGCTTCAACTGGGACAAGTGGACCACCGGCCAGCCCGCCCAGCGCCTGGCCCTCATCCCCGCCGGGCAGGAGCACATCCTGGAACAGGAAGACGGCAAGAAGCGCTGGGTGCAGGTGGTGACGGAACTCTCCCGCGCCTTCGCCCTGTGCGCCGCCAGCGATGCGGCCACGGAGATTCGCGACGACGTGAGTTTTTTCCAGGCCCTGCAAGCCGCGCTGAACAAAGCAGACCGGCAGCAGCGGAAAAACACCCGGAGCAGATCGACGCCGCCATCCGCCAGCTCGTGAGCAAGGCCATCACCACCGAAGGCCAGGTGATCGACGTCTTCACCGCCGCCGGATTGCCCAAGCCCGACATCGGCATCCTGAGCGACCAGTTCCTCGCCGAGGTGCGCGGCCTCAAGCACAAGAACGTCGCCGCCGAACTGCTGGAGAAGCTGCTCAAGGACGAACTCAAGGTCCGCTCCAAGCGCAACCTGGTGCAGAGCCAGGTCTTCAGCGAGAAGCTCAAGAAGACCCTCAACGCCTACCACAACCGCGCCATCTCGACGATGCAGGTGATCGAAGAGCTGATCAAACTGGCCAAGGACCTCGATGCCGCCACCCGGCGCGGCGAGGACCTCGGGCTGACCGATGACGAGATTGCTTTCTACGACGCGCTCGCCGCCAACGACAGCGCCGTGCAGGCGATGGGCGACGCCAAGCTGAAGCTGATCGCCGCCGAACTGATCACCCAAGTGAAGAAAAGCGTCACCATCGACTGGACGCTGCGCGAAAGCGCCCGGGCGAAAATCAAGGTGATGGTGAAGCGCATCCTGAACAAACACGGCTATCCGCCGGACCTGCAGGAGGAAGCGGTGAAAGACCCGCGCGGGCGCACACCCCGCGCCGCTTTTTCCGGCTATTGCGTGATTTGGGAGCATGAGATGCTCTACCAGATCATCTCGATGAGGCATTTCCGAGTACGTTCATCGCAACGACGGAACGTTGCCTGTCATCCTCTCGCGGCTCGGAAGTCGATGGCTGTGGTCGCCATAAGCAACGCACCGCATCTGAGCGTTGCTGGTCGGTCAATTTCAGGCAGAACGCAGCGAAGTGAAATTAAAGGTCGCCCTAATCTTTCACTTCTTCCACGGTGAGACGCCATGCTTCACCAGCCGCCGGGTGAATACCGCCGTAGTTCGATGACACGTTTTTGACGCAAGCCAAAATTGCATCTGATAACGAACTGACGTAAGTCACTGAAAGCAAATGGTGGCCGGGGACGGAATCGAACTGGCCGACACGGGGATTTTCAATCCCCCCGTCACCAACTGAGCCATTCGGCCACCTTGTGCTTGCATGCCGAGGCGCTGATGGCCGCGGCGAAGGGGCGCGTATTAGAGCCTATTGAGGCTGATTCGTCAAGCTTCGAGCCATCGAAGGCGCGAATGCCGATGGCGTTCCCGGCCGGCGCCCCGGTGGATCCGGTCCGTGCCGTTCATGTGAAACAGGGGATGAACACGAGCGCCGGATGCGGTGACGATCGCGCCGATCTGCGTCTGCTTGGTCGGTAGTCCCGATTTCTACCCGATGGAGGCTCTTGAGGAAGATCCTGTTCTCGCATTGCTTGTTTGCCTGGCTGGCGGCAACGGCTGCATCGCGCAGACGCGCGAGAAGCAGGAGAGGGCGTTGGAACCAGCATTTGCGCATGCCGGTGAGCCGGAGGATCGATTCCAGTTCTGGGAACTGACGCGCTGGGAGCTCGTCGGCGAATACAGAGGTGGTATGGCCGCGACTCAATGAAGCCCATTTGCTGATCCGTTGACGGGCCGTGTCGCAACGACCTCGAATGGAAGGATGCGATCAGCGTGACGTCAACGTGCACGTGGTCAGCAGGCGCTTCGATTCGGTCGTGGTCGGGCATGACAAATGCCGCATCAACGAGATCCGGCCGATCGACTACAAGAAGTACCTGGCGGATCGGAAGCAGGCCAGGGAAGCGGCGAAATCCTGAGAACTTGCCAGGATTCCCGCTCGGCTGAGGAGATCGCGCCCCGCAGGGACAAGCAGCTGTGCCGCTCCCGCGGGAAAGGGGCGGGTCAGGACTGCGGTTTGACTGGCCGGCGGGGGCCTCGGAGCCGCCTTCGAAGAAGAATTTTTCCATCTCGGCAGCCAGGAAGGTGCGGGTGGAGGCATCCAGCGGGTTGAGGCGGTTCTCGTTGATCAACAGGGTCTGGTGGGCCATCCAGTCGGCCCACGCCTGCTTCGACACGTTCTCGTAGATGCGCTTGCCGAGCTCGC
>JADJVQ010000124.1 GCA_016710525.1 Burkholderiaceae bacterium
ATACCCCCTCATGAATCCAGTGCTTGTAGAGGCGAAACGGGGCGTTCGACAGGTTGGCCCAGGCCGTGCCGTAGCTCTGGTAGGTGTTCTCGGGGCCCGGCATGCGGCTCGGGTCATTCCCGAAGTGCACGGGTTCACCGCTGCGCGTTTCGGCGCGTGCGATCATCAGCTTGCTGACGAGTTCATCGATGCTCACGCCTTCGGGAATATCCTCGGCGCAGGCACCGTTGTCGGCGAGAAAAATGAAGACGGTGTTGTCGAGCTGGCCGGTCTTCTCGAGAGCCGCGATGATGCGCCCGATGCCCTGGTCCATGCGGTCGATCTGCGCGGCGTAGACCTCCATGCAGCGCAATGTCCAGGCCCGAAACTGCTCGTCTGCTTGCGCCTCGCTCCAGGGCGGCTGGCTCGGATCGCGTTCGGTGAGCTTCCAGGTGTCCTTGAGCAGACCCGAGGCAACCAGCTTCTCCAGCCGTTCCTCGCGCAGCGCGTCCCAGCCCCTGTCGAATCGCCCCTTGTAGCGGGCGATGTCCGCCTCATGCGCGTGCAGGGGCCAATGCGGCGCGGTGTAGGCGACGTACTCGAAGAAGGGCTGGTCGGGATGCGCCTTCGCATGCTGCTCGATATAGGCAACCGCCTGGTCGCTGATCGCATCGGTGTAGAAGAACCCTTCGGCACGTGCCTCGTGCTCGGCATTGGCATTGCCGCGGGTCAGCGTGTTGGGATCGTAGAAGCTGCCGGCGCCGATAATGGTGCCGAAGAATTCGTCGAATCCGCGCTGCAGCGGCCAGGTGTCGGTGGGCTTGGTGAGACTGGAGGCCACATGCCACTTGCCGCTCATGTAGGTCTTGTAGCCACTGGCCTTGAGCGCCTGCGGAATCGTCACGCAGCGCTGATTCAGGTTGCCGGCATAGCCTTCGGGACCCGAGTCATAAGTGAGGATACCCACGCCCGTCTGGTGCGGATGCAGGCCCGTCAGCATCGAGGCACGCGAAGGGCTGCAGCGGGCGGTGTTGTAGAACTGGCTGAAACGCAGACCGTTGGCGGCCATGCGATCGAGGTTCGGGGTCTCGACCTCGCCGCCGTAGCAGCCGATGTCGGAATAGCCCATATCGTCATTGAGGATGAGCACGACGTTTGGCTTGGATGTCTTCATGGCAGGTTCCGATGTCAGGGCTTCGGTCATCGCAGGCGCCCCCTGGTCAGCCGGGGGCCACGGCTCAGGCCACTACCGGGGTTTCACCCAGCACCGAGGTGCGGTGCAGTTCGCGACGGTGGCCGTCGTAGTCGTTCACAGCCAGGTGCTGCACCACGCGGTTGTCCCAGATGGTGAGCATGTGCGGGCGCCAGCTCACCCGGACGATGAATTCCGGCCGGACCGAATGTTCGGTGAGGAAACCGATCAGTGGCGCGCTTTCGGCCTCGGTCATGTCCTGCAGCCGGATGGTGTAGACCCGGTTGACGAACAAGGCGTTTCGCCCGGTGGCCGGATGGCGGCGCACCATCGGATGCGGATACTCGGCCATGGCCTCGGGCCCGGTCTTGATCTTCATCGATCGAAGATGCTTGCCGTTGGCGTTGTGGCTTTGCGGGCCGTAGGGGCGGCGGGCACTGTGAATCGCCCGCTGGCTCTTGAGCAAAGCCTGCATCCCTTCCGAAAGGGATTCGAAGGCAAGGTACTGATTGGCGAACAGTGTATCGCCGCCGAAGGGCGGCAGCTGGCGGGCGTGCAGCAGCGTGTAGCTGGGCGGCGTCTCGAGGAAGCTCCAGTCGCTATGCCAGTTACCTCCGAAGTTCATGCGCCGCACTTCGTCGGCTTCCTTGATCACCGCGATCACGTTGGGATGCGTGGACTCGCCCTCGACGAACGGCTCCAGGCCAAAGGGCCCCAGGCGCGAGGTGAAGCGGGCCAGTTGCGCATCGTCGAGCGGCTGGTCCGGCAGGGTGACCACCAGATACTCGTGCAGGGCCTGGTGAATTTCGGCGATCGTGTCGTCGTCCGCCGAGGTCAGATCGACGCCGGTGATCTCGGCGCCGCCGGCGCCGCTGAGTTGTCTGACCTGGATGTTCCGATACGTCATGGCTGTGGCTCCTCGCGCGATTGGGCGAATCGGCGAAATGTTAGTCGCTTGCCGGCATCGATGACCGCGCAGGGCGGTCCGATCCGCATGGGATGAAACAGGGCGCGATCTCAGTGTGCGGGGCTCGCGCCGGCGGCGGCCCGCAGCCTCGCCTGGTAGGCCTCCTCGCTGGGCTCCACCAGGCTGTCGGGTGCGATGGCTCCCGGCTCGATGCGAATGCGCGCGATCTGACCGCCGTATTCAAACGCACCCCTGTGTTCGTAGCGCTCGCTGACCGCCAGCCGCCGCGACACTCCAATGCTCATGCCGCAACTCGGGATGCGCACCAGGGTGGGCGAGAGGTCTACTCCCTCGAGCTGCACGGTATCGTTCAGCGACACCGTCGCATTGCCCTTGCGAGCCCCGGTTGCGCGGTAATCGAAGGTGAAGATCTGCGCGCCGGCTGACAGCGGGATCGGGGTGAGTGTCTTGGGGTTGTGCCATTGCTGGTAGATGCAGTGCAGCGCGTCGTCTTCGACAAACAGCGCCAGTCCGCAAAAACGATCGCCGAGCGCAAAGATAATCCCTTCATTGCCGGGCTGCCAGTCGAAGTGTGCGCTGAGCACATAACTTCGGTCAGCCACCAGCGGCGAGATCACGACGGCGGGAATGGACTGGCCCAGGCGGTAGAAATCACGCGGCAGCAGGACGCGATCGAGTTCGTAGGGCGGCATCTGGTTGTTGCGGCGCTCATCCCTCACATCGATCGGGTAGACATAGTTCGCCCCCGCCTCGGCATCGAATTCTTCAATCAGCCGCGCGACGAGATCGGGATACGTCGCTGCCAGGTCGTGAATCTCGGCCGGGTCCTGCGCCAGATCGAACAGCATCCAGTTGTGCATGTCGATCGCCTTGTCGGGCGATTGCAGCGAGACGATCTTCCAGGTGCCGCTGATGTAGGCGCGATTGCCCTGCAGTTCGTAGTACTGGCGATCGCGCTTGGCGGGCGCAGCGGCGTCATTGCACAGGTCGGCGAAGCTGCGCCCGTCGAGTGCGCGGGTGCGATAGCCCTTGAAGTCGGCGGGCAGCGACGCCCCTGTGAACGACAACAATGTGGGCAAAATATCTGTGACATGCACCCATTGCCTGCGCAGTGCGCCCCGGTCGGCGATACCGGCGGGCCAATGCACCACGAGCGGCACCCGGATACCGCCGGCCATCGGGGTGCGTTTGAAGAAACGGTAGGGCGTGTTGCTGACCTGCGTCCAGCCGGTCGGATAGCAGATGTAGGTGTCTTCTCCACCGACCTTGCCCTCGTGCAGCAGTCGCTGGTTAAGCGCCATGTTCTCCACCGCGCCCACGCGCCGCCCTACCAGGTTCATCACGCCGGCGGGGCCGGCGACCGCATTGGCGCCGTTGTCGGAAGTGAGCATGATCACGGTGTTGTCCAGTTGCCCGCTCGCGCTCAGGAAGGCCACCAGCCGGCCGATGTTCTGATCCGCGTTGTCGATGAGCGCGCCGTAGATTTCCATATACCGCGCGAACAGGGCCTGGTCGTCCGGGGGCAGATCGGCCCAGGCCGGCACACCTGGGTTGCGCGGCGCAAACCCAGCATTGGCCTCGGTCAGGCCGGCGCTGTGCTGACGATCGAAGCGCTTGCGGCGCAGCGCATCCCAGCCGGCATCGTATCGGCCCTTGTAACGTGCGAGGTCCTGCGGCTTGGCGTGCAAGGGCCCGTGCGGCGTCTGAAAGGCCAGGTAGAGGAAGAACGGCTTGTCGGGTGCGCAGGTCTTGTGCTGGGCCAGCCAGTCGATGGCGCGGCTGGTGTAGTCGTCGGGCGCGAAGTAACCCGGCGGGTAACGCAGGACATTGGCGGGCTGATTGCCCTCCATCATGTTGTCTGGTTGGAAATAGCTGGTTTCGGGAGCAAGGAAACCGTAGAACTGGTCGAAGCCGCGCTGGATGGGCCAGGAGCTGGTGTCCCCGCCCGGAAAATTGTTGCGGTCGTAGGTGTTGTGCCACTTGCCGGCGGCCATGGTGGCGTACCCGCGCAGGCGCAAAAGCTCAGCGCTGGTCGGGCATTGAGCGCGATTTCACCCTTGTAGCCGGGGAATCCGGGGTCGTTGTGCGACAGCCACCCGCAGCCCACGCTGTGCGGGTTCTTCCCGGTGAGCAGCGCGGCGCGCGCCGGGGTGCACATCGGCACCGTGGTGTAGTTGGTGAACCGCAAACCATTGGCGGCCAGGGCGTCGATGTTGGGCGTGTCGATCTCGCCGCCAAAGCAGCCCAGGTCCGAGTAGCCCATGTCGTCCATCAGGATCACGATCACGTTGGGGCTGCCGGGCGCGGCACGCGGCGGCGTGATCCAGTGCGGTGTGGACTCGGCCAGCGTCTTGCCCATGTGGCCTTCGAACGGGGCGTCAGAGGCGCTTGCGGGGAGGTGATCAGACATGTCGGTGGTTCCTTGTCGAGTCGAGTCGAGCCGGCGCGTAAGCGGGCGGCGCCTTATTCCGGCTTGAGATTGGCCGACTTCACAAGCGCCAGCCACGTCTCGAATTCACGATCGAGGGCTGTTGTGAATTCGGCTTGCGTTGCCGTGACGGCGGGCGACATCCCGCTTTGCGACAGCTTGGCGCGCGCCTCGTCCTTGACGAGGGTCTGGGCGATCGCCGCCCGCAAGCGCTGCACGATGGCGGGCGGGGTGCCGCGGGGCGCCAGGATGCCGAGCCACTGATCGGCCTCGAAGGTGGGCAGGCCGGCCTCCACCAGGGTGGGCAGTTCAGGCGCGCCATTAAAGCGCCGCACGCTGGTCACCGCCAGCGCGCGGACGCGATCGGCCCGGATCTGGGGCAACGCGACCGCGGCGTTGGCAAATAGCATGTCGACTTCGCCTGCCATCAGGTCGGTCATCGCCTGCGGCGCGCCTTTATAAGGCACATGAAGCATCTCGACCCTGGCCATCGACTTGAACAGTTCGCCATACAGGTGGGCCGGGCTGCCCGGACCCGCCGAGGCGTAGCTCAGCTTGCCCGGTCTACTGCGAGCCAGCGCGATCAGCTCCGGGATCGTCTTCACACCCAGCGAATTGCGCACCACCAGCACCGAGGGCGCGTAGGCCACCGCGGCGACCGGAACAAAGTCGTTGGCAATGCTGAATGCTGGCGTGCGTTTGAGTGCCGCGTTCATGTTCAAGGCGGAGGTGGTCAGCACCAGCGTGTAACCATCGGGCGCGGCCTTGGCCACAGCATCGGCACCGATCGCACCACCGGCCCCCGGCTTGTTCTCGATCACGAAGGGCTGGCCCAGCGTGGACTGCAGACCGGTACCCATGAGCCGAGCGGCAATGTCGACGAGCCCGCCCGCCGGCCACGGGACGACCAGACGCACCGGTTTATCG
>JADJVQ010000125.1 GCA_016710525.1 Burkholderiaceae bacterium
TGCTGCAGATGCTCGAACTGCAGCGTGTGCGCAGGCGGGTCGAGCCTATCGCGTAGCCGCAAACCTAGGCGCCCTGACAGCCGTGCGCCAAGGCGATCGTGAGCAGGCGGCTCGTCTGCTGGAGCGCATGTCGAAAGGCGATCTGCCCCCCCCTCACCCGGAGCGCGCCGACTGCGAACTTCGCCGCGCTGAGACCCTGAGATGCGGCAAGGCTGGCCTGACGGGCAGCTTCCGGGAGCCTCGAACGGCAGCTGAGGGTCGAGACACGTCCGACCATCAACTGGGCTCGCCGCCGCAGACCAGTCGCTCGAGGTGCGCCGCCAGGAAGCAGACCTTGGTCGCCGCGTGCACCCGACCCAAAGGAGAGCTTCAGATCCCCAGATAGGTTGCCGGAAAGCTGACGGTCTAGCAGACGGTGCGGTACGGTGCCGCGAAGCATTCATGCGCAATGTGAGGCTGCGATGCGTCGCGAGCTATTACCGCGCAGGGTGCAGTGATCAGTCGGCAGGCCCGCAAGGGATCATCCCGTGGTGGCCCAGCAGGCCATTGGCCTACCATGACCGCGTGCGCCGTTTTGGGGCGCGACGGAGCCCCGGTCATGACCGCCCTTCCCGATCGAACGACCACCGGCCCGGCCGCGACGGCCGCGTCCGTCTAGCGCTGCGCAGATTTCGCGTGTCCAACGCCATCAAGATCTTCCAGGGCCGCTTCGGCCGTGTCGCGCTGCTCGAAATGAGCGCGCCGCTGGTGGGCCACGCGCACCACCATTGCCACATCCTCCTGAAGGCGGGCGGCGCCGACAGCGCCTTCAGCGTGCGCGGCGAGACCGCGCCGCTCACCGACGACAGCGCCGTGCTCGTCAACGCCTGGGAACACCACGCCTACACCCACCCGGTGGCGCCGGGTGAACGCACGCTGATCCTGGCGCTGTACATCGAACCGAACTGGCTCGCCGAGATCCAGCGCTCGCTGGCGATGTCGGGCCACCCGCGCTTCTTTCCGCAGAGCTGCGTGCGCGTGACGGCGGCCACGCGCAAGATCACCGAGGAATTCGTCCTCGAGCTGTGGTGGGCAGACGAGGTGTCGCCCAGTCGGTTGGAGCAGTTGCTGTTCAACCTGATCATCTCGGTGGTCGAGGGCTATTCGGGCTGGCGCGACCTCGTGAGCCTGCTGCGCAGCAAGCCCCCGGTGGCCACCGACCCGCGCATCCGCCAGGCGATCACGCTGATGCGCCAGGACGTGGGCCGCGAACTCGACATGGACACCTTGGCCGCGCAAACCGACCTGTCGCGGGCGCACTTCTTCGCACTTTTCCAGCGCGACACCCAGGTCACACCCCTCGTCTATGCCAATGTGCTGCGCTTTGAAGCCGCAGTGCAGCGGCTCACAAAGACGCAGGAATCGGTGGGTGATGTCGCCCACGGCCTGGGCTTCTCGGCGCCGGGCCATTTCTCGCGTTTCTTCCGCCAGCACCTGGGCATCACGCCCAGCGACTACCGGCGCGTGGTGAACCTGTTCGAGCCGCCCGGGAGTGAAGCCGCGCCGCCTGCGCCGGTGATCTGAACTGGGGGCGCGCGCCGGCCCCGAGCCGAGCGCGTAGCCGCTCCGCCCGAGGCTCCGGGTTTGCCCTTCATCTGTCTGAACTGCTGCGATGCAGCACACAGATCATCAGACGATTGGGTCAGCCACCGGACGATCCGGATCTTCACCGGACGATCGCGTTAACGCCGCGGGCCCCGTGCTGTCGAGACTGCGCCACACCGCAGATCGACACACCGGAGACCGTTCTTGCACACCGACCCGGGCCTGCAACAGGCCCTGCCCAAGCCGCACCTCGGCCAGTCCGCACCGCGCCATGAAGACGCCGCGCTGCTGACCGGCCGCGGCCGCTTCGGCGACGACCTGGGCACGACGCCGGGCACGCTGCACGCTGCGGTGCTGCGCAGCCCGCATGCCCATGCCCGGCTGCTGGGGGTGGACACGGCCGCGGCGCTGGCCTTGCCGGGTGTGCATGCGGTGCTGACCGGGCAGGACGTGCAGCGCTGGCAGCAGCCCGTTCGTGGTCGGCGTGAAGGTGCCGATGCAGCACTACGTGCTGGCCGTCGACAAGGTGCGCTATGCCGGCGAACCCGTGGCGGTGGTGGTGGCGCAGGACCGCTACATCGCCGAAGACGCGCTCGACCTGCTGCGCGCCGACTACGAGGCCCTGCCGGCGGTGGTGGACATCGAAGCCGCCTGCGATGCTGGCGCCGCCGTGCTGCACGAGGCCGTGGGCAGCAACGTCGTCAGCGATCGCAGCTTCTGCTATGGCGACCCCGACGCCGCCTTCGCCGCGGCAGACCGTCGCGTCGCGCTGACGGTGCACTACCCGCGCAACAGCTGCACGCCCATCGAGGGCGCTGTCGTCATCGCCGAATGCCTGGCCGGCGGCGAGGGCTATGAAGTCACGAGCAACTTCATGGGGCCGTTCAGCCTGCATTCGGTGATGGCGCTGGCGCTGGGCGTGGCGGCCAACAAGCTGCGCCACAAGCTGCCGCGCGACAGCGGCGGCAGCTTCGGTGTGAAACAGGCCGTGCTGCCCTATGTGGTGCTGATGTGCCTGGCATCGAAGAAGGCCGGCGGCGCGCCGGTGAAGTGGGTCGAGGACCGGCTCGAACACCTGGCCGCGGCGACCTCGGCCACCGCGCGGCTGACGCACATCGAAGCCGCCGTGCAGGCCGACGGCCGCATAACCGCGTTGCGCTGGGACCAGCGCGACGACGTCGGCGCCTACCTGCGTGCGCCCGAGCCGGCCACCTTCTACCGCATGCACGGTGCGCTGAGCGGGGCCTACGACATCCAGCACATCGCCGTGCGCAACCGCGTCGTGCTGACGAGCAAGACCCCCACCGGCCTGGTGCGTGGTTTCGGCGGGCCGCAGGTCTACTACGCGCTGGAGCGGTTGATGGACCGCATCGCAGTCGAGCTGGGCATGGACGCCATCGCCCTGCGCCAGCGCAACTTCGTGCAGCCCGCGCAGTTCCCGTACCACGCGGCAGCGGGTGCCGTGCTCGATTCCGGTGACTACGCGCGCCTGGCCGAACTGGCGCAGGCCGCGGCGCGGCATGAAGGCCTGCAGCAGCGCCAGGCGCAGGCGCGTGCGGCCGGGCGGCTGTACGGCATCGGCGTGGCGGCCATCGTCGAGCCCTCGGTGTCGAACATGGGCTACATCAGCACCGTGCTGACGGCTGAGCAGCGCGCCAAGGCGGGGCCGAAGAACGGCGCGATCGCCAGCGCCACGGTCGGCATCGACCTGCTGGGTGGCCTGAACGTCATCGTCGCCTCGGCGCCGGCCGGTCAGGGCCACATCACCGTGTGCGCGCAGGTCGTGGCTGACGTCTTCGGACTGCAGCCCGAGCAGGTGGCCGTGAGCGTCGACTTCGACACCGCGAAGGACGCCTGGAGCGTGGCCGCCGGCAACTACAGCAGCCGCTTTGCCGGCGCCGTGGCCGGCACCGTGCACCTGGCAGCGATGCGGCTGCGCGACAAGCTCACGCGCATCGCCGCGGCGCAGTTCGGCTGCGCTGCCGAGGCCGTTGTTTTCGAAGGCGGCAAGGTCCTCGACAGCGCGCAGCCGGCGCGCGCCCTCGGCTTCAGCCGCCTGGCGGCGGGCCCGCACTGGGCACCGGCGCTGCTGCCTCAAGGCGTGGAACCCGGCCTGCGCGAGACCGCGTTCTGGACGCCGCCGACGCTGACCGCCCCCGACGCGCAGGACCGCGTCAACACCAGTGCCTGTTACGGCTTCGTCTTCGACATCTGCGGCCTGGACGTCGACCCGGCCACCGGCCGCGTCACGGTCGACCGCTACATCACCGGCCACGACGCCGGCCGCATCCTGCACCCGGGCATGGCCGACGGGCAGATCCGCGGCGCCTTCGCCCAGGGCCTGGGCGCGGCGCTGATGGAGGAGTTCCGCTACGGCGCCGACGGCGGCTTCCAGAGCGGCACCTTCGCCGACTACCTGGTGCCTACCGCCTGCGAGGTGCCCGACCCGGTGATCGTGCACCTGCAGACACCCAGCCCCTACACGCCGCTGGGCGCCAAGGGCATCGGCGAAGGCAACAACATGAGCACGCCGGTGTGCATCGCGAATGCCTTCGCCGACGCGCTGCGCCCGCTGAAGGACGTGGCCGACATCCGCCTGCCGCTGACACCTTCACGCGTGCTGGCGCTGATCGGTGCCGAGGAACCCGCGCCACCCGCGGCGATGGCTGCCGCCA
>JADJVQ010000126.1 GCA_016710525.1 Burkholderiaceae bacterium
GCGGCGCCGTGGTACTGCGCCGGCGACATCATCACCTTGCGGCGGAAGAGTCGGTTGAAGAAGCTCGCGTCCTGGTAGCCAACCTCGAAGGCGATCGACTCGATCGACACGTCGCCCGACTCCAGCATGTGCTTGGCTTCCTCGAGCCGCAGGTGGTGAACATAATCGAGCGGGGCCATGCCGGTGGCCTGCTGAAATCGGCGCGGCAGGGTGCGTTCGGCCAGGCCCGAGACCGCGACCATCTGTGCCACCGGCGCGCCGTGCGCCGAGTGCTCTACCGCCCAGGCCTGCGCCGCGGCAACCGCGGGGTCGCTGGACTGCGCGCCGTGGCGCAGCGAGGCGTACGCAATCGGGCTGGTGGCGGCCCAGTCGATCAGGTTGATGCGAGCCACCTGCATCGCCGCCTCGGCGCCCGCGAAGCGGCTGATCAGGGCCATCACCAGCTGGTGCCAGGCGATGCCGCTGCCAGCCATCACGATGCGCTGTCCGGCACCGGCGAACAGCAGGCCGCGCTCCGGGCCAGCGCGTGCCTGGATGTTCGCGCCGCAGCGCACGCAGTAGGCCCAGTGCGAGGTCGCGTCCAGCCCTCGAGTAGCCCGGTGCGCGCCAGCAGCACCGCACCTGAGCATGACGCGAGCATCGAGCCCTGCGCATGGCCGCCTGCGCAGCCAGGCAATTTCGGCGTCGTAGACATTGCCGAGCGGTTCGCCGGGCGGCACCGCGATGTCGGTCACGCACACTACATCGGGCGGGCCGCAGGTATCGAACGAGGCCTGGGACGATGCGCACGCCGTTCGCCCTCGATCGGTTGGCCGTCGCGGCTGACGACCATCGACTGGAACGGCGACTCCGGCCCGCCGCCGTGCAGCATCGACCAGTCGCGGTGCACACCCGCAAAGCAGTCGTGGAATCCATAGAGCGTCGCGGCGGTGACATCGGGCATCGCGAGCAACGCCACGGTGATCGGTCGATTTTTCATGGCCGTCCCGACGTGGCAGGAATGAACGGATTGTGGCTGAAACGCCGCTGCACCGCGAGAGGGAGTGTCCGCAGAATTGCCCTCCTCGTTGCTGCAATTCCAACCCTCACAGGAGAACTCAGGTGCCGACCCCTCTGGACATATTGGCCGATCCGATCACCCAGGCGATGCTCGCGATGTTCGCCGCGCTGGCGCTTGCCGAGCGCCTGTTTCCGGGCCGCCCGCTGCCGCGCGTGCGCGGCTGGCGGTTGCGCGCGCTGCCGGTCTTCGTCGTCTACCTGCTGTTGTCGTCTTACCTGCCGCTGCTGTGGGCAGATGCAATGGCACCGCTGCAACTGCTCGACCTCTCCGCCTGGCCAATCTGGGCGAGCGCCGCACTCGGCCTGCTCGTCTACGAGCTGCTCGCCTATGCGTACCACCGCGGCATGCACAGCGTCGACGCCTGGTTCCGCGTCTCGCACCAGATGCACCACAGCGCCGAACGACTCGACGTCTATGGCGCGTTCTGGTTCAGCCCGCTCGACATCGTCGGCTGGACGCTGGTGCCGAGCGTGGCGCTGGCGCTGCTCGGTCTGCCTCCATCGGCCGCGACGGCCACGATCCTGGTGATCACCTTCCTGGGCATTTTCCAGCACGCCAACCTGCGCACGCCGCGCTGGCTGGGCTATGTCGTGCAGCGCCCGGAGAGTCACACGATTCACCACGCGCGCGGCGTCCACGCGAAGAACTATGCCGACCTGCCGTTGATCGACATGCTCTTTCGCACCTTCGAGAACCCGCAGGGCTTCGAGCATGCCACCGGCTTCTGGGACGGCGCCTCGGCCCGTGTGCTCGACATGCTGCGCTGGCGCGACGTTTCCAGGCCAACCCCCAGGCCCGCCCCTTCCCCCACCCACCACTGAGATGACCACGATGGAACACACCGTTCGCCATATCCAAATCCCCGGCCGCGTGCGGCTCGAATTCGCCGAACAGGGCAACCGCTCCGGCACGCCGGTGATCGCGCTGCACGGAGTCACCGACTCATGGCGCTCCTTCGAGCCGGTGCTGCCGTACCTGCCAGCCGATCTGCACGTGATGGCGCTGACCCAGCGCGGCCACGGCGACAGCGACAAGCCGGCCGGCGGCTACGACCCCCGCTGACTTTGCCGCCGACGTGGCAGGGTTCATGGACGAGATGAAGATCGAGCGCGCGGTGCTCGTCGGCCATTCGATGGGCACCGTCAACGCCATGCGCTTTGCCATTGCACACCCGTCCCGTGTCGCCGGCCTGGTACTGGCCGGCACGGTGCCGTGGTTCGGCCGCTCGCCCGAGGTGCGGGACTTCTCCGATGAGCAGCTCGCGCCGCTGGCCGACCCGGTGCCAGAGGACTTTGCACGAGGCTTCCAGGAAAGCACGCTGGCGCGGCCGATCCCCGCGGCAATGCTCGACCGCTTCGTGGCCGAGAGCCTGAAGGTTCCGGCGCATGTCTGGCGCGCCGCGTTCGCCGGCTTCATCGACGACGACTTCTCGCCGCTCCTGCGCGCGATCGAGGCGCCCACGCTGATCGTCTGGGGCCGGCATGATGGATTCTGCTCGGCCTCCGACCAACAGGCGATGCTGGGCCTGATCCGGACCGCCCGGCTGGTCGAGTACGCCGAGGCCGGGCACGCCGTGCACTGGGAGGAGCCGCAACGCTTTGCCCGCGACCTGATCGGTTTTATCAACTCGGTTGCCGCCTCCGCGGCGACCGCCTGATGCGAGAGGACCCGACGATGACTTGGCTGATCGACTCCCTGGGCCACCCGATGAGCGGAGCCACCGCCGCCGCGATCGACCACTACGAGCAGGCCGCACATGAGTTGCGTTGCCTGATCGGCGACCCGCTGGCCTCGATCGACCGCGCACTCGCCGAGGCGCCGGGCATGTCCATCGCGCATTCGCTGCGTGCCTGGCTGCACCTGCTCGGCACCGAGGCGCCGGCGCTGGCCACGGCGCGCGAGGCCCGCCGCCGCCGCCGCGCAACACGCCGCCACCGACCGCGAGCGCCCGCATGCCCGGGCCGCCACACCGTTGCCGCCGGCCACTGGCGCGAGGCCGGGCGCGCTCGAAGATCTGTCGGCGCAGCATCCGCGCGACTTGCTCGCGCTTCAGGCCGGCCATCAGTGGACTCCCTTCACCGGCGACCCTCGGCATGCTGCGCGACCGCATCGCGCGCGTGCGGCCGCACTGGAACGACGCGATGCCCGGCCACCACGCGGTGCTCGGCATGCACGCCTTCGGGCTCGAGGAGACCGGCGACTACACGCAGGCCGAACGCACCGGCCGCCGGTCGATCGAACTGCAGCCGCGCGACACCTGGGCCTGGCACGCGGTGGCGCATGTGCACGAGATGCGCAATGCGCCGAAGGAAGGCATCGCCTGGCTCGAGCCCAACGCGGCGCACTGGTCGTGCGACAGCTTCTTCGCGGTGCACAACTGGTGGCACCTGGCCCTGTTCAAGCTGGAGCAAGACCGGCACGACGAAGTGCTTGCGATGTACGACGCCACCATCGGCGGCCCGGGCTCGGGCGTGGTGCTCGACATGATCGACCAGAGCGCGCTGCTGTGGCGGTTGGCGCTGCGCGGCGTCGACGTCGGCGGCCGCTGGCAAGCCCTGGCCGAGCGCTGGGCGCCGCATGCCGCGGCGGGCAACTACGCGTTCAACGACATGCACGCGATGATGGTTTCGCCAGCGCCGGGCGCAGTGAGCTCGTTGAGCAGCTGCGCGAAGCACAGCACGTGGTGCCCGCTGGCGAGGGCGACAACCGCGCCTTCACGGCCGACGTGGGCGAGGCTGCGGTGCGCGCGGTGCAGGCGTTCGTGGCTGGCGACTACGCGACATCCGTCGCGCTGCTGCGGCCGATCCGCTCGTACGCGCACCGCTTCGGCGGCAGCCACGCGCAGCGCGATGTGCTCGACCTGACGTTGATCGAGGCGGCATCGCGCAGCGGCAACCGGCCGCTCGCGGCCGCACTGGCCGCCGAGCGGGCCGCGCTGCGACCGGCGAGCCCACTGAGCCAGCGCTTGGTCGCGCGACAGCTCGCCCCGGCAAGCTGACATCCGGTCGACACGGGGGAAATTCCCCCGTCGACCTCGCCAAAGGCGCCCGCTCGGGAAACCTCCGCGGCATGGCGCAGCGCGGTCAGCCGGGCCCAGCCACAGCCACAGCCAGGCCAGCCCCAGGACGGGCCCAGGCCCAGGCCCAGGCCCAGCCTCGGCCCCAGGCCAGAACGGGTCGACGTCCGGGTCCGACCCGAAGTGGGCCAGCAGCATCGACGAACACCCGCACGCGCAACGGCCGGAACCGGCGCTGCGGGTACAGCACGTGGATGCCCATGCGGCGCGAAGTCCCAGCCTTCAGCAGCGGCACCAAGCTGCCTCACGCAGCGCGTCGCCGATCAGGAAGGTGTAGGGGCAGCGCGACACGCCGGCGCCTTGTAACGCTGCGTGCGCAGCGCCTCGGAAGACGACGAGCGCAGCCTGGCGGGTTTCTGACCGAACCCGCCTGCCCGTCACGCCAATGCGGCCAGCGGGTCCAACTGCCGATGCCGAATACCAGCGCCGGATGCGCGCAAGTCCTGCGGCCGACCGGGACGTGACCCGGTAGGACGGCGAAGCCATCGGCAGCAGCCGGGCGCTGGCGATGCGGCGCCCGGCCGCCGCTGTCCAGATGCGCGGCCACGCGCACCGCGACATCCACCCCTTCCTCCGCCAGGTCAACTACGCGGTTCGTGAAGCCGAACCGACGGACAGCTCCGGGTTGGCCTGTAGCAGCGGCGCCACCAGCGGCGCGAGGTGCCGGTTGCCGAGCTCGACCGGCGCTGTCACGCGCAACTGCCCGAGGGCTGGTCCTGCAGGCCGAGTTCGTCCTCCGCTTCGACACCGAGCAGCACCTCCTGGCACTGGCGCAGGTAGCCGGCGCCCGCTTCGGTGAGCGCCACCTTGCGGGTCGTTCGGGTCAGCAAGGCGATGCGCAGCCGCGCCTCGAGATGGGCGATGTGCTTGGTCACCATCGCCGGCGACATCTCGAGCCGGCGGGCGGCACCCGAGAAGCTGCCCAGCTCGGCCACGTGCACGAAGGCACGCATGCTGGTCAGCGTGTCCATGGACTGGCCCCCGCCGCACGCCGACGGAGCCGCGTACAGCCGGGCAATTTGATACCAATGGTTGATAGTTTATTCACCATATCACCTATTAAACACCAATCACGAACAATCTACAGTGGCATCACCTTCACTCCACCGAGCCACCGACCATGACCGCCGTGCTGCTTCACATCCGCTTTCCCTATGAGGGCCCCTGGTCCGATGCGATGAGCCAGGCGTACGCCAGCCTGGCCGACGACATCGCCACCGAGCCCGGACTGCGCTGGAAAGAAGCCCTCCTCTCCAACGTTCCGAAGAGGCCGCGCAAAGCCGCATGGCGGGGCCTATTTATTGAGGACTGAGCCAGCGCCGAGCGCTATCCGACCAAGCACCGCGCCCGACTCTCGCAGTGGGGCATCGTCGACCCGGAGGTCACGCTGTCCGACGTCAACGACGCGTTGAGCCAGCGCAGCCGGGCGCCACCGGCCCAGCCCAGCCGCCGATGCCGCCCTTCACCACCCGGGCCGAGGTGTCCATCGACGCGTTTCCACTTCTGCAGGTCTTCTCGGATGCCGGCCCCAAGCGCGGCGCCGCTACGGCAGCCTGTCCGCGCAGGTCTTCCGGGTGCCCGGCAACGAGCAGACAGCGCGTGTTGATCGACTGGCAAGACCGCGCGAGCTTCGATG
>JADJVQ010000127.1 GCA_016710525.1 Burkholderiaceae bacterium
CGCTGCGTGTACCACGGCTGGAAGTTCTCGGTCGACGGCAGCTGCCAGGAAATGCCGGCCGAGCCGGAGAACACGCCCATGCTCAAGCGGGTTCGCGTGAAGGCGTATCCGGTCCAGGAACGCAACGGCGTGCTGTGGACCTACATGGGGCCGGACGCCGAACCGCCGCCGCTTCCCAGCATGGAATGGAACATGGTGCCGCCCGAGAACGCGCACGTGTCCATGCGGATCCAGGAATGCAACTGGCTGCAGGCGCTGGAAGGCGAGATCGACTCGGCCCACGCGGCGTTTCTTCACAGCAGGGTTGACGCCGGTGGCGCTATAGGTGACTGGAAGCAGACTGCGGACTTGCAGCCGAAGTTCGAAGTTGTGCAACACGACGCGGGCATCCACATTGCATCGCGGCGCAAGTTTGAGGGCGACAGGAACTACATCCGCGTCAACCAGTTCCTGATGCCTTTCTGGACCCTTGTGCCGCCTTTTTCCGAGTTTCCCGAGTTAAGCGGGCACGCGTGGGTGCCGATGGATGATGAGCACACGCTGTGCATCACGTTTTCCTACCATCCGGCGCAACCGTTCTATGCGAAGACGAAAAAGCTGATGAAGGAAGGGCACAAGGGCCGCGAGACGGGCCATCATTCCGAAGTGGCCTACGAAAAGCGCGCCGTCAACGAGCCATATCACACCTATTGGAGCAGGTACAGCCGCGCCAATGCTTACGGATTCAATGAGGAGCTTCATGCCGTCTATAACGCCGGCTTCCCCGGTTTGTGGGTGCAGGACGCGGCCCGCCAGTCGGGCGTGATGCCGATCTACGACCGCAGCCGGGAGAACCTGGGCGTCAGCGACAGCGGCGTGGCCCGCACGCGCCGGGTGCTGCTGGAAGCCGCCCGCAAGCTGGCGACCGAGGAAATCCGCCCGGCTTCTGCACAGGAGCCTGACAAGTTCCTGGTACGCGCCATCTCCATCATGATCCCCGCCGGAGGCGACTGGATGGCGCATGGCAGGGAATTCATGCAGGCCCAGCCGGGCAAGGATTTCGGCTACCAGCCCTGAGGACCCATGAGCACCGACACTTCCCCGCTGGCCCGCGCGGCCGCCGAGTTCCCCCGCCATGAGCCGCGGCCGCCGGGCGCGCCGACGGCGCTGCAAGGCATCCGCGTGGTCGACTTCACGCACTTCATCGCCGGCCCGCTGGCCACCATGATCCTGGCCGACATGGGCGCCGACGTGATCAAGGTCGAGCCGCCGGCCCGCGGCGACGACGCGCGCCGCTATCCGCCCATGCACCGGCCTCGCACCAGGGGGCCCCTTTGTCTGGAGCAACCGCAACAAGACGCAGCATCGCGCTGGACCTGAAGCTCCAGGGGCTGGCCCTGGCGCGCGACCTGATCGCGAGGCCGACGTGCTGGTCGAGAACTTCTCCTCTGGCGTCATGCAGCGCTTTGGCCTGGACTGGCCGACCTGCCGCAACCTGAACCCGCGCCTGGTTTACTGCTCGGTCTCCGCCTATGGCCGCGAAGGCGCCTTCGCCGACCGCTTCGGCTTCGATCCCATCGCGCAGGCCGAAAGCGGCTTCGTTTCCATGAACGGCTATCCTGACCGCATGGGCGTGCGCGGCGGCTCTCGCCGGTGATGGACATCAGCACCGCCATGATGGTGGCAACGCCGTGCTCGGCGCGCTGCTGGCCCGGGAGCGCCAGGGCGAGGCCAGCGGTGGAGGTGGCGCTGTTCGACACGGCCGTCCTGATGACGCGCTGGCGACGATGCAGCACCTGGTCACCGGCCTGGAGCCCCAGCGCAACGGCAACACCAGTCCCGACACCTGCCCCTCCGGCGTGTTCCAGGCGAGCGACCGCACCTTCTACATCAACTGCGGCAACGACAGAATCTTCCAGCGGCTGGCGGGGCAGGTGCTGGAACGGCCCGACCTGGCCGCCGATCCCGGTCCACGCCACGGCCCCGGCGCATAGCGCGCCGCGACGGACTGTTCGCACCCTCGACGACGCGTTCGCCCGGCACCCGTGCGCACTGGCGGAGGCGCATGCGCGCCGCCGGCGTGCCCCTACGGCCTGGTGCGCACGGTGGGCGAGGCGATCCGCTCGCCCGAAGCGCGCGACCACCGGCTGGTGACCCGCATCCTCATCCGGCGCTGGGCACGGTCCCGAACGTGCGCTTGCCGATCCGCTACGCCGCCACGCCCATGGCCGATCCGACGCCGGCGCCTGCCATCGGGCAGCACACGGCGCAGGTGCTGGCTGAGGTGCTGGGCTACGACGCGCAGCGGATCGCGGGGCTGGCCGAAGGCGGGGCGTTCGGCACCCGGGTCCCGCGCGGCGCGGAGAACCCGGCCTGATGACGGCCCGCACGCTGCGCGGCAAGGTGGCGGTGGTCGGCATCGGCGAGACCACCTACTACAAGCACGGCCAGTCGCCCGACGCGGAGTTCAAGCTCGCGCTCCAGGCCATCCTGGCCGCTTGCGCCGACGCCGGCATCCATCCACACCGAATCGATGGCTTCGCCTCGTACAGTGACGACCGCAGCGACGCCACCCGGCTCGCTGTCGCGCTCGGGCTGCCGCGCCTGCGCTCGGCGACCATGCAGTGGGGCGGCGGGGGGGGCGGCTGCTGCGCGGCGGTGGCAAATGGCGCAGCCGCCATCGCGACCGGTCAGGCCGATTGTGTCGTTGTATTCCGTTCGCTGGCTCAGGGACAGTATGGCCGCTTCGGCCATGTCTCTGCCACCACTACGGCAGCAACAGTCAGCGGCGAGCGCGCCTACTTGGCGCCCTATGGCGTCATTTCACCGCCACAGCGCTTTGCCATGCGTGTGCGTCGCTACATGCATGAGCATGGCGTACGGCAGGAAGCGCTGCGTGCCATCGCGCTGGCCTCATATCACCACGCGCAGAACAACCCTCGCGCCGTGATGAACGGCAAACCACTGGACGAAGCGACGTACGACGCTTCCCGCTGGATCGTCGAGCCTCTTCACCTGTTCGATTGCTGCATGGAAAATGACGGAGCCGCGGCGCTGATCCTGATGGATGCACAACGCGCTGCCGACTGTGCGCAAAAGCCGGTGTACTTGCTCGGCGCTGCCGCGGGATCCGGCCCCCGGTTTGGCAGCTTCGCACACAACTCAATCGAATACGCATCTGGAAACTTCGGCACGGTCGCGCCTGACCTCTATCGGATGGCCGGCGTTGAGCCGAAGGATGTCGGCGTGGTGCAGGCGTACGATAGCTTTACTGGGGGCGTGTTGATGGCGCTGGCCGAACACGGCTTTTTCCCGCCTGAGGCAGCCAATGATTTTCTCGTGCTGGACAACCTGGTGGCAAAGGGCGGCCGCCTGCCCCTCAACACCAGCGGAGGCAACCTGGCGGAATGCTACGTCCATGGTTTCGAATTGGTGCTGGAAGCGGTGCGGCAGGTGCGCGGAACTTCTAGCAACCAGGCGGCGCGAAACGACGTCGCGCTGGTCGTTGGAGGGCCGATGGTGTCGCCGGTCAGCGACCTGCTGCTCGGTTCGGGAGACGTTCTTTGAGCAGCGCGCCGACATCCGCTCCCTATCTGCCTCCTGGCCTGCAGATGCCGGTTGCCGAAACCGACGGCTTATCCGCGCCGTACTGGGCGGGATTGCAGCAGGAGAAGTTGCTGGTGCAGCGCTGCTCCCGCTGCAAGCGTTGGCAGTTCGGGCCTGAATGGATCTGCCACAAGTGCCACGCATTCGATCCGGACTGGGTCGAGGTGCCGGCCGAGGGACGAATTTACAGCTGGGAGCGTGTGTGGCACCCTGTGCATCCGGCGCTGAAGGGACACTGCCCTTACCTGGCGGTGCTGGTGGAACTGCCCCATGCCGGTGGCCTGCGGATGGTAGGCAACCTGCTGGGCGATCCCCTGCAGGAGGTACGCATCGGGGCCAGCGTCACTGGGATATTTGAACATCACTCACAGGCGTCTCTGCTGCAATGGCAGTGCGCCCAGGCCAGTAAAGGAGTCACTATATGAATCAGGAAGAAAGATTGCGCGCCATCTGGGACCGATCGGTGGAAAAGCTCAAGGAGGTCGTGCGGGAATTCAAAATCACCGAAGCCGAACTTCACCTGGCAGGGGACTATTTCAATCGGCTGGGGCAGTCCGGTATGTGCCGCAGCCTGATTGATGTCGCTCTGGCGATGACCAGCATCGATGACACCGGAGCTGCCCGGACGAACGAACGCGCCACCGGTCGCACCTTTGCGCATCTCGATGGCGCTGTTCAGGTTAAGTATGGATAAGGTGCTAGAGTGGGCCCGTTCTCATAGGGGAAACGGGGATGAAAGCCACTCAGTTCAAGGCACTGCTCGACTCTTTGGGCAGCCTCACGCCGTCGCAGCGTAAGAAGCTGGCCGCCACGCTCAGCCCGACAACCCCGTCGGCACCCCCCTTCCCGGGCCTTGGACAAGCTCCAGCCCGGCGCCTGCCCCCACTGTTCGAGCGAGCAGGTAGTCCGCAACGGGATGGCCTACGGGCTCCAGCGCGATACCTCTGCCGTGGCTGCTCCAAGACCTTCAACGCCACGACCGGCACACCCCTGAGCCGTCTGCGGGACAAGGAGCAGTTCGAGGCGTACGCCGACTGCGTTCGCCAGGGGCTGTCCGTCCGGGCCGCCGCCTCCCAGGTGGGGGTCTCCGTAGACAAGGCCTTCCGGTGGCGGCACCGGTTCCTCCAGAGCGTGGTCTCCCAGCAGCCCAGGGGCGTCGCGGGGATGCTGGAGGTCGATGAAACGTATTTTCGAGAGTCCCAGAAGGGGTCTCGCAAGCTCACCCGGCCAGCGCGATACAGCGGAGGTCGGGCCAAGGGTGCCGGCCGCAAGGCGGCGGATTGGGTGCCCGTCCTGGTTGGCCGGGTTCGAGGCCAGCCGTACACCGTCGACAAGGTGCTGGCCAAGCTCAACGGGGTGGAAGTGACCGCCGCCCTGAAGGACGCCGTCAAGCCAGGCGAGACGGTCGTCTGTACGGACGGCCACTCGGCCTTCCTGCGGCTGGACAAGTCGCTGGGCGTGGAGACCAGGTACTTCGTGGCCGGCTACCACGGCCACACCAACAAGACCTTCCACGTCCAGACCGCCAACAACTACCACGAGCAGCTCAAGTCGTGGATACAGCGCAGCCGGCGCGGCGTGGCCACCAAATACCTGCCCCACTACCTTGCTTGGCACCGGCTGATGACCTGGAACAGAGGCGGCCTGACCAGCTTCGATGTGCTCCGTTCAGCCCTCGGTCAGCAGGTCATCAATACCTAACCTGAACAGCGCCATCTCGATAATGCCCGCGTGCTCCAGCGCCCGCAGTGCTTCCCGCAATGTGTTGCGGCTGACATTCAACCGCGCCGACAGGTCCCGTTCCGACGGGAGGCGATCACCTGGCGTGAGCTTTCCAGCCGCGATCAGATCCCGCACTTGGGCGGCAATCTCGTCCCTGGCGCGCGCCGGGGCGATCGCGGCGAAGTCCAGATGAGGCGTGGAGGTTTGGGGCATGGCGCCCGACGATTCTACGATGGCCTGACCCCTGCGGCGTCGACGCCCGAGAAGGCTGCCAGCCCCCTGCGCCAGTAAAACCTGTCGCGAAGTTGCCCGGGAGATCCATAATACCGCAAACAAGCGAAAGCTTGCCAATCAGGAGAAAACGTCATGAAGAAATCCAGTTTACTGAACTACGGCCGCAAGTTGGCGGTGGCGTCTGTGGTGGCTGTGTCACTTACGTCCGCCACGACAATTGCCCAACCCCTCTCGGAATATCCTAACCGCCCTATCACCATGGTTGTGGCCTTCGCCGCCGGCGGCACCACGGACGTCATGGCCCGCGCGCTGGCGCAGTCCATGAGTACCGTGTTAGGGCAACCCGTGGTGGTCGAAAACCGCTCGGGTGCGGGGGGCATCATTGGGACGAATTCTGTCGTTTCTGCGCCGGCAGATGGTTACACGATTGGGTTCGGGACGAGTTCCCAGCTTGTGATCAATGAAGGTGTCCACAAATTGGGATTCAGCATTGACAAAGACATTCAGATGGTGGGCCTGGTAGCCAAGTCCCCCATGGTGCTTTATGGATCTTTGCAGGTGCCCAAGCCGCTCAAGCGCTTCGCCGAAGTTGCACGGGCAGAGCCGGGTAAATTCACATTTGGAAGCGGAGGGGTCGGACAGAGCGGTCACGTATTCGCCGAACTTCTGATGACCAAGCTGGGCGTCAAGGCCGTCCACGTTCCTTACCGAGGCGGCGCGCAGATTTATCCTGAACTTATGTCAGGACGTCTCGACCTGCTCATGAATACCCTCGTATCCGGAATGCCGTTCGTCAAGGATGGCAAATTGGCGCTTATTGCAGTAGGGGGAACCAAGCGGACGCCATTGGCGCCTGATGTACCCACCTTTCTGGAGCAAGGTATATCGGACTTCGACCCGTACAGCTGGACATCCATCTTTGCGCCTGCGAAGCTGCCGCCGCCGGTGCTCGCCAAACTCAATGCGGCGGTGAACGCTGCCGCTGTGTCGGAAAGCTTTCGCCAAAAGCTGGTTCAACAGGGAGGAGAGACGATCGCGCCCGCCACCGCTGCCGAAGCCACAGAATTTTCTGTCCGTGAGCGCAACTTGTGGGTGCCTTTCATCAGATCATTGAAAATCAGCCCAGATTGAAAAGATGTACGCGTAGCGCCGCCGAATGACATCGACGGCTGCTTCTTGCCGACCGCTGACGCGGATCCGGGCCAACCGCCTCAGAACTCATGAACCTGCGAGTGCTGCGCCGATTCGTACACGTTCGCTGAAGTATTGGTTTCGCAGGATGTATAGAAGCTGCTAGCAGAGGATGTATAGAAGCTGCTAGCTACTTTCCGGCGCAAAAAGCGGCGGCCGCTTTCGAGTGAGCGCGGATGCCGGGCGGCCGGCGTTTTGTGCCAGAGCGCACATCGCGTCACGCAAGCCCACGTCATGCGCCCGATTCGCTGTAACTTGCGTTCGGGTTTGATCCAAAGGAGTTGCTCGCGATCGCTTGACAAGTCGCTCTTGTTGAATTACCTTAACCATTATGAGAAGTAAGGCAGCCTTGATGACCGAGATCGCACAAACCGTCGAGACGATGGTCCAGGGCTCGCTCAGCGAAGTGACCCGCCAGTGCGGCGATCCTTCGTGTGCCTGTGCCACCGATCCGGCGCGCCGCCATGGCCCGCACCTTTATCTGAAGTTCAACGCCGGGGGCAAGCCATATTCGGTCTACGTGCCGCCCGAGCAGGGCGAGCCTGAGCGGCCGGACGGGTTACGATTGCATGCCTTCGCTCAGTTCACTGGCGCCGATAGCATGAAGAAGGGTCAGTCCTGACCCCGCTGCGCACCTCGACAAGTTGCCCAACCAAGCCCGGCCGACCGCTGAGAACGGGGAGCAGGGGCTGATGCGCTATCCGGGCAGCAAGGCCTTACCTGGCGTCTTCCAGACCATCATCAACAACATCCCGCCGCACCAGACGTACATCGAGACGCACCTGGGCGGCGGCAACATCCTTGAGCGCAAGAAGCCGGCGCAGCGCAGCGTCGGCGTCGATCTCGACGCCGATG
>JADJVQ010000128.1 GCA_016710525.1 Burkholderiaceae bacterium
CCCCAATGCTGCCCAGGTCTTCGACGCGGCCGACAAGTTCAAGCAGCGCTGCCTGTTGGACCAGGAGTCGCTGTTCCTGGAAGGACAGATCCTGTGGACGGCCGAGCATTTCCAGGCCTTGATCGACAACTACGTCAAACAGCCTGACGTGGGCGACGGTGGCTTCTACGACAAGCTGGCCAGCCAGTTGGCCACCTGCCAGGCGCTGGACGTGGCGCTGATGGCCGAGGTGTTCTGGATCGTGCAGCTTGGCCCCACCAACCTGCGTGCGCCGACAAAGGCGAAGACGCTGGAGCGCATCTGGAACATGAAGCCGGCTGCACCGTTCCCTTCAACCTCGCCGTTCTTGGCGACGCCGGTGCTGTCGGGCTTGGGCAGTGCTGGCCCCGGCTACAACCAGTACCTGTGGATGGAAATCGTCTTCGCCGTGGAAGCGTTCGCCGCCTTCGTGGCCAAGCCACGCAGCGAGCGCGAGGCACTATTAAACGACGCGCAGGGCTTCGCCTTGTGGCTGGACAGCGTCCCCGCGGGCAAGGGGCGGCAGCTTTATCACACGCTGTGCCATGTGCTGTTCCCCGATGCCTTTGAACGCATCTTCAGCCAGGGCAACAAGTACCAGGTGGCGCGGGCGCATAAGATTTGGACTCCAGCGCTGGGCGAAAGCCGCCCGGCCATGGACACCGCCCTGCAAGACCTGCGCAAGCGCCTGGAGCTGCAGCACCCCGGTACGGTGGACTATTACGCGCTGCCAGTCGGCACGCTCATCAAGCAACAGGGCGTCCAGCCGGGCAAGGTCTCGGACAAGGTGCCGGTGGCGACGGCGAGACAACCAATCCTGCCCCGCTGTCCGTGCACGAGCCAGACCCGGAGTACGACGTTGAAGCCGCAACCAACGCCAAGCCGACGCTGCGCCTGGCCGACAACCTGATCCTGTACGGCCCACCCGGCACCGGCAAGACCTATGAGATGCAGGCCCGCATGAAGGCGGCCTTCGACAGAGGCGAAGACTTCGAGTTCGTGGCGTTCCATCCCAGCTACGCCTACGAGGACTTCATTGGTGGCCTGCGGCCGGTGGCCGCTAAGGACGGCTCGGGCGTGGCGGTTGTCTTTCAGAAGGGTCCGTTCCTGACGCTTTGTGAAAAAGCCCATGCCAACCCGACGCAGCAGTTCACCCTGTTCATCGACGAGATCAACCGCGCCAACGTGGCCAAGGTCTTCGGCGAGCTGATCACGCTGATCGAGCCCAGCAAGCGTGTGATTGCCGGAAGCAAGGCCAACGACGCAGGTGCCTGGGTCACGCTGCCAGGCCTGTCGGCACGCTTTGGCGTGCCCGACAACCTGAACCTGGTGGCCACGATGAATACGGCCGACCGATCCATTGCGATGATGGACATCGCTCTTCGGCGGCGCTTCCGCTTCCAGGAATGCCCACCCGAGCCGAAGCACATCGAGCCAGCGATGGTGGGGGCCATCGACCTACCTGCGTTGCTCCAGCGTATGAACGACCGGCTTGAGTACCTGCTGGATCGCGACCACGCCATCGGCCATGCCGTTTTCATGGGCATCACGTCGCTGGCCGAGTTGCAACAGGTGCTTGCGCAGCGCGTGATCCCTTTGCTCCAGGAATACTTCTTCGAGGACATGGAAAGGGTGCGCCTCGTCTTGACTGGCAACGGCAAGGAAAGCGTGTTCTTCAAATCCCGGTCGCTCTCGCCGTCAGAGCTGTTCCCCGGGCGCAGCAGGCGGTAGGCATCGAAGCGCGGCCAACCTTCTCGGTGGGAGAGCCCAGCACCTGGAGCGAGGCCCACATCATGAGCCTGTACGGCGCGGCGCCGGTCGCTGCGCCGCCGCCAGAGTCTGCCGTCGATACCCCGGCAGAAGGTGCCGGCACCATGCAGAACGCGGGGTGACGCGATGGGGGGCCTTCGCACCGTCACCGTCCTGGAGCATGAAGTCATCCCCATCATCGACGGTGGCGAGATGCCGAGCATGTTGGCGGACGCCGACCCGTGGTTTCGGAACCCGAAGCGCAGGCGCTTCTCCGACTGAACGACCTACGCAGGGGTTTTTGCCAACGGCTATCGGGCGGCATCAAGCTCGCGCAACACTGCGGCATTGTTCGCTTGCCGACCTGCGTGGTTGAGGTGCTGCCCAAAGTCGGCATGGCAGATGCTCGAACGCCCGATGAACTGGAACGCTCGCGCGGTGCTCTGCTGGCTATGCTGCACAGTGCCCGGCAGGTCGCCATCACCAAGATCGGCTCGGTACCGCAGCAGGCCGTGCACGCGCCTCTGCTGGACATCTTCATCGAGGCCTTCCTGCATTGCGCGCGCGATCAAGCCCGGCACGGGCTGCTGAGCCGCTATGTGGCGCATGCAGACGACCTTCCCGTCATCAAGGGGCGCTTCCAGGCCCATGGACATGTCCGCCGCAACCTGGCACGGCCGCACCTGCTGCACTGCGAATACGACGAGTTCACCGCCGACAACGCCTACAACCGCGCCGTCCGCGCCACGCTGGAAGCGTGCCGCACGTGGGTAAGCAGAGCCAGCACCAGCGAATGTGGTTCGAGACCCATGCCCGGTACGCCAGCATTTCGGCCGTGAGGATGTCGGCGGCCGAGGTGGCACGCATACCGCGCGACCGCACGACACACCGCTACGGCTCCTTGCTGACTTGGTGCGAGTGGCTGCTGGCCATGGCCAGCCCGGCATTGAGCGCCGGGGCATCGCAGGCGCCAGGGTTGCTGTTCGACATGAACAAGCTCTTCGAGGCCCACGCTGCCAGGCTGGAGGAAGCCAGTGCGGGGATCGACCGCATCGTGCATACGCAGGGGCCGCCGCTGCCCCTAGCAACTCATGGCCAGGTCGATGCGTTCCTGCTGAAGCCAGACATCACGGTTTGGCACGTCGGCCACGACGGCGCTGCCGCAGGCATTGACCGCGTCGTCGATGCGAAGTGGAAGCGGCTGGACCCTCACGCTTCGGATTTCGGCGTGGATGAGGCTGACGTTTACCAACTGCTGGCCTACGCCCTGCGCTACGGATGCACGTCGCTCGAACTGGCGTACCCGCAGCAGGTCGGCACCGAAAACTCCTTGTGCCCCCCGGTGTTCAAGCTCCAGGCTGCAGGCCACGGGGAAGCGTCACGATCACCATGAAGCTCGTTCCCATGGTCGGCAGCAGTATCGGGCTCCGCCCGTGAAGCCGCCCACTTCACTGACGCGAAGGCCGCGTGACCAGACATCCTGAGCCCAGGCGCAGGCCCTGCGGTGATGCTGAGTCTGCGGTGGCATCTGATCGCCGCTGTGGCATGTTCGCCAGAAGGATGCGTGAGTTTGTGCTGTCGGTATCTCACCGTTGGGGGCCGATGTCGATCGGCTTGGGTGTTGACGCCCGTTCAGGCGCAACCCGTTGCGGAGCAGCTGCCTGACTGATCGGCATCTCCTTGATGAACGCCGCGATGGCGCCAGCCAGTTTTCGGTCCGCCGGATCCCCGGACGTAGCCAGCGCCCTGCCCACATGCATCCAGGCTTCGACGGCCCGGGCTCGCGTCGCCTGCGCCGCCGCACTTGCCTTGGACCCCGGGCGCGTGGTTCTCAGGCGGCCATCCTGCCGAGCCTTCAGCCGCCACAGGGCGTCGTAGTTCCTATCGCGCCCGCGCGTCGCCTGACGAGTCGCTTCGGCTTCGATGCCCTGATCGCGCAGCTTCTCGGCGAAGGTCTCGCGCCAGCGGTGCAGGTCGGCCTTGCGCGGGTTCAGGCGCTTGCCGTGCTTGGACTCGGCCCGCACGCTGATGTGCACATGCGGGTTGGCCTGGTGGTCGTGCAGCACCATCACGTACTTGTGATCCGCCAGCTCGACCTTGGCGAACTCGCGCGCCGCACGCTGCACCGCCAGCGGATCGGTACCGCGCGGCATCGACAGCATGATGTTGTAGGCCTCGCGCCAGTCGCCAATGTCGTCGATGAAGGTGCCTCCATAGCGCCAGTCGTCAGCCAGCCCCTGAAGTGCTGACTTGCCGCGCGAGGTATCGCCGCGGTCGTCTTCGATGTCCAGGCGGCCGTTCTTGCTGATGTAGCGGAAGTGCGCGGCGATGGCCTTCATGCCGCGCCCGCCGCCCGTGACCTTCACCATCACCTGAGGCGCCGGCGGACCACGGTCGCTTCGATGCGTTGGCGGATGGCGGCGGCCCGCTGCCTTGCGGCGAGCGCGCTAAGCTTGGGCTGCGGGCGGTGTGCACGATGCGGTTGCCGGGATAGAAGAGGCGGTCGCCCCACTGGAGCAGGACGCCGTCGATGTTCTGACCTTGGGTCATGGACCGTTCTCCAGGCCGTGGTTGCGCCGGTACGGCTCTGATGCATCGCGCCGCCCCCGCGAGGCTGCGGGTCGGCCAGCGACCGAGTGAGGTGATCGAGGTGCTCGCGCACGTCGATGCCAACGTGGTCAACATCGGCCGGTACTGTCGGCAGCCGGTAGGGCACCTTTGCCGCAACAGCGATACAAGGTGGCTCAGGTTACGGCTGAACGTGGACAGCTCGGCACACGCCGCGATCAGCGCGCCGACGGTTTCTGCGCGGTCGCTGGCCGGCATCGGCGCAGGCTGACCCGCCAGCATGTCGACGACGAATTCGCCCGGAGGCTGCCCCGCCAGACGGGCAGCAGCCAAGACTGCAGATGCATCGGCGCGGGACATGCGCAACGTGAGCCGCACGCGACTCGCATCGCGCGCTTGGAGCCGAGGCGGCCTGGCCTCACTGACAGGCTCAGCAGAGCCCCCCAGGGCCTCTGCAAGCGTCGCCCGAACCCAGCCCGAGGGCGACGTACCGGCCAGCCGTGCGCGCTCAACGAGCGCGGCTTTCAGACCATGCAGATCGACGCTGAGTCGATCACGTGACGAGGGTGCCATACCCGAGCCTCCTGACATGCCGTGCGTGTCAGACAACGGCGCCACCGCGCCTATCTCTGCACTCACCTACGCATTCAGTATTGGCTCGATCGAGGCTTCAATGCCG
>JADJVQ010000129.1 GCA_016710525.1 Burkholderiaceae bacterium
TAGGGTTCGCTGACGACGACATCGACCTTGCGCAGGATCTCGGAATGGCGCCTGCCGAGGATGCTCCATGGATAGCCGGAATAAACCAGGATGTCGCGGGCCAATTCGGCGCAGAACTCGTTGCGGAGCTGATCGATGAGGATGCTCAGGGCTTCGGGTTGGTCGAAGGGTTCGCCGCCGCTGATGGTGAAGCCCTGGATGTCCTCGCTGGGAAGCTGCCTGATCCAATCCATGATCTGGCTGACCGGAGTAGCCGTCTGGCCCAGCGCCCAGGTGTCATCTGAGCAACACCCTGGGCAGCGGATGGAGCAGCCCTGGAACCAGATGCCGACGCGTTTGCCATAGCCTAGCGCCGTAACTGGCCAGTGCAGGCGGCTCAGTTCAAGCCCCGGATCGGAGGGTGAAAACCCCATTCGCTTCGTCCAGATTTGTGAGGGTGAGAGTGCTTTCGGGTGGCGGCATGTTGGCGAACATCAGCCGCGCCAGCGGATTGACGAAGGCTGCTTCGAGCTTGGCACCGATGCCCCGTCCTCCATTGCTCAGGTCTGCCGTGCAGTGACTTCGCAGCGTATCGAGAACCGCAGGGGCTATATCCAGGGTGACTTGATGTTCTTCGCGTATCCGTTGCCGGACGTTTCCCAGCATGCCGTCGAGGATGCGGGCGCCGACTTCGGGTGATGAAGTTGAAGATCACTCACGTTCTCGCCGATGCGGTTGAGAGTTCCGGCGTTGGAGCCCGCGCACGAAGTGGTCGCGAAACGCCTGCCATGATCTTTTTCTCGAACTCGTCGGGCGATAATTTGTCTTTGATAGATACGAGTATCTCGACTACTTCCTCCCCACCGATGCGCCGCTTCCGCGATATGCCAAGGTTGGATGTGAAGATGATTAGCGCATCGGAAAAATACACCGTTTCGCCCCGGCCATCGGTCAAGCGGCCGTCTTCCAGGACTTGAAGGAACTTGTCGAGGATGCGATGGTGCGCCTTTTCGATTTCATCGAACAGCAAGACCCGGAACGGCCTTTCACGCATGGCATTGGTAAGTTCGCCGCCTTGGTCGAAGCCCACATAGCCCGGTGGGGCGCCGATCAGGCGGTCACCGCTGTGCTCGGCCGAGAACTCGCTCATGTCGAATCGCAGGTAGGCGGATTCGTCGCCAAAGACGGCTTCAGCGATGGCTTTGGCCATTTCGGTCTTGCCGACGCCGGTGGGACCGGCAAAAAACAGCACTCCACGCGGACGGGACGCGCTACCACGCGCCTGGGCACCGGTGTCCGATGGGATACGCTTGAGGACGTCGAGCACCTTGATCACGGCCTTGTGCTGGCCCTTCACGCGTTTGCCTATCTGAAATTCGCCCTTGGAAATGGCCGAGCGAAGGTGTTCGCCGCGCCACGGGCTACTCATGCTCATGTCGCCGACTCTGAAGCTCTGGACCGCGTCGTCGATATTCGAGGCTTCGATTTCCAGCCGTACCGCCAGACTGACAATATCTCGCAGGGCATTGACGCTCATGTTGTCGGTGAGGTTTACCAGGGAGGCTGCGAACGCATCGATCGCAATGTCACGTCTGCACTCGGGGATAAGCGGGTACAGCACTTGCGCAGCGCGTTTACGCGTCTCTGCATCGGGGAGTGCGACAGGGATGGAGTGCACTCGCTCGTTGTCTACCGTTAACCAGTAGGGCAAATCGTTGGGGCGATTCACCAGCCATATGACGGGATTGAACAGCGGCTTCTGCCCACTCTCCGGAGCCCTGGGAATGGGCCGTGCCTCGTTGGCGGCCTTCTCGGCGGCGACAAAGAAATCGCGAGCGTCATCGGGCGTTCTGCCATCTTCGCGCAAACGCGATGCGTAATCGATGACCAACGCTACCCTGACTGGGAGTTTGCTATTCGCTTCTGGCGCAGAAACCTGCCGGACTAGGCTGGCGAGTGGTTTCAGCCCCATCGGCTGTGGTTGTTCCAGATTGAGTTTGCACACCCCGTTCAAGATCGTCAGCCGCGCCGGCTCCAGTGGATAGGCTTGCAACCCGTCGACCACGTCCCATACCAGCAAGCCGTCAAAGCCCAGAGGCTCAAGAACCTGCCACAGCGCCGCCCGGGCGCTGACCATGCGGGGATGTTCGTCGGCCACGAAAACCTGATCGCGGATGTTGCCCGAGAGCACGAATTGCGAGCGGATTGGCAACAGATGGGCAATGTCCCGCAGCCATTTCGGAAATACAGGTGAAGTAACTGAACTCATGATTCGTCCTTAACGCTGAGTATTTCGTGAGCGGCTGCGTACCGATCCTGCTTCGCTATCTTTCCGACTACGGCGGTCCTTCCGTAGCTGCTGGTCAAGCGATTCTTCGGGCACCTGCTCCAGAGCAAGCTCTCCTGCGGCGTGCTCAATTCTGAAGCGGGCTGAGATGCCTCGGTTCGCCAATGTTTTTTTGATTTTGCCCAACCCGGAGGCGCTGCACCACGCGGTATCGAATTGCTGATCCTCTTGCAACTGTAGCTCTGGCATCGGCTTCGCTGGCTTGCTCTCCAGTGTCCTGAATCCGGACAGGCACCGTGCGCATCTGGCCATCTTCCGCATTCAGCTCGAAACGCAAGGCATGATCCGGCCATTCATTGTCGATGGCATAGAAATGTCCCTTGCTGACAAACGCGGTACGGTCAATTTGGCCGACGCTATACTTCAGGTCTTCAAGCGTGCGGGTAATCTGATCGGCTACCGCAAGTGTCCTTTCCCGCTGCTTCAGTTTCGCGTTCCTGGCGCTGCTTCACCTGCGCGGTCTTGATCTCGGCGAGACGGACAGCTTCGCGCGCCGCGAGTGCTCGCAATCGCTCCAGTTCAGTCTGCGCCGCTGAGGGCGTTTCTGCCGAAAACACGCGATCCAGCTGATTGATAAATTCGTCCGACACATTGAAACCATCGTGTTGCAGCGGACGTACGACTTCCGTGGCCGCCTTGGCAATCCGCTCGATCCTGTCCCTATCTGCACGATCTGCTACAAACAGGCCATCGGGTTCAAGCGCGGTGATGATTTCGCTGGCACTGCGCACGGCGCGCGCCTTGAAACCGCCGATCCATTCCTTCATTCGGGAAGTGGCTGCAGCCGAATTGCGATACTCTGCAATGGCACTGTCGACCGCATGCTGATAGGCGAGGGCGACGGCACGCAATTGCTGGATCGCTGTGCGAACCGTGATTTCTGACGACAGGTCGGCTGCCGGCAAATCGGGAACCTTAGGCAGTGCCATGCCTGGGTGGCCCAGCTCGATGTCGAGTCTCGCAGCAAGGGCTTCCTGCCAGGCGGCATGTGCTTGCTGGTATTCGTCCCGGGCCTGGACCAGTCGAGCGGCGGCGGCCTGTTCCTCCCGCTTGCGGCGCTCTTCCTGTTGCACTCTTCGAGCTTCGGCTCGCTGCTTGAGTTGTTGGATTCTTTGCTTCCGCGCTTCATCAACCGCACTATCCCGTGCGCGCCTTTCGAGTTCGATCAGTTCGTTCGCATCATCCTCCTGCGACTGCCGCTGCTGTTGCTCCAGCACTTCCCAATCGACGGTTACCTGACAGCACTTGGGGCCGCTCACTTTGATTTCTCCGCCAGGATTTGTATGAGCCCGCGCGCCCCAAGGTGAATCTCGACGGGCAAGTCCGTGGCATCGATGAAACGTGACTTCCACGGCTGCAGACGCTCGCTTCCGGAGCCAAGTGCCATTGCGCGATCCGAGATCAACCACGATCACTCCGCCGCCAGAACAGCATAACCAGGCGTGGCTACGGGAGATGCCCTTCAAGGTGCCAAGTGCGGTAGCTGTTTCCACCGGTTCTGTGCAAGATCGCGACCGAGGAACACACCCGCACCGATTTCTTTGCGCATCGCGTTTGGGAACCGGATAGATATCCGAGGAACCGCAGCAGCATTCGCGAAGAAAGCATGTGGAGCGTCGTAGTCATCGTAGGAATCACAAGGCGCCGCCGCTTGTTCCTTTGAAAGTACCGTTCCGCCACAGGCAAAACAGGTGGCGCCGGGATCGCCGCCGGATCGGGCAGTCGCACGGAAATTGTTCGGTCACTCGGTCGGCAGACTCCGTCGTTGGGCCACGCCGGGAACTGGTATCCGATGCCTGACGCTGTCGCCGGACGAATCAGGATCCTGAACCGGCTGCTCGAAGACCTCCTTCGCCTGGAGCAGGTCACTCCCGCACTTCGGACATAGGACCTCGTATATCTCACACAGGTATAGGCACTGAGGGCATAGTTTCTTCAAGGCCATTCTTCACCTCATCCACGGGGGAGCGGTTCGTCAATCGTCTCGTCAATGGCGGATCTTCCTCAGGACATCCGGATCGCCAGTCTGCATGGCCTCCATGTAGTAGTTGGTGATGGAGATAATCTTCTGGATGTTGATCGTATTCCGGGCGTCGAGGTAATAGCTGTATTC
>JADJVQ010000130.1 GCA_016710525.1 Burkholderiaceae bacterium
GCCTGAATCACCAGGTCCCAGGACATCTTATCGGAAGCCGTCAGAGTTGCCTCGGACGTCGCCGAACCCGCGTACATGATGCGGTTGGTCGATGCAGCCGCCACATCCGACGCAAAGGACAACTGCGTCAGTTGCGAGGTTGCGCGCGTGGACCCGTCGGTGTTGAGGGTGTAAGCGCGGCCGGCAGCGGTCAGGAACATCAGTTCATCGATGGTGTCCGACAGCCAGAAGGCCAGGGCGTCACGCGCCTCGGCGCGGGAAGCGCAGAACCGTGCGCTGCTCGCTCAGGCGACCCCTGCTTTTTACCGTTATGTTCAATGTGGCTCGCTGCCCACCCGCCATCGCCGGGAGCAATGGCTGCTACGTCACCGTGCAGACCAGACTATATCTTTACCCTGTTTGGGTACTCTGCATTTCCAGCCGCTTGGCTGTACTCCCTTCCGGGATAGTCGTTGAGCCTTCTCTGAGTTTATGTTCGCAAATTCCACCATTCCTGTATTTGCTGATGTTGCAGTTGTAGCAAAGTACCTGCATGGTTTTCGGGAAGTTGTTTGCGATGCACCACAGCGATAGCCCTCGTCCAGCAGCCGCCGCCTTATTCTCTTTCCTATGCGATGCGCCATCGTTATTCACATGGTCAAGCGTAAGCATGGAAGGCATGGTCTCGCCACAGCAAACACAGACATATCCGCCGTATCTGCTAAAAACATCATTCCTGAGTCTTTTGTCACTTAGTCGTTTCGAAGCTAACTTCTTGTCTCGATTGCGAGCCCACGATTTCTTGTGCTTATCGCGGTAGTGTTCAGGATTCTCTTTGCGTCTAATTCGTTCCTTATCGGCCGATTCTCGTCTTGCACAATCAATGCAAGTGTGTTGGCGGTACATCGTGCCCCTTGTGTTTTTGCTGTAGACCTTTGCGAACTCATCAACCGGCCTTACAGCATTGCACTTTTTGCACGTTCTGGTTGCCTCGTTTTTGCTTACCTTGATTTCACCGCGCGCCCATTTTGCTTGATACACGCGTCGGCAATCAATGCACTCATTACGACGGCTTCCTTTAGCCCTATCGTAGATTGGGAAATCCACCAAAGGCCGTACCGCCCTGCATGTCTTGCAGAGCCGATGTTTCTCAGAGCTTGGTTGCTGATTGTCTGGCATTTTTGATCTAGATCATTTTCGGTATGTGATATGTTATTATCACACACCTAACATGATTTTGACCGCCAGAGTTCCCAGCAGTTAACAAGGTTGTTCGCGAGCACTATTCCTAGTGCAAGCGGCAGTGTTGTTTACCGTTGCGAAGCTGATCGATGCGGATGGTTTGCGCATCCACGACCAGAGCTTCCTCGTTGTCGTCCAGATCGTTGTCGCCGACGACGCCGCCGCCGGTGAGGTCAGCGCGCATCGGCAGAACAGCCTCGGTGCCGCGCTCGGTTTCGGTCAGTTCATCGACCAGGTGAATCGGCTTGGTGCCATCGCTGGTGCCGGCGCCGATGAATCCGTTGGACCCGAAGAACGAGTCGTCCCGGCCTTGCTTGAACGTTTTCAGCGTCCAAATCTTCTTGTCGAGGTCCGTGAGGGCCCCGAAGTCGGTGGTTGCCATTGCGTGTGTCCTTTCAGACGATAGGGCGATGGCCGTTGATCGGCATCAACCGCCCATGATTCGTGCGGATAGGCCCGGCATCGACTCCAGCAGCGCGATCTGCTCGGCCTCGTTCATCCCGTCCATCCGGGCAAGAACTTCGGCTTCAGACATCGCGCCCGAAGACGCTGACGAACCCAATTTGGTCACGTCCATCGGCATGGTCGAAGCAAGTTTCAGCTTCGCTTCGCGCGCCTGAGCTTCTGGGCTCAGTGCCGTGGTTGTGGTGGGCACGGTTGGGGTAGCAGGACCGCCGAAGTCGCGTTTTGCCAATTCGACAATTCGCTGTCTCCATGCGAGGGTTCCGGTTGCTCCGACGATCTGGACGCCTTCACGCTCAAGCTGGCGACGCGCCAGCAGTGCGTAACCGTCCATTTCATCTACCGGAACAATGCTCAGGAATTTGTTCTCCGCTTCAATTTTTGCCGTCTCTTGCTCCAGATACAAATCAGTCGCTGGAGCTTGATGAACCGGCTGAATCGATGCTGCGCGAAGCTCCCATTCCTTGTCCGCCAGTTCCTGACGACGCAGTTCCATGTCCTTCGCCGAGATTTCCCCGGCGTCGAACTGCTCGGCGAGAGCGACTTGCGCCTGCCGAATGGTCTGAATCGTGTCTGCCGGTGGCGCTTCTTCCGTCGCGACTTCCGCTTGCGCGGGTGGCCGAACGACGGTAGTCAGCGCCTGAATCTGCCCTGTCAGCAGCAGGTTCTGGGTTGCAAGTTCCTGAATCTTCTTCCGCTGGGCAATGAGTGCTGCGGTCGGATTCCCCTTGTGCGCTTCGGCGGGCTCGGCGGGCTGAGTGGTGGCGGGCTCCGTGACTGCTGGGGCGGCCGGTGTCTCGGCGGGCTTTGCTGCGGTCTGCTCTGCAAGGGCGGCTTGCAACTCCATGTCGTCGCGGGTCTGCGCTTGCGGCGCTTCCGTGATAACCGGCGTGGCGGTCGATACCTGAGATACGTCCTGTTCCTGTTGCGTGCTCATGTTTCATCCTTTTCTGGCGGATTGCCGAATCGCCCGGTCCCCGGCGGCGGGTATCGCCCGTAATGGCGGCGGCCCAGGGCTTGCGCCCAATGAAAAAACCCGCGACCAGTTGCCAGGTGCGGGTTTCGATTTGCCGATTACAGCCGGCTACTGTTTCACCCGATTGCCCCCGGTGGCGGGGTTGCCGGTGCCCCGGCGTAAATCAGTGTTTCATTTTCCGTGCCACAACGCAGGCTTTCCCCACACCTCGCGCTGTTCATCTGTAAGTGGGCCGAATTCTGCGGGCCGGCGGATCGCTTTGTCCGCTAGCGATCTGATCGAATCAAGGCGCTGATTGTCTGTCATGTATTTCCATGGATTTCTCGCCGCGCGCCGTGCGCGGAACTTCTCGCGGGTGGTGGTCATGATGGCTGCCCCTCACCAGGAACAAACGCATAGAACGGTTCGTCCTTCGGAATCGTTTTGATAACGACGCCCGAGGGGTCGGAGTCACGTTCATTATCGCCCCATGGATACACTCCCTCACCGCGCCCCATAAGGTCCATGGCGCGGTGGTAGATAAACTCCAGCAGCCCCATATGTGCCTTGAACATATACGGCCCACACCAATGCGGACATCCTTGGTCAAGTTCAGCACAGCCATCCCACTTCACGAATCCTTCTATGTAGCGATTGGCCTGCATGATATCGGGAGTCATGTCGTTTGATCGGTTTGGCATGTGGAAGTGCTCGACGTCGCCATCAGGCCGCTCCTCGATCTCATCAACGCTGAATGCGCGAACATTGGCCCACGTTTCGGACACAGCCCACAGAACCACGAACCCGAATGTCCCTTCTGCCTCGCAGTTGTCCAGAGCGATTTTCCATTCGGTTCCGCTGCCGAATCTCTCGGCAAGCTCTGCGCGGAAAACCGCTTCGATTCTGTCGAATTCCTTCTGATCCATGATCTCCGCTTCTCCTGTAAAGCTCCTGATTGGGGCGCTTGGCAACCGGTTCAGGATGGACCGGCTTTCGGGCTCGATACCCTAGCCTTGCGCGTTCAGTACCTTCTGGCGCTGCCCCTGCGCAAGTTTGATTTTCTGGCTGTCCTTGATGCCCCAGGTCGGCGTGGAACTCGGTCCAGAGCGCATGCGCCTGCTCGGCCTGCTCCGCCCAATCCTCGACGGTCCATTCGCGGATGGCCTCCATCCCTTGTCGCACTCGATCGGGATCGTGGATGTCGCCGTCCTGATCTTTCCAGAGTAGGTAGAAGCGCAGATTGTCGATCCACGCCACCAGCCAGGCGCCGCCGTGATTGGCAACGCGGTTGATGTGCGTGCAAATCTTGCGCGCGTATTCCTTGTGCTCGGCGTCCGGCTCCGATCCCATCGGGTGATGCGTGGCATAGCGCCATTCGCCGTCCCGGATCAAAGCACACACCCACCACGGCGCGGGGCCGGCCTCGTCGAACATCCAGCCGACGACGCGCTTGCCCAGCCATTCGGTCGGCAGACTATGGGTGCCGCCTGGGCGGTCTGTGATGATCATGGTCATGCTGGCATTGCCTCCTGTTGTTGCATCCGGTCCCGCTCGATGTTGGCCTGGTTCTGGTCGGCTTCGGCGCCGGCCTGCTCGACGTTGATACCGTGGATCGTAAGCTGGGTGGCGCTGTCGATCTTGGCGACTTCCTTGCGCGACTCGGCGCCGATGGTCGCGACCTCGATGGCAGGATCCGGCGCGGTCTGTGTCGATGCCTCGATTTCCTGCTTGATGACTTCCTTCTGCGGGATGCTCGATGCGTCGATGATGGCGCCCTTGACCTTCGGCGTCAGCGGCAGGATGCCCTTCTCGGCCAGGTCCATCATTTCCTCGAATTGTGCAGAGATGAACGAGGACGACAGCGGCGTCTCGTCGATCGCGATGCTGTACCGACCGCACGTCACGCCGTTGCTGATCTCGCCGGCGGCGTTTTTGGCGTTGATGGTAAAAATCACATCCTTGCTGTTGTTGTTGTAGGTGCGGAAGATCCGTTTTTCGGTGTAGTGGTTCTGCACCAGTTCCAGTTTCTTGCGTGTCTTCAGTTCGCCAGACCGGCTCATGTTGTCCATGTAGGTCTGGATGCTGATCACGGACTGACGCTGGCGGGCCTCAAGGGCACGGCCAGATTGCACGCGGTCCAGTTGGCCCAGGGCGCTGTCATTGATGCCGCTGATTTCCTTCAGATCGTCGGCGCCCTTGTTCTCCAGTCGCTCGAAGGCCATCGGCGGCGTGGCGGGTTGGATGCGCTCGGGCTTGTGGTGTGCCTCGCCCTGCCATTCGATATTGACGCCAGGCGTCGCACCGTTGCGTTCGATGTTCTGCTTCTGTTCCTCGGACACGCCAGCCTTGTTATACATCCAGCCGCTGTGCGCCGTCCTGGTCACGATGTCGATCTGGCTTGACCGGCGCTTGTTGATCTCCTGCTGCGGGTCGATCAGGTCTTCCACCATGCCGCGCGTCTTGCCGCGGCGGAAGTATGGGAAGAACGGCGTGATGGTGAAGCTCTCGTAGGGGCTCCACTGGTCGAACACCACCACATCCCCGACCATCGTCGTCCAGCGCACCCGGCGTACCGGGCGGACCTGCGCGCGCAGCGGATTGGCTGTCCGGCGCTGGCGGTATTTGATCTCGGCCCATTCCAGTACGCGGCGAATTTTGGCCTCGTCCCAACTATCCGGGATCGGTTCCCGGGCTCCGGTTTCCAGATCAATGAAGCAGCGCTGCATCACGCGGCGATAGTGCTGGCAATCCACCAGGCGAATGTTCTTGCGCGCCACGTCGAACGAGTTGGCCAGGTAGGCTTCGCCCGGCATGTACGGGTTGTTCTGCCCGCGGCTGCCGCCGAAGCTGCGCCACGGGGCTACCTCGTCGGCAAGCTCGAAGATCGAAGAAGGGATACCGCCCATGTACCCGCCGGCATGAACCAGCGGCGCAATCATGGCCGCCGACGATTTGCCGTAGGTGAATTCCACTTCGTCGATGGATACCCAGCGGTCCTCCATGACGAAGTTGTGCTTGTTCAGGTCGTACTCTTCGCCTTCCGGATCCACCTTGATGCTGAAGTTGTCGCGCGCCGTGACTTCGACCTCGCCCAGGTCATTGCGCTCGAACGAGAGGCGGGTATCGTAGAAACCGCGGCCGGTCATGATGCCGTCCATGAAGACCTCGGTATCGATGTACGGTTCCTGGTTGATCTCAGAGATGACTTTGACGATGCGCGTCAGGCAGTCGGCAACCTCTTTGCTGCCGGTCCCGTCGTGGCCTGGCAGGAACTTGGCGTCCGTGCGGTTGTTGCGGTGATAGCCCAGCACCAG
>JADJVQ010000131.1 GCA_016710525.1 Burkholderiaceae bacterium
CGCATCACCGGGCACGGCGACGATCACTCGCAAGAAATTGCCGGTCGAATGGTGGGCGTAATTGAGCAGGTAGTCGCCTTCCCGCACGCCCGAGCCCATCTGCGCCGACAGGCGCGGGCCCAGCGCATCGGCGACGCTGCCCACCTTTTGCACCAGAAAACACACCGGCTGGTTGAACGAACCGTTGAAATCGTGAGCCAGCGAACGCGGACGCGATTTCTCGCAGAACTCGTCGCCCCACAACAGGCGCTCGAAGTGGCGACCCGATTGGGTCGAGAGCATCAGCAGCGCCGAGGCTCGCGGCCGGCCAGCCGACATCTGTACGAGGCGCAGCGCCCAGCCCTCGACGTTCTGGCTCATCGCGCCCCCGGGGTCGCTGTAGTCCAGGCGCATCGGCGCGCTCGACTGGACCCGCCAGTCGCCCTCGGGCAGGCGAAGCGCGCGATCGCCGAATCGAATCACCGAACCGCCGGGAAGTTCCCGTCCGACCGACGCGGAGGCAGCCGCCAGGTCGAGCGGCGCGGCTGCCGGACGCGCGTTCCGGGCGGCATCGGCCTCGGTGCGCGCCTTGGCGGAAGCCGCGTCGGCCTTGGCCTGTGCCACGCGGGCCGCCTCTGCTTCGGCGCGGGCCTGGGCCGCGCGCGCGGCGTCGGCCTCGGCGCGGGCCTGGGCCGCACGAGCAGCGTCGGCTTCGGCCCGGGCTTGAGCCTGGATTCGCGTTTTTTCGGCCCGTTCAGCCTTCTCGGCCCGTTCAGCCTTCTCGGCCTTCTCGGCTCGCACCGCCTCCGCTTTGGCTGCCTCTGCCTTCGCCTCTTCCAGGCGCGCCTGTTCGGCACGCGCCCGCGCGGCATCCGCCTCGAGTTTGGCCGCTGCCGCCTTGTCGGCCGCCAGCTTGGAACGGTTGTCGATGGCGGCAGGCGCCGTGGGCGCCACGGGTTCGGCCGTCTTGCCTTCGCCGGCCGCCGCCTTGGCAGCCGCACGGGCGGCCTCGGTCTTGGCCTTGGCACGACTGGCCTCGGCTTCCGCCTTAGCTGCGCGGCCTCCGCTTCGGCTTTCTGGCGTTCCGCCTCCGCGACCCGGCGCGCCAGATCGGCGTCGGCCTTGGCCTTTTGCGCCGCCTTCAGGGCCTTGTCGGCGTCTTCCAACGCCTTTTTCTGGGCATCGCCGGCCGCTGCGTCCGCCTGGGTTGCATCGGGAGTGCGCATCGCCGCAGCGGGTGCGGGTGCGGGTGCGGGTGCGGGTGCGGGTGCGGGTGCGGGAACCACCAACGGTGCCGCCCCGCTTGCGGGCGCTTCGGTCCCCTTCCCCTGAACTGTCTTCAAGTCGGCTGGCGGCGGTTCCGGCGGCGTGTCGCGGAACTTCCAGACGGCCAGGCCGGTCACGACCAAGGCGCCCGCCACGACGGCCCCCAGCACGCCGCCCGCTGTGCGCTGGCGCTGGTTGCCTTGGGCTCCCACAGCAGGCGCGGGCGGCTGATCGACAGGCTTGTGCCGCACCGTCGGACCCGGCTCGGTATGTGCGATGCCCCCATCGGGCGCACCGGCCGTCGGACTCTCGGATGGCGGCGCTTCGGGTGGCGGCGGGGCCTCGTCGGCCTGTGTTCCAGGTATCTGCCCGATCGGCACCGAGCCCGCGGTCCGGGGCGCCGGAGCCTGCGGCATCGGTGGCCCGGCCGCAGTCTCCAGTAGAGGACTGAGACGCCGACAACGGGGCCTGCGCGACCGAACGGTCGGTCGCGGGTGCCGCCGCCGCCGGGGAGCCGAACGCTACGGTCGATCCGGGCGGATCCCAGTGCGCATCGATGCCCAGTTCGGCGCGCATCTGCTCGACCGACTGAGTGCGCTCGTCCAGGCGCAGGCGCATTGCGTGATGGACCGCCTGGCTGAATCCTTCGCTGTAGACGCCAGGCGCAATCTGCGCCAGCGGCTCGAGCGAATCGCTCAGCACCCGCGACACCGAGGGCGGCGGGGCCTTGCCAGTGGCGCAATAGTGGATGACCGCGCCCAGCGCATACAGGTCGGTCCATGGTCCCTGCTTCATCGACGCATCGTTGGCGTACTGCTCGATGGGTGCAAAGCCCGGCTTGAGAATGACAGTCATCGCCTGCGTGATGTCGCCGATCACTCGACGTGCGGCACCGAAGTCGAGCAGAAGCGGCTGGCCGTTTTCGAGAATCAGGATGTTGTCGGGCGCGATGTCGCGGTGATAGCACTGCTGCCGATGGATCGACGCCAGGGCATCGAGCAGCGGCGACAGCATCCGCTTGAGCCAGGCCTCGGTCGGCGGCCCGGGCAGGCGGCGCAGCGCATTGCGCAGCGTCTCGCCCTGATACAGCGGCATCACCATGTAGGCGGTGCCGTTCAGCGTCCAGAACCGATGCACCTTGACCAGCGACGGATGCTCGAAGCGCGCCAGCAGGCGTGCCTCATCCAGGAAGTTCTCGAGCCCCTTGCGGAAGGTTTCTTCGTGCGCGCCCGGCTTGGGCCGCACGGTGGCGTCGGAGCCACGAAACGCGATCGACGACGGCATGTACTCCTTGATCGCCACCTCGCGCTCGAGCTGGCGATCGTAGGCCCGATAGACGACGCTGAAACCGCCCTCGCCGACCAGGCCGCGGACTTCGAATTCATCGAAACGGGTGCCCTCGGGCAGATAATTCAGGGAACCCAAACCTGCGTCGCCCGCCGTTCCCGGGGCGCTCAGCGGCACGGTCATCGAGACCTGTCCGATCCCGCCACGATTGGTATTGGTCAAGCGCCCGTTCTCCGTGCGGCAGATTGCCGAGATCAACCTGGAACAGTATCAGATCCGCCGGCCGGCGCGCCGTGCATTTATCGGCGCTTCAGGCGCGGATCGGGCGCATCGCGGATCGCGTCGGCCAGCAGCGACAGCGCCGTGACGAAAACCGCCATCGCCACCGTGGCGCTTGCCAGCTGCCACCATTTGCCGGTCAGCAGATCATTTTGCGCCTCGTTGAGCATCGAGCCCCACGACACCCCGTCGACCGGCACGCCGAAGCCGAGGAACGACAGGATCACCTCGGATTTGATGCAGCTCACCGCGAGCAGCGAAAACTGGATCAGCACGACGTGGCTGATGTTGGGGAAGACGTGCACCGCGATACGCCGCCAGACCGACGCGCCGATCGCATCGGCGGCGCGAACGTATTCGCGCGTCTTGTGCTTCAGGTATTCGGCCCGCACCAGCCGAAAGACGCCTGTCCAGGTGGTAAGCCCCAGGATCACCACCAAATTGGCGAGGCTGCGCTGGCCGAGCACCGCTGCGATCGCCAGCACCAGCAAAATCGTCGGAACCGACGTGAACACGCTGTAGAACCAGTTGGCCAGGTCGTCGACCACGCCTCCGAACCAGCCGGCCAGTGCGCCCAGCACGGTGCCGATCAGGGTCGCGACGAGGGCCGCCGCCAGGCCGACGAGTATCGAGGTCTGCGCGCCCTTGAGGGTCTTGGCCGCCACGTCGCGCCCCCATTTGTCGGCACCCAGCGCGAGCGAGGTCGATCGTTCGGCATCCGCTTCGCCCTGGCCGCCCGACAGCGCGGCCCGGGCCGCCTGCACCTCGTCGGCGATCGGATCGGCGATCGCGGTCAGGCTGGGCACGGTGTCGGCCAACTGGCGCAGGCGCACGGGATCGGTCTCGACCCCGAGTTCGCGCAAGGCCTGCGCCAGGGGGTCGACGATGTCCACCGGCGTCGGCAGCATCTGCGGATCCCATGGCGCGGCCGACTGCCGAACCGTGCGCGGCCCGGCAGGATCGGCCATGCCGAACAGCGAGGGCGGCGCGTGGCTGATCGCCACCTCACGCTGCCAGTCACCCGCCACAAGCCCGAGCGCGGAGGCAGCGACCAGCAAGACTCGCGACCACCAGCGCCAGTGACACCAGACCGACACCAGTCACGGCGCGCGCCGCCAGGCCAGCCGCCAGGCCCCTTCGCTGCCCCTCAACTCGGCGCGGTTCATTCGATGCGCACGCGCGGGTCGGCCACCTTGTACAGCAGATCGCCGATCAGGTTGAACACCATGGTCGCCATCGCCACGTAGATGGTTACCGCCTTGATCACCGGGAAATCGCTGCGTTCGACCGCCAGGATGATCTCTCGGCCGATGCCCGGAATCGAAAAGAACCGTTCGATCAGGAAGGCACCGATCAGCAGCCCCGGCAGGCTCGAGATCACGAACGTGATCACCGGCACCAGGGCGTTGCGCAGCACGTGCACGAGCAGCGTGCGCGATTCGCTCAGCCCTTGGCGCGGGCGGTGCGCACGTAGTCCTGGTCGATTTCATCCAAGATGAAGCTGCGAAACAGGCGCACATTGGGCGCCAGGCTGACGATGACGCCCAGCAGCACCGGCAGCGGCGCATAGACCAGCAGGTTGCGCCAGCCCTGCTCGCTCCAGCCCTGGACCGGAAACCACCCCAGCTTGTAGGCCAGCCAATACTGGCCGACGATGATGACGACGAGAATGCTGATCGACATGCCCGCGGTGCAGACGATCATCACTAGCCGGTCGCTCAGGGTGCCGCGCACCCTGGCCACCGCCAGCGCCAGCAGCAGCGCGATGCCGGTGTCGAGCACCAGCAGCGGCACCAGCACCGTCAGCGACGGCCCCAACCGGGTCGCAAAGATGCGCGAAACGCTCTCGCCGGTGGTCCAGCTCGCGCCGAAGTCGAAAGTCAGCACCTGCTGCACGAACAGCCACAGCTGTTGCGGGTACGACAGATCCAGCCCGAGCTGGCGGCGAATGTTGGCGATCTGCTCCTTGTCGGAGACCAGCCCGGCCAGAATCGTCGCCGGATCGCCCGCCACCCAATTGAACAGGAAGAACACCAGCAGGATCACGCCCGCGAGCGTGGGCACCATCTGCCACAGTCGGCGAACGACAAAAGCAGTCATTGCGCCGGGCGCGCGCGCTCGAGGTCGAGGTACATGAAGTCGGCATGCAGCACCGGGTGCTTCTTGTACCCCAGCACCCGCGGCTGGTAGAGCTGGTTGCGGTACCGCGTGGTGCCCAGCAGCCAAGCGCCATTGACCTCCATCAGCCGGTGCATGTCGCGGTACAGGCGGTTGCGCTCCGGGCCATCGGGCAACTCCCGGGTCTTTTTCATACAGGGCATCCCACTGCTCGTTGGCAAAGCAGGCGTAGTTGCGCTCGCCGATGTTCTTGCCATAGAGCAACTGCACGAAATAATCGGCATCGGGAATCGCGGCGATCCAGGCCGCACCCCATGAACTGACCTGGCAGGCCTTGGATTGTTTGAGAAGTTCGGGGAACTTGTCCTTGCGGATGTCGACCCGCAGGCCCACCCGGTCCAGCGATTTTTTCCAGAGCTCGTCGCGCTCGCGCTCGATCGACGAGGTGGTCGAGTAGATCGGAATGCTCAGCGGTTTGCCGTCGGGCAGCGTGCGATACCCGTCGGCCCCCTTGCGATAGCCGAATCGGTCGAGCAAGGCATTGGCCAGAGCGGGATCGAATCGCTGGCTGCTGCGATAGGCCGGATCATGGCCGACGATGGCCGGTGGCGCCATCCAATGGGTGCGAACCGCCTGGCCTTTGCGGATGACGCGGATTTCCTCGTCGACGTCGTAGGCCATGATGATCGCGCGGCGCAACGCAATCTTCTCCTTCGACACGCCACCCAGCAGCGGATCGCGCAGGTTGAAGAACTGGAAGGTCATGTCCGGATCGAGCGAACGATGCAGGCCGATGCCGCGTTGCGCCAGCTCCGGCAGCAGTCGGTTGTCGGGCCCCAGCGCCTTCTCGATGAAACTGGGCGGTGTGGCGATCAGATCCAGTTCGCCGCCCTGGAAGGCCAGCCACATCGACTGGGGCTCTTCGATGATCGAGATCTCGACCCGACCGATCGCCGGCATGCGCCGGCCCGTCATCTGCCTGACCAGGCGCTGGTCGTCCGGGTCATCGCCCGCGGTGAAATCCCAGACGAAGCCCCGGTACGAGGGGTTGGCAGCGAGCAGGATCTTGGCGCCGCGGACCCACTTGTCGAGCCGGTACGGCCCTGTGCCCACCGGGTGCGCCATGATCTCGTCGAACCCGTAATGCTCGACCACTTCGCGCGCGACGATGCCGAAATTGTTGGTCGCCAGCACATGCAGGAAGATGAAATCGGCGCGCAGCAGGCGCACGCGCAGGGTATGCCGGTCGACGACCTCGAGGCCTGGAATCTTGGCGTCATAGTCGAAGCGCGCGCCTGGCTGGCTCGCCTGCGTGTACAGGTCGTCCAGCCCCTCGATCTTGCCCGCAACCTGCGCGCGCCACGGCGAGCGGTTCTTCGGGTCCATGTGACGCATGATCGAATACACCACGTCCTGGGCCAGCAGTTCGCGTGGTTTGCCCTTGAACGCGGGATCGTCGGCGAACATCACGCCGCGGCGCAGCCGGAAGGTCAGCGTGCGGCCGCCCTCGGCCATCTCGGGCATGGCCTCGGCCAGCATCGGCACGAGCTTGACCGGCCGGGCCAGCCAGTCGTAGGTCAGCAGCCGCTCGAAGATTGCGCCATTGACGATGTTCGAATACAGGTCGCTCACGCGCGCCGGATCGAATCCGGTCTCGGCCACGGGAAACGCCAGGCGAAGCACCTTGGACGGATCCGCCCGATGGGGGCCAGGCGACGGTTTGGCCGAACCCGCCGGTGTGGGTGCCGAGCGACCCGCGTCGGGCGGACCCGCGCTGCGGTCCTGGGCCCGCACGGGCGCCATCGCGGCCAGCCAGATGACCGCCATCATCAGCGCCACCACGGTCAGCCGCTGCCTCACAACCGTTACTCCAAGCGGAAAGTGAACGGAACCTCGACGATGTACTCCGTATCGTCGGGCGGAAACTCGTATTGGCGCAAGGCCGCTTCGACCGAACGTTCGAACACTCCGCGCGGCTTGGCGCTCACGATCGTCACAGCGACCACCCTGCCCTCCCGACTGACACTGGCGCGCGCGATCACCTCGCCCTCGATCTCGTCTTGCAGCGCGCGACGCGGATATTCTGGCCTGGCTTGGCGGATCGGTGTGACACCTCGGCGCAAGGCCGGCTTGGGCGCCGGTGCAGGCGGCGCCGGCGCGGGCACCGCGACGGGGGCCGGCGGAGCCGGCGGCGGTGGCGGCGCGATCACGGGCGGCACGACCGGCGGTGTCGGCGTGACGGCGGTGATGACCGGCGCTGGCGCCGCGGCCGGCGGGGTGACTTCGGGCGGCGGCACATACGGAGGAGGCGCGGCGGCCGGCGGCGGAGGCGGCTGCTTGACGATCTGGCGGGGCGGCGGGAGGGGGCGGAGGCGGAGGAGGAGGCGGAGGCGGCAGCTTCACCTCGTCGACGATCTTGGTCTCCAGCGGCTTCTTGACCACGTCGACCACCTTGCGCGCCAGGCCCGACATCAGCGCATAGCCCGCCAGCGCGTGCAGCGCGACCACGACCCCGATGCCGACCATGCGACGGCTGGAGTGGCGCGGCTTGTATGAAAGATCCACCGGCACTACTCGGCGAACTGCTCGCTGCCGACCACACCGATCCGGGTGAGGCCCAGCCGCTGCGAGGACGCGAGCACATACGCGACAACCTCGTACTTGGCGAATTTGTTCGGCCGCAGATGCACCTCGGGCTGAACGGGCTGCGCCGCGGCCGCCTGCATCTTGGCGTCGAGCGCTTCTCGGCTGGGAAGTGCCTCGCCCTGCCAGTAGACGACGCTCTTGTCGTCGATGTCGACCTTGACCACCTCCGGCTTGATCAGCGAAGGCGGCGGCACCCCGACCGGCATGTTCAGGTTGACCGAGTGCAGCTGGATCGGGATGGTGATGATCAGCATGATCAGCAGCACCAGCATCACGTCGATCAGCGGGGTGGTGTTGATCTCGATCATCACCTCAGGTTCGGACGACCCGGAGTCCGGTCCGATGTTCATCGCCATGTCTTGCTCCTCGGACGACCTGCCCGGAGCGCGGGCGCACACTCGGCTGCCACGCTCAGTTGCCCCGCTCAGTTGCCACGCGCGGGCGGCTCGGTGATGAATGCCACCTTGGTGATGCCGGCGCGCTGGCAGGCATAGATCACCTTGCCCACCGAATCGTAGTCGGCCGCGAGGTCACCGCGGATCTGAACCTCGGGCTGAGGATCGCGCGTCGACACCTTCTTCAGCCGATCGACCAGCGCCTGCGCATTGGGCAGCCGGACGTCGTACCAGAACAGGCCGCCGTCGCGGTCGACCGAGATGATGATGTTCTCCGGCTTGGTCTCGCGAACCTCGACGGTCTCCTTGGGAAGCTGCAGCTGGATCGAGGTGGTCACGACCGGAATCGTGATCAGGAAGATGATCAGCAGCACCAGCATCACATCGACCAGCGGAGTCGTGTTGATCGCGGAGAGGACCTCGTCATCGCCCTGGGGCGGACCGACGTTCATGGCCATGGTCTCAGCCCTTCGCGGCGGTGGCGCCAGCCCCGGAATTGCCCGCGGCCAGCAGCACCGCGTGCAGGTCGCCGCCGAACGAACGCACGTCGTCCATCACCGCCTTGTTGCGCCGGACCAGCCAGTTGTAGCCCATCACCGCCGGCACCGCCACGGCCAGCCCGATCGCGGTCATGATCAGCGCCTCGCCGACCGGGCCGGCCACCTTGTCGATCGAGGCCTGACCGGCCACGCCGATGGCGGTCAACGCGTTCAGGATGCCCCAGACGGTGCCGAACAGCCCCACGAAGGGGCTGATCGACCCGACAGTGGCCAGGAACGCCAGGCCGTCCTGCATGCGGCTCTGGACCCGGTCGATCGAGCGCTGGATCGACATGCTCATCCAGTCGTTCAGATTGATCTGGCCCAGCAGGCCTTCGTGCTTGCGGGTGGCCTCGAGCCCGGCCTCGGCAATGAAGCGAAACGGGCTGCCCTCCTCGAGCGTGTCGGCACCCTGGCGAACCGTCTGGGCGTTCCAGAAGCCGCCGTCGACGCCGCGTGCCTGGCGCTTGATGCGGCCTTGTTCGACGAACTTCGTGACGATGATGTACCAGCTGCCCATCGACATCACGAGCAGCAGGACCAGCACTGCCTTCGCGACGAAGTCCGACCCCTTCCAGAGCGCTTCCAGACCGTAGGGATTCTCGACCGTGTCCTTGCCCGGCCCGGCGGGCACCGCCGCCGCCCCGGCGGGCACGGGCCGCCGGGCGCGCAGCGGCGCTGGCGGCGGACGCCCGGGCGCAGCAGGCGTGCACCGGGGCCGGGCACCGGAGGGGGCGCCGGGGCCGGGCCGGACGACTGCGCGGCGGGCGCGCCGCCCTTGTCCTGGGCGGCCAAAGTGGCAGGCAGGCCCGATACCAGGAGCGCGGCGACCGACACGACAATCAACGAGGCGCTGCGAACAGCGGCCAGGGGGTTGCGCAACATGAACTCTCCAGCGAATCGACAAGGCCGGCGCCCGCACGTCGCGCCGACAGCCCGGATCATGGCACAGGGCCGGACCCCTGTCCGCCCGGGGTCCGGCCCGCGGCGCAACGGATTCGATGATATCGCGCATGCAGACGGCCCGGCGATCGGCCCGGCGCCCTATGGTCGCCGGCTCTCGGCGCGGGCCCCGGTGCGAGCACTCCGGCGCCGACTGCGGCGCCCGCCGCACGAGGGGTGCCCTCCGCCTGCCCCCTCAGAGCCGCACAAGGAATTCGACCATGGGCATCCTCACCGACAAGCGGATCCTGATCACCGGGCTGCTGTCGAACCGCTCCATCGCCTACGGCGTCGCCAAGGCCTGCCGCCAGCACGGAGCTCAGCTCGCCTTCACCTACCAGAACGAGCGTTTCAAGGACCGTGTCGTCGAACTGGCCGCCGAATTCGACTCCTCGCTGGTCTTCGCCTGCGACGTGGCCGACGATGCGCAAATCGACGCCCTGTTCGCCGACCTGGGCCGGCAATGGGATGGACTGGACGGCTTGGTGCACGCGATTGCATTCGCGCCGCGCGAAGCGATCGCCGGCGACTTCCTCGAGGGCCTCTCGCGCGAGGGCTTTCGGGTCGCCCACGACATCTCCAGCTACAGCTTTCCGGCGCTCGCCAAGGCGGCCTACCCGATGATGCAGGGCCGCAAGGCCGCGCTGCTGGCGCTGACCTACCTGGGCGCGGTGCGCATGGTGCCCAGCTACAACACGATGGGAATGGCCAAGGCCAGCCTGGAGGCGGGCGTGCGCTATCTGGCCGAGAGCCTCGGACCGCGGGGCATCAGGGTCAACGGAATTTCGGCCGGACCGATCCGCACCCTGGCGGCCAGCGGCATCAAGGGATTCTCGAAGATCCTGGCCCTGGTCGAGCAGAATGCGCCGCTGCGCCGCAACGTCACCCTCGAGGACATCGGCCAGGTCGCAGCATTCCTGCTCTCAGACATGGCCGCCGGCGTGACCGCCGAAATCACCTACGTCGACGGTGGCTTCAACACCGTCATGGGCGGCGCCCCCGGCGGCCTGGACGCGCTCTGACCGGGGCAGACCGGCGGTGGCCGGCCAACGAACCGGCACCAAAGGGCACGCAAGACGGACCGGATCAGGCGATCGCGGCGGCGTCGATTCGCGGCGTCGATGCGCCTGTGCCTGCCAGCGCCGCCGGCATCTTTCCGCTGATCAGGTACTCGACCAGTTCACGCACCGGCCGGATCGCCGAACCGAACGGCAGGCTGGCCGCGCCCCGGAAGAACAGCCCGCGGGAGATCTCGCCCTTCAGCGCCGCCGACAGCTGGCTGTCGATGCAGAACTGGCCGAACTTGGACAGTCCGTCGCGCAGGCCGCAGGTCGTCAGGCACTGCAGCGAGGTGGCGCACTTTCGGCTTGCGCCTTCAGCCGCCTTCAGCTTCAGACTGGCCTCGCGCTGAAGGTAGCGCTCCAGCCAGGGCGTGCGGACCGCGCGCGCCGGCAGGCCGGCAACACTGACGAACTCGACGATGTCTTCAGGGCGTGCACCAGCCAGCACTTCCTTGAAGCGCGGATGGGCATCGCCTTCGGCGCTGACCGCGAAGGCAGTGCCCAGCTGCACCGCGGACCAGCCCGCGCCCAGCAGTTCGCGCACCCGCTCGTGGCGGTTGATCCCACCGGCCGCCACCAGCGGCAGATCGGCATCGGACAGCCCCAGGCCCCGCAGCGCCGTGCTCACCTCGTCGCGCACCCGCGCGAAGTCGAAACGGCCATCGTTGAGTTCTTCGAGGCGGGTGGCGCCCAGATGGCCGCCGGCGTGGCCGGGGTGTTCGATCACGATCGCATCCGGCATGCGGCCGCGGCGCAGCCATTTTTTCAGCACCACCGTCACGCCGCGCGAATCCGACAGGATCGGCAGCAGCGCGACCTCGGGGAAATCGGCCACCATGTCGGGGAGATCGAACGGCAAGCCCGCCCCCATGACGATCGCATCGGCGCCCGATTCGCAGGCCTGGCGGACCAGGTTCGGATTTTCGTCGACCGCCTTCATGACATTGACGGCAACCGCGCCGCGCCCCTGGGCGAGGGACTTCGCCTGCCGGATCTCGCGGTCCAGCGCCTCCCGGTTGATGGCGTCCAGCACAGCGCGCTCGCGCACGCCCTTTGAGCGCGCCATCAGGTCGGGGTGATGATGCCGAAGGTCGACCGAGGCAATCGTGCCGAGCGCTCCCAGTGCCGAGACCGAACCGGCCAGCCGGTGCGCCGATACGCCCACGCCCATGCCACCCTGGACCACCGGCAGCAGTTCGCGGCCCTTGAGCCGGAACGGTCGCAGACCCGAGCTTGCGAGCATCTCAAACATGCGGACTCCTCGTGAAATGCCGCGAGTCTGCCCGCCGGTGCCGTTCGGCGCATTGATCTTCGTCAGCCGAGATTGATCAAACTCAATCGGCGACGCGAAAATCGGGATCCCGGCCCGAGGGGCGAGCCAGGACCAGTGCGAACCAGTCGCGCGGGTCGCGCCACATCTGATCGACGCGGTAACCCGCCGAGCCCAGCAGCGCCGAGAACCCCTCGACACTGTATTTGTACGAGTTTTCGGTGTGAATCCGCTGGCCTGCCAGCCAGACCCGGTGGCCACCGCTCCAGCACACCCGAGCCGGCTCGCGCGCCTCCAGGTGCATCTCGATCCGACTGGCGGGGCATTGAACAAGGCGCGATGACGCCACTGTCGAACGTCGAAATCGCAGCCCAGCAGCCGATTCAGGTGCACCAGCACGTTCAGATTGAACGCGGCGGTGATCCCGAGCCGGTCGTCGTAGGCGGCCTCGAGCACGTCGACAGGCTTGATCAGATCGATGCCGATCAGCAGCCCGCCCTCGGGATCGGTCTGCGCGCGCATCCGCTCCAGGAAGGCGCGCGCCTCGGTCGGGTCGAAATTGCCGATGCTCGAGCCTGGATAGAAGAACCATCGGCGGGCGGCAGGCAGGCTCGGCCCGAGGTCGAGACGGTGCGAAAAATCGGTGCCGATCCCGGTCATGCGCACCGTCGGGTGCTGGCGGGCCAGCGCGCCCAACGCGTCGCGCACATAGTCCACCGAAATGTCGACCGCCACATAGTGGGACGGCGACAGTCGGGCCATCAGCCCGCCGGCCTTGCCGCAGTCGCCCGCGCCCAGGTCGATCAGGCAGGCGTGCGGGCCGATCGCCCGGGCGATGTCGGCTCCGTGGGCCTCGAACAGGGCGGCTTCGGTGCGGGTCGGGTAGTACTCGTCGGTCAGGCAGATCGCCGCGAACAGCGACGAACCGAGCCGGTCGTAGAAATACTTCGGTGAAATGGCCGCCGACGGGGACTGCAGTCCGGCGATGATCTCGGCGCGCGAAGCCGAGGCGTCCGATCGGTGCAGTTCGATGAAAACGGGGCCGGCTGTCGGCTGAATCGCAGCGTGCACTCGGTGGCTGTCCTTGCAGAAGGGGCGGTCGAAGTCCTGGCTGGGCCCGGTCTGAACGCCCTGCCAGGGTGATTGCCGCACCAGCGCACGGCCAGGCCGTATCATAGAGCGCTCCTGTTCGTCTGACTGATCGATGCACGCCCCCCTGCTGAAGCTGGACGGCGTTGGACGCCGCTACGGCGCACGCTGGGTTCTGCACGACCTGTCCCTGCGCATTGCCGCCGGCCAACGCGTCGCCCTGCTGGGCGAGTCCGGCTCGGGCAAGTCCACCCTGCTCAACCTGATCGCCGGCCTCGAAACACCCGATGCCGGCGAGATCGTGCTCGACGGGCAGCCCGTGCACCGCATCGGCCCCGACGCCGCGGCGCGTTTGCGCAGTACCCGCCTGGGCTTCGTGTTCCAGGCGTTTCACCTGATCTCGCACCTGAACCTGGCCCAGAACGTGGCTGTGCCCCTGCTGCTGATCGGCATGGCGCGCCGCCCTGCCCTGGAACGGGCCGGCGAACTGCTGCACCGGCTGGGCCTGGGCGAGCGCCAGGCCAGCCTGCCGCGCGAACTGTCCGGAGGCGAGCAGCAGCGCGTGGCGCTGGCCCGCGCGCTGGTCCATCGCCCGGCGCTCGTGCTGGCCGACGAACCGACGGGCAATCTGGACCCGTCGTCGGCCGGTCGTGCCATCACCCTGCTGCGCGACGAAATCGCCGCCAGCGGGGCCGCACTGCTGATGGTCACGCACTCGCAGCAGGCGGCGGCGGCGTGCGACCGCCGGCTTGCGCTCGATGAACACGGATTGCGCGAACTTGCCTGATTCGCCAGCCGACGCCACGGACCTCCGCGCCACTCCGGCGCACGACGCACGAGCGCCCTCCCCGGCTCTGATCGGGTGGCTGCTCGCCGGACAATGGCGCGCCCAGCCGGGCCGCCTGGCCACCGCGGTCCTGGCCATCGCGATCGGGGTCGCGCTCAGCCTGGCGATCGAACTCGTCAACCGCAGCGCGCTGTCCGAGTTCGGCAATGCCTTGTCGATCGTCAACGGCGAGGCCCACGCCAGCCTGGTGGCGCGCAGCAACGGCATGGCCGAATCGCTGTACGACACGGTGCTCGCCGACCCCCGGATCACCGCCGCCAGTCCGGTCGTCGAGGGCACGGCGCTGCTGAACGGGCAGTCGCTGCGGATCATCGGAATCGACATCATGCGGGCCGCCGAAGTCACGCCCGGCCTGCTTCCCCAGGGCGACAGCCAGGGCTCGGCCTCGAGTGTGTTCGCCGATGACGCGCTCTTCCTCAGCACCGCGGCGCTGGCCACTTGGCGGGTCAAGGTCGGCGAGTCCGTCTCGGTGCGGGTCGGCTTGGGTATCGTGCGCCTGAGGATTGCCGGCACCGTGCCCGGTGCGGCGCCTGGCCAGGCCCTGGGCGTGATGGACATCGGCGCCGCGCAGTGGCGACTGGGCTGGCTGGGCCGGCTCACCCGCATCGATCTGCGCCTGGCGCCCGGGGTCGATCCGAGCGCCCTGGCTCGGGAGTGGACAGCCCGATTGCCCGCCGACGCCACCTGGTCCACGCCGCAGGCCGGCGCGCAGCGCATGTCCAACCTGTCGCGCGCCTACCGGGTCAACCTCTCGGTACTGGCGCTGGTTGCGCTGTTCACCGGCGGATTCATCGTGCATGCCACCATCGCGCTGGCCACCGCGCGCCAGGCGCCGACACTGGCGCTGCTGGCGGTGCTCGGCGCGCGGCCGAGGCATGCGCTGCACAGTGTCCTGGCACAGGCGCTGATCCTGGGGCTGGCCGGCGCGGCGCTCGGCGTGCTGGGCGGCGTGCTGATGGCCGGAGCTCTGCTGCGCCTGATCGGCGGCGACCTGGGCGGCGGTTATTTCGGCGGCGTGCAGGCCTCGCTGGTTGCCGAACCCGCTGTGCTGGCGCTCTTTGCCGCCCTGGGCATCGCCACCGCCCTGATCGGCAGTCTGGGGCCGGCGCTCGCGGTACGCCGCCAGTCGCCGGCGCAGGCCCTTCGTGCCTCGATCGACAACACGGCGCGCCCGGCACGGCGCGCGCTGCAAACAGCCGGGGCGCTGGCCGGGATGGGCCTGCTGCTGACCTTCCTGCCCGCCTGGAACGGATTGCCCTTGGCCGCCTATGGCGCGATCGCACTGTGGCTGTTCGCCGGTATCGCCCTGGTCGGACCGATCACCGCACTCGCCGGGCGCGCGGCCGATACCCTGCTGGACGGCGCCTGGCGCCATCCCACGGCCTGGCTTCGCGCTGCAGAGGATCCGCGGCGCGCCGCAGTCCGCCGGCGTGGCGCTGTCAGGGGTAGTTGCCAGTTTCGCCCTGGCCAGCGCAATGACGATCATGGTCGACAGCTTTCGGCACTCGGTGGCCGACTGGCTCGACACTGTCCTGCCGGCCGATCTGTATGGCCGGGCCGGCAGCGCCGGCCAGCAGGCGGCGCTGACGCCCGAAGTGCAGCAGCGCCTGACCCGGATCGAAGGTGTGGCCGGGGTTGAATTCCTGCGCAGCCTCGAGGTGTCGCTGCACCCCGATCGCCCTCCGGTCAGCCTGCTGGTCCGTTCGCTGGATCCGGCCGCGCCCGAGCGCCACCTTCCCCTGGTCGGAGCGGCCCGGCTGCCACCCGACGGCGTGCCTGCGGCCTGGGTGAGCGAGGCCATGGTCGATCTCTATGGCCTGCAGATCGGAGCCTTCGTCGAACTGCCGATCGGCGCACGCGCCCAGCGCCTGCAGGTGGCCGGCGTGTGGCGCGACTATGCCCGTCAGCATGGCGCGGTGGTGATCGACCGGGCCGACTACCTGGCGATGACCGGCGATGGCAGCGCCAGCGACATCGCCATCCGGCTCGCCGCGGGCGCCAGCGAGTCGGCCGTGACCGAGCGGCTGCGCGCTGCGGTGCCGGCCCTGCGCGACATCGAACTGCGCAGTGCGCGCGACATCCGGGCCCTGTCGCTGGCCATCTTCGATCGCAGCTTCGCGGTGACCTATGTGCTCGAGGCGATTGCGATCGTGGTCGGTCTCTTCGGGGTAGCCGCCACGTACACGGGACAGGCGCTGGCCCGGGCCCGCGAATTCGGGATGCTGCGCCACCTCGGGTTCACCCGCGCACAGATCGTCCGCCTGTTCGCGATCGAGTCCGGCCTGCTGATCGCGGTCGGCGTGGCCTGGGGCGGCGCGCTGGGCGTGCTGATCGCCGTCGTGCTGGTGCATCGGGTCAATCCCCAGTCCTTCCACTGGACCATGGAGATGCACTGGCCGGGCCCGGTGCTGGGCGCGAGCGCCGCCGCGCTGATCGGACTGGGAATCGCGGCGGCGGTGCTGGCCGCACGCTCGGCCGCCGGCGAGTCGCCGGTGCGGGCGGTGCGGGAGGACTGGTGAGCCGGCACCGACGCCTCTGGCTGGCCGGCGGGCTGCTGGGCGCGGGATCGCTGGCCCGGCAGTTCGCGGCGCCGCTGGTCCGTCTGCTGGCGGCACCTTTTCTCCGGCCGCTGGCGGCGCGCCTGGCCCGACCGGGGGCAGCGCCGATCGCCTCGCTGGCGCCGATCCCCGGCGCCCGGGCGGCCGACAGCAACGGCCCTGGCCACCCGGGCGCCCCTTTGCCGCTGTGCTGCCCGGGCGGCGGCTGAGCTTCCCGGCCGACCATGGTGCCCATCCCGAGTTCCGGACCGAATGGTGGTACATCACCGGCTGGGCCGATGTCGACGGCATCGAGACCGGGATCCAGATCACCTTCTTTCGCAGCGGAACCGGGCACTCCGGCGCCAACCCGAGCCGATTCGCGCCGACGCAGCTGCTGCTGGCCCATGCCGCGCTGGCGCGCGTGTCCGACGGGCGCCTGCGCCACGACCAGCGCAGCGCGCGGCTGGGCTTTGCGGATACCCGGATGTCGGGTTCCGATACCGGACTGAGCCTGCGCGGCTGGCATCTGACCCGGCAGGCGGACGATCGCTACATCGCCCGGATCGCCGCCCGCGATTTCGAGCTCGATCTGAGTTTTCAGGCGCGCGCCGCCCCGATGCTGCAGGGCGAGCTCGGCTTTTCACGCAAAGGCCCCGGCGCGGCCCAGGCCAGCTACTACTACAGCCGCCCGCAATTGGAGGTCGGCGGCACGCTCGTTCTGGGCGGACGGCGGCTGCCGGTGCGCAGCGGTCGCGCCTGGCTCGATCACGAGTGGTCCACCGAGGTGCTCGACGCGCAGGCCGTTGGCTGGGACTGGGCTGGCCTGAACCTGGACGACGGCAGTTCACTGATGGCATTCCGGATCCGTCGTCGGGACGGCACGACGCTCTGGTCGCACGCGCGCTGGCTGCCCGCGGATGCTGCGCCGCTGTCGCCGCAGTTCGAGATCGTCCGGCAATGGCGCTCGGCACGCAGCGGCGGCGTTTATCCGGTGTCGATGCGGATCGGGGTCGGCGGGCGACGCCTCGAACTGCAGCCGCTGTTCGATGACCAGGAGCTCGACGCCCGCGCCAGCACCGGCGGGTTTTACTGGGAAGGTGCCGTACGGATCTTCGAACAAGGTCGCATGGTCGGACGCGGCTACCTCGAACTGACCGGCTACGCTGCACCCTTGCGACTTTGACACGCCGAAACACTCCCGTCGACACGTCCGCCGGCCTGCGCGGTTATGCTCCCGCGATGGCTTTCGCCCGTCCTCTGATACTGGTCGCGCTCGCCTATGCCGCGCTGGGGCTGGCGTCGATGCAACTGGCCATTCCACCGGGCTATGCGACGCCCTTCTTCCTGCCCGCCGGCATCGCGCTGGCCAGCGGGCTGATTGCCGGCACACCCGCCCTGATCGGTGTATTCGTCGGCGCCTTCCTGCTGGGCGTGCTCCAGTTGGCCGGCGCGGGCCCGTTCCCGAGCGTCACCGGGGCCGGTCTGGTCTGGCTCGCCCCCGTCCTGGCGCTTGCCGCGCTGGCGCAGGCCTGGCTCGGAACCCTCCTGGTGCGCCGCTGGGTCGGTTACCCGGACCCCATCGACACCCCGCGCTCGATTGCCCGCTTCATGCTGCTGGCCGCCCCGGTCTGCAGCCTGCTGGGCGCAG
>JADJVQ010000132.1 GCA_016710525.1 Burkholderiaceae bacterium
CGCCTGATTCGCTGATCTGCTTCTCCAAGATATAGCTTTCATACACATCAGCTTTGGCATTGAGCGGTTCCCCGTGGAACTCATGATTGATTTTTTCGCCTTGCTGCGTTTTCCATGAATAAATCAGTGCCGCACCTTCTCCAAGCGGGTTTTAAATTCCAGACCTTCGCCCGGTTGCAGGGTGATTTGCCGCGTATCTGCCCGATAAAGCGTAGCTTGTTTGGAGGTAATGGTAACGGGGGCGGAGATGACTGGGGCTGCCACCACTGCGGCCACGACATCGTTTCCGTTGCTTTTGGTTACGGCTCCTTGGCTATTGTTCAGGGCAGTCAATCCGAGTGTTTTACCGATACCGGTTGGATCGATACCGTGCTCGGCCGGGAGCACAGTCGTGATCAGGATGGCTGCGGCGACAACCAAGGCCATGCCTGCAGCCCTGAGCAGTTGGCGCACGGTTGGTAGCGGGTGCGTGTTGTGTGTGTTCATGTATCAATCCTCAAATCAAAGGGTGAAATAACTGGTCATTTGGTGGCCCATCAGGACGAACCCTGCCGCCATCAACACGGCATTGGCCGCGAATGCCTGATGCCAGAAAGCACCGGACCGCCGCCAGAAACCCATGACAATCAGAATGGCGGCGAGCGCGAGCAACTGCCCAAGCTCGACCCCGACATTGAATGCGAGGATATTGGGTACCAAACCATCCTGCGATAGCGTGAATTCCTGCAGCTTGGTGGCGAGGCCGAATCCATGGAAGAAGCCAAAGATCAGCACCGCGCCTTGGCTTCGGTTGAAAGCCAACACCCGCTTGAATGCGCCAAGATTGTCGAGCGCCTTTGCACGCGACCGACAGGCCGATGATGGCGTCGACGATGTAGGGATTGACATGCGTACCGCTGAGGACGCCGTACAGCAGCGTCACGCTATGGCCAATGGCAAATAGCGTGACGTAGGTTCCGACTTCACGCATCCGGTACAGGAAGAAAATCACGCCTCGATCCATTGGGCCCCGATCCATTGGACCTTGATCCGTGGCTGCGTAAAAGTCATTGTAAATGTACTAGTCATGTTCCATATTCCAAATCAAGTGAGCGTCGACGAGTAGCCCGTAATAGGCTTTCAGGGCCGTGACTTGCGCTTGCAGCGCATTGTTCAGCGCGGTGGTCGCCTGGCGACGCGCCAGCAGCAGGGCCTGCAGCTCAGGCTTCACCGAGCGCACAGGCGCGCTGCATCAGCGTGGCGTTTTCCTGCATGGCTGCGGCGCTCTCATTGGCGATCTGCAGGCTGTCGTAGGCCCCGCGAGCAGTTACCACGGCGCTAGCAATTTCCGTCTCAAGCTGACGCTGCTTGAGTTGGACTTCCTGATGCGAAACGGCCACCGCGGCAATTGCCTTGGCGCTACGCGAGTCACGGGCGCCCCCTGGAATGGGAATGCTGATCATGATTCCGGAGATGCGCTCGCCGCCGCCAGCCTCCGAGGCCGTGTAGAGCCCTAACGTCGGATCGGGAGTCTTGTCTGTACGCGCTCGTTCCGCCTGCGCTTCGGCCAGGCGCAATTGTGTTTGCACGATCTTCAATTCATCGCTTTGCGCCAGGATGCGCTGGCGCCAGAACGCGGTGTCTTCCTCGATCGGCAACGGCGCGGGCAGGGCCAGGGAGTTGACGCTTCACGCCGGGGAAGCGAGTGGATAGACGCAACCAGGCTGCGGAAGCCTGAGTCTTCGCATCGTTGTCCAGGCGTCTTTGCTCGGCCAGTTCGGCGCGGGCGATGCGCGCGTCCAATTTCGAGGCGTCGCCTGCGCGTAAGCGTTTCTCAACAGCCGCGAGGCTGGCCTGTGTCGACTGAAGGCCGTTCTCGGCCAACTCACGGGCGCGTTCTGCCGCCAGCCAGTCCACCCACAAAGCCATCAGCTCGCGCCCGGCTTCGTGCAGTGCTTCGCCATAGCGCGCCTGAGATTCCTCGACGGTTGCCTTGCCGATGTTGCGATCGGCTGCGGCCTTGCCGGGAAGCCGGATGGTCCGCTCGATACCCACGTTCCATTCGTTGTAGCGCGGACCACTTTCCAGTCTCCGCTGCTGCCCCGTGGCGCGAGTGGTCCATTCATAAGGCGATCTATCGAGGATATCCGCCTCTTGCAGCGCGACGTCCAGGCCTGCGCGCGCGGCGGCGACGCCGGGGTCCTGTTCGAGCAGTGGTCGCGCAATTTCGGTCGGCATCAGCCCCGGCGGATTCACCGGCGGCGCCGCCAAGGCGGCGCCGGAGACGGTCAACAGGCCGATCAGGAGCAATGGAATCATCATGCGATCTCTCCCGCTTCGACGACCGTCGTCACCCAATAGCGCAGGCCCGCGCCGGCGAATTCCTGGCGGATGGCGTCGAACAGCGCCGCTTGGTCGGTCGCCGCAAAAATCACCTGTATCTCGGTGGCGCGCGCGCGGCCCAGCACCTGTTCCGTTTGGTCCAGATTCTCGTGGGCCAGGCCATGCGCGGCCGTCGCCGTGCTGGTGAAAACCGTCCTGCCGGGCAGCATGAGCAGCAGATCGAGCAGCTTTTCCTCGGTCGCCGGCGGACACAGCAGCGTCAAGCAAAGTTCAGACATGGGACACCTCTCGTTTCGGGAATGCGAAGCGCAAATACAGGATGGGCAGCAGCATCAGCGTCAGCGCCGTGGCGGTAATCAGGCCGCCGATCACGACGATGGCCAGCGGACGCTGGATCTCCGACCCCGGCCCCGTCGCGAACAGCAGCGGGATCAGTCCGAATGCCGTGATCGAGGCGGTCATCAGCACCGGCCGCAAACGCCGCCGCGCTCCTTGCACGACGACTTCGCTGAGTCGCATCCCTTCGCTTTGCAGTTGATTGAAATAGCTGACCAGCACCACACCGTTCAGGACCGCGATACCCAGTAGCGCGATGAAGCCCACGGACGCAGGGACCGACAGGTATTCCCCCGTGACCCACAAGGCGACGATGCCGCCGACCAGCGCGAACGGAACGTTGCTCAGGATCAGCAAAGCCTGGCGCACCGAGCGGAAGGTCGAGAACAGCAGTACGAAGATGAGGCCGAGCGCCACCGGCACCACCACCGTCAGCCGCGCTGCCGCGCGTTGCTGGTTTTCGAACTGACCGCCCCAACTGATGCGGTATCCGGTGGGCAGGGCAACTTCTGCGTGACGAGAGCCTTCGCCTCCTCAACGAAGCCCACCAGGTCCCTCCCGCCGACATTGGCGATGACCACGCTGTAGCGGCTGCCCATCTCGCGATCGATCTTGACCGGACCTTCCGCACGTTCCAGCTTCGCTACGCTGGTCAATGGAACCGTGTTGCCGTCCCGGGTCGTGATTCGCGTCGCTGCGAACTCGGCCGGCGACGTGCGAACCGCTTCAGAGCCGCGCAGCACGATCGGCGTGCGCCGGTTGCCCTCGATCACGATGCCGGCGCGCTGGCCCTCGATCTGCGTGCGTAGCGCATCCTGGATTTCCTCGACGCTCAGGCCGAGCCGTCCGGCCTGCAAGCGGTCCACCGCCACCCGCAGGTACTGCACGCCGTCGTTCTGGACCGTGTACACGTCCTGATTGCCGGGGACCGTCTTGAGCAGCGCTTCGACCTGGCTCGCATACTCATTCAGCTTGTCAAGTTCGGGACCGAAAATCTTCACCGCCAGGTCGCCGCGCACGCCGATGATCATTTCCGACACGCGCATTTCGATCGGCTGGGTGAAGCTGTATTTGATGCCGGGCATCGGATCGAGCACCTTGCGCACTTCGTCCATCAGCGCTTCCTTGCTCTTCATGCGCCATTCGCCTTGCGGCTTCAACAGCAGATAGGTATCGGTCTGGTTGAGCCCCATCGGGTCGAGGCCGATTTCATCTGAACCGGCACGGGCAACGATGCCATGCACTTCCGGAACGGCCTGCATGATGGCGCGATGGATTTTCAGATCCAGCGCGGCGCTTTGTTCGAGGCTGACCGAGGGCAGTTTCTCGATGCCGACGATCAGGTCGCCCTCATCCATCGTCGGCATGAAGGTCTTGCCGACCTGGGTGTAGATCACACCGCCCAGCAGCAGCATCGCCACCGCCACCGCGGCGACGACGCGCTGCCGGCGCAGGCCCCAGGCCAGCGCCGGCTCGTAGAGCGCTTGCAGTTTGCGCGGCAGCCACGGCTCCTCGTGCTTGACTTCGCGCAGCAGGTAGGACGCCAGCACCGGAATCACGGTCAGCGACAACACCAGGGATCCGGCCAGGGCGAAGACGATGGTGAGCGCGACAGGAACGAAAAATTTGCCTTCGAGATCCTGTAGCGTCAGCAGCGGCAGAAACACGGTAATGATGATCAGGATCCCGGAGGTGACCGGCACCGCAACCTCGCGCACGGCGCGATAGATCGTATGCAGCCGCGGCAGCTTGCCGGCCGTGGGATCGGTCGCCAGGCGCTGCACGATGTTTTCGACCACCACCACGGCGGCATCGACCAGCATGCCGATCGCGATCGCCAGGCCGCCCAGGCTCATCAGGTTCGCCGACATGCCAAAGCCACGCATCAGGATGAAGGTGATCAGCGCGGCCAGGGGCAGCACCAGGGCGACGGTCAATGCCGCTCGGATATTGCCGAGGCGCCGGCCAGTCCCAGCACCAGCCCCTGCACGGCTTCAGCCTTACCGCTTTGCGTCACCACACCATAGCGTGTCACGGTGCCGATTTTGACCTCGGCCAAATTGCCGACGCGGACCGGTACACCGTCCTTCATCGTCACCACGACCGCACGCAAGTCGTCCAGACTGGTGATGCTTCCCTCGCTGCGCACCAGCAGCACTTCGTCGCCTTCGCCGAGCCGGCCCGCACCGTCGTTGCGGTTGTTGGCGCTGATCGCTTCCTTGAGTTGCGTGATGGTCACGCCGCTGGCGCCCAGTTTGAGCTGATCGGGCACGACCTCGAAGGCGCGCACGACGCCGCCCAGCGCATTCACGTCGGCGACGCCGGGCACGGTGCGCAGCACCGGCCGGATGACCCAGTCGAGCAGGCTGCGTCGTTCGGCGAGGGACATTCCCTCGCTTTCCACGGTGAACATGAACATTTCCCCCAACGGGTCGTGATCGGCGCCATGCCGCCCCTGATGCCGGCCGGCAGGCTTCTCCGTGAGCCCGCCAGGCGTTCGCCGACCTGCTGGCGCGCCCAATAGATATCGGTGCCGTCCTCGAAGTCGATGGTGACATCGACCAGGCCGTATTTGGTCACCGAGCGCAGCATGCGTTGGCTTGGGAATGCCGAGCATTTCGACTTCGATCGGCATCGCGATACGGCTTTCGATTTCTTCCGGCGTCATGCCGGGGCCTTCATGATGATTTTGACCTGGGTGCTCGCCACGTCGGGGAATGCGTCGATTGGCAGTCCCAAGTAGGCAACCCATCCGGCGCCGGCGACAAGCAGCGTCGCCAGCAGGATGAACAGGCGCTGCGATAAAGAAAACTGGACCAGGCGGGAGAGCATTATTTGGCTCCTTCGATCGAGCTGCTGAAGCGCCCTTGAGCGCGACCACGCCGCCGACGGCGATCTGGTCACCGGCCTTGACCGGGCCTTGCACGCGCACGCGCTGTCCGACGCTGGACACGACCTTCACCGGCCTGGCCTCAAAGCCGTCGGCGGTACGGACAAACAGGTAAGCCTGATCGGCGTCGTGGGCCACGGCCGACAGCGGCACATCCCAACTGCCTTGAGTGGCCGCCGGGTTGGCCAAAACGGGCAGCTCGACCGTGACGAACTCTCCCGGGCGAACCTGGCCGGCCTTGCCCTCGACCGCCGCCCGCAGCACCACCGTCTGGCTGCTGGACGAGACGGTCGGACTGGCGCTCAAGATGCGCGCCGTGACGTTCCGGTCTTGTATCTTGAGCTTCGTTCCGGCTGGCCAATTCGCGCTTTCGGAGATCGGAAGCTGAATATCCAGCCAGAGGGAGTCGATTTGGGCCACATGCAACAACGCGGTCGCCGCCTCGACCCGCTGGCCGGGCTTGACCGCTATTCCGGTCACGATTCCGGCCTGGGTCGCGGCCAGCGTGATGCTGTCTTGCGGCTCGCCGGAAGTCGCAATGCGCGATCGTCGCAGGCGACATATCAGCTTAGACGCAGCGCCGCCCTCGCGTGATTGAGCGCCG
>JADJVQ010000133.1 GCA_016710525.1 Burkholderiaceae bacterium
GGCTCGTCACGCCAGAGCGGTTGCGGGCGCGGGGTGTGCATTGATCGGTGCGGAGTCTTGACCAAGGCGGCTTGAATACCACTCAGACTGACGCTATATCATGTCATCAAAGATGGAGTGGCATATGAGTCTCGAAGCCTTCGCCGAAAATGGCCGGTTCGCGCCCAGCCGGATCGCCACCGCCCTGCGCACGACGCTGGATGAAGTTGCCCGCACCGTCGGCCTTGGCCGCGACGCCGTCATGCGGCAGGACCGGATCGCCAGCCCCAAGACCCAGAAGCGGCTGCGAGAAATGGTCGAGATACTGAATCGGGTTGAGCCGCGCTTTGGCTCCGCGCTGATCGCCTATGCCTGGTACCGGTCGGAACCGCTGGCAGGCTTTGGCGGGCTGACAGCGATGCAGCTTGTCCGCGAGGCCACGCTGCCGACGTTCTGGAGTACATCGACGCGGTCGACGCTGGCATCCACGCCTGACCGATGCAGTTTCAGGGACTTCTCTACCGCGCGCTCAACCCGATCCGCGCCCGCGAGCCCCTGTCGGGAGAAGGGGCCCGGCTGCACGGCGGGCGCTTTAACCCAAAGGGCGTACCGGCGCTCTACACCGCGCTATCGGTGATGACGGCGATCCGTGAGGCCAACCAGATCGGGACGCTTCAGCCAACGACGCTGGTCTGCTACGAGGGGCCGACATCACCCCGGTCTTTGATGCGACCGATGCCGATGCGCTGGGCGGGTACGACATGACGCCCGCCGATCTCGCCGCCGAAGACTGGCGGTTAAAGATGCGGGCAAATGGCGGGCGCCGACGCAGATCCTCGCCGAACGGCTGATCGCCGACGGCTATGCCGGGCTGCGGGTGCCGAGCTTTGCCAAGGGGGCGAGCGTTGAGGACTTCAACATGGTGCGTTGGCTCTGGGGCAGCACGCTTCCCGCCAAACTGGTGCTGATCGACGACGAAGGGCGCTTGCTGCAGTAATAAAGCTTCCCGGGCTGCACGCTCAGTGCAGCATATCCCGTCAACCCCAGCCCCTCAGACACCGCCGTCATTGCCGGATCAAACCCCGGATCGATCCGCGCCGATCCGTAGCCATGCGCCCGGTTCCAAGCGTCAATCTCGCGCAGTTCGGCGGCAAACTCCTCGGGCGACCCTGCCTCCTTGGTCGTGTCGCCCCGGGCCGCGGGGGCCCGCCGGCGGCGCCGGGCCCCGGCGGGCCCCGGGCCGGCCACCTGCGCGCGGGCGTGATGGCGATCACGCAGAGGGTCGCGCAGGCCATGGCCCGGGCTGGAAGAGACCGGGTTGATCTCGAAGGCCTGCAGACCGGCGATGTCGCCTGCCTCGGCCAAGGCCACGATCTGGGCCAGCTTGGCGCGGAAGCAGGCGTGGGTCGGCTTGGAGAAATCCGGCGCCTGTGGGCAGCGCGCCGGTCTGCGCTTGATCGAGAATGGCCTGCCGCTTGCCGACCTGCGGGGTGATCGCGGCCTTCGGTTCTTCCTCCGCCGCCGGGATCGCCTCGCCCGCCGGATCGGGGTTGCCGTAGTCCAGCACCAAGGTCAGCCGGGCCTCGGCCTGATCGACGGTGTCGGCGGTCAGGATCGAGGTGAAGGCGAGGCCGCGCGCTCGGCACCGATCCCCTTGCCGCCAGCCAGCGGGCGAAACTGTCGCCTGCCTTCTTGGCGCTGGTGGCCGGTTCGATCGGAGTTTCGGAAAGGCACTGGGCGAGCGTGTCGATCTGCGCGGCGGTGAGGGTTTTGGTTTTCATGGTCGGGTTCCTTCAGGCGTTGGTCATGTGGGCGGAATGCCCGGAAGCTGGTGACCGCGTAGATCATGGTGCGTCCGTCGCCGATCGCCGCGCCAAAGGCCTGCGCTTCGGGCAGGGTCGCGAATTGCTCGCGCGTGCGGGTGGCGGGGCGTGCACTCGCGGGCGGGTGGCGGGCGTGCGGCGGGGGCGGGGTGGCGGGCGGTGCGGGCGCAGCCGCGGGGCGGGGGGCGGGCAGTACCGCAGGGCGGGGTGGCGGCGTGCGGCGGGCGGCGACGAAGTGGGCCGCGTTCGTCAGGCAGAATTCTTCGTGTTTCGTCAGGGGGCTTCGCTGGCGGTCTCCGTTGCGTTGCGACGGCTGCAGACAGCGGTTGAGACCAAAAGAGAGCAACTCCTAAATTGTTGACTAAATGAGGGTTTTATTTAGAATAGGGGCGTTCCGTCGAACCTACGCCGCGCGGCTTGGCGTCTCGAAGTGGCCGGGCGCAAAGTCATCCCCACCGGACGGATCAGGACGCGGCAAGACAGAATTGCCCCAGCACGGGTCATCCACAAAAGGGCGGCTAGGCCAAACCGGCCAAGAAGTGGGCCAAAAACGCGGCTCAGGCGGGCCTGGAAACAGCAGTGGACATAAAGCCCGTCCGGCATGCCCCAATCGAAGGCGGCAGCATCTACCCGACATCATTTGGCAAAACTCAAAGTCGCAGCGGCAACGCCCGGCGATGCGGACCTTCGGCAACTGCACGAAGGCTCTTGATCTCGGATAGTCTGCGGTCCGAGGATTGTTCTATCTTTCTGTTCAAAGGTAACGAATCGCGACAAAGATCGGAGAGGTCATGCTGCGCCTTCACCGTCATTCAGAGATTAAGAAGGCCCAGCCACCTCACTGGCAGGGCATGGCCGTATTTGGGGCGCAAGCCTGGCTTGAAGATCGGCGGCATGGATGAATTCGGCCAACGGGGAACTTCCGTATTGGAGCGCAGATCAGGGTGCCTTGATGAACGCGCTCGGATCAGGCCCGTAGTCGGTCTGGGGGCTGACGAGGCGACCAGGATTCGGCCCAGGTTGGCCCCAACAGCGTTGAAGAGGCCGCGCGCTTGAGTGCGCTGCGCCTCTTGCTGCGGCAGTTCGAAAGCCCGCTTGTTCTGATCCTGGCCTTTCGCCGCTGCGATTTCGCTGGTGTTGCAGCAATGGGTGGATGCCGGGATCATTCTGGCCATCGTGCTTGGCAGCTCGCTGCTCAGCTTCTTTCAGGAATATCGCGCCTCCAACGCGGTTGAGCTGAAGAAACGCCTTGCGCTGACTGCCGCGGTCCTGCGCGACGGGGTGGAACTAGAAGGTGCCGGTCACGCACGATCGTGCCCGGAGACGTGATCCTGCTGTCGGCGGGCAATCTGATCCCTGCGGATGGCCGGGTGCTGGAGGCGCAGGATTTCCTTGTCAGCGAAGCCAGCATGACCGGCGAGTCCTTCCCGGTTGAAAAGCGTCCCTGGACAGGTGCGCGCCGATGCGCCGATCACCGAGCGCACCAATGCGGTCTTCCTGGGCGCCTCGGTGCGCAGCGGCACGGCGCAGGTTCTGGCGGTCAATACCGGTCGCCAAACCGAGTTTGGGGCGATCGCCGCCCGGCTGCGCGCGCCAGCCCGAAACGGATTTCGCGAAGGCGTGCGCCAGTTCGGCTATCTGCTGATCCGGGTGATGGTGGTGATCGTGCTCTTTGTGCTGACGGTGAACCTGCTGCTGGATCGCCCGGTCATCGAGTCCCTGCTGTTCGCCGTGGCGCTGGCGGTCGGCCTTTCGCCCGAACTTGTTGCCGGCGATCATCAGCGTGACGCTGTCCGCCGGCGCGCGCGCCATGAGCAAGCGCGGCGTCCTGGTGCGGCGCCTCGAGGCGATCGAGAACCTCGGCAGCATGGACGTGCTGTGCACCGACAAGACCGGCACGCTGACCGAGGGCACGATCGTGCTGCGCGAGGTGCTGGACGCCGGCCGGCCTTCGGAAGTCCGGCGGCTGGCCTTTCTGAATGCGGCATTCGAGACCGGGATCGAGAACCCGCTCGATGCCGCGATCATAGCGGCGGGCAAGCGCCGGGCTGACCACCAGCGGCTTGCCAAGATCGACGAGATCCCCTACGATTTCCTGCGCCGCAGGCTCACCATCGTCGTGGCCCAAGACGGGATCAGACGCGGCACCTCCTGGTCACCAAGGGCGCCTTCTCGAATGTGCTCGGCGGCTGCACTCGCTGGACCGCGATGGCGCCGGCTCTGCCGATGACACGGCGCGCGCGCGGCGCTCGAGGCCTTGTTCAGGGCCAAGGGCGCCGAGGGTTCCGCGTGCTGGCCCTTGCGACCCGTAGCTTCACGCCAAAAGCCGACTACGACCGCGACGACGAAGCCGACATGACCTTTCGCGGCTTTCTGGTGTTTCTCGACCCGCCAAAACCCGATGCGGCCAAGGCCATTGCCGATCTGGCGCGCTTGGGTATCGCCATCAAGGTGATCAGTGGCGACAACCGCTATGTGACGGCGCATCTGGCCCAGGCCGTCGGCCCTCGATGCCAAATCGATGCTCACCGGCGAAGAGATCGCGGCGATCAGGACGAGGCGCTGTGGCACCTGGCGCCGCAGACCGATCTGTTCGTCGAAATCGACCCGCAGCAGAAGGAGCGGATCGTGCGCGCCCTGCAACACAGCGGGCATTCGGTCGGTTATCTGGGCGACGGCATCAACGACGCGCCGGCGCTGCACACGGCCGATGTCGGCATCTCGGTCGAGGAGGCGGTGGACGTGGCCCGCGAAAGCGCCGACATCATCCTGCTGACCCGCGATCTCGACGTCCTGCGCAGTGGCGTCGAGGACGGAAGGCAGACCTTCGCCAACACGCTCAAGTACATTTCGATTACCACCAGCGCAAACTTCGGAAACATGCTGAGCATGGCGCTGGCGGCGCCGCTGCTTCCGTTCCTGCCGCTGGCGGCCAAGCAGATCCTGCTGAACAATTTCCTGTCGGATCTGCCGTCGATTGCAATCTCCAGCGACGCAGTGGACCCCGACGGTGTCCGCCGCCCCAACGCTGGAACATCAAGGAAATCCAGCAATTCATGATCGTCTTCGGGCTGATCAGCTCGGTCTTCGATCTCTGACCTTCGGGGCTGCTGCTTTGGTCTTTCATGCCGATCAGGCGACGTTTCAGACGGTCTGGTTCCTGATCTCGCTGCTGACCGGAACTTGGCGTCGTGCTGGTTCTGCGACACACCGGCCCGCATTCCGCAGCAGGCCCAGCACATTGCTGCTCTGGACAACGCTTGGCGGTGCTG
>JADJVQ010000134.1 GCA_016710525.1 Burkholderiaceae bacterium
GAATGGATCGACCGCGGCTTGCGCGATCGCTTCCGGGGTTTTTCGCTGTTCGTGTCCGAGCGCAATCCCCACTACGAACGCAGCCTGGCCTGTGCCCGCCAGATCGGGGCCGAGCTGCGCGGCGCCGGTGAAGTCCCCTCGCTCTATCACGCCACCCCGATCCCCGGTGAAAACCGGCCGCTGCTGGACCGCGCCAACGGCATCCATCGCTTCGACGATCTGGTGGTGCTGCACAGTGCGAAGTCCCCGGCGGTGCTGGTCGAGGTCGGCGTCATTGCCAATCCGGAGCAGGCCGGACGGCTGGCGCTGCCGGTCGTCATCGAGAAGCTGGCGCGTGCGATCGCCAGCGGCGTGCAGGCTTGCCTCGCGCGCGCGGGTCCCTGACGGGACAGCGCCATCTTCTCGAGGTCCATCGGGCGGTCCGCGAGCGGCTGGCCTTCACGATGTATCCGTTCGGCCTGCAGCTGCGGATCGCCCGGCGCTGATCAGAGCTTGCTGTTCATGCAGCCGGCGCTGTTGCATTCGCGCAGCCGGTCCTGCAGGAACTGCACCCGCGAGATCGTGGTCTTGGTGGCGCAGTTCAGGTTGACGTAGAAGTTGTTGCCCTCGCGCCGCGAGCAGTTGGCGTTGCGCTCGCTGATCCACTGCAGCTGGCCGGTCTTGAGTGCCGACTTGCCGGCGGCATCGAGCTTGGCCGACAGCTTCTTGTACTCGTCGTTCAGGTCCTTGTCGGCTTCCTGATAGACCTTGTTCAGGCAATAGAGGCCGTCGAAGTCGTCGCGCGGCTTGTCGCAGGCGGAGTTGGCGTGGGCAAGACCGGCGGTGGCGAACAGGGCGACGAACAGGCAGAGTTTATTCATGGGCTGGGAGCGCGCGAGAGGTTAAAAAGGGGTCAGGTTAGCAGAGACCGGCTGGCGAGCCAGCCGGTCAGGGCACGATGCGATCCCGGCGGAACTGGCCCAGCAGCCGCACGAACATCTCCTCGCTGTCGACCACTTCGTGAAACCCGTGCTGGCGCGATTTGGTGAGATTGGACAGCACGTCCCAGTCGCTGCCGAAGACGTAGTCGCCGAACGGCCAGGCGGCCACCTGGTCGAACGCGAACGGCTGCAGCGTGTGGCGGCTCACCATCGCATCCCACAGCGGCGCCTTGTCGGCCATCTGTGCGGTCAGCGAGATCGTCTGTGGTTCGGCCCAGGGCATCTCGAACACCTCGGCGATTCGCGGCCAGAGATGGCACCACCGGAAGCAGTCGCCGTTGGTGATGTTGTAGGCCTGGTTGGCGCAGCGCGCATCGGTGGCGGCCCACAGCGCTGCGCTGGCGAAGTGGGCCGAGTCGGTCACCTGGTAGATCGAGCGCCAGGCGCCCGGCTTGCCCGGAAAGCGCAGCGGCAGGCCCAGCTCCTTGCAGATGGCTGCGTAGACGGCGATGACGGGCACGATGCTCATCGGTGTGCCGGGCGCGAAACCGCACAGGGTCTGGGGGCGCAACTCCGCCCAGTCCCAGGAGCGGCCGCGCTGGAAGCCGGTCAGCCAGTCGATCTGGTCGAAGTAGTAGTTGGGCGGCAGGTGGCGCGGATCGGACTCGCGCGCCGGGGTCTTGAAGGGCCCAGGTGGGTGCCGTAGTACTTGGTGCCGGTGACCAGCACCACGCGCTTCAGGCCCGGCGCGACCCGGTCGATCACGCTGACGGAGTTCACCAGCAGGTCCCGATTGGCTGCGATGTTGGCGGCATAACCGGCGGCCGGTCCGCTGGCCGCCTGGAATCCGGCGAAGAACACGTGCGTGGTCTCGGTGAGCCCGGACAGCACGGCCTCGCAGGCGGCCGTATCGAGCAGGTCGACCGGCAGGTAGCGCACACCGGGGCGGTCCGCGCCCTGGCGGCGCGACAGCCCGATCACCTGCCAGCCCGGCTCGGCGGCCAGCCGGTCGACGATGTAGCGCCCGATCACGCCCAGCGCGCCGACGACCACCGCGGTGCGGCGCACCGAGTGCGCGGGGCCGGAAATAGGGGCATCGGCAGCGGCGGTGGAGGCCGCGGCTGGGGCTGCGCCCGGTGCGCGGGCAGGGTCGGGAACGGTCATCGGGTCACTGCCTCAGCAATTCGGCCAGCCGGGCCATGTCGTCGAACACCATCGTCGCGCCGGCCGCCAGCAACTGGCGCGGATCGGTGCGCCCGCAATAGCCCAGCACGGTGGCGCCCGCGGCCAGGCCCGCTCGGGTGCCGGTGGGCGTGTCTTCGATCACCAGGCAGCGCGCCGGATCGATGCCCAGGCCGCGTGCCGCCAGCAGGTAGACGTCCGGATGCGGCTTGCTGCGCTCGACCTGGTCGGCGCCGTAGACATGCGGCTGAAGCCGCTCGAGCAGGCCGGTGCGGCCCAGTGTGATCCGCATCTTGCCGCGATCGGCGCCCGAGGCGACCGCGTGCGAGAAACCGTGTGCCCGGGCAGTGTCGAGCACCGCTTCGATGCCGGCCACCGCCTGCACCGACTCGGCCAGCGCTTCATCGCGGCGCCGCATGAACTGCTGATGCCAGCCTTCGGGGATGGCCTGGCCGATCAGCGCCTCGATGGCCTGCACTTCCTCGCGCACCGACTTGCCGACGAAGCGGCGAATGGTTTCGTCGGTGTCGATGTCGGCGCCCAGTTCGCACAGCATCGTGGCCAGCACACCGCAGGTGGTGGGTTCGCTGTCGACCAGCACACCGTCGCAGTCGAACAGGATCGCGTCGAAGCGCTGCCTCATTGCCCGCTCGCCTGGCCGCCCGCCAGGGCCCGGCCGATCAGGATGCGCTGGATGTCGCTGGTGCCCTCGTAGATCTGCGCCACCCGCACGTCGCGCCAGATCCGCTCGACCGGGAAGTCGGTGACGTAGCCGTAGCCGCCGTGGATCTGGATCGCGTCCGAACAGACCCGCTCGGCCATTTCGGAGGCGAACAGCTTGGCCATCGCGGCCTCCTTCAGGCAGGGCTGGCCCGCATCCTTCAGCGTGGCCGCATGCCAGATCAGCTGGCGCGCCGCCTCGAGCTGGGTGGCCATGTCGGCCAGCCGGAACTGCACCGCCTGGTGATTGAAAATCGGCGCGCCGAAGGCCTCGCGCTCGTGCGCGTACTTCAGCGCCGCCTCGAAGGCCGCGCGCGCCATGCCCACCGATTGCGAGGCGATGCCGATGCGCCCGCCCTCCAGGCCCGACAGCGCGATCTTGTAGCCCTGGCCCTCGTCGCCGATCAGGTTGGCCGCCGGCACGCGGCAGTTCTCGAACAGGATCTGCGCGGTGTCCGACGCGTGCTGGCCGGTCTTGTCCTCGAGCCGGGCCACCTGGTAGCCGGGCGTGGCGGTGGGCACGATGAAGGCCGAAATGCCGCGCTTGCCCGCCGCCTTGTCGCTGACGGCCATCACGATGGCCACATCGGCGTTCTTGCCCGAGGTGATGAACTGCTTGACGCCGTTGAGCACCCAGTGATCGCCGTCGCGGGTGGCGGTGGTCTTGAGCGCCGAGGCATCGGAGCCGACATGCGGCTCGGTCAGGCAGAACGCGCCCAGCATCTCGCCCCGGGCCAGCGGCACCAGCCACTGGCGCTTTTGCGCGTCCGACGCGAAGCTCATCAGGATCGAGCAGACCGGGCAGTTGTTGACCGAGACGATGGTCGAGGTGGCGCCGTCGCCGGCGGCGATTTCTTCGATCGCCAGCGCCAGCGTCACGTAGTCCAGGCCCGCCCCACCGAGGTCTTCAGGCACTGCGATGCCGTAGCAGCCCAGGGCCGCCAGGCCGCGCAGGGCCTCACGCGGAAAGTGCAGTCCTTGTCCCAGCGGGCCGCGTTGGGGGCGATTTCACCGGCGACGAATTCGCGGATCGCCTCGCGGATCATCCGTTGATCTTGTGTCAGCAGCATTCAGGGCCCTTCCCGCCGACGCCGGGCGGTGACTTCGATTTCGATCTTCATCCGAGGGTCGACCAGCCCCACCACCATCGCGGTCGCTGCCGGCCGGGCCCGGTGGAAATACTGCCCGAACACGGGCGCCAGCGGTTCGAACAGCGCCGCGTCGGTCAGCAGGTAGTGAACGCGCACCACGTCGTCGAGCGTGCAGCCGGCCTGCGCCAGCGCCTCGGCGATGTTGC
>JADJVQ010000135.1 GCA_016710525.1 Burkholderiaceae bacterium
AAGAAACCAAGGAACCCTACCTCCGGGGCCTCGACCTGGCCTTCGAAATGGTGGCCATCATGGGACTGACCATCCGGAAACTCGAGGTGGTTCCCTCAGCTCTGGAGAAGGTGTTTACGCCCGACATCTTCGCTACTGACGCGGCCTACGAACTGGTCCTGAGGGGACAGAGCTTCCGCGACGCCTACCGTCAAGTGGGCCTGAACCTCGGGGATCTGAAAAATCGCGACCCTCGGGAGACCATCGCTGACCGAACCCACACTGGAGCCGCTGGCAACCTGGGCCTTGACTCACTGAGAACGGACATCGAAACCCGTCGGCAGGCATGTCTGGCCGACCGGACCCGGATCGAGATGGCATTCACCACCTTGGCAGGGGCCGAAGTGTTCGCGGCTTCCGGCTTATGAAGTGCCGACGCAATAAGTCGTGTAGTGACACACGTATGGCTACCACGGGACGAAAATGGAAATGATGGCAGTCGGCCGTTGCAGTAAAGCGCAATGACAAAATACTTCGGGGCGTATGGCGTCCGTGGGACGGTCGGCGAGCTGCCGATCACTCCAGATTTCGTCATGCGTTTAGGCCATGCCGCAGGCACTACGCTGGCGGCACGAGAGCACAAACGCGGCTCGGCAGATCGCAAGAATCGCCCGGCCGTGCTGATCGGTAGGGACACCCGGATTTCCGGCTATTTGCTCGAATCGGCACTGGAAGCCGGCTTCTCCGCAGCGGGCGTTGATGTCATGCTGGCTGGGCCGATTCCGACACCAGCGGTTGCCTATCTGACGAGAGCATTGCGTTTGCAGGCCGGCATCGTCATCTCGGCTTCGCACAATCCGTATTCAGATAACGGCATCAAGTTCTTTTCCGCACTGGGTACCAAGGTAAATGGAGCTCTTGAAGCCGAAATCGAAGCGCGTCTCGACGAGCCGATGGGTTGCATGGAATCTGCCCATCTTGGCAAAGCCTATCGGATCAACGACGCCGCAGGGCGCTATATCGGAATTTTGCAAGAACAGCTTTCGGGCCGATCTTGATCTGCGTGGCCTCAAGATCGTTGTCGATTACGCCCACGGCGCTGCCTATCAAGTTGCTCCAGCGGTGTTTCATGAATTGGGTGCCGACGTGGTGCCAATCGGTATTGCGCCGAATGGCCTCAACATCAATGACGGTGTGGGTTCCACATTTCCAGAAGTCATGTGCCGTACCGTTCTGGAAACGCATGCCGATATGGGAATCGCCCTCGACGGCGATGGCGATCGGGTAGTCATGGCGGATGCTGCCGGGCGGATTTAGCGACGGTGATCTGCTGCTCTACGTGATTGCGCAAGAGCGGCTGGCGACCGGCAAGCCCGAAGGCGTAGTGGGGACGGTAGTGACCAATACCGGTGTTGAGCTCGCACTGGAGCGCCTCGGCGCGGGATTTGCTCGTGCCGGAGTCGGCGATCGCCATCTCCTGGAAATGATGATCGAGCGCAATTGGTTGCTCGGCGGGGAGGATACCGGACACATCATTTGTCGCGATCTCCACACCACCAGTGACGGGATCGTAGCCGCACTCCAGGTGCTATCGGCTCTCCGGCGTCGGAATACTACTCTGGAAAAAGCATGCGCCGATGTCGTGCTGTATGCCCAGTCGAAGTTCGATGTAGCGTTGACAGAAGGGTTTGACTGGAACAGTGATCCGCTGATTCAAACTGCCGTTCGGAACGCGTTCGGTCTCCTTGGCCATCGAGGGCGCGTTCTCATTCGTGCGTCAGGCACGGAACCGGTGTTACGCGTGCTTGTGGAGGGGCTGATATTGTTGAAGTCATTGAAGGGCGAAGCGGATCGGTGCAGCTTTCGTCGCCATCAGGTCTGGGTGCGGCCTGAGTTCGATGATGCGGACCCTGTCCCGTATCCCGTCGCATCGAGTGACGATGATGGGCAGGTAGAGCGGAAATCATGGTCGTTCCTTCAAAAGCGGGGACTGCATCATCCTTCACGTGCCGCATTCTTCGTCAGCTATTCCGACGGCGGTGCGTGGCGACCTAAACCTTTGCGACTCCGAGTTGGCGGTGGAGCTTCTCCGAATGACGGACTGGTACACCAACGAACTTTTTGGACAAGATGACGCGCAGTTTTGTCGTGTGGTATTTCCATACAGCCGGCTCGTCTGCGACGTTGAGCGCTTTTCGGACGACGCAAGGGAGCCAATGTCTGCACGGGGCATGGGGGCCATCTACGAGCGCACATCCGATGGCAGGGTTCTACGAAATCGGATGGATAGTAAAGCGCGAAATTTGTACCTGGAGCGTTACTACCACCCGCATCATCTGAAACTGCAGGAATTAGCCGACCACCTCCTGACATCCCAACGGCACTGTCTGATCATAGATTGCCACAGCTTTCCGACGATTCCGCTTCCCTGCGACCTGGATCAGTCGTTGAGCCGCCCTGATATCTGCATCGGCACGGACAGTACGCATACGCCGGCGGTACTTGTCCATCAGATCGAAAGAGCTTGTAGTTCTGTCGGACTGACTTGGGTTGTGAAGTGGATCGCCCCTATACAGGGACAATGGTGCCGCTGAAACACTTCCAGCGCGACATGCGTGAAATCCGTCATGATCGAGGTCCGGCGAGGGCTGTATGTAGACGAAAAGTCGGGATTGAAGCTCGCCTCATTTGAATCAGTCCGCGAGAAAATACGGGGCATCCTGTTAGCGCTACGACTGCAATCCGAATGATGACTCTTTCAGGGCCCAGGAAATGAACTACGACATCATCGGCGATGTGCATGGCCAGTTCGAGAAACTGGCAGCGCTACTCAGGCATCTTGGCTATCGGGAAACAAGCGGTGCCTGGCGCCACCCTGATCGAACCGCCATTTTTGTTGGCGACTTGATCGACCGCGGACCAAGGCAAGCGGCTACGGTAGAGCTGGTAAGAAAAATGGTGGATGCAGGTACGGCTCATTGCATCCTCGGTAACCACGAGGTCAATGCAATCGCATGGGCAACTCCTGACCCCGGCAACCCAGGTGAGTGTCTTCGTCGGCACGGCTGCGAGGATCACCGCAAGCAGCATGCTGATTTTCTGGCCGAAGTAGAGGGGAAACCCCTTCACGGTGAGCTGATTGCTTGGTTCAAGACCCTGCCGCTGTGGCTCGATCTTGGACCGATCCGCGTTATTCACGCCTGCTGGAACGATAAGTACATCGATGAGCTGAAGCCCTTCCTTGGTCAGGATCAGACTCTCACCGATGAGTTGATCCGCTGGAGCAGTCAGAAGGGGCATTGGGCCTATGCTGCTGTCGAAGCTTTGTGCAAGGGCCTCGAGGTTGAACTGCCCGAAGGGGCGTCATTTAAAGACAACCATGGCAAGGTTCGGACTGCAATGCGTATTCAGTGGTGGAATTCGGATCTTTCCACATATCGGAAGTCGGCTCTTGTGACTCCTGACAGCATCGAACATATACCCGATTCCGATGCCTGCCGACGGACGAGTGAAGCCCGAGGGAGTCCCCGTGTTCTTTGGGCATTACTGGCGGGCCGGACAACCGAAGTTGTTCGCGCCGAATATTGCCTGCCTGGACTACAGTGCGGGTAGGGACGGCTGGCTGGTCGCCTACCGCTGGGAAGGAGAACCGGCGCTCGCCGATGCACGCTTTATCTGGGTGTAGCGCGCGAAGGGTTGTCGGGATAGTGGCATTGTCATTTGCCGGAAACCATTGCTACCACCGGGTTTCTCCAAGACCATTTTCTCGGCGGAATCTGTTCTAGTGCCGGGATGATTGGTTGCATCAGGGCATATTGCTGGCGTACTTCAGAGGTCACCGGGGAAACTGTTTGCTTCCAGTCGAGATGCTTCTTCATGCGTTCGGTCGTTTCCGACAAGTACGCCAAATGGGCCTGCGCCGCCTGAGAACCCAGCGCTGTGGGCTCGGCGTTCCGCACGCTCTTGAACAGATGGCTTAGTCAGTCATCGTTGCCAGGCACTTGATCCCCCTTTTCCTCATGATCCGGTGCAAGGGCTATGTACAGCGCAGCGGCAAAATTGATGGTTATGGCCGCTAGCTGAATCACTATGCTGAAGGCAAGGCCCGGTATCCGAGAAGCATCCGATACAATCTTTCCAGGACTTGTGACAAAGGCGCTTATCGCATCACTTGCCGCCAGAGAAAGAAGGGCGGGGGATAAGCTTTGAGCTTGTTCCGGGACTACCAGATAGACGATGAAACCCGACGAAGCCAATTCACTGATCACTCTTGCAAGGACAAATTCAACCGAAAATAGGCAGATCGCCAACAACAGCGTCGCCGCCGCGCGCGTGAAAAACGTGAGCCATCGATCAATATCCGTGGATTTATCGATCCAGGGGCGTACGCTGAAAATCCATTGGGGAGTGAGGAGCGTCAAGGCCAGCAAACTCACACATAGCACGGTAACGCAGCCTATACCCCAGCCCGAGGAATCACCGAACGCAAGAGCTACGCTTCGAATCGGAGGCAGAATTGCATTGGAAAGCGTCCAGGTCGCAGCGATTGCGCTGATTGCAGGGACCATTGACCGGCCTTCTTTCATCGCATGAACAATCACCAAGCACGAAACCACCGGCGGGGTAAGCGCCAGCGCGATGAGCAAAATGATCTCAGGCGACACTCGCCGTTCCTTCAGAGAACCCGGTGGCATCTGTTCGGTATCGTTCGGAGCGTTCGCCAACGTTGCCTCGATTTGAGAAGAATACCTGGCCGTCGCTGCAGGAACTTCTGGCAAGGGACAGCAGGCTCTCAACTGACCACTGTTTTGGCAGTGTTGCATCC
>JADJVQ010000136.1 GCA_016710525.1 Burkholderiaceae bacterium
AAAATGCCCGGGCAGTAGGGCTGCGCCGGGCGAGGGGGAGGACTTCAATCAGGGGCAGGAGTCCCCCAAAGTACCGCCGGTAGCAGCGCTTCGGGGTTCTCAGGCAGCGTGAGCCAACTCGTTCCAGTCGTCAGGGGCCAGCTCGATGAGCTTGCCGCCCAGCGCCTCGAACTCGGTGGCACGGTCGTAGTCCTCGACGTCCTGCGAAAAGTGCGTGACTGCGTTGACCACGCCGTAGGCGCCTGAGATCGCCTTCGACGATGAGATGCCGCAGCACGCCGGGCGCCAGTTTCGGTGTCGTTGAGCGTGCAGCGGTTGGCTAGCACCTCGACGGACTTCACCGGTCGCCGGTCAGACGGATGTCGCGCGTCTTCTGCAGCTTCTGCGCGACCTGGCGGAACGTGGCTTCGGAAACCGCAGCCTCGACCATCCCGCACCTTCAGGAAGAAGGCCCTGTCGTCTGCGGCCAGGGTGTCGTCCCTGAACACATTGACCGACTCCGCTTCCGTGGCCAGCGCGCGCCGACATGCGTCTTGGCGCAGCGCGTGGTCCGATGCGATCAGACCGTTCTTGCGCACCAGTTGTAGATCAGCGGTGGAACCGAAAGCGTGCCGCAGCCGACCTCCGAGTTGGTGATGACGATGCCGGCCTGCACGATGTCGCCAGGGCAACCCTCGAACTCGACGCGTGGCGTGATGACCTTCAGGTACATCTTCGTCTCGGTCAGTTCGACCGATTCGAAGCGGGCACCTTCCAGACGCTGCAGGATCGGCAGGACGTTCTCCGCAAGATCGAAGTTGTCCAGCCGGCGATGGCGGTCCGACAGCACCGCCCTCACCTGCCCGTCCAGCGTGCGGATCATCCGGCGGTCGCCGTCCGATTGCAGCCAGGTGTTGACGTTGCGGTCGAGCAGTTGGGGCTGCTCGGTGCGCATGCGCTCGAAGTAGGCGAACGGGATCTTGAGCTTGTCGGCGATCTGCCGACGCGCCAGACCCGTGACGCCGTATTCGCCGTCTCCCTGACGGGAGTCGACGATCAGCTTGAGGCTGCCATCCTCATCGGTACGGCACTGCAGGAACGACGAAGGCACGACGAGGTCGCGCTTGGAGGAGATCTGACGCTCGAGTTCGTGGGCCAGGTCGACGAGAGAACGTCCGCTTTTCATGGTGAGACTCCATACAGGTTGCGGAAACGGCCCCCGCCATGCGGGGATGCACATCCCCGCTGGGGTGAAGAACCGGACCGGGGAATCCCGATCCGGATGGGAGGCGCGACGGGTGTCGCGCAGGGCTCAAGGGCTACAACAGGCCGCGTTCGGCGAACGAGGTGACGTTGCTGCCTGCGATCAACGCGAGTGTGGTCGAGCACACGGATGTCGACCAGGGCCAGCGCGGAACCCAGCGACTGGGTCAGGAACTCGTCGGCCCGGCTGGGCTCGGCGACGCCTGATGGGTGGTTATGCGCAGGATCACTGCCGCAGCGTTCAGCGACAGCGCCCGCTTGACCACTTCACGCGGGTACACGCTGGTCTGCGTGAGCGTCCCTCGAAACATTTCCTCGGGCGCGATGACCCGGTTCTGTGCATCGAGGAACAGCACCATGAAGACTTCGTGGTCGCGCTGGGCCAGCATGATCCGCAGGTAGTCGCGCACCGCGGCTGGTGAGGCCAGCATGTCCCGCTCGCGCATCGTCTCGGCAAGCGCACGACGGACCAGTTCCCTGGCCGCCATCAGCTTCGCTCCGACGGAGGACGACGGGACTTGCTGCGCTACGTCAGCGTGCAGCAGCCGCGACAGGCTGCCGCTCGCGTCTTTCAACAGGTTCGCTGCCGTGCGGGGCCCCACCAGCGTGCTGAGCAGGGCCGCGTCCGACATCGACTCGATCGGTCGACACATGGAGTTCTCCTTCGTATGACGAATGGGGGAACTCCTCCCCCAGGGAGCGAGCTCCCCGGGGGATGGATAGCGACTGACGATGCCAGCGGTCAGAACGGAACGCTTTCGCGTTCCTCTGCACGCGCCAGCTGTGGCACATCAATAGATTCGCCGTTGACCTTGGCGAACTTGATGCGCAGCAGTCGACCCTTGATGCTGACGCCCGGCTGTCCCTTCCTGTCGCCCTTTTCGAAGGTGAACATTTCGGGATAGATGTCGGCGATCCGGAAGCCGATGATCACGGCCTTGTCGGCCGCGACATCGTTTTCCAGGGCGCTGACGATCGCCTGAGCGTCAGCACCGCTGACACGGCAGTCGAACTTCGTGTAGCTGACGTCACTGTCGCACCGCGGAGGGCAGCCACGGTGCAGGCCAGGAACTCCTGGCCCTTCTTCAGCTTCACGGTGCGAACGCGATTGAGATAGCCGACGCCTTCGACGTGCAGGTTGAAGAACGACGACGGGCTGCTGGCTTGGGACGACTCGGACATGATGGCCTCCTATGACATGGGACACATGGAAATGGAGAGACCATCCCCAGTGCGGGGATGGGACTCCCCGGCTGGGTAGAAGCACTGACGAAATCTCCGGGCCTTGCGGCCACCGGTTCTCAGGAGATCTGACCGGTTTCGGGCGATGCGTAACGGGCATCAACCGGGCTGACACAGCCAGCGAGAGACTCGGTCTGACGCGCAGCAACTGGCAGCGCGTGCAAGGTATCGATGCGGCATGCTGATCCCGGGTCCGATGGGAATGCAACTGCAATGCGGACGCGATCCAGCAGCTCGGCGCCGCCGTCGATGGTGAGCACGAGTTCCACGGAAGCCACGTCAGCGCCGGATGCGGAGAGGCATCTGGCCTCGATGCAGTAGCCGTGGAACGAGATCCGCTCGAAGCCCCGCAGCAGCGCGGCGGAGAGCGCGTCATGCACCAGCACACGGAGCATCCGGCACTCCTGCGCAGTGGGATGCCGAACCGCCGGGCACGGCGCGCTCGTCACAGCAGCTGTCCTTCCGGTGCCGCCGGTGGCTCGGCATTCGCGTCCGCGCTGAGCGACACCTGCTGCATCAACCGCAGCTCCGCTGCGGTCGGCGTGATGCGTCGTTGCGAGTGTCGAGGTGCCTCCTCACCAGTGAACACCTTGCGCGGAACTTCGCCGAACAGCGCCACCGCGGCGCGCACCCGCTGTCGTGCCGCCTCGTCGGCTCCAGGCAGGAAGTCGCGCCGGCTCAGGGGCAGCATTTCCTCGCGCAGCAGGTTGCGCTCCCAGCGGATCGGTTCCAGGAAGAGCGCTCGAAGTCCGCGGCCGACGGCCCGGATGTCGGCCCTGCCCGCCTCGTCGCTCATGCGGTCCTTGAGCACGAGGGTCTTGACCATGCGCACGTGGTAGTCGAACTCGACGATCGCCTCGGCCGTGGCGTAGCCATACGGACTGCGAAACCCCAACTCCACCGTGACCGGGCTGCGCGACGCGAGCACGGACAGGGCGAGCCCCTTGCGGCGCAGCCGCTCGAACTCGGCCTCACGTGCTTCGATCACCCGACCCATTTGCGATCGGATGTCGGCCAGGGACTGATAGACCTGGATCAGGAGCCAGTCGGCGTAGGGGTTGTCGTTGGCCGACAGGTACCAGATCGACTTCAGCATCGCCGCAAACCGCCGGCCGCCCGGGATCGCCGGTGCCTTGGTCGCTGCGTCGGCGGCGCGCCCAATGAACATCCGGTAGGCATCCTGGGTATGCAGCGTCATCGCATCGGGCGTCTCGTCGGCAAGCTGACCCAGCGCGGGTCGGGCCTTCGTCGCCGGCGGGTCGCGAATGATCGTCGCGGAATCGACTGCTGACGCTGGTCCGAGGGATGACGGCGTGTCTTGCGTTGTCATGGTGGACTCCGTGGAGGGGTGTTCTTGCGTCGGTTGGATGAGCGGGCGCGTTGTGCTCAGGGCCGCCTGTTCGTGCCCATGCGCACCTTGAGCTCGTCGATCATTTGTCTGACCTTCTGCCGCTGGGCCAGGGCCTTGGCCTGGTACTCCGGGCGTGGCACGCTCGGCGGCCAGGCGCTGCTCTTCAGCCTCGCGTTCGCGACGCCGGAGGGCTTCCTTCTGCCGCTGCTCGCGCTCGGCCGCGACACGGGGGCCGAGCTCCGGCACGAAACTGCCGGCCGCAGCGCGGGCGATGAGCCCGCGCAGGTAGGCCACGGGGCTGAGCCGAACACCGCGCACCTGAAGCCGCCTGCGAGTTCATCGAGCAGGCACTGGGCTTGATCGCCGCAACGGCGCAGCAGCAGACGCGCTGCCTGGCGTTCGTCCGGCAGCATCTGCTCGGGAAAGATCAGTTCACCACCAGCCTCGGTGTGCGGTGGATTCGCAGACGAGGCGGTGTGCTGTGGTTGTAATGATTCACCTGTACTGTGATTCATAAGAAGAACGGCGCTTTCGGCTGAACCGTGTTGGCGGATCGGGCGAACTGATCCGGCGGTTTTGGCGAGACAAGGCTGCGGGGTTGCCTCAGTCTTGATTCGACATTCGGTGAACCCTTGTCTGCGGCAACGCCACGGTCTGGCTCTGCAATGCGCGAGCCGAGGCTCCTTGCCGCCGATGCGTCGTCGGTGAGCAGTGCGAGCAGACAGTCCAGCCGAATGCGCGCCACCAGGCTCGGCGGAATGCCGCGCAAGCACTCCTCCCAGAGCCCGGTGCGGACGAGATCGCGGCGCGCGGTTTCCTGTTCGCGCCGCGTGAGACCGATCTCTTCGAACCAGCGCGCTGCTGAGCTGGAGATCCAACGTTCCAGTCGGTGCCTGGCCTGCAGCCGCGTCAGGTGCAACGCGCGAGACAGCATCAGGCCGGCATGCACGCCGCCGGCGATACCGGCGAGCGTGCGGTGGAACGCCACCGATGGCCCAAGCAGCTCGGCGAGTACGACACGGTCGCTCCAGTCCGCCGCGTGCGGGTGGCAGGCGATCCGGTCGGCGAGGCGCATGCCCAGCTCGTCCACGTTCAAGCGGAAGTGCAGCCGGGCGGGAATCCCCATGCGCTGGTCGTCGAGCAGCGCCAGGCCGCGCAGCACCTCGCGCGCGCTGGCCTGCTCCTTCGCCGACAGGCCGGTCTCCATCTCCCATTGCTCGGACGTCTTGTGAAACCATCCGCCGGTCTGGGCGATGTCCCGGCCATGGCGCGTCCAATAGACGGACTGCGACAGCAGGAGCGCTGCCTTGACGCTGGATGTGAGATCCACGAGGCGGCGATGAAATGCGATGTGCCGCCCGAGTAGCGGCCAGATGACCGACAGCGGCGCCGCATCGAAGCCCGCTGCCCGCCCCTGCGGTTCCTCGTCGGCAAGGCGCAGGTCCTCAGCCACGGCGGCTCCTGCGCGCCGTCATCGGTACGACGCGCCCGCATGGGCCTGCAGGGCGCGCCAGACGGCGTCGGGACGCACGCGGAACCAGAGCTTGGCCGGCATGCCGACGCGGCGCTCTTCGAGCAATCCCGAGCGGCGCAAAGCGCGCCGTGCGGTTTCCTGTTCCCAGCGCGACAGCCCAGTTTCCTGCGTCCACTGCTCCTGAGAACGGATGAACCAGCCGTCGGCAGAGGGCTCGAGCGACTGGGTGGTCCAGATCGCCTGCGACAGCATCAGTGCCGGATGTGACGCCGCCGGTGATTGGCACCAGGCAACGATGAAAGCTCACCGGCGTGTCGAAGACATCGAGCAACACCTGCGGCGTGATGCCGCGGCTTTCCAGGCGCGCGTTCATTCGTCGGCCTCGAACTCGCGGATCACCGCCTCCAGCACGGCGATCGGGATGTGCTGGAACTCCTGGTGCAGCCGGTAGTAGCGAAGGCGGGGCGACGGATCGTCGATGGCCCGCCACGCCTGGTAGATGCGCTCGCGCGTCGCGTAGTCGGGCAGCCGCACGCGACCTGCCGGCCGCCGCGCGTCGAAGTCGCGGCGGCGCTTGAGCGTCAGCTTGCGGCGAACCTTGAACAGCGCGCTCATCAGGTGCGTGGACGCGCCGTGGCGGATGAAGTACGTCTCCAGCGCCTTGGCCTCGTTGACGAGAGCCACCGCGCGCAGTCCCGCCTTGAGGGCGGCGCCGTCGAACGCGACGCCGATCGTCAAGCTGCGCATCGCGGCGAGGCGACTAAGATCGACTGCCGAGAGTTGCCGAAGATGGGCCAGCAACTCGTTCTCGATGCCCGCGGCGTGAATCTCATCCTGCGCGGCATCGGCCAATCGCACGGTCACGTGATTGAGCAGGACGAGCCGCACCTGCGGGTCTTGCAGCGGGAGCATCACGCCTCCTCCGAGGGAGAAGCCGCATCGCTCGCGGCACCTGGCTGCCGACGAAAGCCAGCCGATCGCCTGGCGCAAGCCAACAACTCCCAGAACGCCGTCGCCGACGGGTCATCGGGATCGACGAGCCATTGCAGGAACGCCGGCGCCGGCGCACTCGGCGGCGCCGCGTTCGTCTCGAGCTGGCCGAGGAGCGTCGCGAGCAGGCACCAGCCGCGATGGCGCGAGGGATCCTCCGCGTCGCCGTCGGTGAGCGTCGCGATGCGCAAGCCGGCGGCGGCCTGCGGTTCCGGATGGACGACGCCGGCAATGCCGACGGCGTCCGCAAAGCGCCTGGCCCGCGTCAGCAGTTCGTCTGCCTCCGTGCCGTCGCCGTCGGCGGAAGAGCCCGCTACCGGCGCCAACGGGTTCACCTGGGGCTCGCGGTCGCCCTTCGACCTCAGTGCCAAACGAAGCGACTCGACAGGCTCGCCGAGATGGTGGGCCAAGGCGACTTCGCAGGCCTCGCAGGTGGCGGCCACGCTGAACGTGCCGGTGTGCGGGTACTGCTGCGCGATGCGTCGAAAGACCGGTTCGAACACCTGCGCGTAGAGGTCGTCCTCGGGAATCGAGCTTCGCGTCTGGGCGTAGCGCTTCAGTGCGTTCAGCCGAGGCTGCATCGTCTTGACGTCGAGACCAGACAGGTCGGCCACCACCTCGCCGAGGATTCGCAGCCGCTCGGTGGCGAAGAGATGCAGGCCCAGCGTTGCGGTGTTCACCGACAAGCCCAGCGCGTGGAGTGCATCCTCCAGCGGCCGCAGCGTCAGGGTTCGGCCCTGCTCGGCCTCGAGACGCGACTTGAGTTCGACGATGCCCGAGGCCTTGTCCCAGAAGGTCATCTCTCCGCGCTGCTCGTTCTCGATCAGGTGCGAGGTGAGGACGTGGCTCTCGGATCGCCAGGGCCGAAACAGCACCACCAGCTTGCGGAAGCGCGGATCGCGCGTCTCGGCCCACAGTTGCCGCAAGGCCAGCAGCCGCGTGTTGCCGCCGGCCTCGACGATGAAGTGCGACTCGCCGGGACGGCGGGTCACGGTGAGCGGGCTTCTCAGACCACTGGTGCGGATCGATTCCTTGATGTCATCGAACTTCGCGTTCGCCGCGCGCCGCGGGTTGTTCTCGTAGGGACGGATCTCGTCGATCGAGAGTTCGATCTGCGACTCCGTGCGTGGGTCGCCCTGACCGGCCAGATCCCGCGCGTTGTTCCCAGGATTGCCCACCTGCAACGACTCGGCCACGAGCCGCCGACGCTCATCCAGCGACACCTTGCTGCTCATGCCGACCGCTCCTCGGCGACGGAGCCATCGGCGTGAACGCCCTGCAGGCTGGGGATCAGTTCCCAGGCGAGCTGGTGCATCACCGCGCATGCGCTCGGCATGACGCCATCGCGCCGGCGTTCGTGCCGGTGCACCGGAATGCGCAGGGTGGCGGCTTCCTTGTAGGCCTTGGCGTGCGGCACCACCGTGTCGAGCACCGACACCCTGCCCTTCAGGCGGATGAAGTCCTCGCGGATTCCGTTGGCTATCAGCCGGGCATCGGCCGTCCGGTCCTGCCGGTAGATCACCGCCTTCACCGGGCCGAGCGTGGCGCCGAGGGCGCTGCCCGGTTCGAGTCGATCGAGCAGCTCCATTGTGCCGTCCTTGAACTCCCGCGCCGAGAGGATCTCGGGCGTGATCGGCGAGACGAGGATGTCGGCGGCCATGACGGCCGCGTCCTGCAGGGCCCGATGGCGCCCTGCGTATCGATCAGGACGCAGTCATAGGCATCCGCCACCACGGCGGCCTGCAGCGCGAAACGCAATCGGAAGCCGCGGTCGATCCGGTTGAGCAGCCAGTTGGGGAGATGACCCTCGGGGTCATCGGACACGACGATGTCGAGGTTCGGGAAGACCGTCGCCGTGATGCAGGCGGCCGTGACTTCGCCGCGAACGATCACCTCGGTGAGCCCGGCCGAGGGCTGCGGCGTCGCGAGCGGGAAGTACTTCGACAGCGACGGCTGCACGTCCGCGTCGACCAGCAGCACGCGCAGGCCCATGTCGGCTAGCAGTGCCCCCAGGTTGGCCGTGAGCGTCGTCTTGCCGACGCCGCCCTTCGTGCTCGTGACGGTGAACTTGATCATCGATTCCGCGCCGATTCAGGTCTGTCATCAGGCATACGGAATCGCGTGAAAAAGTGTCGGCTACTCCTTCAGATAGTCGCCAAGCCCCTGATCCGCGAAGACCTTGCGGATGCGCTTGATCTCCTCGTACAAGGTACCGCGCGGAATTCGGAGCCGCTCGGCGGCCTCTTTGATCGTCAGCCCCTCCTCGCCGAGCATCTGGCACAACTGCCTCTGGACCGGCGTCAGCCGAGCCAGGGCGCGACCGATGTCGATGCGCGCGTGGTGGTGATCGACGGCGCCGGCCTCGTCCGGTTGGGCAGATTCGTCGTCGGCCAGCAGATCGGCGAGCGTCATGCCGTCCTCCGAGCCGTCGAGTGCCGCGTCGAGCGAGAGCGCGTCCTGTTCACCGGCGCGCTTGTCGGCGGCCTGCTCGCGGATCAGATCCGTGAGTTTGTTGCGGATGACCTGGGCCATGTAGGCCACAGGGGGTGCATCCGGATCGGGCGGGAGTTTCCGGCGCACCACGATCCAGTGCGCCAGGCACTCCTGCATCAGATCGTCGAACTCCTCGCGGGCGAGGCTTCGCGATCGCCTTCTGAACTCACCCACCAGCTTCTTCGTAACCGCGATCTCCCATCGCTGGAGACCCTCTCCCGCCTTGAGCGCCATGTCTCTCCCCGTCGGTTGCCGGACGGGAAGGAGATCGAGCGAAGATCAGCGAAAGAAAAAGTCGACGAACGACCTAGGTCGAGCGCCCAGGACGCCAGCGATGGAGAGACGTCCCGACACTTTTGGGCGGGATTCCGTAACCGGACATCGAGGGGCTTCTCGATAGATGACGAAGCCGGCGAACCGTGGCGACAGACGCCAGGACGCCCGGCCGATGCCTCCAGGGTCGCGAGGCGCCACTTCGGTGGCGGCCACGCGAGGTCTACGGTTCTGAAAGTCGGTCGGCGGCCGCTACGCGCGGCCCAATGCCGGAAGCCGGGGCGGCTTCTCGACCGAGAACGGGGGTGCGAATGAAGCGCGGAAGGCAGTTCGGGGACACGGCGCGGGCCGCCGGCGTCACGAAACCGAAGGGGATGGATCCTCGGCTCGACCGAGAGATCGATGACGATCGTGCCGCCGGCCGAGATGGTGCCGACTTGCTTCGGGAGGCAGTGCGCGAGACCGAGCCACTGGGCGCGTTCGACGGGCGGGCGATCCGGGAGCTGTACAAGACCGCGCCTGCCGACCCCAAGGGGCTGAGGCGCACGATCCGCCGCAGCGAGCTACGTCAGATCGTTCCGCTGGCGGACTCGACGATCTACGAACTGGAGCGCCGCGGGGAATTTCCGCAGCGGTTCTATCTCACCGCGCGCTGCGTGGTGTGGGATTTGCGCGAAATCGAGGCGTGGATCGAGGCGCGACGGAATGCGCCGAACGCCGCGCCGCCGAAACGCGCGCCCTTGCCCGATGTGCGTCAGCGCAAGCGCCGGCAGGTCAGAGGCGCGCCTGCATCGTAACGAGCACCATGGCCGGCGGGACTGGCGTCCGTTCTCGAACTAACCACCCAGAGACCTCCTGGTCTTCTTGCCGAGGCGACCTCTCTTCTGGTCAACTACGCAGGGCAAGTCGACTTCGACAGGGAGTTGCAAGAGTCGCCAGTCTCTTCAAAGCCCCTCATCGCCAGACAACGAGGCTTCTTTGGCCGATCCTTCTTATCGCGACACCGCACTCCGCTACTGCGTAGACGACTTGCCAGGCGCAAGTCTCCCCGGCGCTCGCCTTCAAGGCATCCTCGAGAGTATGCGGCTCGGCAGGCGGGTGACAGCGCTATCGTTGACCTTCTTGCAGAAGGAACGCCTGGAAGCTCTGCATCGATTGGCTACTGGTCAACTGACCTACGACAGCTTTCGTGAAACGGCGCTTACCGAGCAAGCTGCTCGGATCGAGGCTGCGACCACCGCAAGGCTCGCGGCAGAAGCGGAAGAGTGCGCGCGCAGAGCGGCAATGGAGGAGAAGGCGAACCGAGCCATGGAGCAGGCGGAAGCGGCTCGCCTGGCCAGGGAACGCGATCCCAGGTACATCGCCCAGATCAAGCAGCGGGAACTGCGGGCGCGCTACGGCATCGACACTTATGTCGATCAAGACTATTTCAGTCGCCTGATGGCGATCCTGAAGCGCGTCGATGCCGGCCAGCGATTGAGCGCGGAGGACTTCGTTTGGCTATCTACGGCCGGCGAAGCCTACTTCACCGACGAGTTGCGGGCCGCCCACCACCGACTTGAAGCGGACTTCTTCGCCACCGAATTCGAGAAGACACGCGACCCCTGGGCCGCAGTCAATGCCAGTGGCCATTACCGCAAGTGCGATCGCCCCGCCGATGCCGATTCGCTGCTGCGCACGATCAGCGTGGAGCCGCAGAAGTCGCCCAAGCTCAAGTCCGCGCTATGCACCACCCATGGCGGTGTCATGCGGGACCTTGGACGCTGGAACGAGGCTCTGCACCTCGGCCACCAGGCACACGCGTTCAAGCCTGACGACTACCGGCCATGCACGTTGCTGGGCGCGGTTCACGTGGAGATGGGTGACTACGGTCTCGGGCAGGAGTGGTACGCCAAGGCGGTCGAGCGAGGCGCCTCCGAGGATTCCGTCGACCAGGATCTGCGGAGCATCTTTTTCGGGCGGATCAGGCTAAGCAGCAACAAATCCGCGAGTTTCTCCTTCGACAGGATTCCGTTCGCTATGCATGGGTAAGGGAAAGGCCCACAAACGGCTTTGCCAAGCCTAGACAGCGAGCACGGTCAGGTACCACCTAACCTCTGCTGTGCGCTACGCATAAGCCCGCTTAGTCTTCCCACTCGATCCCTCGCCACTTCCTGCGCCCAACCCTCAACGCAAGTCGAATCGGCCGCGACTCACATACTGCGATGCGTCGCCCGAAGGCCGGTTTCTCGGTCGACCTGATCGACGACCCGTCCGGAAGATGCCGACACAGAACGACCACTCGCAGCCGACGAACCCGGCCGACGAACCGCCTCTTGGCGCCTCGCTTCGCGAACCAATGAGGGAAAGTCGCAGGCGATACGGACGGACACTTCATCACGTAGCAACCCTCAGCCGCCGCGCTCGCTCGCGGAATGCACGTTCTCCGCCTTCGAGGATTGCGCAAACAGCCCTTCGAATCGCACTGTTCTCGAGCCCACCGCTTTCGTAGGTGATGTCGGGCAGCTGACCAGGCCGATGTGGACCGCAGCGAGCCACAATCACTTGGTCAACGTCGGTATTGACGACAAGATTGGCGTTGTGGGTCACGACAATGATCTGTCTACGCCGTTTGGCTTCGCGGAAGACTGGAACCAAATCGTCGAAAACCGACTGCGGATCCAAGTTCTCCTCGGGCTGATCAATTATTAGAGGACGATCATCTTCGGCGTCTATGGCCAAGTAGAGCAACAGCAGGACAATGCCTCGCGTCCCTGGTGAAAGGTGCTCAACCTCTAGCCCGTCGTACTGCAAACCATAACCAACCTGGATGTGGTCGGTGCTGTACAACCACGCCACCACTCTCCGTGCCCAATCACGAAGGTTCGCCTGAACGGGCATGTGCTGCTTGAGTCCTTCCGCATAGCTGGCGACAAAGGCGGCCATGGCACTGGCGACCTCCGCGGCCGTCCCCTGCCGCCAAGCCGCGGCCAGTGACGCGTCGGCTGTCTTGCGCAGTTCGCCCTTGCCCCGGAACGGACCAGTCCGCAGATCAAGCAGAGCCTCGCCGCGCTCAGTCCACGCGTCGAGATCAACAATGCGTCGAACGGAGAACGACAGCTTGGATAGCGCGCCTTGAGCCGAAGCGATGCGCCCCTTTAGGGGCGCGTATAGAGCGGCGAGTTCGCGCTCTTCCTCAATCACCGCATCAAAGATTCCTGGTACGCGGTGTTGCGCTGCTCACGCAAGACCTTCAGCATTTCGTCGGCTTTGCCGGCGCGCTCGATCTCGCCCACGATCTTGGCAAACGCCGTTTCGGCCTTCGAGATCTTCTCAGAGAGCAGCTTGTAGCGCCGGGCGTTCTGCTCATCAACACCGACCACGCGCTGTAGGCGATCGCGTTCGCGTTCTAGCAGGCGCAGGGTCAGGCTCGAAAGGTCCGCATCCTCGGCAATCAACGGTATGGTTGGATCAGCCTTCGCGTCTTCTGGTGGGTCGGTCAGTGCCGGTCCCTCCAACTTCTTTAGCTCCGTCTGCGCCGCGCGGACGCGGTCATTCAGCAGGGTATCGACGCTTCCCGCGAACTGCACGGCGAACGCGTTCCAATCAACATCGCTCAGCCCAGCATCTTCGCGCCGCTGTTTCAAGTCGACTATCCAGTCTGGAACACGCCGCTGTCGGAAATCCGCAATATCAGCCTGGAGGCCAATCAGGGCCTGCACCTTGAGCTTGACGGCGCGCGCCGCGCGTTGACTCTCTTCGACAGCAGTCGCGATCACCTCGAGGCGCTTGGCGCGCTGTTCTTGGCCCTTCGGCACTAGCAGCTTGCGGTCCGCCTTGTCCTTTTGTCGACCGCCTTCCTCTTTCCTCCCGATCCTTGCTGAGCGCCCTCAGGCCGTCCTTGCGCAGTTGCTCGCTGGTGATAGCGTCGGCTGCGCGCTCATGCCTGCTCTGGCGGTCGCGCGCCTCGCGCGCCGGTTCCAGACGCTGCGACAGCAACGCCGAAAAGTCTTCCGCACCCAGCCGATCCGGCCTCGGCGTGCGCCTGGAAAATCACGCGCTGGATCTCCGCGACCAGCGCATCGTCCAAACCCTCGGACGAGCAAAGCTGCTCGACAAATTGCTGCGAAAGGTACTGCACATGCGGCGCATCGAACAATTCCTCGGCCTCGACTGCGGCAACCTGGTTCTCCGTGTCATCGCCAGCTTCCCAGCTGAGCCTCACGCTCGAGCCAGACAAGAACTCGGCGGCGCGACGAAGGAACGAGCTCTTGCTCAATTGCGACGACACCCCGAACGCCCCGGTGGCAATGAGGTCCGCGAGCGCGGTCTTGCCCGAACCTCTCGCGCCAATGATCGCAACCATCCCGGCGTTGATCGGAACGCGGTTCGGCCTCATCCAAGGCGCGTTGGAAACCTCCACAGATCGCATGCAGTTGCCGGGCAGTGCGCCGCGAGGCGGCGTTTCGCCAATATGCACTCGCCCCTCCGGCTCGATAGCCGCGTGTCTCAGCGTGTCGAACGTCAAGTCACCGTTGAGCCAACATCGGCGCGCAAGCTCTGGTACTCCGACGCGATCAGCTTCGTGCGCATCAGATCCATGCAAACACGGCTTGCGTCCGCTCCATTTCTTCTCGAGATCATCGACTGTCGCGGCGCCCCTGCCCAAGTAGAACTCGATCTGCTTCGGATTCGCCGTAAAGATGATGTGCGCGAGACCTTCGATGTTCTTTCGCGTCGCCTCCCATGCTCCACCGTCACCTTGCAGGCCCGAAGTGCCATCGCGTCCGCTGCCGGCCACTGCAATCAGGCAGTGTTCCTGCACCCATGCGCTTTCTTTCCAAGCGGTTCGCAGGTCGTCGGGATTCAGCTTGAACTGGTTCACACCCTCGCGGTGTGCGACGGCATCATCGAGCAGCGACGGGTCGTGGACCCGTCCAAGACGAATCAGATCACCACGCTTGCAGCGGAATGTCTCGCCCTGATACTTGAACGTAAGTCCGTCCAAGAAGTGGTGGATTCGCTGTACATGGTCGGCTTCGTGAGGGGAGAAGAGCAGGTGGAGGTTAATCCCGGAACCCTTATTGGTCTCGATGGACAGCCGAAACTCCACGTTCGGAAATATCAGTCCCACGCCTTGCAGGCGACCAGCCTCTTTCGAGCATCGGTGTCGATATAGCCCTCGATACCGCAGTAGTCGGTAATCCCGAGAGCGCGGGATCGGGGATCGCTCTGCTCGATCTTGCTGACAAAGACATCCCACGGATCGGAACCTTTGTACTGGTCGTTGAGCGCGGTTCCTGGTGTGTGAAGGTGTGGGTCCCATCTATGCCATCTAGAACCCCGTGGGTCGCTTCCGTCGATCTTAAGTTCCATAGCACTTCGCGTGTCGTTGAGCGCTCGCAGTTGCTCCGCGCCAGTTACCCGAGAGCCGCCATTCTTGGATGCTCATCATGAATGGCAGATGCGAACTCTGCGTGATGGATCTTGTTGTAGCGATGGCGTCATATCGGCGCCGCCGTCGTCACCACCTTCATGCTCGGCGGCAGCAACGTCGGGGTGTGCGACTTCCCCGCGACCCACGCATCGATCATGTCCGCCCACTCCTGCAGCATGTGACGCCGCTGCTCTGCATATTCCGCCTTGTTGTAGACGCCGCGCGATGAGCGCCCGTCTTCGTGGGCAAGGCACTTCTCGATCCAGTCGCTGTTGAAGCCGAGCTCGTTCAGGATGGTCGAGCCGGTGCGGCGCAGGTCGTGCACGGTGAATGGCTCCAGCGGGAGCTTCGCTTCCTTGGCTCGCTCCGCGACGGTCTGGGTGACCCGGTTCAAGGTGGCCTTCGACATGCAGCGATCGGCGTCATAGCGCGAGGGCAGCAGGAAGCGTGAGCCGCCGGCACAGGTGCGCAGTGCCACCATGATGTCCAGCGCCTGCTGCGACAGGTAGACGTTGTGGGGCTTGCCGGCCTTCATGCGGCTCTTCGGAATCGTCCAGACGGCGTTCTCGAAGTCGACCTCGTCCCAGGTGGCCTCGATCAGCTCGCTCTTGCGCACGAGCGTCAGCAGGATCAGGCGCAGCGCCAGGCGGATGGTCGGCAGGGTCGCGGTGGCGTCCAGCACCCGGTGCATGACGCGGATCTCGGACGGCGACAGCGCGCGGTCCTTGGCCACGAAGGTGGCGATCGATGAGGGGCCGACTTCGTCCGCGGGATTCGGCGCCTTGTCGCCATGCAGCGCCGCGAAACCGAACACCTGCTTGACGATGTCGCGCACGTGCACGGCGGTCGCCGGCGCGCCGCGTGCCTTGACCTTGGCGCACAGGTTGCGCAGGTCCTCCGGGCCGATCTCGGCCATCAGCCGGTTCCGGAACACCGGCATGATGTCCCGGTCGATGATGCTCTTGCGCATCGACTTGGTGCTCTCGGCCATCCTGGCTTCTTCCAGCCAGCGTTTGGTGAACTCCTCGAAGGTCTTGGCCTCGGCCGTCCTGAGCTTCTCGCGCTGCTTCTCCTGGGAGGGAGATCGGCCTTCGGCGATCGCCTTGCGCGCTTCCGTGCAGCGCTCGCGCGCCATCAGAAGCGAGATCCCGTCCTTCGACCCGTAGCGGCCGATCGTGAGCGTTTCGCGCCGGCCGTTGAGCCGGTAGTCGAGACGGAAAGTGATCGTGCCCCTGGGGGAGACGGTCACGTACATCCCGTCCCGGTCGGCGATCTTGTAGGTGGTGGCCTGGGGCTTGATGCCCCTGAGCGTGCCATCGGACAGCATCGGCGGTCCCTCCTCTCGGAGGAATTTTACCGTCACGATGATTTGGCCGCTACAACTGCGCTAAGTTGTTGTTTCGTCTTGGTTTTCTGACTATTTTTTACCGTCAATGACCAGAACGTGCTGACGGTAAAAAATTCGGAGGGTGTCAGTGCCAGATTTTTACCGTCAGATTTACCGTCAAACTGGAAGGCATCCCCCCGATAGATGTCGATAGATTTCAACAGACGTTCTCTATACGGGACAAGCACTTAGCAGCGAATTCCGATAGACCCCGATAGACGCTGAAAGACGTCGAATCACTCCCACTCGATCGTCGCCGGCGGCTTCCCGGAAATGTCGTAAACCACCCGGTTGATCCCGCGAACTTCGTTGATGATGCGGTTGCTCACCCGGCCCAGCAGCTCGTGCGGCAGATGCGCCCAGTGCGCGGTCATGAAGTCCTGCGTCTGCACCGCGCGCAATGCCACCACGTGCTCGTAGGTGCGCCCGTCGCCCATCACCCCCACCGAGCGCACCGGCAGGAACACCGCGAATGCCTGCGAGGTGAGGTCGTACCAGCTGCGCCCGGCATCGCCCTCGCCCGCCAGCCCGGCGGCCACATCGCGCTCGGTGGCCACGGTGGCGCGCAGCTCGTCGATGAAGATCGCGTCGGCCCGCTGCAGCAGGTGCGCGTAGTCGGCCCGCACCTCGCCCAGGATGCGCACACCCAGCCCCGGCCCCGGGAACGGATGGCGGTAGACCATCTCGCGTGGCAGACCCAGCGCCACGCCGAGCTCGCGCACTTCGTCCTTGAACAGATCGCGCAGCGGTTCGAGCAGCTTGAGCTTCATCGAGGCCGGCAGGCCGCCGACGTTGTGATGCGACTTGATGGTGTGCGCCTTCTTCTTCGCGCCGGCCGATTCGATCACGTCGGGATAGATGGTGCCCTGGGCCAGCCAGCGCGCATCGGTCAGCTTGTCGGACTCCTGCTGGAAGACCTCGACGAACTCGCCGCCGATGATCTTGCGCTTGGCCTCGGGGTCGCTGACGCCGGCCAGCTTGCCCATGAAGGCTTCGGTGGCGTTGACATGGATGACATGCACGCCCAGGTGCTGCGCGAAGGTGCTCATCACCTGCTCGGCCTCGTTCAGGCGCAGCAGGCCGTGGTCGACGAATACGCAGGTGAGCTGGGTGCCGATCGCGCGGTGGATGAGCGCCGCCGCCACCGATGAATCGACGCCGCCCGACAGGCCCAGGATGACATGGTCGCGGCCCACCTGGGCACGGATGCGCGCCACCGCCTCGTCGGCAAACCCGGGCATGGTCCAGTCGCCATGCGCGCCGCAGATCTCGTGCACGAAGCGGTTCAGGATGGCCTTGCCCTGCTTCGTGTGCGTGACCTCGCTGTGCCACTGCACGCCATACCAGTGGCGCGCTTCGTCGGCCATCGCGGCGATGGGGCAGCTCTCGGTCGAGGCCATCAGCTTGAAGCCCTCGGGCATGCGCACGACCTTGTCGCCATGGCTCATCCAGACGTCGAGCAGGCCGTAACCCTCGGGGCTTCGCTGGTCCTCGATGCCATCGAGCAGGCGGGTGTGCCCGCGCGCGCGCACCAGCGCATGACCGAACTCGCGTACCGTGCCGAGCTCGACCTGGCCGCCGAGCTGATCGGCCATCAGCTGCATGCCGTAGCAAGTGCCCAGGATCGGCACGCCGGCCTCGAAGACCATCGCCGACGCTCGCGGCGATCCGGTCTCGAGCACCGAATTGGGCCCGCCCGACAGGATGATGCCCTTCAGCGAGCCCTCGGCCCGCCAGGCCGCCAGGGTGGCGTCCGCTTCGTCGAATGCGTGGATCTCACAGTAGACCTGCGCCTCGCGCACGCGCCGCGCGATCAGCTGGGTGACCTGTGAACCGAAATCGATGATCAGGATCTTGTCGTGCATGAAAGCGCCGCTGGAAAAACAAACAGCCGGCGCAGTGCCGGCGGGGTCGGGATCGGCAAGGGCGCGAGGCCCTGGCCGTCCGTGCTCAGTCGATGTGGTAGTTCGGGGCTTCTTGAGTGATCTGCACGTCGTGCACATGCGACTCGCGCATGCCCGCCGAACTGATCTCGACGAACTGGGTGCGCGTGCGCATCTGCTCGATATCGGCGCAGCCGCAATAGCCCATGCTGGCGCGCAGGCCGCCGCACAGCTGGTACACGATGGCCACCACCGAGCCCTTGTAGGGCACGCGGCCTTCGATGCCCTCGGGCACCAGCTTGTCGGCGTTGGACTCGGGATCCTGGAAGTAGCGGTCGGCCGCGCCGTCCTGCATGGCGCCCAGCGAACCCATGCCGCGGTAGCTCTTGTACGAGCGGCCGTGCAGCAGGATGACTTCGCCCGGGGCCTCTTCGGTGCCGGCGAACATCGAGCCCATCATCACGCTGTTGGCGCCCGCGGCGATCGCCTTGGCGACGTCGCCCGAATAACGCACGCCACCGTCGGCGATCATCGGCACTCCGGTGCCGGCCAGCGCGGTGGAGACATCGCTGATGGCGGAGATTTGCGGCACACCCACGCCGGCCACGATGCGGGTGGTGCAGATCGACCCGGGACCGATGCCGACCTTGACGCCGTCGGCGCCGGCCTCGACCAGCGCGCGCGCGGCCTCCGATGTGGCGATGTTGCCGCCGATCACATCGACCTGGGGATACTGGCGCTTGATTTCGCGAACCCGGTCGATGACGCCCTTGCTGTGGCCATGCGCGGTGTCGACGATCAGCGCGTCGACTCCGGCCCGCACCAGCAGCTCGACCCGTTCTTCGCTGTCGCCGCCCACGCCAACCGCCGCACCGACCCGCAGCTTGCCCTTGCTGTCCTTGGCGGCGTTGGGATGCTCGGTGGCCTTCAGGATGTCCTTGACGGTGACCAGCCCCTTCAGCTCGAAGGCCTCGTTGGTGACCAGCACGCGCTCGAGCCGATGGCGATGCATCAGCGCCTGCGCCTCGTCGAGCGAGGCGCCCTCGCGGATGGTGATCAGCCGGTCGCGCGGCGTCATGATCGAACTGACCGGCTCGTCGAGCCGGGTTTCGAAGCGCAGATCGCGATTGGTCACGATGCCCACGATCCTGCCTTCGGAAATCACCGGCAGGCCCGAGATGCGATGCTGGCGGGTGAGCGCGATCACGTCGCGCACCCGCATGTCGGGACTGATGGTGATGGGGTCCGAGAGCACACCGGATTCGTAGCGCTTGACCCTGAGCACCTGGGCTGCCTGGGCAGCCGGAGACAGGTTCTTGTGCACGATGCCGATACCGCCTTCCTGGGCCATGGCGATTGCCAGTGGCGCTTCGGTCACGGTGTCCATCGCCGCGGACAGCAGCGGGATGTTCAGCGCGATCCGACGCGTGAGACGCGTCTTCAGGGAGGTGTCGCGGGGGAGGATGTCAGAGTACGAAGGAACGAGCAGGACGTCATCGAACGTCAGTGCCTTCTTGGTCAGTCGCATGGCTTCCCGTCTGGCAAAAGCACATTATACATTCGTGTTCGGCGGCTCGCAGGCCCCAGCCGCAGGCGGCCCCGCGGGCGGCTGGTGGCGCCATCCCGACGGGCCGACAGCGCCGGCCGCCCGGCCCGGGAGCCACTTCCCGCCGTCGGCCCCCCCGACGAGGCCGTTCATCGGGACGGGCACGCGCGGGTGCGCGACGGGCCGAAGAATGGCTGATCCGTCACCCTCGAGAGTCACCATGAAACGCCGGGTCTGCGCGCTGCGCGCCGTCTTCCTGTTCGCTTCGGCCCTGCCCGCCCTGGCATTCGCCCAGTACAAATGGGTCGACGATTCCGGGCAGGTGGTCTATTCCGATCGTCCGCCTGCCACCGCGCGCAGCGGCGTGCAGGTGCTGCGCGGATCGGTCGCCATCCCGATGCCTGCGGGCAGCGTGCCGGCAGCCCGCTCCGGACCGTCGGATGCGACGACCTCGCCGGCGGACCTGGCGGCTGCCGACAAGACGGCGTCCGAGCGCGGCGCAGCCGACAAGTCAGAGCCCGACAAGCAGGCCAAGGACACCGGCAAGGAAGGCGCCAAGGATCCCGGCGCCGCACCCAAGACCTTCGCCGAACGCGACATGGCGTTCAAGCGACGCCAGCAGGAACGCGAACAGGCCGAACGCAAACAGGCCGAGCAGGCGCAAAAGGCCGCCCAGCTGGCGCGCATCTGCGAAGACCGGCGCACCGATCTGCGCACGTTGGACAGCGGGGCGCGGATCAGCCGCGTCGATGCGAATGGCGAGCGCAGCTTCATGGGCGAAGAAGAACTGGCCAAGCGCCGCGACAGCCTGCAAAAGGCGCTGAACGACGACTGCCGGCGCGGCTGATCCGTCAACGACCCTGCGCACGCCAGCGGCTGCGGGGCTCGGCGGCGCGCCGATGCGCGACCCGCCGCTCGCGTGCCACCTTGGGATCCACCCGAAGCGGGCCAGTCAGTTCGATGCGATCGCCGTCGGCCAGCCGATGGCCGGGGCCGCGCGTGCGCCCGAACACGGCGGTGGCGGCCTGATCGATCGCCTCGTCAGGAACCAGGCCTTGCGCGCGGGCCAGAACCAGCGCCTGGCCCAGCGTCGCCCCACCGGGGACGCGCAGCAGGCAGGATTCGACCCCGGCCTGGGCGACCCAGGCAATCTGGATGTCGATCGGATCGACCGGCGCCTCGGACATGGCGTTCAGCTGCCCGGATAAACCTGTTCGGCGCGACGCACGAACGCATCGACGAACGAACGCGCGATGTGGTCGAACACGGGGACCAGGGTCTGGCCGAGCAGGCCGCTCTTGAAGCCGTAATCGAGCCGGAAATCGACCTTGCAGGCGTCCTGGCGCAGCGAGTGGAACAGCCAGAGCCCGTCCAGCGACGAGAACGGCCCATCGCGCAGCTTGATGCTGATCCGGTGCGGCGAGTGCAGTTCGTTCTCGGTGCTGAACGACTGGCGGATGCCCCGAAACTGGATACCCAGCGTGGCCACCACGTGATGCACGCTGCGTTCGTGCACGACCGCCTCCGAGCACCAGGGCAGGAACGCCGGGTAGAACTCGACGTCGTGCACCAGCGTGTACATCTGCTCGGCGCTGTACGGCAGCAGAACTGTCTTGTGGACCGAAGGCATCTTGAGAGGGAAAAAGCGCGACGGAATCGAATTCTCGACACTCGGATCGCTGCGAATTGTATCCTTCCCGCCATGAGCATCGTCGAAAACAGAAAAGCGCGTCACGACTATTCCATCGAAGAGCGTTACGAGGCCGGTCTCGTGCTGGAAGGCTGGGAGGTCAAGGCCATTCGGGCCGGGCGCGCCCAGCTCAAGGAAGCCTATGTGATCATTCGGCGGGCCGAGCTGTTCCTGATCGGCGCGCACATGACGCCCTTGCCCGAGGCATCGACCCACATCAAGCCGGACCCCGTCCGGACCCGCAAACTGCTGATGAACGCCGCCGAGATCGCCAAGCTGATCGGCAAGGTCGAACGCGCCGGCTACACACTGGTGCCGCTGGATCTGCACTACGTTCGCGGCCGCGTCAAACTCGAGATCGGGCTGGCCAAGGGCAAGAAGCAGTTCGACAAGCGCGCCACCGAAAAAGATCGCGAGTGGCAGCGGGACAAGCAGCGGCTGGCCAAGCAGGTGGTCTGAGCGCAGCGCCGCGGGGCCCCGAGCCCTGAGCGGAACGCGATGACGCCCCCCGACCAATGCTGCGCCCCGCAAGTTTCGCGTGCGCGGGGCCATTGCGCGGCGAAACCCGCGAGCCCATCAAGCCTGCCCCCCCAGCCAGCGCCCCTGCGCCGACAGCCGCTGCAGCGCCACCGGATGGCGCTCGGCGGGGGGCAGCCCGGCGAGCAGCCGCTGAAACAGCATCGCGCTTGCCATGGCATCGCTGATCGCCTGGTGGCGCTGCTCGACCCCGATCTGGAACCGGGCAAGCCAGCCGTCCAGCGTGTCGGGCGGCGTTCGGGGATGCAAAGCCGGCGCGAGCAGGGCCAGGTCGATCCAGGGGTTTCGCAGCCTCGCCTGACGATGATCGCGAAGGGTGCGCTGCATGAAACCCCGGTCGAATCCGGCTCGAAAGGCGACCAGGGGCGAACGGCCGACGTAGGCCAGAAAGCGGTCACAGGCCTCGCCCGGCGAGACACCGGCGCGCTGAGCCTGTTCGCCGATGCCGTGCACCAGGATATTGGGCCGGCTGCTGGTCTGTTCGGGCCGCACCCCCAATTCGAGGCTGTCCGAAACCACGACCCGATCGCCATGCACCGCGACCGCGCCGATGGCCAGCAGCACATCCCGGCTCGGATCCAGGCCGCTGGTTTCGAGGTCGACGATCACCCATCGGATGGCGGGCGCGGCGCCCGCGGGCTCGGGCGGCTCGGCCCTGGGCCATCGGCGCACGAACCAGCCGGTCAGGCTCATGGACGGCCGCGTGCCTGGCGGGCCGCGGCTGGCGCAGCGCCGCTCATCCGGGATAGTCGACGGCGAGCCGCTGCTGCAGCTTGCGCGCCTGCCTGAACGCTTCTTTCAGGATGCGCCGATCGAGCTCCGAAAGCTGGCGCACATCGACGCGGTTGGCCTGCGCCAGCGGCACGCCACGCTGCTGGACCCGCAATCGCAAGCCCTGCAGGAACTGGAAGGCGTCGACCCAGGCATGCACTTCGGTCGACGGCAGCGCGCCGGTCTGCGCCAGAGATTGCAGGCGCTCGGCCGTGCCGGTCAGGCGCACGCCATGGGCCAGCGCGAGCACCCGGGCTGCGTCGACGAAGGGGGTGGTGCCCTGCAGCTTCAGGTCGATCTCGATCGGTTCGCTGGCGAACAGCTGGTCGAGCAAACCGCCTGTCCAGGCCTGCGGCGGGCGATTGCGCAGCGCGTTGTCGCTCATCTGCTTCAGGAAGCGCGGACTGGCTCGAGCCTGTTCGACCACCTCCGCCGACAGCGCCTGCGCCAGGCAGGCATCGCCGGCCAGCGCCCGGAAATCGAAGAACACGCTGGCATTGAGCAGCGCCTGGGGGTCGCCCCGGTCGATCCAGCCTCGAAACAGCGCCGACCATTGATCGGCGCTCAGGCACCAGGATGGATTGCCGGCCATTACTTCACCCTGACAAAGCGGATACCCGCACTCGTCCAGCGCCTGGTTGACCTCCTGGGCAAAGGTCAGCAGCTGGGCGATGGGCAGGCTGCAGGCGGGCCCGATGAGCAGCCCGTTGTCCTGGTCCGTGGCAATCGTCTGCTCCTGGCGCCCTTCGCTGCCCAGTGCCAGCCAGCACAGGCTTGCCAGCTCCACGCCATGCACCTGGGCTGTCAGCGCCAGCAGGCGGCTGGTGAGCTGATCGTTCAGACGGCTGATGAGCCGGGTGATGAAATCCGGCGAAACGCCCTGGGCGACCAGGCTGAGCGACCATTCGCGGATGTCGTCGGCCGCCTGCCGCAGGCTCGGCGTGGTGCGGGCCGACCGGATCGAGTCGCCGATCTGGCGCAGGCTTCGCCGCTGCAGCACGAACAGGTCTCGTTCGGTGACGACCCCGATCAGCTTCGAATCATGGACGACCGGCAGATGCCGGATGGTCCGCTCGGCCATCCGCAGCATGGCGTCGGCCACTGTCTCGTCGGCCATGGCCGTGAGCACCGGCGTGGTCATCACGGTGCCCACGGGTGTGTCGAGGCTCAGGCCGGGGAGGACCACGCGGCCCACCACGTCCTGGCGGGTAAAGATGCCGGCGACCGCGTCGGCGCCCTCGCCGGCTTCGCGCATCACCACCAGGGAGCCGACGTCGTGCGCCTCCATCTGCTCGAACACGGTGCGAAGGGTCGTGTCTTCCAGGCAGGTCACCGCGTCGCGGCGCAGGATCTGTGACAGGGGCTGGCTCATCGTGCGCCACTGGCTGGCTTGTACCGCATAGCTGGCCTGCAGCGCCTGGCGCGACAGATCGAGCAGCGCCGCCATGCGCCGACGGCAGAAGTCCAGGAAGACCGGACTGCGTCGCGTGAGTTCCTCGAAGTGCTCGCGCGCCAGCTGCCAGCAGAAACAGTCGCCGCCCGCCCGATAGGTGCTGCTGACCGGGCGGTCGGCCAATAGGGCGCCGACCGGAAAGATCTCGCCGGGCGTCAGGTGCATCACGGCCTCGGCCGCGGTGGTGCCGGTGGCCGGACGAAGGCCGTCGACCACACCCTGCTTCACGATCCAGCAGCACACCGGCGGGCCGGAGGCCGGCGCCACGATGACGTCACCCGCGCTGAAATAAGCCAGCTCCAGGCGTCGGGCCACGAACTCGACATCATCGGGCGCCATCTGCGAGAACGGCGCCTGTTCACCCAGGAAACGCCGAACCGAATGGACCAGTGTGCTCGAAGTCACGATGGTGGCTCGGATAGCGGAACCGCCACCGCGCGGCGGCGGCTCGCCTCTGCCGTCAGCCCACGCGCGGTCCCTGGACCGTGGTGGTCTGCGCCTTCACGACCTGCGCCGCCGATGCGATCAGCGTGGCCAGATCGCTGAGATTGGCCGGCACGATCATGGTATTGTTGGTCTTGGCCAGGCCCGCAAAGGCGTCGACATAACGCTCGGCGACCTTCAGATTGACCGCCTCGATGCCACCCGGCTGGCGGATGGACGCAGCGATGCGTTCGATCGCCTGGGCGGTCGCGTCGGCCACGGTGGAAATTGCCGAGGCCTCGCCCAGTGCCCGATTGACCTCGGCCTGGCGCTGCCCCTCGGAGCGCTGGATCTGAGACTCGCGCTCGCCGGTGGCGATGTTGATCTGTTCCTGCTTGCGTCCCTCGGAGGCCGCGATCAGCGCACGCTTCTCGCGCTCGGCCGTGATCTGGGCCTGCATCGAACGCAGGATTTCCTGGGGCGGCGTGAGGTCCTTGATTTCATAGCGCAGCACCTTGACGCCCCAGTTCAGGGCCGCCTCGTCGAGCGACGACACGATACTGGCGTTGATGTAGTCGCGCTCTTCGAAGGTGCGGTCGAGTTCGAGCTTGCCGATCACCGAACGCAGCGTGGTCTGCGCCAGCTGCGTGATCGCCACGACATAGTTGGACGATCCGTAGGAGGCGCGAAACGGATCGGTCACCTGGAAATACAGCACGCCATCGACGGTGAGCTGCGTGTTGTCCTTGCTGATGCAGACCTGGCTGGGCACGTCCAGCGGGATTTCCTTGAGCGAGTGCTTGTAGGCCACCCGGTCGATGAAGGGAATCAGGAAATTCAATCCGGGCGTGAGCGTACGGTCGTACTTGCCCATGCGCTCGATGACCCAGGCGTGCTGATGGGGCACCTGCTTGACCGCCTTGAAGACGAACAGCGCCGCGAACGCCAGAAAGAACATCGAAAAAATCAGACTGCCGACCATGGTGCGAATCCCCTGTTGGTAATGGGTGCTCTGAACGATGAGAGTGTCGCAACGCTTCGTGACGTCGACTCAGCCGGCCGGCGCCAGAACGAGCCGGTTGCCTTCGATGGCCCGGATCTCGTAGTCGCCGGGGGCAGGATCGCCCGGGATGCCAGGGGCGATCACCGCCTCCCAGGCAGCGCCGCGGTAGTGGACGCGCGAAACCCCGCCGGGCTGCCAGCGGTCGACACGGACCCGGCTGCCGATGTCGAGCAGCACGTCCTGATTGGACTGCACCGAAGGCAGGGCGCCACGCCGGCGTGGCTGGAAGCGGCGCAGCAAGAACCATCCGACCAGGGCGGTGACGGCGGCAACCAGGATCTGGACAGTACCCCCCAGCCCACCGAAGGCGGCCAGGCCACCGACGCCCGCGCCGACCGCGAGCACCAGCAGGAACAGCGTGCCGGTCGTGAGCTCGAACGCCATCAGGCCAACCGCCAATCCCCACCACCACCAGTGCGCGCTCATCGCATCTCCTTGTGCGATGCCATCCTACCCCAAGCCAGGTCAACCGGAAGCCCCCCTTCGTGCGTTCGGGATGGGGGTGCCCGCGGCATTGAGATGTTTGCCGCCCGCCATGAATCGGGCTAGCATTCGCGCCGTTGTTCGCCCGACAGCCCGGGGGGTCCAGGCACACGCGACCGCCCCATTCCAATAATCCCGAGGAGAGTTCCCGATGAATCTCAAACTGGTGAGTTTTGCCGTTGCGGCCGCTTTTGCAGCCGGCAGCGCAGGTGCCCAGACTGTCGTCAAGATCGGCCATGTCGGCCCCTTGACCGGCTCGATCGCCCACCTGGGCAAGGACAACGAGGCTGGCGCCAAGCTGGCGATCGAAGAGGTCAACGCCAAGAAACTGAAAATCGGTGGTCAGGAAATCAAGTTCGAGCTGCTGTCGGAAGACGACGCGGCCGATCCCAAGCAAGGCACCGCAGCGGCCCAGAAGCTGGTCGATGCCAAGGTCGCCGGCGTGATCGGTCACCTGAACTCGGGCACCACGATCCCCGCCTCCAAGCTGTACAAGGATGCCGGCATCCCCAGATCTCGCCCTCGGCGACCAACCCGAAGTACACCCAGCAGGGCTTCAAGACCGCCTTCCGGGTGGTGGCCCATGATGGTCAGCTCGGCGGCAATCTGGGCAAATTCGCGGTGAAGGAAGTCAAGGCCAAGTCGATCGCGATCATCGACGACAAGACCGCCTACGGCGAAGGCGTGGCCAACGAATTCCAGAAGGCCGTGAAGGCCGCCGGCGGCAAGATCGTCGGTCGCGAGTACACCACCGACAAGGCCACCGATTTCAACGCGGTGCTCACCAAGCTCAAGGGCGCCAAGCCGGATCTGGTGTTCTTCGGCGGCATGGACGCCGTGGCCGGCCCGATGCTGCGCCAGATGAAGCAGCTGGGCATCAACGCCAAATTCATGGGCGGCGACGGCATCTGCACCGCCGAACTGGCCAAGCTGGCCGGCGACGCGATGGCCGACGGGCAGGTGGTGTGCGCCGAGGCCGGTGGTGTCGAAGGCCCGCACGCCAAGGCGATGGACGAGTTCAAGGCCAAGTTCAAGGCCAAGTTCAACATGGATGTGCAGATCTATGCACCCTATGTCTACGACGCCACGATGGCGATGGTCGCGGCCATGCAGAAGGCCAACTCCACCGATCCCAAGAAGTATCTGCCCGCGCTGGCTTCGATCAAGCACGAAGGCGTGACCGGCACCATCGCCTTCGACCCGAAGGGCGACATCAAGAACGGCGCCCTGACGCTGTACACGTACAAAGGCGGCAAGCGCGACATGTTGCGCGTGGTTCGCTGATCGCTCGCTGGCCATCCGCCGCGTCGCGACGGATGGCTCGGGGGTCATCCAACGCGGCTGCGGCCGCGTTTTTCATTGTTGGAGCGCGGCTGCGGCCGCGCTTGTTTTATGCGGCTCGCGCTCGGCCGCGCCTCGTTCCTGCCAAGTTTTCCCGCCGATCGTTCCGGCCAAATGCCACCGCCGCCGCTTGCCGATCGAGCGCGCGGCGTGGGGAGTTCTTGACCGCACGAACTGGCTGGATTTTCACCAGCCTTTTCCGCGCGCCGAACTCGACGCCCGAGAGGTCCAATCGAACCGCAACGAGGGACTGTGCCCGGCAGACGCCGCGCGCCTGAGCCCCAGTACCCCGGCCTCAGCGGAACAGGAAACCAGCAATGCGCGTCAACCTCCCGGTCTCCCAGCAAGAGCTCCTGCTGCACGATGACGACCTGATCGTGTCGCGCACCGACCTGAAGGGCCGCATCACGTATGCGAACCCGGTGTTCCTGCGCACCAGCGGTTACGACATCGACGAACTGCTCGGCAAGGCACACAACATCGTTCGCCATCCCGACATGCCGCCCGAGGCCTACGCGGACCTCTGGGCCGATCTGCAGGCGGGCAGGCCGTGGTCCGGCCTGGTGAAGAACCGATGCAAGAACGGTGATTTCTATTGGGTTCGCGCCAATGTGACGCCGATTCGCCAGAACGGCCAGGTCTGCGGTTACATGTCGGTGCGCACCAAGCCGAACCGGGAAGAGGTTGCCGCCGCCGAGCAGGTCTACCGCCTGCTGCGCGAAACGCAGCAGAAGCGGCTGATCATCGAACATGGCAAGGCGGTTCAGCGCGGCATGGCGCGTGCGCTGCGCGGGCTGCTGCGCCTGCCGGCGTCGCTGCGCATCGGCCTGCATACCTGCGGCGGCGTCGGCTTCATGATCCTGCTGGTACTCGCACAAGCGGCGAATGCGCCCCTGTGGTTGAGCGCAAGCCTGGCCATCGCCGGCTCGGCCTGGCTGGCGGGCGGCTGGCTGTGGCTGCAGCGCACCTGGCTGCGTTCGATGCAACTGGCTCGTCAATCCGCGGAGATCGCTGCCTCGGGCGACCTCGTGACCGCTCATTTCGATGAGTCGGCCGATCCGGAGGTATCCGACGTGATGCGGGCCATCGAGCAGATGAAGGTGAATCTGCGCGCGGTGATCAACGATGTGCGGCAAAGCGTCGAGCAGGTGCGCCACTCGATCGAGCGCATCGCAACCGGCAACGGCCAGCTGGCCGACCGGACGCAATCCCAGTCGGCGGCGCTCGAGCAGAGTTCCGCAAGCCTCGAGGAGCTGTCCGCGACCGTGCGCCAGAGCGCGGATCACGCACGCGACGCCAGCACGGCCGCCAACGAGGCGTCGGGCCGGATGAGCGCCGGGACCGAGGCGGTACGCCGGGTGGTCGCCACCATGGACAGCATCGGCTCGTCCTCCTCGCGTATCCGCAGCATCGTCGGCGTGATCGACACGATCGCCTTCCAGACCAATATCCTCGCGCTGAATGCCGCTGTCGAAGCGGCGCGTGCCGGCGACCAGGGACGCGGTTTCGCGGTGGTCGCCAGCGAGGTTCGCAGCCTTGCCCAGCGCGCCGGCTCGGCCGCCGGCGAAATCCGTCAGCTGATCGACGAATCGCTGAAGCGCATCAACGACGGCCAGCAGGCGGTGATCGATGCCAACGGCACGATCTCGGGCATCGAGCAGCACGTCAACCGGGTGAGCGAGCTGGTGCGGGAGATTTCGCTGAGCGCGCGCGAGCAGGACCAGGGGCTGGCCCAGATCAACATCGCGGTGGCCTCGCTGGACAATGTCACCCAGGAGAACTCGTCGCTGGTCGATTCGACGGCCGAGGGTGCGCGGCGATTGGAGCTCGAAGCCGCGCGTCTGGTCGACACCGTTGCGGCCTTCCGGGCCACGTGACCCTGCCCCGAGGCAGCGCCACCTGATCGGGAAACCGCAGCTGCCGCAAGACGCGCCGGGTAGACGAACCCTCGGCGCCCTCCGCGCCCTCCGCGCCCTCCGCGCCCTCCGCGCCCACTGACAGGGACTGGCACGGCCGAGAATCGGGTGGCATCATCGTGGACCACGGGATCGCGCCGGAGGAACGACGTGCAGGAAAATCCGACCGACCTGCCCCGCAGCGCCGCCATCACGTTCTCGCTCGGCGGACGTACGGTGTCCCTGCAGATCCAGGTGCCTCCCGGTGCGGTCAGCCCCACCCGGCTGCTGCCGCTGGTGCACGCGCTGACCGACATGGCGGTCGACGCCACGGTCCAGTCGCTGAATGAGCCCGTCAGCTGCGCCGCCGGCTGCGGTGCCTGCTGCCGTCAGCTGGTTCCGGTATCGGGCACCGAGGCCCGCGCAATCCATGCGCTGGTCCACGCGATGCCGCCAGCGCGCCGCGACGCCATGCTGGTCCGCTTTCGGGATGCCATCGAGCATCTGCGCCAGGCCGGATTGCTGGAGCGGCTGCGTGGATTCGATCGCCTTTCCGACACCGAACGCAGTGCGATGGGCCTGGACTATTTTCGAGCCCGGCTGCCCTGCCCGTTCCTGGAGGACGAGATGTGCTCGATTCATGCCGAACGGCCGGTGATCTGCCGCGAGTTCCTGGTCACCTCCGACCCGCGCCACTGTGCCGAACCTTCGCCAGCGACCACTCGCCGCGTCCGGCTCGACGCACGGATTTCACGTGGCCTGGCAGCCCTCGACGCCCCACCCGCCGAACGGCGCGCGCCGACATGGATTGCGCTGACGCTGGCCCTCGAGTGGACCGACGCCCAGCCCGCCGAGGCCACGCGACCCGCGACGCAGTTGCTGCAGGATCTGTTCAGCCACCTGTCGGGGCAGGATCTCGAAGGGCGGGCGGCGCCCGACGAACCCTGACCCGGCCACGGGCGCTGGCGGCCGCAGCCAACAGGTCGCGCCGGCCCCCTCGGGCCGGCAGACTCACCGCAAGGCGTCAGGGCGTTGCGGCGCGCGGCGGCGCCGAAGCCAGCCGCTTCCAGGTCGAGACAACGGTGTCGGGATTCAGCGAGATGGAGTCGATCCCCTGGCGCATCAGCCACTCGGCCAGATCGGGATGGTCCGACGGCCCCTGCCCGCAGATGCCGACATACTTGCCGGCCTTGTTGCAGGCATGGATGGCGCGCTCGAGCAGCGCCATCACCGCCGGGTCGCGCTCATCGAAACCCTCGGCGACCAGGCCGGAGTCGCGGTCCAGGCCCAGCGTGAGCTGGGTCAGGTCGTTGGAGCCGATCGAGAATCCGTCGAAATGCTCGAGGAAGTCCTCGGCCAGGATGCAGTTGGAGGGCAGCTCGCACATCATGATGATGCGCAGGCCGTTCTCGCCGCGCTTCAGGCCGTTGCGCGCCAGCAGTTCGATCACGCCGGTCGCCTCGCGCACCGTGCGCACGAAGGGCACCATCAGCTCGACGTTGGTGAGACCCATCTCGTCGCGCACGCGCTTCATCGCCTTGCATTCCATCTCGAAGCACTCGCGGAAGTCGGCCGACACGTAACGCGAGGCGCCGCGAAAGCCGAGCATCGGGTTCTCTTCCTCGGGCTCGTAGCGCGAGCCGCCGATCAGCTTGCGGTACTCGTTGGACTTGAAGTCCGACAGGCGCACGATGACCGGCTTCGGCCAGAACGCCGCCGCGATGGTGGCCACGCCCTCGGTGAGCCGTTCGACATAAAACGCCCGTGGCGTGTTGTGGCCGCGCGCAACTCCTTCGACCGCCTTGCGCAGCTCCGGATCCACATTGGGGTAGTCGAGAATCGCCTTCGGGTGGATGCCGATGTGATTGTTGATGATGAACTCGAGCCGCGCCAGGCCGACGCCCGCATTGGGCAGCTGGCAGAACTCGAAGGCCAGCTGCGGATTGCCGACGTTCATCATGATCTTGGTCTCGAGCTCGGGCATCGCGCCCGAGTCGACCTCGGTCACCTCGGTCTCGAGCAGGCCGTCGTAGATGTAGCCGGTGTCGCCCTGCGCGCACGAGACCGTGACCAGTGCGCCGTCCTTCAGGTGGACCGTTGCATCGCCGCAGCCGACCACCGCCGGAATGCCCAGTTCGCGCGCGATGATCGCCGCATGGCAGGTCCGCCCGCCGCGATTGGTGACAATCGCCGAGGCACGCTTCATCACCGGCTCCCAGTTGGGATCGGTCATGTCGGTGACCAGCACGTCGCCGGGCTGGACCTTGTCCATCTCGGCGGAGTCGTTGACCACCCGTACGCGTCCGGCACCGACCTTCTGGCCGATCGCTCGACCCGAGGCCAGCACGTCGGAAGAGCCCTTCAGCCGGAAGCGCAGCTGGCGTGTCGCGCTGCCCTGCGATTTCACGGTTTCGGGGCGCGCCTGCAGGATGTACAGCTTGTTGTCCAGGCCGTCCTTGCCCCATTCGATGTCCATCGGACGGCCGTAGTGGCGCTCGATCTCGACCGCGTAGCGGGCCAGTTCGATCACTTCGTCATCGGTCAGCGAGTAGCGGTAGCGCAGCTCGTCCGGGGTGTCGACCGTGCGTACCGTGCGTCCGACCGAACTCTCGGGTCCGCTGGCCGCATCGCCCGGGTCGGCGAATTCCATGCGGATCAGCTTGCTGCCCAGCTGGCGCCGGATGATCGGGTACTTGCCGGCTGCCAGGATCGGCTTGTGCACATAGAACTCGTCCGGATTGACGGCGCCCTGCACGACCGTCTCGCCCAGGCCATACGAACTGGTGATCAGCACCGCATCGCTGAAGCCGGATTCGGTGTCCATCGTGAACATCACGCCCGACGATCCGCGGTCGCTGCGCACCATGCGCTGCACGCCGGCCGACAGCGCGACGTCGCCGTGCGCGAAGCCCTTGTGGACCCGGTACGAAATGGCGCGGTCGTTGTACAGCGAAGCGAACACGTGGCGTACCCGTTCGAGCACCGACTCGATGTCGAGCACATTCAGGTAGGTTTCCTGCTGCCCGGCGAACGAGGCATCCGGCAGGTCTTCGGCGGTCGCCGACGAGCGCACCGCGACCGAGATGCCGGCGCCGGCTTCGCCGACCAGGAGCGCGTAGTGCTCGCGGATCTCGGCCTCGAGACGCGCCGGCAGAGGGCTTTGCTCGACCCAGCCGCGGATATCGGCGCCGCAGGCCGCCAGCGCCTTGACGTCTTCGGTATTCAGGCCTTCGAGGCGCCTGGCGATGCGCTCGGTCAGGCCGTTGTGAGTCAGAAAATCACGGAATGCGTGCGCCGTAGTCGCGAATCCGCCTGGCACGCGCACGCCCGAGGCGTGCAGCTGGCTGATCAGTTCACCCAGCGAAGCATTCTTGCCGCCGACCGATTCGACATCGGTCATGCGCAATGCTTCGAAGGGGACGACATAGCGCCCTTCGAGATGGTTCATGGAAAAGTCCTGGCATGATGGAAAACCGTGGGGCTGCTCGGACGGTGCGCGGCAAACGGCTGGCACCCGACCCGTGCGAAGCGCTGTAGTCGCACCCCGTCGACACCGTCCGGCCGGTCGTTCGGGGACGTGGGTGCGGCTGCAACACTCTGCTGGGAGGACGGCCGATTTTACTGCGGGGCGCCCGCCCCCGCACGCAAAATACCGCACAACCGGCGCGGCCGGTTGCCGCTCATCGATCACCGCTTGTTAGGCATCACCATGGCCGAATCCGCAAAAGGTCCCTACGACCGCACCATCTTCTACGTCTCGGACGGCACCGGCATCACCGCGGAGACTTTCGGCCATTCGCTGCTGAGCCAGTTCGAGAACATGACCCTGCGCCAGATTCGGCTGCCGTTCATCGAAACCCTCGACAAGGCGGAAGAGGCGCTCAAACGCATTCGCCAGCAGGCATCGGTGGACGGCAAGCGCCCGATCGTGTTCAGCACGCTGGTCAATCCCGAGATCAATCAGGTCATGCGCCAGGCGGAAGTGATGTTCATCGACCTGTTCGCCACCTTCGTCGAACCGCTGGAACACGAGTTCGGCGTGCGCTCGACCCACACCGTCGGCCGTTCGCATACGGCCGAGAATTCGGCGCAATACCAGCGGCGCATCGCGGCCATCAACTTTTCGCTGGCCCACGATGACGGCCAGTCCCACCATGGACTGGCCAGCGCAGACGTGATCCTGGTCGGCGTGTCGCGCTGCGGCAAGACACCCACCAGCCTGTATCTGGCCATGCAGCACGGCATCAAGGCCGCCAACTATCCGCTGATTCCCGAGGATTTCGATCGCGGACGCCTTCCCGAGGCGCTCTACCAGCACCGCAGCAAGCTGTTCGGCCTGTCGATCACCCCCGAGCGCCTGGCCGAAGTGCGCTATGAGCGCCGCCCGAACAGCCGTTATGCCTCGATCGAGAACTGCCGCGCCGAGGTCGCCGATGCCGAGGCGATGATGCGGCGCGAAGGCATCCGCTGGCTGTCGAGCACCACGAAATCCATCGAAGAGATCGCCGCGACCGTGCTGCAGACCCTGCAGCTTCACTGACCCGCGTATCGGCCGCCCCGTGGCCACGGCGCCGCCCGCGGACATGACCCCGCGGAGGGCCGACCCTTCTGAAATCCGGAGAGATCCATGACTGTCTACGACTACAAGACCTTGTCGACCGCGCGCGATGGCCTCGTGCTGACGCTGGCGCTGAACCGGCCGGAGCGCCTGAACGCGTTCACCGTCGAGATGGCGCGTGAGCTGATCGACTTCTTCACCCGCGTCAACGACGACGACGAGGTCGGCGCCATCGTCGTCACCGGCGAAGGCCGCGCATTTTGCGCCGGCATGGACCTGTCGCGCGAGGGCAATGTGTTCGGGCTGGACGAATCGCTGCAGCCCACGCTGGCCGACCTGCACGAGCGCTTCACCGATCCGGTGATCGTCGATGGAGTGCGCGACACCGGCGGGCGGGTGACGCTGGCGATCCATGCCTGCCGCAAACCGGTGATCGCCGCCATCCATGGCGCGGCCGTCGGAATCGGCGCCACGATGACGCTGGCGATGGACGTCCGGCTGGTGGCCGAGAACGTCAAGATCGGATTCGTGTTCGGCAAGCTGGGCATCGTGCCCGAGGCCTGTTCGTCATGGTTCCTGCCGCGCCTGGTGGGCATCTCGCGGGCATTGGACTGGGTCTATTCGGCACGCATCCTGGAGGCCCAGGAAGTGCTGTCGGCCGGACTGGCTCTGGCGGTCCACCCGGGCGCGCAACTGCTGGCGGCTGCGCAGCGTCTTGCCGCCAGCTATGTCGATGCCCGCTCGCCGGTGTCGGTGGCCCTGATGCGCCAGATGATGTACCGCAACAGCGCCGCTGCATCGCCCGAAGTGGCGCACCGGGTGGACTCGCTGGCGATGTTCTACACCAGCCGCGAGGACGGCCATGAGGGCGTGCAGGCCTTCCTCGAAAAGCGCCCGCCGCAGTTCAAGGCCAAGGCCTCCAGCGACATGCCGCCGTTCTACCCCTGGTGAGGGCCTGGCTGCGCCTCGCGCTGGCGCAGCTGCTCGAACAGGCACACGGCCGCCGCCACCGCCACATTCAGCGATTCAACCGCCGGACGCTGCGGAATGCTCACCCATGCCAGCCCGGGTGCCTGGCGTTCGGGGTCCAGGCCGCTGCCCTCGGAACCGAAGAGCCACAGTCGCGGCCCCCGAAGGTCGGCCTGCCAGATTGTCTGGCGGGCCTGCGCAGCGGTCGCCATCACCGGTACGCGCAGCCGCGCCAGGACCTTCTCCCAGGGGATCGACTCATGGATTTCGAGGGCGAAGTGCGCGCCCATGCCGGCACGCAGCACCTTGGGTGACCAGCACCACGCAGTGCCCGGGGCGGTGATCACCCGATGCACGCCAACCGCCGCGCAGGTGCGCAGGATCGTGCCGACGTTGCCCGGGTCCTGCAGCGCGTCGAGGTAGAGCGCATCGGAGTCCAGCACTTGCGGCAGGTGATCGGCCGGCGTGTCGATGACGTAGGCGATGCCGATGCCGTGTTCGACCTGGCTCAGCTCGCCGAACAGGCCGTCACCCAGCTCGACGCAGCGCCCGCCCAGCAGGTCGGTCCGGGAATTCGGGTCGCCGAGCGCCGCGTCGACCAGCGCGCGCACCTGCGGATCGGCCAGCGCGGCCTCGGTATGGACCACCTGGCGCGGCGCGCCGAAGCGCCCGAGGTAGCTCTCGCAAAGATGGATCCCCTCGATGAAGCTCACGCCCAGCTGGCGCCGCTCGCGCGCCGAGGCGGTGATGCGCAGCAGCTGCTTGAAAGCCGGGTTGTCCCGCGACCTGATCTTGCGGCTCATGGTTCTTGCGCTGCTTGGCGGGCGAGCGCCGCCTGCAGCGCCGCACGCACCGGCGCATAGCTGCGCCGGTGCTGTTCGCAGGGGCCCAGGCGGTGGAGGATCTCGCGATGCAAGGCCGACGGATAGCCCTTGTGGAGGTCGAACCGATAGTCCGGATGACGCCGATGCAGCTCGTGCATGGCCGCATCCCGGTCGGTCTTGGCCAGGATCGAGGCCGCCGAGATGGCCGGATCGAGCGCATCGCCGCCGACCAGTGTTTCGGTGGCGCAGTCCAGCCGGGGCGCGCGGTTTCCGTCGATCCGCGCCAGCATCGGGCGCACCGCGAGTCCATCGACCGCGCGGCGCATCGCCAGCAGGGTCGCGTGCAGGATATTGAGCGTGTCGATCTCCTCGACGCTGGCCTGCGCGACCGACCAGGCCAGCGCCCGCTCGCGGATCTGCACCGCGAGTACCTCCCGGCGCGTGGCGCTGAGCTGCTTGGAGTCGCGCAGCCCGGGAATGGGGCGAGCCGGATCGAGGATCACGGCCGCCGCGTACACCGGGCCGGCGAGCGGCCCGCGTCCGGCCTCGTCGACGCCACAGACCCAGACCGGATCGGGCACCTGCGGATGCCGGCTGCCCGGTTTCATGGGCGCCCGCCGGCGAGCTCGAGCAGCACCTGTGCCGATCGGGCAGCGCAGTTGCGGCGCAGCTGTCCGTGCAGGTCGGCGAATCGGGCCGCAATGCGCTCGCGCAGCGCCGGATCGTCGAGCTGCGCGAGCAGCGCCTGGCCCATCGCATCGGCGCGGGCGGCGCTCTGCACGAACTCGGGCACCACGAAGTCCTGGCACAGGATATTCGGCAGCCCGATCCACGGCTGGTATCCCATCTTGCGCATGATCAGATAGCTGACCGGCGCCATCCGATAAGCGATCACCATCGGCCGCCGGAACAGGGCGGCCTCGAGCGTGGCGGTGCCGCTGGCCACCAGCGCGACGTCGCAGGCGGCCAGGGCTTCGTGAGATCGTCCCTGGGTGAGCGTGATCGCCGCCGCGGCGCTGCTGCGCGACAGCAGCTCGCGCAAGGTCTCGTACTGCCGGGCGCCGGCCGCCGGGAGCACGAACCGCAGCTCCGGACGGCGGGCCGCCAGCCAGGCCGCCGCGGCGATGAACTCGGCGGCCATATAACGAATCTCGGCCGGCCGGCTGCCTGGCAGCAGGGCGACCACCGTGGCGTCGGGCGCGAAGCCCAGGCCGATGCGCGCGGCCGCCGCGTCGACGTGTTCGTCGATCGCGTCGGCCAGCGGATGACCGACATAGGTGGCCGGTATGCCAGCCTGTTCGTAGAGCGGCGGCTCGAATGGAAACACCAGCAGCATGTGATCGACCGCCTCGCGGATCCGGGTCAGGCGTTCGCGCCGCCATGCCCATACCGATGGCCCGATGAAGTGCGCCGTGCGCACGCCGGCCCGGCGCAGCGCCACTTCGAGGTCGAGATTGAAGTCGGGCGCGTCGACCCCGAGGAACAGGTCAGGCCGCCAGGCCAGCACCCGCTCGCGAAGATCGCGGCGCAGGCGCCGCAGCCGAGGATATTCGCGCAGCACTTCGACATACCCGCGAACCGACAGTTCATCGATCGACCACCACGCGTCGAATCCGGTCGCCGCCATGGCCGGGCCGCCGATGCCGGCCGCCGTCAGACGGCCGGTGGGCGCACAGCCTTCGCTCAGCCCGTGCAGCACGCTGGCCGCCAGGACATCGCCCGAGGCCTCGGCGGCCACGACGGCCACTTGCAGGTCAGCCGAACGCATCGCGGCTCAGCGAACGATGCCGCGGGTCACCTGATCCAGGAAACCGGCGAGCAGGTCGAGATCGGCCCCCGCCTCGCCCTCGGGATCCAGCGTGGCCGTGTCGCGGCCGGCGCCCAGTGCCGCGCGGGCTTCGGCCAGCGTGAGGCCGTCCTTGTAGAGCACCCGATAGGCGCGCCGGATCGCATTGATTCGAGCGACGGAGAATCCGCGCCGGCGCAGGCCTTCCGAGTTGATGCCGTGGGCCTGCGCGGTGTTGCCCGAGACCATCACGAATGGCGGCACGTCGTGCAGCACGACCGATCCCACGCCGGTCATGACATGGGCGCCGACCTTGCAGAACTGATGCACGCCGGAAGCGCCGCCCAGGGTTGCCCAGTCGCCGATCTCGACGTGACCACCCAGGTTGGTGCTGTTGGCAATGGTGGTGTTGCTGCCCACGACGCAGTCGTGGGCGACATGGACGTACGCCATGATCCAGTTGTCGTCGCCGATCCGGGTCAGGCCGCGGTCCTGGACGGTGCCGCGGTTCAGCGTGACGCACTCGCGAATGGTGTTGCGGTCGCCCACCAGCAGGCCGGTCGGCTCGCCCCGGTATTTCTTGTCCTGCGGCGCGGCCCCGACCGAAGCGAACTGGAACACCCGATTGTCTCGGCCCAAGGTGGTCTTGCCCTCGATCACCACATGCGGGCCGATGACCGTGCCCGCGTCGATGCGCACGTCGGGACCGATCACGCTGAACGCGCCGACTTCGACGCTCGAATCGAGCTGGGCGCCGGGCGCGATCTGCGCGGTGGGATGAATCAGGCTCATGGCGTGCTGCCAGCCGCCGGTTCGATGTCGCGCAGGGTGCACATCAGATCTGCCTGGGCCGCGACCTGCCCATCGACCAGCGCCCGGCCCGCGTATTTCCACAGCGAGCGCGCCACGCGCACGATCTCGACCTCGAGACGCAGCTGGTCGCCGGGCACCACCGGCCGCTTGAAGCGCGCGTTGTCGATGCCCACGAAGTAGTAGACCGACTGGTTGTCGGACACCTTGCCCATGGTCTGAAACGACAGGATGCCCGCGGCCTGCGCCAGCGCTTCGATCTGCAGCACCCCGGGCATCACCGGCAGGTGCGGAAAATGGCCCTGGAAGAACGGCTCGTTGATCGTGACGTTCTTGATCGCGACGATCCGCTTGCCCTTCTCGAGTTCGAGCACCCGGTCGACCAGCAGGAACGGATATCGATGAGGGAGATGTTCGAGGATGTCCCGGATGTCGAGCAGGCTCATGAGGATTCCTTGGGGTCGTTCGATGGGGCATCCACGCCCGGAACGGGAGCGGGTGAATCGGCGGCGTCGATCGGCAGGCGCTGCTCGAGGCGCCGGATCCGGTCGCGCAGCGCCGGCAGGTGCTTCAGTGTGACGGCGGCACGTTCCCAGTCGGCGTTGGGCATCAGCGGGAACACGCCGGTGTGCAGGCCCGGCCGGCTGATGGAGCGCGTGACCAGGCTCATGGCCGAGATCACCGCGTCATCGCAGATGCTCAGGTGGCCCAGGATGCCGGCTCCGCCGCCGATCATGCAGCGCGCACCGATCACGGCGCTGCCGGCAATGCCCACGCATCCGGCGATCGCGGTGTGCTCGCCGATCCGCACGTTGTGGCCGACCTGGATCTGGTTGTCGAGCTTGCAGCCATTGCCGATGACGGTGTCGTCCAGCGCACCGCGATCGAGCGTGCAATTGGCGCCGATCTCGACGTCATCGCCCACGATGACGCGGCCAAGCTGCGCGATCTTGGCCCAGCCGTGCGCTTCGCGGGCAAAGCCGAAACCGTCGGCACCGATGACGGTGCCGGCATGCACGATGCCGCGCCGGCCGATTTCGCAGTCGGGGTAGATCACCACGCGCGCAAAGAGCCGGGTGTCCGCACCCACGCGGGCGCCCTCCCCGATCACGACTTGCGCGCCGATCCGGGCACCGGCGCCGACCACGCTGTCGGCTTCGATCACGCAGCCGGGCCCGATGATGGCGGTGGGGTCGACCGATGCGCTCGGGTCGATCAGCGCGCTGGGGTGCACCCGCTGCGCGGGCTCGGCCGGCTGCTGGCGAGAGGCCAGCCAGCGCGACACCGCGGCGTAATAGGCGTAGGGATCCGGGGTGACGATCCGGGCCGTGGGCGCGGGCAGCGCGTCGACCAGCGCCACCGACACGATCACCAGTGAGGCGCGGGTCGCTTCGCCATCGCGCCGATGGCGCGCGGCCGACAGGAAACTGAGTTCGCCGGGCGCCGCGCTTTCAAGAGGGGCCAGCCGGCTCAGCGCCAACGAGCGCTCGCCATGCAGCAGCTGGCCGCCGAATCGGTCGATCAGGTCGCCGGCAGTGAACGGGCCCGGTGAGTACCGCGCCATCGTGGTGGTCCTACTTGACGGTGGAAAGCGCCCGCAGAACTTTTTCGGTGATGTCGATGCGGGGGCTCCAGAACACCGCGTCCTGCACGATCAGATCGTATTTTTCGGTCTCGGCAATCTGCTTGATGATTCGATTGGCCCGATCGATCAGCTGCTGAACTTCTTCGTTCTGGCGCTGATTGAGGTCTTCGCGGAACTCGCGCTGCTTGCGCTGGAATTCTTTCTCGAGCTCGGCGAATTCGCGCTGCCGACGGCCGCGTTCGGTTTCGTTGGTGACCGCCGCATCGCGCTCCATGCGCTCATTGAGCGACTTGAGCTTGGCTGCCATGTCCTGCAGTTCTTTGTCGCGCTTGCCGAACTCGCCTTCGATTTTTCGCTGCGCGGCCTTGGCGGGCTCGGCATCGCGCAAGATGCGCTGCGTATTGACAAAGCCCAGACGAAACTCCTGGGCCCAGGCACCATGAGCGGCAAGCGCCACGCTCAGCGCGATCAGGCTTTTTTGCCAGAACTTCATCAGGAATTCTTCCTTGGGACGGGCTTTGAACGACGCGGATTGTCTCATAGTTAACTGTCAGAAACCGGTGCCGACCTGGAACTGGATCCGCTGCACGCGGTCGCCCGGAAGCTTGCGCACCGGGAAGCCGAGACTGATCTTCATCGGACCGATCGGGCTGGCCCAGTTCAGGCCCACCCCGGTCGCCGCCCGCATATCGGCCAGGTCGATGCTGCCGGCCTGATAGACGTTGCCGACGTCGAAGAAGACGAAGCTGCGGAAGCTTCGGTCGTTGCCGGTGCCCGGCAGCGGGAAGATGAATTCGGCGCTGCCGACGATGCGGGTCTGGCCGCCCAAGGGCACGTTGTCGACCGAATCCTTGGGACCCAGCGACGACTGCGCAAAACCGCGCACCGTCCCGATGCCCCCGGCATAGAAATTCTTGAACAGCGGATACGCCTTGCCGCCGATCGCACGACCAAAACCCAGATCGCCGTTGAGCGCCAGCGTGTAGTCCTTGGACAGCGGCAGGAAGACCTGGTGGTTATAGGTCAGCCGGTAGTAACGCAGGTCGCCGGCAGGCAGGGTGAACTCGAGGCCGGCGGAATTGAGCCGTCCGCGCGTGGGCGAAAACGCGCTGTCGCGCGAGTCGCGACGCCATCCGAGCTGGCCCAGCAGCGCGGTGCTGCTCTCGCCGAAGATGGCGACATAGTCCTTGAAACGCTGCGGCGCGTTGTCGCCCAGGAACAGCGTATTGTTTTCCGCCGACAAACCGAAGGAGATCCGGTCGACCTCGGTATAGGGCACTCCGAAGCGCATGCCGATGCCGCTGGTCCGCCAGCGGTAGTCACCCAGGCTCAGCGCCGACGCGTTGAAGGTGCGGGTGAAGACGTCGACGGTCCGGCTGATCCCCTCGGGCGTGAAGTACGGGTCGGTGAATGACAGGTTGATCGTGCGGTTCAGCTTGCTGGTGTTCACGTCCAGCGCCAGCGCCATGCCCGAACCGAGAAAATTCTGCTGGTTGATCGAGCCCGACAAAATGACCTTCTCGGCGCTGGACACGCCCACCCCGAAGGTGATCGCACCGGTCGCCTGCTCCTTGAGCACCACGCTGAGGTCGACCTGGTCCGGCGAGTCGGGCACCGGCGAGGTGTCGATGCGCACGTCGGTGAAATACCCGAGGCGGCCGATCCGTTCGCGCGACAACCGGATCTTTTCGGCGTCATACCAGGCATCCTCGAACTGCCGCAGCTCGCGGCGCACGACTTCATCGCGGGTGCGGGCATTGCCGGTGATGTTGATGCGGCGCACATAGACGCGCCGGCCCGGGTCGACCAGCACCTCGAAGCTGACTTCGCGCTTGTCGCGGTCGACCTGGGGAACGGCATTGACGTTGGCGAAGGCGTAACCGAGCGAGCCCAGCCGATCGCTGATGGCCTTTTGCGAATCGGCGAGCTTTCGTCCGGAAAAGGTTTCGCCGGGCTTGAGCTGCATCAGCGCGGCCAGTTCGGCTTCTCGCCCCAGCAGCTGGCCGCCGAACTTGACGTCGGCGACCCGATAGATGCCGCCCTCGGTGATACCGAGCGTGATGTGCACCGACTCTTTGTCGGGCGCGATCGACACCTGGGTCGAATCCACCGAAAACTCGAGGTAACCGCGGTCGAGGTAGAACGAACGCAGCGCTTCCAGGTCGCCCGAGAGCTTCTCGCGGGCGTATTGGTCGGTCTTCGTGTACCAGGACAGCCAGGTCGGGGTGGACAGCTTGAACTGGTCGAGCAGCGTGGACTCGGAAAAAGCCTTGTTGCCGACGATGCTGACGCTGCGGATCCTGGCTGTTTCGCCTTCTTCGACCGTGAGCGAAATGCCGACGCGATTGCGTTCGAGCGGGGTGACGGTTGAGGTGACCCGGACCGCGTACTTGCCGCGCGACAGGTACTGGCGCTTGAGCTCCTGTTCGCCGCGCTCGAGCAGGCTGCGGTCGAACACCCGGCTCTCGGCCAGGCCGATGTCGCGCAGCGCGCGCTTGACGGTTTCCTGGTCGAACTCCTTGGATCCGGTGACATCGATCGTCGCGATCGCGGGCCGCTCTTCGAGGACCACCACCAGCACGTCGCCGTCGACTTCCAGGCGAACGTCCTTGAAGAATCCGGTGGCGAACAGGGCGCGGGTTGCGGCCGCCGCCTTGTCGTCGGTGAAGGTCTCGCCGACCTTCACGGGCAGATAGCCGAAGACGGTTCCGGGCTCGGTGCGCTGAACACCTTCGATCCGGATGTCTCGAACGACGAAGGGCTGGAAGGCGACGGCCGCATGGGCCATCATCATGGCTGCGAAACCGGCTGCTCCCTTGAAGACAAAGGACAACCGTTCGCCGCGCCAGTTGCGCGGAAATCGCATTACGATCCGATCAGGCGGGTCAGGTCATTGAACAGCGCCACCACCATCATGGCGCCGATGATGGCCAGCCCTGCTTTTTGTGTGAGCTCCACGAAGCGCTCGGACAACGGGCGCCCCCGGATCGCTTCGAGGCCGTAATATACCAAATGCCCTCCGTCGAGCACCGGGATCGGCAGCAGGTTCAGCACACCCAGGCTGATCGAGATCAGCGCCAGGAAAGCCACATAGGCGTACCAGCCGACGCGCGAACTCTGACCCGCATAATCGGCGATCGCGACCGGACCGCTGAGATTGCGCCAGCTCAGTTCGCCGACCACCATCTTGCCCAGCATCCGCAGCGAGAACAGCGACATGTCCCAGGTCTGGACGGTGGCTCGGCTCAGGGCCTCGAGCGGGCCGTAGCGCACCTCGATCATGGCGATCCGGCTGGAAATGCCGGCGCCGATGCGGCCCACCGTGCGCCCCGCCTCGTCCTTGCGATCGGAGACGGCGCTGTCCGGCACCACTTCGATGCGCAACGAATCGGCGCCGCGCTGGATGTCGAGCACCAGGGGCTGCGCCGGCTTGGCTCGGATGCGCTCGACCAGGTCGGAGGAGCGGGTCACCGGTTTGCCGTCGGCCGAGAGCACCTCGTCGCCGCCCTTCAGGCCGGCTTTCAAGGCCGCCGAATCAGGCAACACGCTGGCGATCAATACCCGCCCGCTGGCCAGCTCCAGCCCCAGGGTGCGCAGGAAGTCTCGTTCGAGTTCACCCGCCGGCAGCTGGTCGGTCGGCAAGGCCAGCGCCAGCCGGCTGCCGCCACGCTCGACCCCGACGGCGATCGGGCGCCGTTCGATCAGGCCGTCGATCATGCGCAGTCGCACCGCGTTCCAGGAGCGGATCTCTTCGCCATCGATGCTCACCACCTTGTCGCCAGCGGCGAACCCGGCCGATGCCGCAGCGGTCTTGGCCGGTGGCACCCCGATGATCGCGGCAGGTTCGTCGACCCCGATCAGGTTGAGCGAAAAGTAAAGGGCGATCGCCAGCAGGAAATTGGCCACCGGACCGGCAACCACGATCGCCGAGCGTTTGGCCAGCGACTGGCGCGTGAAGGCGCGCGGCAACTCGGCAGGCGCGATCGCCTCGGTGCCCTGCTCGCGCTCGTCGAGCATCTTGACGTAGCCGCCCAGCGGGATCGCCGAAATCGACCATTCGGTCTTGTCGGCGCCCACTGTCCAGGTGAACAGCGGCTTGCCGAAACCGATCGAAAAGCGCAGCACCTTGACCCCGCACCAGCGGGCGACGAGGTAGTGCCCCAGCTCGTGGACGAAGATGAGCAGGGTGAGCGCGGCGAGGAACGAAACCAGTGTTTGGATCATGCGGGGCTTCTAGTGAGGAGTCCGAAGTGTACTGAGGAAGCCGGGACGTCTCGCGAGTTGGCTGGCCGCAGGCCTGCGCCCCAGGGCTCAGGCGGCGCGAGCCACCACGCCCTGCCCGGCCAGCGAGCGGGCCTCGGCATCCAGGGCGATGGCCGCGTCGATCGAGGCGCAGCCCGGCGCTCCGGCCAGCGACTGCATGACGTGTTCGACCAGGTCGGCGATCTGGGTGAAGCCGATGCGTCGATCGAGGAACGCGGCGACCGCGATTTCGTTGGCCGCATTGAGCACGCAGGCGGCTCCGCCGCCAGCGTCCAGCGCTTCGCGCGCCAGCCGCAGACTGGGGAATCGCCGGGTGTCGGGCGGCTCGAAGTCGAGTTGGGCGACGCGGAACAGATCGAGCGGCGCAACCCCGCTGTCGACACGCTCGGGGTAGGCCAGCGCATGGGCGATGGGCGTGCGCATGTCGGGATTGCCCAATTGCGCGAGCATCGATCCGTCGAGGTATTCGACCAGCGAGTGAATGACACTTTGCGGATGAACGACAACCTCCAGGCGTTGCGAGGGCAGCCCGAACAGGTGATGCGCCTCGATGACCTCGAGACCCTTGTTCATCATCGTCGCAGAATCGACTGAAATCTTTCGGCCCATGCGCCAGTTGGGGTGGGCGCAGGCGTCGTCCGGCGACACCGCGCGCATCTGATCGAGGGTCAATCGCCTGAACGGACCGCCGGATGCTGTCAACAGAATACGACGTACGCCGCCGGCCGCAAGTGCCGCCTGGCGGCTCTGGGCGGCCGGCGGCAGGCACTGGAACACCGCATTGTGTTCGCTGTCGATCGGCAGCACGACGGCGCCGGCTTCGCGGCAGGCCGCCATGAAGAGCTCGCCAGCCATCACCAGCGATTCCTTGTTGGCCAGCAGGATGCGCTTGCCGCGCCGGGCGGCGGCCAGGGTCGGCGCCAGCCCGGCGGCGCCGACGATCGCCGCCATCACCGCATCGACCGGGTCGGCGCTGGCGACATCGGCCAGCGCCTGCTGGCCGTGGCTGATCTCGACAGGCAGCCCGGCCAGCAGTTCGCGCAGGCGTGCGGCATCGGCCGCCGTGCCGAGCACCGCGTGGGCCGGCACGAAGCGCCGGCACAAGGCGGCGAGTTCGTCGACCCGCTGGTTCGCGGTCAGGGCGAACACCCGGTACCGGTCGGGATGGCGCGCGACCACATCCAGCGTGCTGGCGCCGACCGAGCCGGTGGCGCCGAGAACGGTGATGTGCTGAACCGACATGGTATGTCCCCGCGTTATCGCAAGATTTCGTAGACCAGCAGCGCGACCGGCATGGTGGGTATCAGCGCATCGATGCGATCGAGCACCCCGCCGTGGCCCGGCAGAATCCAGCCGCTGTCCTTGACACCGGCCTGCCGCTTGAGCAGCGATTCGTGCAGATCGCCCACGACCGACAGCGCCGCCAGGGCCAGCAGCACCAGGGCGGCGATCAGCGGCCCGCCCGATTGCAGGAGTCGCGCAGGCAGGGTGTCGGCCGCCGCCGGCCAGCTCGAAGCCGCCAGCCAGGCGACCGTCAGCCCGATGATGGCGACCGCGCTCGCGCCGCCGATGGCCCCTTCCCAGCTCTTGCCGGGACTGATCGAAGGAGCCAGCTTGCGCCGGCCGATGGCGCGGCCGACAAAATAGGCGGCAATGTCGGCCACCCAGACCACCGCCATGCTCGACACCAGGGCCCATGTGCTGTGCAGACGCAGCTCGTACAAAGCCAGCCAGCAGCCCAGCAGCAGCACACCGACCAGCGCCTGGCCGCCGCCGCGCGATTCGTGCCGCTGCAGGCGCAGCGGCCCGGCGACGAACCAGAATGCCGCCAGCAAAGCCGTGACTCCGATCAGCAGGCCCGGCGGCCAGGCGTGCTCGCGGCGCCACAAGAGCACCGCCAGACCGGCCAGGGCAAGGCCGATCCAGGCCCAGCCGAGGACCCAGGCCGCCGTGCGCGGGCACCAGCCCCTGGCGGGCGCCCGCGACCGCAGGCCGGCGCCAGCGCGGTCGGCGGCGGGGCCCTGGCAGGGCAGTTGCACCCACTCGTGGGCTGCGACGGCCAGGAAGGCCAGGCTGATGGCGCCCCAGGCCCAGGGCGGCGCAATGAAGATGGCCGGCAGCAGGATCCCCAGCAGGATCAGCGCGGTGATGACGCGGGGCAGCAGCATCGGACTCAGGCGAGCCGAGAAGGCTCGCGCCGGGCGAGCACGGGATCGAGTCCGTGGCAGATGCCCGGGCCAACGGCACCGGGTGCGTTCGGCATGCTCAGGCTGACGCCGCGACTTGGGCGCTGGTTCGCCCGAAGCGGCGCTCGCGGCTGCGATACGACGCGAAGGCGGCATCGAGCGCCGCCGCGTCGAAATCCGGCCAGTAGGTGTCGGTGAAGTACAGCTCGGTGTAGGCCAGTTGCCACAGCAGGAAGTTGCTGATGCGCTGCTCGCCGCCGGTGCGGATGAACAGATCCGGCTCGGGCGTGCCGGCCATGGCCAGGTAGGGCTCGAGGCAGGATTCTTCGAGGCGGTCGGGGTTGGCGGCCAATTCGGGACGCTCGATCAGCAGGCGACGCATGGCCTGCAGGATATCCCAGCGGCCGCCGTAGTTGGCCGCCACCGTCAGCGTCATGCGCGGCTCGGGCACCGGCCGGGCGGTCGCCTTGGCGATCAGCTCGCGCAGGCGCGGCTCGAAGGCCTGCAGCTCGCCGACCACGCGCAGGCGAATGCCGCTTTCGGTGAGCTCGGCGAGTTCGCGTTGCAGCGCCGTCATGAACAGTCGCATCAGCACCGACACTTCGTCGGGCGGGCGGCGCCAGTTTTCCGAACTGAACGCGAACAGCGTCAGGTATTCGACCCCGCGACGGGCGCAGGCCTCGACAATCGTGCGCACGGCATCGACCCCGCGCGCATGACCGGCCACCCGCGGCAGCAGCCGCGAAGTGGCCCAGCGGCCATTGCCGTCCATGATGATCGCGACATGGCGAGGCACATCGCGGACCTCGGGCAGACCGGATGTCGAGCTGGTGAACTGGGCCATTCGGGCGCGCAGCGATAACGGAGGAGCGGGCTGCACGCGTCAGATCGTCATGATCTCCTGCTCTTTGGCAGAGAGCAGTTTGTCGACTTCGACGATGTACCGGTCGGTGAGTTTCTGGATGTCGTCCTGGGCGCGGCGCTCTTCATCTTCCGACACCGCCTTGTCCTTGAGCAGCTTCTTCAACTGCTCGTTGGCCTCGCGGCGCAGTCCGCGCACACCCACACGGGCATGTTCGCCTTCGGACTTGGCCACCTTGGTGAGCTCGCGGCGGCGCTCTTCGGAGAGCGGCGGCATCGGGATGCGGATCAGTTCGCCCATCGACATCGGATTCAGGCCCAGGCCGGAATCGCGAATGGCCTTCTCGACGGTCGTGGCCAGCTTCTTTTCCCAGACGGCAACGCCCAGCGTGCGGGCGTCGATCAGGGTGATGTTCGCCACCTGGCCGATCGGCACGGAACTGCCGTAATAATCGACATGGATGTGATCGAGGATCCCGATGTGCGCGCGCCCGGTCCGGATGCGCGACAGACTGGTCTTGAGGGACTCGATCGCCTTCAACATCTTCTGATCGGCTGACGTCTTGACTTCGGCAATGCTCATCGAAACTCCTTGCAGAATGGCTCCCGTCCCGATCAAACGTGGACCAGGGTGCCTTCGTCATCGCCCTGAACGGCCCGCTTCAGCGCGCCCTCCTTCAGGATGGAGAAAACCTTGATCGGCAGGCGCTGGTCGCGGCACAGGGCAAACGCGGTGGCGTCCATGACCTTCAGATTTCGCCCGATGGCTTCATCGAAACTGATCCGGTGGTAGCGGATCGCGTTCGGATCGTGGGCCGGGTCGGCGTTGTACACGCCATCGACTTTGGTGGCCTTCAGGACGATCTCGGCCCCCATCTCGGCACCGCGCAGCGCGGCCGCGGTGTCGGTGGTGAAGAACGGATTGCCGGTGCCGGCGGCGAAGATCACCACCTTGCCTTCTTCGAGATACCGCAATGCCTTGGGCCGGATGTAGGGCTCGACGACCTGTTCGATCTTCAGCGCAGACTGAACACGTGCCACCACACCCACCTGGCGCATGGCATCTTGCAGCGCCAGCGAATTCATGACGGTTGCCAGCATGCCCATGTAGTCGGCGGTGGCGCGGTCCATGCCCGAGGCGCCAGGAGCGACACCGCGAAAGATGTTGCCCCCGCCGATGACCACCGCGAGCTCGACGCCCAGCGCGCACACGCTGGCGATTTCGCGCACCATGCGATCGATGGTCAGGCGGTTGATGCCATAGGCATCGTCGCCCATCAGCGCTTCGCCGGACAATTTGAGGAGAACGCGGCGGTAGGCCGCGGGCCGGGAGTCCGTTGTTTGTTCAGCTGAAGTGATGATCGACCCTTTGCTCACCCACCGCCTCCCGATTGACCGCGCCCCGGGCAAACCCGGGATGCGGAATTGACGACACGCGGAATTATCGCGGAAATCAGCGTCCGGCCGCAGCCGCGGCCTGGGCCGCCACTTCGGCGGCGAAGTCGTTGGACTTCTTTTCGATGCCTTCGCCGACGATGAACAGGTTGAACGCACCGACACTTGCCTGACGCTGCTTGAGCAGTTGCTCGACGGTGAGCTTGTCGTCCTTGACGAAGGGCTGGCCCAGCAGCGTGACTTCCTTCAGGAACTTCTGGACCGAACCCTCGATCATCTTGGTGACGATTTCCGGCGACTTCGGCGACCTGCCCTCGTCGGCAGCCTTCTGCTGCTCTTCGGCAGCCTTCAACTGCGCAATGTTGCGTTCACGGTCGATATCGGCGGCCGACACGCCATCGCGCGAAATGGCCTTGGGTTTGCTGGCCGCGATGTGCATCGCGAGGTCGCGCGCCAGCGCTTCGTCGCCGCCGACCAGGTCGAGCAGCACGCCGATCTTGGCGCCGCCGTGGATGTAGCTGGCCAGGCGACCCTGCGTGGCCAGGCGCTGGAAGCGCCGCACGCTGAGGTTTTCGCCGATCTTGCCGATCAGGGCGGTGCGAACGGCATCGACCGTCTGGCCGCTGTAGGGCAGCGCCAGCAGGGCGGCGACGTCCGACGGGTTCTGGTCGGCCACCAGCTTGGCCAGGCCGCTGGCGAGCGCCAGGAAGTCGTCGTTCTTGGCGACGAAATCGGTTTCGCAGTTCAGTTCGACGATGGCGCCCAGCTTGGCATCCGGCGCCAGATAGATGGCGACGACGCCTTCGGCGGTGACCCGCGAGGCAGCCTTGGAGGCCTTGCTGCCCAGCTTGACACGCAAGAGCTCTTCGGCCTTGCCCATGTCGCCTTCGGCCTCGGTCAGGGCCTTCTTGCATTCCATCATGGGCGCGTCGGTCTTCTCGCGCAGTTCCTTGACCATGCTTGCGGTGATGTCCGCCATTTTCTGCTCCGATATCTGGTCGGCGTGCCATGCAGCACGCCGCAATTCACGCGGGCCTCGCCCTGCGTCACGCAGCGGTGGAAGTTCCGGCCGCTGCCCTCAAGTGAAACGGGGCTGTCCTGGACAGCCCCGCGGCGCCATCCGGCCCGAGGGGGCGCTGCACGCCCCGCCGACGCCGCTGGCGGTCCGACGCGGCTTATGCCTGGCCGGCGGCCACTTCGACGAACTCTTCGCTGCTGTCGCCCTTGACCACTTCCTGGAGGGAGGCGCTGCGCCCCTCGAGGATGGCGTCGGCCGCGCCTTTGGCATACAGGCGGATCGCCTTGCCGGAGTCATCGTTGCCGGGAATGATGTAGTCGATGCCCGCCGGGGTGTGATTGGTGTCGACCACCGCGACCACCGGAATGCCGAGCTTGTTGGCTTCGGTGATGGCGATCTTGTGGTAGCCGACGTCGATCACGAACAGCGCATCGGGCAGGCCGACCATGTCCTTGATGCCGCCCAGGCTCTGGTTGAGCTTGGTCATTTCGCGCTGGAAGGTCAGGCCTTCCTTCTTGGACATGCGCTCGAGGCCGCCGTCGGCAGTGGTGGCTTCCATGTCTTTCAGGCGCTTGATCGAGCCCTTGACGGTCTTGAAGTTGGTCAGCATGCCGCCCAGCCAGCGCTGGTCGACGAACGGCATGCCGGCGCGTTGCGCCTCTTCGGCCATGATCTCGCGGGCCTGGCGCTTGGTGCCGACGAAAAGGATGTTGCCGCGATTGGCCGACAACTGGCGCAGGTACTTCATCGCGTCCTGGTACATGACCAGGGTCTTCTCGAGGTTGACGATGTGGATTTTGTTGCGATGGCCGAAGATATACGGTGCCATCTTGGGGTTCCAGAAGCGGGTCTGGTGGCCGAAATGGACACCCGCTTCCAGCATTTCACGCATGGTGACGGACATGAAGGTACTCCTGTCAGGGTTTGGACTGACGCAGCCCCGTGGTCATTCGGGGCGGCCGGCGGCGCCGCTCCGTGCGGCTTCCGCTGACCGACCCCCTGACCCTGCCCCCAGCCGCCCGACGCGGCCCTCAAGGCCGGCAACGGTGCGACTGCAAGGACCCTGTACGGGGTTGCGCGCTGATTTAGCTCGGCACACCAAAAATAACGTTCGGCTCCGAGCTAACCTATAATCATAGCATGGCAATCACCCTCAAAACACCCCAAGAGATCGCGTCGATGCGCGTGGCCGGCCGCCTGGCCGCGGAAGTGCTCGACTACATCACCCCATTCGTCAAGCCCGGCGTCACCACCGGCGAACTCGATCGGCTGTGTCATGAGTACATGGTCGATGTGCAGGGAACCGTGCCGGCGCCGCTGAACTATGCGCCGCCCGGCTACAAGCCCTACCCCAAGTCGATCTGCACGTCGGTCAATCACCAGGTCTGCCACGGCATTCCCGGCGAGAAGATCCTGAAGAACGGCGACATCGTCAACCTCGACATCACCGTGATCAAGGACGGCTTTCACGGCGACACCAGCCGGATGTTCGTGGCCGGCGAACCGTCGATCGCGGCACGCCGCCTGTGCGAGGTCACCCATGAATGCATGTGGATCGGCATCGACCAGGTGCGCCCCGGCGCCACCATCGGCGACATCGGGTTCGCCATCCAGCGCCATGCCGAGGCGGCCGGCTTCTCGATCGTGCGCGAGTTCTGCGGGCACGGCATCGGCCGGCGCTTCCACGAGGAGCCCCAGATCCTTCACTACGGACGCCCGGGCACCGGCGAACGGATCGAGGCCGGCATGATCTTCACGGTCGAACCGATGGTCAATGCCGGACGCCGGGAAATCCGCGAACTGGCCGACGGGTGGACGATCGTCACCAAGGATCACAGCCTGTCGGCCCAGTGGGAGCACACCGTGCTGGTGACCGAAACCGGCCACGAGGTGCTGACCGTCTCCGAAAACATGCCCGCCCGTCCGAAAGTCCTGGCGCGCAGCGCCTGAACCAGGCCGGCGGATGACCCAGACCGATCGCAGCCCGCTGCCCGCGACGACCCACGACCTCGACCCGAGCGCTGGTACCGCAGGCGAATCGGCACTGGCTGGCAGCGTCCGCCGCCCCGGGCCGGCCCGCCCCCTTTCGAAGCCGTCGCGACACCGCCATCGAACAATTCCGCGCCAAACGTCAGCCGGCGCGCCTGCTCGCCCGCCTGACCGCCGCGACCGATGCCTGCGCGCGCGATCTCTGGCGGGCCGCCGGATTGCCGCGCGAGGTGGTGCTGGCCGCCGTGGGCGGCTATGGGCGCGGCGAGCTGTATCCGCACTCCGATGTCGATCTGCTGATCCTCACACCCGACACCGGCTGCGGGACGACGCTCGGCGGCGCGATCGAGGCCTTCGTCGGCGGCTGCTGGGACGTCGGATTGTCGATCGGGCACAGCGTGCGTTCGCTCGACGAGTGCCTGAGCGAGGCCGCCACCGACATCACCGTGCAGACCAGCGTGCTGGAGGCGCGCTGGCTGGCCGGAGATCGCGGCCGCTTCGACCCGCTGCCCCTGAGGCTCGATGCCGAACGCGACCCGGCGGCGTTCTTTCGCGCCAAGCTGCTCGAGATGCGCCAGCGCCATGTCAAGTTCGAGGACACCCCCTACAGCCTCGAACCCAACACCAAGGAGAGCCCGGGCGGACTGCGCGACCTGCATGTGGTGCTGTGGACGGCCCGCGCCGCGGGCTTCGGCCATCACTGGCGGGACCTGGCACGCCGCGGCCTGGCGACCGACGAGGAGGCCCGCACCCTGGTGCGCAACGAACGATCGCTGCAGGCGATCCGGGCAACCCTGCACATCGTGGCCGGGCGGCGTGAAGACCGGCTGGTTTTCGATCTGCAGGCCCAGGTCGCCGCCGCGCTGGGACTGCAACTGGACGACCCGCGGCGCGCCTCCGAAGAATTGATGCAGCGTTACTTCTGGGCCGCCAAGACGGTCACCCAGATGAACGCGATCCTGCTGCAGAACCTCGAGATCGCGCTGTTTCCGCAGCCCGGCGCCCAGCCCGAGCCGATCGACGACGAATTCCAGAACCGGCGCGGACTGCTCGACGTGATCGATCCGTCCCTGTTCGAGCGCGATCCCGCGGCCATCCTGCGGGCATTCCTGATGCTGGAGAAGCATCCCGAGGTCACCGGCGTGACCGCCCCGACCCTGCGCGCGATCTGGCACGCCCGAACCCGGATCGATGCGAGCTTCCGGCGCGAGCCGGCCAACCGCGCGCTGTTCCTGGAACTGCTGCAGCAGACCCGGGGCATCACGCGCGTGCTGCGCCGAATGAACCAGTGGTCGGTGCTCGGCCGCTACCTGCCGGCGTTTCGGCGCATCGTCGGTCGCATGCAGCACGACCTGTTCCATGTCTACACGGTCGACCAGCACATCCTGATGGTCGTGCGCAACCTGCGCCGATTCGCGATGGACGAGCATGCGCACGAGTACCCGTTCTGCAGCCAGCTGATGGCCAGTTTCGAGCGGCCCTGGCTGCTGTACATCGCCGCGCTGTTCCACGACATCGCCAAGGGCCGCGGCGGCGACCACTCGGTGCTGGGCAAGGTCGACGCAGCGCGTTTTTGCCGGGCCCACGGCCTGTCGCGCGAAGACACCGCGCTGATCGTCTTCCTGGTCGAGCACCACCTGACGATGTCCTCGGTCGCGCAGAAGCAGGACCTGACCGATTCCGAGGTCATCGCGCGCTTCGCCCAGATGGTCGGCACTCAGGAGCGGCTCACCGCCCTGTACCTGCTGACGGTGGCCGACATTCGCGGCACCAGCCCCAAGGTCTGGAATGCCTGGAAGGGCAAGCTGCTGCAAGACCTCTACCAGGCGACCAAGCGCACGCTCGCCGGCGAAGCGCCGCAACCCGGCCTGATGCTCGATGCGCTGCGCGCGGAAGCCCACCGGATCCTGAATCTGTATGCGCTGCGCCGAGCGTTACGCGCGGTTCTGGTCACAGCTCGATGTCGCGTACTTCCTGCGCAGCGACGCCTCCGACGTGGCCTGGCATACCCGTGTTCTGCATGGCCGGGTCGACGACCCCGAACCGGTCGTTCGCACGCGGCTGGCACCGATCGGCGAAGGCTTCCAGGTGGTGGTCTACATGCCCGACCAGCCGGAGCTGTTCGCGCGGATCTGCGGGTTCTTCGACAGCCGCAACCTGTCGGTGCTCGATGCCCGGATCCACACCACGCGCCATGGTTATGCGCTGGACAGCTTCCTGGTCGTCGACCCCGCGGCCACCAGCCAGTACCGCGACATCCTGCCGCTGATCGAAGCCGAACTGACCGAACGGCTGAAGACCCGGGTCGCGCTGGCGCCGCCCGTACGCGGACGGATCTCGCGGCGATCGCGGTACTTCCCGATCCAGCCGACGGTCGACCTGCGCCCCGACGAGCGCGGCCAGCAGTACCTGCTGGCGGTGACCGCGAACGACCGCACCGGCCTGCTGTACAGCATCGCCCGGGTGCTGTCGGAACACCGGATCAACCTGTACACGGCGCGGGTGACCACGCTGGGCGAGCGGGTCGAGGACATGTTCCTGATCGACGGCCCCTCGCTCGCCCAGGCGCGCCGGCAGATTGCCCTGGAGACCGACCTGCTGGCGGCATTGCAGGCCTGAACGCAGGCCTCGCACCTATTGCTCGCGCGCTGCGACCCGGACGAACTCGCCCAGGATGCGGTGCACCCGGGCCATGGTCTGGTCGAGGGTGGCGCTGATCGCCTCCAGCGAAATGCCCTGGAGGCTGTCGCCCTTGCCTGCCGCATGATTGGCGACCACGGCGAGCGTCGCATAAGGCACCGCCAGTTCGCGCGCCAGCGCGGCCTCGGGCATTCCGGTCATGCCGACCAGGTCGCAGCCGTCGCGCTCCATGCGGCGGATCTCGGCCGCCGTCTCCAGGCGCGGCCCCTGCGTGCAGCCGTAGGTCCCGCCCAGCGCCAGCGGCTCGCCCAGATTGCCGGCCGCCCGCGCGAGACGCTCGCGAACGATGTCGTCGTAGGGCACCGTGAAGTCGATGTGAGTGACCGGCTGCTCCGGGCCCTCGAAGAACGTGCTGCGCCGGCCCCAGGTGTAGTCGATCAGCTGATCGGGAAGAACCAGGACGCCGGGGCCGAATTCCGGCCGGATGCCGCCGACAGTGGCGACCGACAGGATGCCATCGACACCCGCGCCGTGCAGGGCCCAGAGGTTGGCGCGATAGTTGATCTCGTGCGGGGCGATCGTGTGCCCGTAGCCATGGCGCGCCAGGAAAACGAGTTCGATGCCATCCAGCCGGCCATGGGTCAGCGGGCCGGACGGATCGCCATAGGGCGTGCGCACGACCTGGCGCCGTGCCTGCTCCAGACCGGCCAGTTGAGCCAGGCCGCTGCCTCCGATGATCGCGAATTTCATGATGCCTCGCCGGGCCCCGGGGCCCCTGATGGTTGAGCTGCTTCGATGAGTGACAACAGGCCCGCCTCGTCGATGACGGTGATGCCCAGTTCGGCGGCCTTTTGCAGCTTGCTGCCGGCGGCCTCGCCGGCGACCACGAAATCGGTCCTTCGCGACACCGAGCCGGCGACCGATCCGCCAGCCGCCCGGATCCGGGCAGCCGCGTCGTCGCGGCTCAGGCTGGGCAGTGTGCCCGTGATGACAAAACTGCGCCCGGCCAGCGGCGCCACGACGGGGGCGCCCGCAGCCATTGCCGCCGGCGGGCTGCCGACCGGCGCGACGCCGGCGGCCAGCAGTTCGGCGATCACCTGCCGATTGTGGGGTTCGGCAAAAAACCGCTGCACACTGTCGATGATCTCCGGGCCGATACCCTCCAGGGGCACCGGCAGCAGCGGCTCGCCGCGCGGGCGGCGGCGGGTGTTTTCCTTCTGGATATCCGCCTTGCGCTGCTGCACGGCCGGCCAGTCTTCGGCCATCAGCGCTTCGAGGTCGCCATAGTCGGCCGCCAGCTGACGGGCCACTTCTTCACCGACATGGCGGATGCCCAGCCCGAACAGGAAGCGGGCCAGCGGACGGGAACGCGACCGGTCGATCGCCGCCAGCAGGTTGGCGGCCGATTTTTCACCCATGCGCTCCAGACCGGCCAGGGTATCGGGCGCCAGCCGATAGAGATCGGCAGGCGACAGCACCCTGCCCGCGTCGACCAGCTGCTCGACCAGCTTGTCGCCCAGGCCTTCGATGTCCATCGCGCGGCGCTGCGCGAAGTGCAGCAGCGCCTGCTTGCGCTGGGCCGAACAGAACAGGCCGGCACCGCAGCGCCAGGCCGATTCGCCGGCTTCGCGCACCACCGCGGAACCGCACACCGGGCAGGCCGTCGGCATCGAAAATCGCCGGTATCGACCCGCAAAGGCGGGATCGTCGGCGGGCAGGCGGCGTTCGGACAGGGCGCGCACGACTTCCGGGATGACGTCGCCAGCCCGCCGCACGACCACCAGGTCGCCGATCAGCAGGTCCTTGCGGCGGATCTCGTCTTCGTTGTGCAGCGTGGCGTTGGACACGGTGGTGCCGCCCACGAACACGGGCTTCAGGCGCGCCACCGGCGTCAGCGAGCCGGTGCGCCCGACCTGGATCTCGATGTCGAGCAGTTCGGTGATCGCCTCCTGCGCCGGGAACTTGTGGGCCACCGCAAAGCGCGGGGCGCGCGCGACATGCCCGATCCGCTCGTGCCAGTCACGCCGATTGACCTTGTAGACCACGCCGTCGATCTCGTAGGGCAGATCGGCGCGCCGGGCCATCATGCGCCCGTAGTAGTCGATCAGGCCTTGCGGCCCGCGCAGACATTCGAGTTCGGCGCCCACTGGCAGGCCCAGTTCGCGCAGCCATTGCAGCAGTGCGGACTGGGTGGGCGGCATGCCGGCACCCGCAAGCTCGCCGATGCCATAGGCGAAGAATCGCAACGGGCGGCGTGCGGTGGCCGCGGGATCGAGCTGGCGCAAGGCGCCAGCGGCGGCATTGCGCGGATTGACGAATTCACGCTCGCCGGCCTCGCGCTGCTGACGGTTCATGCGATCGAAATCGGCCTTGAACATCAGCACTTCGCCGCGCACCTCGAGCACTTGCGGAACGGTCGCCGGTGCGCGCAGGCGCAGCGGGATCGCCCGAACGGTGCGGATGTTGGCGGTGACGTTCTCGCCGATGCTGCCGTCGCCGCGCGTGGCCCCCAGGACCAGCCGGCCATTTTCGTAACGAAGGCTGATCGCCAGTCCGTCGTATTTGAGTTCAGCCGAATACTCGACCGGCTCGCCGGCGCTGATCGCATCGCCCAGCGCCTCGCGCACCCGCCGGTCGAATCCGAGCACGTCGGCCTCGTCGAAGGCATTGTTCAGCGACAGCATCGGCACGGAATGGCGGATCTCGCCGAAGCCCTGCGCGGGCGCGCCGCCGACCCGCTGGGTGGGGGAGCTCGGGCTCAGCAGCGCCGGGAATCGAGCCTCGAGGGCCTGCAGCTCGCCGAACAGCCGATCGTATTCGGCGTCGGGCACCGTGGGCGCATCGAGCACATAGTATTCATGGGCGTACTGTTCGAGCCGCTCGCGCAGGCGCGAGGCCTGCGCGACATCGCCCGGCGACGGCGCCTGCGGATCGGTCATGCCGGGGTGGGCGGGCACGCCGGAACGACGATCAGTTGAAAACGCGCAGGGCCAGGGCCGATCCCGGCACCAGTCCGGCCGTGCACAAAGCCTGCTGACGCTCGGCCAGCTGCTGCTCGATGCGCTCCAGGCTGGCATCGGTCAGTGCCCGCCCCTGGTCATCGACCAGCCGCCCGCCGAGCCGCTGGGCGCAGTGGCGTGCGCAAGCCACCATTTCCTGCCAGGGCTGCGCCGACAGCGGGGCCCGGGGCACGTCCAGCAGCAAGGACAGGCGCGTCGGGCTGTCGCTCAGGCTCAGTGAAAACACGACTTCGCCGTGCTCGGCGAGCCGGGCATGCCGATTGTTGCCACGCTCGGTGCAATGGGTCTCCTGGGCCAGGCGGGCAAGATCGGCCACGCCGAGCGCATCGGGCGCCTCGATGTTCAGGCCGATCTGGACGTCGAGCGCCGCGCACGACTCGTCCAGCGAACGCGCCCGCTGCAGGACGGCGTTCATGTCCGGGGTATCGCCCAGCACCGCCAGGTGCTCGGCCAGCGCTTGGACGCCGGTGACGAATTCGGAGTACTCCATGGCATTCAAGGGGCCGTGGCGATTGGCGAGCAGCACCCCCACCCGGACCCGGGCGAGCCGCTGGCGCGTGGCCAGCGCTCCCCAGCTGTTCTGCCCGGGATCGTCGAGCGGCGCGGCGCTGCCCTCGAGCACGACCGGCTTGCTGCCGACACGTCGAAAGGATTGCGCCACCGCGAGCAGACGATCGGAGGCAACCGGCTCGGCCAGCTGGAACTCGATGATGCAGTCGGTGAGCGGGTGCAGCCGCGCGCCGGCGCCGGAAGGCTCACCGGGCAGTCCGGCAGCGGCGGGTCCGGTGTCGGCAGGCGCCTCGCCCGGAAGATCCTGGGGCGCCTGGGCGCCGGCCATCGGGACGGCGCCATCATGGGTGAGACTCGGCTCGCCGGGATGCGCTTCGGTCGTCGCGCCGCCCGCGTGGAAACCGGCGGGTTGCGCGCCACCGGGCGGCCGACTGCTCGTCGCCGGATCGTGGGCATGGCCCTTGTCAGCCTGCGACGGCGCATCGGCCCGCACGCCCAGCGAAGGTTCGCCGCGCGCCGCGCCCGCGCCGGACGGAGACGCCCGATCAGGCGAGCCGCGGGTGGCCGGCGGCGACAGCGGCGTTTCGCGGCGCAGGCCGCCGCGCCGGCGCGACACCCAGATGTTGTAGACGAGCACGCCGGCCACGGCCAGCAGAGCCAGCAGGATCAGGCTGAGCGACAGTGAACTGAGGCCGAATCGCGCGCTCATGCTGCTTGCGCCATCAAAGAGGCGGAATCGAGGTCGACCGCCACGATGCGCGAGACGCCGCGCTCCTGCATGGTGACGCCGACGAGTTGCTGTGCTAGCTCCATGGCGATCTTGTTGTGGGTGATGAACAGGAATTGCGTGTGATCGGACATGCGGCGAACCATATCGCAGTAGCGCTCCGTGTTGGCGTCGTCCAGCGGCGCGTCGACCTCGTCGAGCAGGCAGAACGGGGCCGGGTTGAGCTGGAACATCGCAAAGACCAGCGCGATCGCGGTCAGGGCTTTTTCGCCGCCCGACAGCAGGTGGATGGTGCTGTTGCGCTTGCCGGGAGGCTGCGCCATCACCTGGATGCCGGCGTCGAGGATTTCTTCGCCGGTCAGGATGAGCCGGGCCTCGCCGCCGCCGAACAGTTCGGGGAACAACTGGCCGAAGCCCTTGTTGACCGTGTCGTAGGTGTTCTGGAGGAGTTCGCGGGTTTCGCGGTCGATGCGCCGGATCGCGTCCTCGAGAGTGGTGATGGCTTCGTTCAGATCGGCCGACTGGGCGTCCAGGAAATCCTTGCGCTCCTGCGAGACGCCCAATTCGTCCAGGGCTGCCAGGTTGACCGCGCCCAGGGCGGCGATCGCGTTGCCCAGCCGGGTGACCTCGCCCTGCAGCCAGGAGGCGCGCGGCGCTTCGGCCAGGGCATCGGCCAGCAGCGACTCGTCGACCGAGTTTTCCTGCAGCAGCGTGGCGAACTGTTCGACATTCAGGCGCGCCGCCTGCTCCTTGAGCTGCAGCTCGGCGACCCGGTCGCGCAGCGGGTCCTGCTGGCGCTCGATCCCCAGGCGCTGCTCGTCGCGCGACTTCAGCGACGCGGTGAGTTCGTCCAGGCGCTGGCGCGCGGCCGACAGCACCTGCTCGGCGCCGATCCGTGCGGCCAGGGCCGCGTCGAGCGCGGCACGGGCCGCGGCGTCGGACAGTTCGCCCAGCCGTGCCTCCTGCTGCAGGCGGTCTTCGCGGCTTTGCTGCTCGAGACGCTCGGCCTGCTCGATGCGGGCATCGAGCCGTTCGATGCGGGCCGCGATCTCGCGGGTCGAAAACGAGGCTTCCTGGGCGTCGCGTTCCGCGGCCCGAACCTGCTCGCGATGGGCTGCCAGCCGGGCCTCGCCGTCTTCGCTGCTGATCGCCGAGTCTTCCGCCAGCTGCTGGCGCTCGGCCAGTTCGAGATCGAGGCGCTCGAACGCGGCCGACTCTTCTTCGACCACGCTTCGAGAGGATTCGACGATGGCGGCCACCTCGGCCAGATCGTGTTCGATGCGCTCGCGCGTCTGGCGGGCCCGTTCGAGCTGCTGTTCGAGACGCTGCGCATCGAGCCGCAGCGCCGCCAGCTCGCGCACCGCACGGCTGTGGGCATCGCGCGCGGCGCTCAGCCGCTGGCTGGTCTCGGCGGCCAGCGCCTCGGCGCGCAGCGCGGCCGCACGCGCATCATCGGCCATCAGGTGCTGGGCGCGCGACTCGCGTCCCAGGTTGTCGAGTTCGTGCTGGCGGACCAGCAGGCCCTCCTGCTCGGAATCGGCCGCATACAGCTGCAGCGACAGCACGCCGACCAGATGGCCCTCGCGGGTGATGAAGCGCCCGCCAGGCGGCAGTTCGGCGCGCCGCGCCAGCGCTTCGTCCAGCGTCTGGACCGCCCAGCAGCCGTGCAGCCATTCGCCCAGCAGCGACTGCAGACCGGACTCGGTGGCTCTCACCACTTCGAGCAGCGGCCGCAGGCCCGACGGCGCGGGCGCCACCGGAATCAGCGCCTTGGGCGAAAAGAAGGCCACCTTGGCGGGCGGTGCATCGCCGGCCAGTGCGGCCACGGTTTCGAGGCGGCCGATCTCGAGCGCCTCGACCCGCTCGCGCAGCACCGATTCGAGGGCGGTCTCCCAGCCCTCCTCGATGCGCAGGCGCTGCCACAGCCGCGCCAGCGACTGCAGCCCATGCTTGCCCAGCCAGGGGCCGATCCGGGCCTGGCTCTGGGCCCGTTCCTGCAACTGGCGCAAGGCGGTGATCCGGGCTTCGATCTGGGTCGCCTTGCCCTCGGCGGCGCGCAGCGCCTGCTGGGCCGGCGCCCGCGCGGCATCGGCGCTGCGCCACGCGTCGTCGGCCGCCTGCTGGGCTTCGCCGCTGGCCTGCTCGATTTCTTCGGCCACCGCAACGGCCTCGCGCATCGCGGCCAGATCGGTCTCGGGCGGAGCCTGCACCTGGGCCACCTCGGCCTGCAGCCGCTCGTGGCGCCGCTGGGCGTCGGCCTGGGTCTGTTCGGCGGCGCGCTGCCGGGTAGCCGACAGTTCGATGGCCTGGCGGGTCTGAAGCGCCGCCGCCCGGGTCTCGTCCTGGCGGGCACGCGCATCGCGGCTGGCCGCTTCGAGCGCGGGGGTCTGGTCGGTCAGGGCGAGCACGCGCTCGGTGAGTTCGTCGGCCCGGCCCTGCGCTTCTTCGCGGAATGCCCGTGCGGTCTCGACGTCGTGCCGAGCCTGCTCGCGGTCTTCGCGGGCCCGGCGCTCCTGCTCGGCCAGCGAACCGATCCGCTCGCCCAGCTGGCCCTGCGACTCGACCACGTAGCGGATCTCGGATTCGAGGCGCGCCACCTCGGCATTGGCATCGTAGAAGCGCGCCTGCGCGGTGTGGACCTCGTCGCCGGCGCCATAGTGAGCGCTGCGCAGGGTTTCGATCTCGGCCTCGAGGGAGCGCAGCCCGGCCAGCGACCCTTCGAGAGCATTGACCGCCTGGGCTGATTCGGCCAGCCAGCGCTGCTGCTCGGTCTGGGCTTCGTTGCGCCGGACCATCCAGAGCAGGTGCTGCTTGCGCTCGCGCTCGGCTTCGTATTCGCGATAGCGCTGCGCGACCTCGGCCTGGCTGGTCAGCTTCTCGATCTGGCTGCCCAGCTCGCGGCGGATGTCTTCGACGCGGGTGAGGTTTTCGCGGGTATCGGACAGCCGGTTTTCGGTTTCGCGGCGCCGTTCCTTGTACTTGGAGATGCCGGCGGCCTCTTCGAGGAAGACCCGCAGGTCTTCGGGGCGGGCCTCGATGATCCGCGAGATCATGCCCTGGCCGATGATGGCGTAGGCACGAGGTCCGAGCCCGGTGCCCAGGAACAGATCGTGGACGTCCTTGCGGCGCACGACCTGATTGTTGATCGAATAGCTCGACTGTCCGTCGCGGGTCAGGACACGCTTGACCGCGAGTTCGGCGAAAGTGCCCCAGCTGCCGCCGATCCGGCCCAGCGTGTTGTCGAACACCAGCTCGACCGACGCCCGCGACGCGGGCTTGCGCTCGGACGATCCCGAAAAAATGACGTCCTGCATCGACTCGCCGCGCAGCTCCGACGCCTTGGATTCGCCCAGCACCCAGCGAACGGCATCGATGATGTTCGACTTGCCGCAGCCATTGGGCCCGACCACGCCGACCCGCTGCCCGGGAACATCGAAGGCCGTCGCATCGACAAAGGACTTGAAACCGGAAAGCTTGATCTGCTTGAGTCGCACGCGCGAGGACCTTCAGCGATGGGCACGACAGAAATGCGAAAAGCCGCGATGGCGGCTTGGACGCCCTGATAATATCACCCGCCACACGACGCCCTGCCGGCGCGAATGCGCCTGCCCGTCGATCCCGGTTGCACGGCGTTTGATTTCAAGCACTTGCACGCTCCCGAGTCCCGTTCAGCCCATGCCATCGCAACCCGCCAAGACCCTGGAAACCTTCCCGAACCCCAATCCCTCGCGCGATTACCTTGTTCATATGGAGGTCCCGGAGTTCACCTGCCTGTGTCCGCTGACCGGCCAGCCCGACTTCGCCACGTTCGTGATCGACTACGTGCCGGACAAGCGCAATGTCGAGCTGAAGAGCCTCAAGCAGTACATGTGGTCTTATCGCAATGAGGGCGCCTTTCACGAGGCGGTGACCAATCGGATCCTCGACGACCTGGTGAAGGCCACCTCGCCGCGCTACCTGAAGGTCACCGCGCGCTGGTACGTGAGAGGCGGCATCTTCACCAATGTGGTGGTCGATCACCGCAAGCGCGGCTGGAAGCCGGCCCCACGCATCGATCTCGAGAACTTCGAGCAAAACTCGAACTTCAAGTAATTATACAATAAAAATCAAGTAGTTGGAGATTTTTCTTGAACCCAAAACTAAGGACTTTGCAGGCGTATCCGTTCGAACGGCTCAGGGCTTTGCTCGACGGGGTGCGGCCCGAACCGAGTCTGGCACCGCTCAATCTGTCGATCGGCGAGCCCAAGCACCCCACGCCGCGCCTGATCACCGATGCCTACGTCCAGGCCCTGGGCGGCCTGTCGTCCTATCCGGCAACCGCCGGCTCGCCGGCGCTGCGCGAGGCGATCGCCGGCTGGCTCAAGCGCCGCCACGGCTTGTCGCGGCTCGATGCCCTGACCCAGGTGCTGCCGATCAATGGCAGCCGCGAGGCGCTGTTCGCCTTCGCCCAGACCGTGATCGACCCCGTTCCGCAGGCGGTGGTGGTCTGCCCCAACCCGTTCTATCAGATCTACGAGGGCGCGGCCTTGCTGGCCGGCGCCTCGCCCTGGTATGTCGACCAGAGCCCCCGCAACGGCTACCGCTGCGACTGGTCCAGCGTGCCCGAGGCGGTCTGGCAGCGCACCCAGCTGCTCTATGTCTGCTCGCCGGGCAACCCGACCGGCACGGTCATGGGCCAGGCCGAATGGGCGCACCTGTTCGAACTGTCCGACCGCCACGGCTTTTGCATCGCGTCCGACGAGTGTTATTCCGAGATCTATTTCGACGAGTCGCATCCGCCCCTGGGCGCCCTGGGCGCGGCCCGCGCGGCCGGTCGCGACGACTTCCGGCGCCTGGTCGTCTTCGGCAGTCTCTCGAAACGCTCGAATGTGCCGGGAATGCGCTCGGGCTACGTGGCCGGCGACGCGGCGCTGCTGGCCGAATTCCTGCTGTATCGCACCTATCACGGCAGCGCGATGAGCCCGCCGGTGCAGCAGGCGTCGATTGCCGCCTGGGGCGACGAAGCGCATGTGATCGACAACCGCCGCCAGTACCGCGACAAGTTCGACGCGCTGTTCCCGATCCTGTCGCCGGTCATGCGCGTGGAACGCCCGCAGGCGGGGTTCTACTTCTGGGCCGGCGTGCCCGACGGCGACGACACCCGCTTCGTGCGCGAACTGTACCGTCAATATAATGTGCTGAGCCTGCCGGGCAGCTACCTGGCGCGCGACACCGCCGACGGCCGCAATCCGGGCCGCGGCCATGTCCGCCTGGCGCTGGTCGAGCCGCTGGAGCCCTGCACCGAAGCGGCGCGACGCATTGCCCGCTTCATCGCGGGCTCGAGCGCCCTTCAGCCGGCCGCCTGACATCGGCCCAATTCCCTTCGCCGGCGCGGGTCCGGCGGCCCTGCCCCGACCCGCCGCTTTGTCTTTTGTCCCCACCACCTGAGTCCCACCCGATGAACGCACTGGAACAGACCATCGATCAAGCCTGGGAGCGCCGCACCGAGCTCTCCCCCAAATCGGCCTCCGCCGAGATCCGCGACGCCGTCGGCCATGTGCTGGCCGAACTCGACGCCGGCCGCCTGCGCGTGGCCGAGAAGATTTCGGGCGACTGGACCGTGCACCAGTGGCTCAAGAAAGCCGTGCTGCTGTCGTTTCGCCTGGAAGAGAACGCGCCGGTCTCGTCAGGCGGCCTGCAGTTCTACGACAAGGTGCCCACCAAGTTCGCCGGATTCACCGCCGAGGACTTCGAACGTGGCGGATACCGTGTCGTGCCACCGGCAGTGGCCAGACGGGGCGCGTTCATCGGCCGCAACGTGGTGCTGATGCCCTCTTATGTGAACATCGGTGCCTATGTCGACGAGGGCACGATGGTCGACACCTGGGCGACTGTCGGCTCGTGCGCGCAGATCGGCAAGAACGTGCACCTGTCCGGCGGCGTGGGGATCGGTGGCGTGCTCGAACCGCTGCAGGCCAACCCGACGATCATCGAGGACAACTGTTTCATCGGAGCCCGCTCGGAAGTGGTCGAAGGCGTGATCATCGAAGAAAACTCGGTCCTGTCGATGGGCGTCTACATCAGCCAGAGCACCAAGATCTACCACCGCGAAACCGGCCATGTGCTGTATGGGCGGGTGCCGGCGGGCTCGGTGGTGGTGCCCGGTTCGATGCCCTCGCCGGATGGTCGGGTCAGCCTGTACTGCGCGGTGATCGTCAAGCAGGTCACGGCCCAGACCCGGGCCAAGACCAGCATCAATGAACTGCTGCGGGGCGACTGAGCCGCGCGGCGCTTAGCAGGAGCGCAATTCGATGGTGATGGAAAAGCTGTTCAAGCTGCTGGCCGACAAAAAAGCATCGGACCTTTTCCTGTCACCCGGATCGGCTGCCCACATCAAGATCAACGGCACGTCGATCCCGATCAACCAGCAAAAGCTCGATCCGCCCTCGGTCACCGCGCTGATGCGCGAAATCCTCACCGAACGCCAGTGGCAGGAGTTCGAGGACCGGCGCGAACTCAACGTCGGCTACAGCCTGCAGGGCGTGGGCAGCTTTCGGATCAATGTCTTCCAGCAGCGCGGCTCGCCCGCCTGCGTGGTCCGCTACATTCCGGGCGACGTGCCGCAGTTCGACAAGCTCGGCCTGCCCGAGACGCTGCGCAGCCTGGTCATGGAAAAGCTCGGACTGGTGCTGGTGGTCGGTTCGACCGGCTCGGGCAAGTCGACCACGCTGGCCTCGCTGATCGATTACCGAAACGAGCAGCGCAGCGGCCACATTCTCACCTTCGAAGATCCGATCGAATTCGCGTTCCGCAACAAGCGCTCGATCGTCAACCAGCGCCAGATCGGCACCGACACGGACTCGTTGCAGACCGGCCTGAAGAACGCGATGCGCCAGGCGCCCGATGTCATCCTGATCGGCGAGATCCGCGACATGGAGACCATGTCGGCGGCGATCGCCTATGCGCAGTCGGGCCACCTGGTGCTCTCGACGCTGCATGCCAACAACGCCAACAACGCGCTCAATCGCATCATCAGCTTCTATGCGCCCGAGAATCGGCGGGTGATGCTGGCCGACCTGTCCGCCACCCTGAAGGCCATCGTCTCGCAGCGCCTGGTGCGTGGCAAGGACGGCAACCGCCTGCCGGCGGTCGAACTGCTGCTCAATACCCGCCACGTGGCCGAACTGATCGAACAGGGACACCTCACCGACGTCAAGGAGGCGATGGAAAAGAGCCTTGCGCCGGGTTCCCAGACCTTCGAACAGGCGCTGATGCACATGGTCCAGACCGGGCAGATCGGCCGAGAAGATGCGCTGGCCAACGCCGATTCGCCCACCAACCTGCTCTGGCTGCTCGAGAACTCCGAAAAGACGATGCCCGCCCAGAAACCGGTCGAGCCGCCGCAGCCGGCCAGGGCCGACACGGACGGACCGTCGTTCTCCGAGTTCCTCCTCAACATCTGATCGATTCACCGCGCTCTCATGCACGCCCAATTGTTCGGGATCGAGAATTGCGACCAATGCCGCAAGGCGCGCCAGTGGCTGCGCACCCGCGGCGTGAGCGTGCAGTTTCACGATCTGCGCCGCGACGGGCTCTCGGCCCAGATGCTCGAACGCTGGCTGACACGGGTGCCCTGGGATTCGCTGCTGAACCGGCGCGGCCAGTCGTGGCGCAAGCTCGAAGATTCGCAGCGGCGCGAAGTGGTCGACCGCGACAGTCTGATCGAACTGCTGCTGGCCCAGCCGCTGCTGGTCAAGCGGCCTGTCCTCGAAGCGAGCGACCGGCTGCTGATCGGTTTTTCGGAGGCCGTGTACGCGTCGGCCTTTCCCGAACAGCAGGAGCCGTCCGGGGCGCAGGCGCCCGGCTCCTGACCGCGCCGATCGCGCCGATCGCGCCGATCACGCATCGGGCGCGGCGCAGCGCGGCCTGCCACCCAGATTGCGCGCAATTCCTGTGGCGTGGACGGGCGCCCGAACCCGGCGCTGCGACCTTTCCGGCAACCGGTGTGCCCCGCCTCTGGTATTGTCGGCGGCCTGTCCGCCGCCAGGCCCGTCTTCCGACAGCCCAACCCGTACGCCCAATTGTCGATGTCAGCGCCTCATTCCCCTTCGCCCCGCGCATTCGCGCTGCCCGCCGTCCCGAGCGCCGACGTGGCTGCCGAAGGCCTGCGCACGCTGCGCGACCTGATCCGCTGGGCCTGCACCCGCCTGACCGAGGCCGGCGCGCAGTTCGGCCACGGAACCGACAATGCCCATGACGAGGCCACCTGGCTGGCCTTGTGGTGCCTGCGCCTGCCGCTGGACAAGCCCGAGCCCTTCCTCGACGCCACGATCCTGCCCGCGGAGCGCGCCAGCTTCACCGCGCTGATCGAACGACGCAGCGTCGAGCGGTTGCCGGCGGCCTACCTGACCGGCGAGGCCTGGCTGCGCGGACTGCGTTTCAAGGCCGATCCGCGCGCCCTGATTCCGCGCTCGCTGCTCGTCGAGGCACTGGAGGACGGCCTGGCCGCGTGGTTGCCCGATCAGCCGCCGGACACCGTGCTCGATCTGTGCACCGGCGGAGGCAGCATTGCGATCGCAGCCGCGCTTCGCTTCGAACAGGCCCGGGTCGACGCCACCGATCTGTCGGCCGACGCGCTTGCGCTGGCCGCACAGAACCAGCAGCTCTATCAGCTCGAGACCCGGTTGTCCCTCTTCCAGGGAGACTTGTATGCCTCGCTGGGCGGGCGCCGGTACGATCTGATCCTGTCCAATCCGCCGTACGTCAACGCGCGCTCGATGGCCGAGCTGCCCGCCGAATTCCGCCACGAACCGCAGGGCGCGCTGGACGGAGGGGCCGATGGGATGAATCTGGTCGGGCGCATCCTGCGCGGTGCGCCGGCGCACCTGAACGAAGGCGGTATGCTGATCGTCGAGATCGGCCACGAGGCAGACCATTTCGAAGCCGCCTTCCCCGAGCTCGAATTCGGCTACGTCCCGGTCTCCGCCGGCGAGCGCCTGATCGTCGCACTTTCGCGCGACGCATTGCTGGCCTGGGCGGCACGATGATCCGGCTGCGACGCGTCAGCTTTTCGCGCGGCGGACGCATGCTGGTCGAAAACGCCGATGTGTCGATCGCCCCCGGCGAACGCATCGCCCTGATCGGCCCGAACGGCTGCGGGAAGTCGACGCTGCTGGGCGCGCTGGTCGGCGAAGTTTCGCTGGACAGCGGCGACATCGATGCGCCGGCGATGCGGGTCGTGCGCCTGGAGCAGCACGTGCCCGGTGGCGACACCCCAGCCTGGCGCTTCGTCGAGGCTGCCGACGAGACGCTGCAGGCCGCGCGCCGCCAGCTGCTCGCCGCGCAAGCCGCCGACGACGGCATGGCGCTGGCGCACGCCCACGAAGCGCTCGAGATGGCCGGCGACGCCGGTGCGCATGCCCGGGTCAAGGAGCTGCTGGCCGGCCTGGGCTTCAGCGAACTGGCCGCCGAGCAGCCCGTCGATTCGCTGTCGGGCGGCTGGCGCATGCGACTGAACCTGGCGCGTGCGCTGTTCGTGCCCAGCGACCTGCTCCTGCTGGACGAACCGACCAATCACCTCGACCTCGACGCCATCGTCTGGTTCGAACGCTGGCTGACCCGGTATCCAGGCACGGTCATCGCGGTCTCCCATGACCGCGACTTCCTGGACCGCATCGCACAGGCCACGCTGTCGTTCGAAAACAAGAGCCTGATCCGCTACGCCGGCGGATATTCGGCCTGCGAGCTGCAGCGCGCCCAGCGGCAGGCGCAGCAGCAGCGCCAGCAGGCGGACCAGCAGGCGCGCGTCGCGCACCTGAGCGCATTCATCGACCGCTTCCGCGCCCAGGCCACCAAGGCGCGCCAGGTTCAAAGCCGCATCAAGGCACTCGAAAAACTCGCCGAAATCGCGCCTATCCGCATGGAGCGCGGCGCCACCTTCACGCTTCCCGACCCCGGCGATTCGCCCGACCCGCTGATCCTGGCTCGCGATCTGGACTGCGGCTACGAAACCGCCACGATCCTGCGCAAGGTCTCGCTGACCATCGAGCGCGGCGCGCGCATCGGGCTGCTGGGACGCAATGGCGCCGGCAAGAGCACGCTGGTGCGCACGCTGGTGGGCGCGCTGCCCGCGCTGGCCGGCGAGTGCCGCCCGGCACGTTCGCTGCGCATCGGCTACTTCGCCCAGCATGGGGTGGACGACTTGCGCGACGACGACTCGCCGCTGTCGTTCTTTCAGCGCGAAAGCCCGCAATCCCGAGAATCGGCCTTGCGCGACGAACTGGGCCGTTTCGGGTTTTCAGGTGAAGACGCGACCCGGCCGATCGGTCCGATGTCGGGCGGCGAAAAAGCGCGCCTGGTGCTGGCCTCGATCGTGCGCACCCGCCCCCACCTGCTCGTGCTCGACGAGCCGACCAACCACCTCGATGCCGCGACCCGCGATGCGCTGACCGACGCGCTGGCCGACTTCGCCGGAGCGCTGCTGCTGGTCTCGCACGACCGGTACCTGCTGCGCTCCAGCGTCGACCGGTTCCTGCTCGTTCACGACGGCCGGGCCGATGAATTCGATGGCGATCTCGACGACTACCTCGCATGGCTGCAAAAAGGCGCGGCCGCCGAACGGGCCGGCGCCAGCGCGGCCGCCGCCCTGGCTGACCCGGACTCGGGACCGCGTGTCGACCGCAAGGAAGAACGGCGCCTGGCGGCGCAACGCCGCCAGCAGATGCATGAACAGCTGCGCCCGCTCGAACGCCAGCTGAGCGCGGCCGAGCAGCGGCTGCAGTCGATCGATGGCCGTTTGCGTGCGATCGAACAGGAACTCTCCGACCCGCAGGTGTATCGCGATGCCCAGCGACCGGTCGCCCTGGGCCGCGAACGCGCGGCACTGACCCAGGAAAAGGAAACGCTGGAGCTGCAATGGCTCGAGTGGGCCGATCAGCGCGAACAGCTGCAGCGCGAATCGGCCTGAGCCCCCGATCTACTCCGGCTTCACACCGGCCTCACGGGCCACCTGCTGCCAGCGGGCGATTTCGCTGCGCATGTACTCGTCCAGGCGCTGCGGCGTCGAGGGCGAGGGCTCGGCTCCCTGGGCGGCGAACTGCTGCTTCAGTTCGGGCGAAGCAAGCGCCTTGACCACCGCCGCGTGCAGCCGATCGATCACCTCCTTCGGCGTGCCGGCCGGCACGTCCAGCGCCTGCCAGGAACTGACGTCGAAGTTGGCCAGACCGCTTTCAGCAACCGTCGGCACGTCGGGCGCGGCACTGGATCGCCGCTCGGTGGTGACCGCCAGAGCACGAACCTTGGCCGCACGGGCCTGCGGATAGAGCGTCGAGAAGGGATCGAACAGCACGTCGATCTGACCGCCCAGCAGATCGGCGATCGCCGGCGCGCTGCCCTTGTAGGGGACGTGGTTCATCTTCACCCCGGCCTGGCGGCTGAACGATTCCACCGCCAGAAAGATCGAACTGCCGGCGGTGCCGTAGTTCAGGCGCCCCGGCTGCGCCTTGGCCAGCGCGACGAGTTCGCCGAGCGTCTTCGCGGGCACCGCCGGATTGACCGCGATCAGCAGCGGCTGAAGGGCCAGCAGCGAGATCGGCGCAAAGCTGCGGACCGGATCGTAGGGCAGCTTGGCGAAGGTGGCGACGTTGATCGCCAGCGTCGAGATGTTGCCGATCATCAGCGTGTATCCATCGGGCGCGGCCCGTGCGACCAGATCGGCACCCAGCACTCCGCTGGCACCCGGCCGATTCTCGACCACCACCGGCTGGCCGAGTTCTCCGGCCAGGCGCACCGCCAGCGCGCGCCCGACCAGATCGGTCACACCGCCCGGTGGAAAAGGAACCACGAGGCGCAGCCCGTGATTCGGAAATCCCTGCGCCCAGCAAGCACCCGACAGCGTGACGCCGACAACGACCAGCAGTGCGCCGACCAGACGATTGAACATGGAGACTCCGAAGTGCAAGACAAGGATGCCGATGATGCAGTGCCCGGTCGGCCGCTGTCGACCCGACCCGGCGCGAATCGGGGATGGAATGAACCGGCCCGCTCTGCGTTCGCCGACAGCGAATCAGAAGATTTCCCGCCTGATCAGGCTGTCGGTGCGCAGTCGCCCGAAGCTGGCCCTGACCAGCGGATCGCTGAGATAGTCGGGGGCGCTCGTCCACGGCCCCTGCAGCCAGGGGATCGCTGCCGACACGCCGGCCACCGGGCCCGCGACGGCGCAGCCCGTCCCCGAGGCTGCGTTCAGCCGCAGGCTGACGTCCACTCCGCCCGTTTTCGCCGCCACCGGGGCATTGAGCTGAACCGCGCCCTGGCCGCGCGAAGCTCGGCTCACCGTGGCCAGCGTGACGTCGCATGTGGCCAGACCGGCGCTCCAATTGGACATCACGACCGCGGCAGCCGGCGGCTGCAGGCAGCTGTCGCGGTGATTCCGATACCAGGCCGCACCGCTCCAGGCCTGCGCTTCGTACAACAGGTTCAACGGGCGCCGGCTGTCGCCGTGCGCATTGGACAGCTGCAGGCGGCCGTAGGTGAGCAGGTTGGCGCCCGCCGCATTGCCACCCGTGAACTCGATGCCGGCCCCGGCCCCGTTGACGATCAGCGGCGTCAGCGCGTTGATGGTGCCGTTGCCGGCGACCCCCGCCTCGCTGGCGTCGGCCAGGCCGACCGTCGCCGAGATCACCGCATTGAACGGCGCAATCGGCGCCGAAGGCCGGGTGAACACGAAGCTGGCCGCGGTGCCGAAGGACAGGCTCCCCTGTCCGGCCCCGGTGGCGGCGAGCGCGACCGTCTGGCCGCTCACCGACAGCGCAGCGCCGACGGGCGCGTTGCTGCCCCAGGCCAATGAAACGGCCGAGGCTGCCAGCTTGAACAGGCTGCCCGCGTATTGCTGCATCGTCTGGCCACTGGCGTCCTGCGCGGTCACCGTGATCACCGGCGCCGTGGCCCAGGCGAAAGGCTGGCCGACCCAGGTGAAATTCCAGTCGCTGCGGGTCGTGCAGGCGCTGCCCTGCCCCGGTGCGAGGACCGGCACGTTGCTCAGGCTCAGCCCATAGCGGTCGGGCACGAAGCGCCCGATCACCGCGCTGGCCGAACTGATCAGACGTGAGGAAAGCGGCGTGCCGTCGAGGGCGTCGACAGCCGCGAAGGTGCTGTCCTGGGCACTCGCGCTGAACGAGCCGGCCTCCGAATAGGCCGCCGACACGCTGGAAACCGCGCCCGCGCTCACCGACAGCGGCGCGATCAGGCTGGCGGACGATGCCCCGGCGCAGGCCGTGGGCAGGCTGCAGGCGTCGAATACCAGCGACGGCGATCCGGTGTACCCGGTTGTGATCGCCCCCAGCGCGTTCAGCGCGTTGAAGGCCACCCGGAAGGGCCGGCCGGCGGCGTGCACATTGCCGCCGGTTGCCGATGCGTTGGCCAGACTGCGGGTGGAGCCCGCCGTTCGCCAGTCGGCATCGCTCGCCGCCGGCGCACTGAACGATGCGGGACGGATCGCAAAATTGTCGCTGGAGCAGCCGATCACCGGCGCACCGCTGGGCGGCGTATGGGTGACGCGAATCCGCACGTCGCGCCACGCGTTGCTTTCGGTGAATCCCGTCACCGTCAGACGCCCCGCATTGAGCAGCCCGAACAGGCGCGTTCCCGCCAGGGTCTGGATCACGGTCCAGGTGCTGCGGCATCCGGTTGTCGCGCTCAGCGCCCCGCTGTTGTCGCTGGCATTGAGGATGTCGATGGCCACCGCGCCGGTAAAGGTGGACAGCAGCGCGGTGCGGGCGGTGTTCAGCGCGATCACATCCAGCGAGAACGCGGCCCCTGCCACCTTGGTCTGGATCGCGCCGGTCAGCAGGCCGGCGAGCGTGCTGGAGTCGAACACATTGAACCCGCCCGGCAGCGCCACCGCGCTCGGGTCATAGAAGCGAATCGCGGTCTTGTTCAGTGACCCGATGTTGGTATACGACACGACCGCGTAGTTGGACGTCGTCACCTCCCAGCCGATCCGGGCCTTGCCGCCGCTGCGATTGACGGAGGGTCCGTACTGATAGATGAAGTCCCCGGACTCGTTCAGGATGACTTGAAAGTTGAACAGGCTGTCGGTGGTGCTCCACTCCTCCACCGCTTCCCAGGTCACCACGAACTGCCGGTTGGGAGCCGCGCCAATCGTGCGGTAGAACACCTTGCCCCCGCCGCTGTTCATATCGATGTCCGCGCCGTACACGCTCATCGTGCGCACCAGATTCGCGTCCGGATATGGATACGGATACGTGCGCGGCGAGGTGGAGTTGGTGCCGTACCCGCAGAACGTATTGCTGAACTGCAGGCGGCCGTTGGTCATGATCCGGACGGTCGTGTACTTCGAGCCACCGAATAGGAAGGTGAAGCCCAGCGGCAGTTCGGCGGTCACGTCGTCGTCGCGGTCCGCCCCGCCGCCGGTGCACGCGGCCGCGCGCGACCAGGATGCCGTGCTGTGCCCGGATGTCGACACCCAGGCGTAGGTCGTCGACGCCTGCACGTAGCTCTGCGCCGAGGCCGCCAGTGTCCAGGCGAGCAGCAGCAAGCCGAACGCACAGCGCCCAAGCCCTGCCCAGCACCGGGAGACCAACCCAAGACACATCGTGCAGACACCCCAGGCCACGCGCTTGCGCGGCACATGATTGCTGTCCGTCACATCGTAAGGTCACTGTCCGTGTGCGGCCCGGCGATCTGGGCGGGTGAACCTGAGCTTCTCTGCGTAACCCCTATCTTCGCCGCGCAGCCGCGCGTGGCGCGAAACCGCGAATGCCCCAGTGACGGGCGGCCCGCCCGCCGATGGCCGAGGCCAGCCGCCGCAGGCAGGCCAGCGCCGATCCGCGCCGGCTTCTCGGGGTGCCGACAGTTGCCAGGAGCAAAACCGACCCGCTTGATGATTGTCATCTCGCATTGCAGCCGCTTGCCGCAAACTCCGGTTTCGTCTGGCGCTGAGGGAGTTTTCGGCAACGGTGTCGCGGCCTGGGCCGGCCCCGCGGCGGGTCCTTTACAATCCGCGGGAACCCCCTATAACGGAGACTTTCCCACATGAGTTTGGCCTTCTCGAAGATTGGTGTTGTCGGCGCTGGCGCAATGGGCCGCGGCATCGTGCAGCTGTTCGCCCAGGCAGGCAGCAGCGTCGTGCTGCACGACACCCAGCCGGCGGCCATGCAGGCCGCCCTTGGCCACTTGAAAGACACCTTCGCCAAACTGGTCGAAAAGGGCAAGATCGAGGCCGATGCGGCCGCCCAGACGCTGGCCCGGATTTCCACTGGTGAAACCCTCGCAGCGTTTGCGGGATGTGACCTGGTCATCGAAGCGATCGTCGAGCGCCTGGACATCAAGCAGACCCTGTTCAAGGCCCTCGAAGACGTGCTGAGTCCCGAGGCGGTGATCGTCACCAACACCTCATCGCTGTCGGTCACCGCCATTGCCGCCGCCTGCCGCCATCCGCAGCGGGTGGGCGGCTACCATTTCTTCAATCCGGTGCCGCTGATGCGCATCGTCGAAGTGATCGGCGGCCCGCGCACCGATCCGTCGGTGCTGACCCGGCTGAGCGACCTGGCTCGCGGCGCGGGCCACACCCCGGTGGTCTGCCAGGACACTCCGGGCTTCATCGTCAACCATGCCGGACGCGCCTTCGGGCCCGAGTCGCTCAAGGCGCTGGGTGAAGGTGTGACCGGCTATGCCGACATCGACCGCATCCTGCGCGAACACGTCCAGGTGGGGGGGCAGGGGTTCAAGCTTGGCCCGTTCGAACTGCTCGATCTCACCGGGCTCGATGTGTCGCATCCGGTGATGGAGTCCATCTATCACCAGTACTACGAAGAGGCGCGCTACAAACCCTCGGTGATCGGCGCGCAGCGCCTGGCGGCCGGACTGCTCGGGCGCAAGGTGGGTGAAGGCTTCTACCGGTACAGCGGCGGCAATGTGGTCGCAGACCCAACGCTGCAGGAGGCCGCCGCGCCGGCGGCGCCCACCGGCGTGCGCGCGTGGGTCGCCCGTGGCGAGCACCAGGCCGGGGTGCGCAGCCTGCTCGAAGGCCTGGGCGCAACCATCGACAACGGTGCGCAGCCCTCACCCGACTCGCTGATCGTGCTGACCCCGCTGGGCATCGACGCGACCGAGGCCTCGCGCGGGCTCGATGCACGCCGCGTCGTCGCTCTCGACACCCTGATGCCCTTCGGCCTGCGGGCCTGCAAGCGGCGCGTGATCATGACCACTCCGGCCACCGAGGCGGCATGGCGCGATCGCGCCCACGGCCTGTTTGCCGCGGACGGCGCGCGTGTCAGCGTGCTGCGCGACAGCCCCGGCTTCATCTCGCAGCGGGTACTCGCGATGATCGTCGCGGTCGGCACCGAGATCGCCCAGCAGCGCGTCGCCGCACCCGCCGACATCGACACCGCGGTCCGACTGGGCCTGGGTTACCCGGCCGGCCCGCTCACCCTGGGCGACCGGATCGGTCCCTCGCGCATCCTCGAAATCCTCGAGGGCATGCACAAGGTGACGGCCGACCCCCGATACCGCCCCAGTGCCTGGCTGCGCCGCCGCGCCCAGCTCGGCCTGTCATTGCTCAACGACGACTGACGCGCCGCTCGAGCGCGCATCGCACCACCCAAGCCATCCAGGAGGCCACTTGACCGATTCAGCACAAGACTTCGCGGGGACGATGCCGGTCCCCGACCGACACCTGTTCGACACCGCTGCGCTGCAGTCCTATCTGGCGCAGCACCTGCCCGACTTCAAGGGCCCGCTCAGCGTCGAGTCCTTCAAGGGCGGGCAGTCCAATCCCACCTACAAGCTGATCACGCCGACGCGCAACTACGTGATGCGCTCCAAACCCGGACCGGTGGCACGCCTGCAACCCTCGGCACATGCCATCGAGCGCGAATACCGGGTGATCGGAGCGCTGGGCAAAGCGGGCCTGCCGGTGCCCGAAGTGTATTGCCTGTGCGACGACGAATCCGTCATCGGCCGCGCGTTTTATGTCATGCAGTGCATGGACGGCCGGGTGCTGTGGGATCAGGGCCTGGCCGGTTTCGCCAACAGCGAGCGCGCCGCCATCTATGACGAAATGAACCGCGTGATGGCCGCGCTGCACAACGTCGACTACAACGCGGCCGCGCTGGGCGACTTCGGGCGGCCCGGCAATTATTTCAGCCGCCAGATCTCGCGCTGGAGCAAGCAGTACCAGGTCACCGAGACCGAACACATCGAGGCGATGAACAAGCTGATCGAGTTTCTTCCCGGCGCGATTCCGCCCGGCGACGAAGCGACGGTCGTGCACGGCGACTACCGGCTCGACAACCTGATGTTCCACCCCTCCGAGCCGCGCATCATCGCAATCCTCGACTGGGAGCTCGCCACAATCGGCCACCCACTGGCCGATTTTTCGTACCACTGCATGTCCTGGCACATCGAACCCGGCGCCTTTCGCGGCATCGCCGGCCTGGATCTCGCCAGCCTGGGCATCCCGGACGAACAGTCGTACATCCGGCGCTATTGCGAACGCACCGGACGCGATCCGGCCAAGGTGGTCGAGCACTGGGACTTCTACATCGCCTACAACATGTTCCGGCTGGCCGGCATCCTGCAGGGGATCATGAAACGCTACGTCGACGGCACCGCCGCCAGTGCGCACGCCGCCGACGCCGGCATGCGGGCCAAGTCCCTGGCCGAGATCGGCTGGCGCTACGCGCAGCGCATCGCCTGATCCACGCCATGGTCCCTGTCGGTTAACCCCTTTTTCGTGCAGCCCCGATCGGCGCCAGTCCGGCTGGCGCAACTTTCTTGAACACCCACGACCGACAAGGAGAGACCATGGATTTCAACTACACCCCAAAAGTCCAGGAGATGCGGCATCGCCTGCTGGACTTCATGAGCCAGCACATCTATCCGAACGAGCATCGCTTTCATGACGAAATCGAAGCCAACCGGCGTGCCGGCAATGTGTGGCTGGCCACCAAGGTCGTGGAAGAGCTCAAGCCCAAGGCCCGCGAGGCCGGCCTGTGGAATCTTTTCCTGCCGCATTCGGCTCGTGTGCCCGAAGGCCTGTCCAACCTCGAGTACGCGCCGCTGTGCGAGATCATGGGCCGGGTGCATTTTGCCGCCGAGGTCTTCAACTGCTCGGCGCCCGACACCGGCAACATGGAGACGCTCGAGCGCTATGCCGCCGAGCACCTGAAGCGGCAATGGCTCGATCCGCTGCTGCGCGGCGAGATCCGCTCGGCCTTCGCGATGACCGAGCCCGATGTCGCCTCGTCGGACGCCACCAACATCCAGTCGCGCATCGAGCGCCAGGGCGATCACTACGTCATCAACGGCCGCAAGTGGTGGACCTCCGGCGCCGCCGATCCGCGCTGCGCCGTCTATATCTTCATGGGCAAGACCAACCCGGAAGCCGGACGCCACGAGCAGCAGTCGATGATCGTCGTGCCCGCCGACACCCCGGGAATCACGATCGTGCGCTCGCTCTCCGTGTTCGGCTACGACGACGCCCCGCACGGCCATGCCGAGGTGATCTTCAAGGACGTCAAGGTGCCGGTCGAGAACATCCTGCTGGGCGAAGGACGCGGCTTCGAGATCGCGCAGGGGCGTCTCGGACCGGGCCGCATCCATCACTGCATGCGCAGCATCGGCGTGGCCGAGCGCGCGCTCGAATACATGTGCCGCCGCCTGTCCAGCCGCGTGGCCTTCGGCAAGCCGATCGCCAGCCAGTCGGTCTGGCACGAGCGCATCGCCCAGTCGCGCTGCATGATCGACCAGGCCCGGCTGATGACTTTGAAGGCCGCCCACATGATGGACACCGTGGGCAACAAGATCGCCAAGGCCGAGATCGCCATGATCAAGGTCATCGCGCCCAACATGGCCTGCCAGATCGCCGACTGGGCCATCCAGGCCCATGGCGGGGGCGGCGTATCGGGCGATTTCCCGGTGGCGAGCTTCTACGCGCACCAGCGCACGCTGCGGCTGGCCGACGGCCCGGACGAGGTCCACAACAACGCCATCGCCAAGCTCGAACTGGCCAAGTACCTCGACATGCCGGCAGGCACCCGCAAGGCCGAGATGCCCATTTCGCGCGGCGCCTGACCCGCGCACAATGATCGCCCGCGGTGCCCGGCTCCGCGGGCAGGCGCCGCGAGCGGCGCCGTCTGATCGGGCCGCGCCCTGCGCGGCCCGCATTTTTTTGTCCCGAAGGATGTCGGATGATCGATCTGTACACCTGGCCGACACCGCTCGGCCATCAAGTCCACATCATGCTCGAAGAGTGCCGCCTGCCCTATGCGGTGCATGCGGTGGACATTGCCGCAGACGTGCCATGCACCGCGGAACTTCTGGCGATCAGCCCTAACGGGACAGTCCCGGCGCTGCTCGACAGCGACGGGCCCGACGGCAAGCCGATGGCTCTGTTCGAATCCGGCGCAATCCTCATGTACCTGGCCGGCAAGACAGGGCGTTTGCTGCCGCGCTCGGTCCGCGGCCGCTACGAGATGCTGCAATGGCTGATGTTCCAGGCGGCACGCTTGGGGCCGACAATGGCTCAGGCCCGGCACTTGCGCCAGTCCACTGCCGACCCGACTCCCGACGTCATCGATCGCCGCATCCGGGAGCCAGGCAGCTGTACGCTGCGATCGATCGTGAACTGGCCCGGACGGGCGCGTTCATCGCCGGCAGGCAGTACACCATCGCCGATATCGCCATCTTTCCGTGGCTGGGCTCGCGCGCCAACGCGGAACTCGACCTGGACGACTTCGAGCACCTCAGGCGCTGGCGCGACATGCTCGAGCGCCGTCCCGCGATGCGCCGCGCGCTTGGCGTCCTGGCCGAGCACCGCCCCCGATGACCGACACCCGCAAGACCCGGCTCGATGGCCTGGCGGTCTCCCTGATCCTGATCTGCTGTGTGATCTGGGGATTGAACCAGGTCATCGTCAAGATGACGCTGCCGGTGGTGCCGCCGCTGATGCAGGGAGCGCTTCGCTCGGCACTCGCCGCCGTCCTGGTCGGCCTGTGGGCCCGCCATCGCGGCATCGGCCTGCTCCAGCCCGATGGCGTCAATCGCGCGGGTGTCATCGCCGGCGCACTGTTCGCGCTGGAGTTCTGCTGTGTCTATTGGGGCCTTCAGTACACCAGCGCGTCGCGGGCCATCGTTTTTCTGTACCTGGCGCCCTTCATCGTGGCGCTGGGCATGCCCTTCATCTCGGCCAGCGAGCGGCTTCGCCCGACGCAGATCGCGGGCCTGTGCCTGGCCTTCGGCGCGCTGGCTCTGGCCTTTCGCGACGGCCTGGTCGGCCCGGCATCCCAGCCATCGCGCCAGTGGCTGGGCGATTGCCTGTCGGTCGTCGCGGCGGCGTTCTGGGGACTGACCACGTTGTGGATTCGCGCCACGCCCCTGGCCACGGCCACACCCGAGCGAACCCTGTTCCTGCAGCTTGCCGTGTCGGCTCCGATCATGGCCCTGGCCTCCGTGCTCGCGGGCGAGCCGTTGCCGCAGCTGGCGTCCGCTCTGGCCTGGGGATCGCTCGGGTACCAGTCGGCGGTGATCGCCTTCGCCAGTTACCTGACGTGGTTCTGGCTGCTGCGCCACTACCCGGCCACGCGGGTCTCGGCGTTCACCTTTCTCACGCCGGTGCTCGGCCTGGTGGCCGGCGTCGTGCTGCTGGACGAGTCGCTGTCGGTGCCGATGCTGATCGGCCTGTTCGGTGTGGCGGCAGGGCTGTGGCTGGTCAATCGGCGCTGAGGATCGGACCAGAACCACGGCGCCCTGCCCTTCCCTGGGCCCCGCGGGCCCTCTACTGCCCCTTGAGCACCGCCGCCCGCTTCGGCCAAAGCCCGGCGATCAGGATCAGCGCGGCGGCTACGGCGAAGCCGGTGGACAACCCGCTGTGCAGGAAGATGCGGGGGTCGCCATCTGAGATGGCCAGCGCCTGGCGCACCGAGCGCTCGAAGATCGGGCCCAGCACATAAGCGAGGATCACGATGCCCAGGTCGAAGCCCTGGCGGCGCAGGAAGTAGCCGACGAAACCGAATACCACGGCGACCAGCACGTCGGCCGGGTTGCCGCTGTTCGAGTACACGCCGACCAGGCAGACGATCAGGATCATCGGCGTCAGGTACACCCGCGGAATGTCCAGGATGCGCACGAACAGCCCGATCAGCGGCAGGTTCAGGATCAGCAGCATGATGTTGCCGATGTACATGCTGGCGACCACGCCCCAGAACACCTCCGGCTGGCGCTCCAGGATGGTCGGCCCCGGCGTGACGCCGTGGATCATGAACGCGCCCAGCAGCAGCGCGGTGATCGCATTGGCCGGAATGCCCATGCACAACAGCGGCACGAAAGCCCCGGTGGTGCCGGCATTGTTGGCGGCTTCGGGACCGGCCAGTCCTTCGACCGCGCCTTTGCCGAATTCCTCCGGATGTTTGGACAGCTTTCGCTCCACCGCGTACGAAAGGAACGACGCGATGACCGCGCCGCCGCCGGGCAGCAGTCCGACCATGAAACCCAGCACCGTGCCTCGGCCGATCGGCCCGACCGAGCGGCGCGCCTCTTCGCGGGTCGGCATGAAGCCGAGCAGGCCCTTGGGCGGGGTCAGGATCTTGAGTTCGTCCTCGGTGCGCCGGGCCATGAACAGCACCTCGGACAAACCGAACAGCCCGATCGCCAGCGGCACGAGATTCACGCCATCGCCCAGCGCCATGATGTTGAAAGTCAGGCGCGGCGTCATGTTCATCGGGTCGGCACCGATGGTGCCCAGCAGCAGCCCGAATGCGGCCATCAGCAGCGCGCGTGCCAGTGACCCGCCCGACATGTAGGTGACCATCGACAGGCCGGCGAGCATCATCATCGCGTACTCGGATGGACCGAAAGCCAGCACCAGCTTGGCCAGCGGCGGCGACAGGAAGGTGATCGCCACCACGCCGATCGTGCCGGCCACGAACGAGCCCACGCCGGCAATGCACAGTGCCGCGCCGGCGCGGCCCTTGCGCGCCATCTCGTAGCCGTCCAGGCAGGTGACCACCGACGACGCTTCGCCGGGAATGCGCATCAGCACAGAGGTCACGGTGCCGCCGTAGGCCACCCCGTAGTAGATGCCCGACAGCATGATGATCGCCGACGTGACGTCCATCTTGAACGTGATCGGCAGCAGGATCGCGATGGTGGTCAGCGGGCCCAGGCCGGGCAGGATGCCGACCACGGTGCCCAGGAAGGCTCCGATGAAGCAATAGAGCAGGTTGGCCGGCGTCATCACGACGGCGAAACCGTTCAGCAAGGCATCCATGGGGCAGAGATTCCGGTGGGGGTCCGAGCCGAGTTGGCGCAGCGGGGGGCAATGGCCCGTCAGCGAACCAGTGAGAAGAACGCGCGCTCGATGGGACTGCTGGGCAGGTCGACGCGCAGCAGCCAGCCGAACCCGATCAGCCCGATCGCCGCGCACGCCAGGCCGTAGACGATGGCAGCGCCCCAGCTGCGACCTTCGGCGAACCGGACGATCAGCACCGACACCGCGACCGCGGTGATCGTGAAACCCGCGAACGCCGAACCCGCGGTCAGCACCAGCAGGCTCGCCACATAGATGGCGAAGCTGCGGCGGGTCTGTTGCCGGGTGGCCTGATCGATGAGCTCGGTGTCGCCGTCTTCGGTCGACGCCGCCCGCCCCGGCCAGATCAGCACGATCAGCGCCAGGGCGACGAACACGACCGACACGATCATCGGGAACAGCCCGGGGCCGGGGCCGTCGAAGCTCCAGCGCTCCAGACGGGACGACTGCCAAAGCCCGACCAGCGCGAGCGCCAGCAGCGCGAGCGTTGCCAGCCGCGCGCCGGTCTTCAGGGCCGAGCCGGCCGGCGGCGCGTCCGGCACGGCCGCCGGGCTGCCCGCCGCGTTCATGTGCGCTTTTTGGCCATGCCGGTCTCGTGCAGAACCGGCACGAGCTCGCCTTCGAGCTTCTTCAGGAACGCCTTGTAGTCGGCCCCATTGCGATAGACGGGCACGATGCCCAGGTTGGCGATCTGCGTCTGCACGCCCTTGTCGGCCATCACGTCGGCCAGCGCGGCCTCCATGCGCTGGCGGATCGAGGACTCGACGCCCGCCGGGAACGCGTAGCCGAAGGGACCGTTGGTGGTCGCTTCATAGCCGTTCTCGCGCAGCGTCTTGATGTTGGGGTAGTCGGGCCAGCGCTCGGGTCCGGCCGCGGCCAGCAGGCGCAGCTTGCCGCCCTCGATCTGCGGGCGCATCTCGGCAACCGTCTGGATGACCGCATCGACGTGCCCGCCAACCGCCTGGGCGACCGATTCGACCCCGCCGCTGAACACGACCCAGCGAAACCGCGCCCCCGTGAGCTTGGCGAGCTGGAACATCGCGACCACATTGGTCACGTTGTTGGAGCCGTAGGTGACCAGGCGCTGCTTGCCGGTGGCGATCAGCTCTTCGAGGGTTTTGATCGGCGAGTTGGCCCCGACACCAACGCCGTAGCGCAGCGCCGCAACCTGCCCGAGCACGTCGAACGCCTCCCAGGGGTTGTACTTGACGTCCATCATGTTGGGCACGGTGATGTGGCTGGAGATGGCCACCAGTCCCATCGTGCCCATCGGGCGCGGAAGTGGCCAGGGTCGAGGGGCCCAGCGCGCCCGCGCCGCCGACGACGTTCTTGACGATGACCGTGGCCGACAGACGCTTCTCGAGTGCCTGCGCGATGATCCGCGCGGTCAGGTCGGTCGACGCACCGGGCGCGTTCGGATTGATCAGGGTGATTTCGCGGCTGGGCCACTTGGCCTGGCCGAATGCGGCCGGGGCTGCGGCGCCAGCCGCCAGGGCTCCGCCCGCCCGAAGTACGGTTCTGCGATCCATGGGTCGTGTCTCCTGCGGCCGTTGCCGGCGATCGGCCGGCCGCGTTTGTGATGATTGAGCGGCGAGCTTACTGGATCGGAGCGCGCCGAAGCAACGCGGGCCCCGCCGGAAGGTTCTGCCGGCAAAACCAGCCCGGGCAGGCGCCGGCAATTCGCCAATATTCGATGCCGCTATTGCAGCGGTTCTTTGCCGGCCTGTGGCATCGGAAACGAAAACACCTCGATTCCCTCGTCGGCCAGGGATTCGCTCTCCTGAGGCGTCGCCACGCCGCGAATGCCGCGCGCGGGCGCCTCCTGGTAGTGGATGCGGCGCGCTTCTTCGGCGAATCGTTCGCCGACATCTTCGGTGTTCTCGCGGATGTGCCGAGCCATCTGCATCCACATCTGCTGCAGCTTCTGGGGCGAGGGCTGTCCCGACGGCGCCTCGGACGGCGCCGACGACAGATTGAGCCGGGGTGCGGAAAGCTTGCGGGTCACGCGGGCATTGCCGCACATCGGGCACTCGACCATGCCGCCGGACTGCTGCGACTCGAACGCCTCGGTCGAGTCGAACCAGCCCTCGAAGACATGACCATGCTCACAGACGAGATCGAAAACCTTCATGCTACCGATTGTACGTGCATCGGCACCAGGTCCGGCGCGTACTACAATCCGCCCCCTCCCCCTGCGCAGCCCCGCCAGCCCGCGCCTGCCACGGCGCAAGGCGGCATGTCCGCGAGAACACCACCGCCACTACCGAGTCCACCCCCATCGCCGTGAACGCCAAGACACGAGAGGCCCAGACGGTCTCCATCGAGCAGGCCATCGCCCGCTTCGACGAGTATCACGACATCCTCGATGCGCGCAGTCCGGCCGAACATGCGCTGGACCATCTGCCTGGCGCGCTCAGTGCGCCGGTGCTCGACGACGCCCAGCGCATCCGAGTCGGCACGCTGTACAAGCAAACCGGCGCCTTCGAGGCCAAGCGCCTGGGCGCCGCCCTGGTGTCGCGCAACATCGCGGACCTGCTCGAGGGCCCGCTGGCCGATCGGCCGCGCGACTGGCGCCCGCTGGTGTACTGCTGGCGCGGAGGCAATCGCTCGGGCGCCCTGGCCACGGTGATGGCTCGGATCGGCTGGCGCGTCGATGTGCTCGAGGGCGGGTATCGCGCGTTCCGCCGCCAGGTCATCGCCGACCTCGAGGCCTGGCCGGCCCAGCGACGCTTCCTGGTGGTGGCCGGACGTACCGGCAGCGGCAAGAGCCTGCTGCTCGAGCAGCTCGCGGCGCTTGGCGCGCAGGTCCTCGATCTGGAGGCACTGGCCCGCCATCGCGGCTCGGTCCTGGGCCACCTGCCCGATGCGGCGCAGCCCTCGCAGAAACATTTCGAATCGCTGGTCTGGGACACCCTGCGGCGCAGCGACCCGGCCCGGCCGATCTTCGTCGAATCGGAAAGCCGCAAAGTGGGGCAATGCCAGGTGCCGCAGGCGTTGATCGAGGCGATCCGCGGCTCATCCGGGGTTTGCGTTCAGGCGCCGGACGCCGTGCGTTGCGAGCTGCTGATGCGCGACTACCGCCACTTCATCGATGAACCGGCACGGCTGATTGCCCGCCTGCAGGCGCTGGTCCCCCACCACGGACATGCCCGCATCGGCGAATGGACGGCGATGGCGCAGGCCGGCCGCTGGCCCGAACTGGTGCAGTCGCTGCTGGACGATCACTACGACCCGGCCTATCTGGCTTCGATGGCGCGCAATTTCTCGCGGCTGGCGAGCTTCGCGCAGATCGAGATCAGGGGTGCGCAGCCCCACGACCTGGCCGAAGCCGCCCGGCAGACGCTGGCGGCGACGGCGACAGAGGTAGCAAGGGCGACAGAGCTACCAAGGGCGACAGAAGCGGCAACGGCGACAGAGGCGGCAGTTGCGCCGCGGACGCCGCAGAGCCCCGACTGAAAGCCAGCCGATCGCTTGTCGCGTCGATCGCACTCCTGGCGGTCAGCGCGGCTCTTGCGCCTTCTCGGTGATCTTCGGCTCGAACTTGGTGATTTTCGCGCGCGACTTCAGGCTGTCGAGATAACTGGTGAAGTCCTGCTGCGACGCCGTCTGAACCAGTTGCGACTCGTACTGCGGGCGCTGCTTGGCGATCGTCTCGGCCGTGGGCGCCGTCGCCTTGAGCACCTGATACAGGCCATAGCTGCCATCCGACAGTGACACACCCACCCAGGACGGCAGCTTGGCCGCCGGCGCGCGGTAAACCGGCTCCAGCGCATCCGGGGGAATCTGCGGCGCGCCGCTGCGGGCCACTTTGCGCACTTCGGACAGTCCGGCACCCGCGGCCTCCCCGCCCTGCAGGGCCTTCAGGCGCACTTCGCCGGCCTCGCGGGCGAGCCGCCGCGACTCCTGGGCGGTAAAGCGGGTCAGCACATCGGCACGGACCGTTTCGAAGGGCTTCTTCTGCGCAGGGAAGTGCTCGACGATGCGCGCCGACACCAGGGTGTTGCCGCCGATCTCGACCGCTTCGGTGTTGCGCTTGCTCTTGATCGAGTCCGGTGCGAACAGGGCCGCCAGCAGCTTCGGATGGGTCAGCGCCGGCTTTTGCGCTCCGCCACCCGCAGGCATCCGCTCGAGCGCGTCGACCGTCTGGATGGTGAGCTTGAAGCGCTCGGCAGCCGGTTTGAGGCTGTCGGACTGCTCGTAGACCAGGTTGGTGAATGCTTCGGCCGCTTCGGTAAAGCGCTTGCCGGCCTGCTGCCGCTTGAGTTCGGTCTCGATCGCCGCCCGAACCGTCTCGAAGGGCTTTTCGGCGCCCGCCTGGATGGCGGTCAGCTTGATCACGTGAAAACCGAATTCGGATTCGACCGGATCGCTGATGTCGCCCACCTTCATCGCGAACGCCGCATCGGCGAACGACTTGACCATGCTCTCGCGGGTGAACAAGCCCAGGTCGCCGCCCTGTGCCGCCGAGCCCGGATCCTGAGACTGCGCCTTGGCGAGCGCGGCGAATTCGGCCGCACTGCGTGCCTGAGCCGCCAGAGCCTTGGCCTTTTCGAGAGCGGCTTTGCGCTGTTCGTCGTTGGCGCCCGGTTCCACCTTGATCAGGATGTGACTGGCCTGGCGCTGTTCGGGCGTCGCGTAACGCGCCTTGTTCTGGGTGTAGTAGCCGCGCAGTTCGTCCTCGGAGAGCGCAACCTGCTTGGCCAGTTCGTCGGCGCTGAGCATCAGGTATTCGATCTTCGCGGATTCGCGGGTCTCGAACTCTCGTGTGTTGTCGGTATAGAACTTCTTCAGTTGCTCGTCGCTGACTTTGACCTTGTCGATGAAGTCTGCCGGCTTGATCACCAGTTCGCGGACCTCGCGGGTTTCTTCCTGCACCAGGATCAGCCGGGTCACGACAGCCTTGGGCATGAAGGCCGACTGGCTGGCCGCATCGGGCAGGATCTGCATCGTCAGGTCGCGGCGCAGCTGGTTCTCGAACAGGCCCTCGTTCAGGCCCTGCGCCTTGAGCAGCATCTGGTAGCGCTCCATGTCGAAGCGGCCATCGGGCCCTTTGAGGCCGGGAATCTCGAGAATGCTGCTGCGCAGTTTGCTGTCGCTGACCACCAGATGCCGCTCGGCCGACTCGATCTGAAGCACCCGCTGCGAGATCAGCCCGTCGAGCACTTCGTTGCGCGCCGCCGGCGTATCGAGCATCCGGGCATCGACCTGATCGCCGAGCACCTGACGCAGCTGATCGAGCTGGCGGCGCAGCGCCTGGTCGAATTCCTGTCGGGTGACCTTGACCCCGCCGACCTTGGCGACGCTGTCGTCGTCGGACAGGAAGCTGTCGTACCCCGACACGCCGAAGAACACGAACGCGGGGAAGATCAGCAGCAGCAGGATGAACTGCAGGATGCGCTGGTGTTTGCGGATGGAATCAAACATGGTGCTCGCGGGGGTCTGTGGCCATACGGCGCCCGGGCGCGACGCAGGGCGCCATCATCGGGACGAAGCCGCGAATCTTACCGCAGCTGATGGCCAGGTTCGCATGCATCAGAGGATCGGCCTGCCGAGGGGTCCGGCCGGCCAGGGCGAGGCCCTGCCGGGCTGCCGGGCGCCGGGGCGCGTCGGGCGCGCTGCGGCCCCGGGTGCCGGGACTCTATTCTGGACGCACTTCGGGACGCGCTTCTGGACGCACTTCGGATCCGGACCCACACCCGCCCGCACTCCGGCGGCGCCCCCGGCGCATCGGGTACATTGGCAGCACGACCATCCGCCCGAGGAGCACGCGTGCCAACCCACCCCCGATGCCAGTTCAAATCCCGCCCAGTCGCCCCGTCGGCGCCGCCAGCGCCGCGCCATGCGGCGCTACCTGCGCTCGCCGGAGGCCGGACATGAGCGCGGAGACCGAAGCACGTTTGTCTGCCACGACGAACCCCGCCCTGCTCGCGCGCGGACGCGTCAGCGGGAAAGTCGCGATCGTCACCGGCGCCGGCAGCGGCATCGGCGCGGCCAGCGCGCGATCCCTCGCCCGCGAGGGTGCCCGCGTAGTCTGCACGGACCTGGACGAGGCGCGCGGCCAGGCGGTTGCCGCCGAGATCGTGCGCGCAGGCGGCGAGTCCTTTTTCAGTGTCCACGACGTGGTCGACGAGGCCCATTGGGAACGGGTGATGCAGACCGCTCTCGACCGCTTCGGCGCGGTGCACGTGCTGGTGAACAACGCCGGCATCGCACCGGCAGGCGGCGGCGGCCCCATCGAAGGCAAGACGCTGGCCAACTGGCGACGCACGCTGGCGGTCGACCTGGACAGCGTCTTCCTGGGCTGCAAGCACGGCATCCTCGCGATCCGGCAGACCACGCAGAGCGCCGGCAGTGGTTCGATCATCAACATCTCGTCGATTCTCGGCCTGGTCGGCCAGCCCAACGCCTCCGACTACTGCGCGGCCAAGGGGGGCGTGCGCCTGCTCACCAAGACGGCCGCGCTCGAATGCGCCGCCGCCGGCTACCGGATCCGCGTGAATTCGGTGCATCCTGGCTACATCGATACCCCGCTGGTGCGCGGCGCGATGGAGCGGCGCAGTGTCAACCTCAGCGTCAGCGTGTCCGAAGCCGAGCAGCTGCTGGTGGCACAGCATCCGATCGGGCGTCTCGGGGTGGCCGACGAGATCGCGCAGACCGTGCTGTTCCTGGCCTCGGACGAATCCTCGTTCACCACCGGGGCCGAGCTGGTCGTCGACGGCGGTTACACCGCCCGCTGACCGCCAGGCCGCTACGGCACCCGGCACATCATTTGCTTTACCCGACGGGGCAGGCGCCGCCTGCCCCGAAAAAGTATCGTTCACTCCAGTCACCCCCAGCAGGACAAACCCCATGAGCTCCCTGAATCTGATCGGCGGCGAAAAAGGCGGCGTCGGCAAATCCGTCGTGGCCCGCGCGCTCGCGCAATACTTCATCGACGCGGGCCGGCCCTTCACCGGCTTCGACACCGACCGGTCGCACACCTCGTTCACCCGCTTCTATGCCGACTACGCCTCGCCGGTCATCGTCGACAGCTACGAGAGTCTGGACAGCATCGCGAGCGTGTTCGAAGAAGACCCGGGCGAGGGCCCGCGCAAGAGCGTGATCGTCGACCTCGCCGCCCAGACCGCGGCGCCGCTGGCGCGCTGGGTCAAGGACTCCGACCTTCTGACGGTCATGGACGAACTGGGGGTCACGGTCAACTTCTGGCACGTGGCCGATGCCGGCCAGGACTCGGTGGACCTGCTGCAGCGCCTGATCGACACCTATGGCGCAGGGCCCAACTATTTCGTGGTCCGCAACCTCGGGCGCGGCGGCGACTTTTCGCAGCTGGACGCGTCACCGGCGCTCAAGCACGCGCTCGACCTGGGCGCGCGAGTCGTCACGCTGGCCCAGCTGCACGAGGGCAGCATGCGCAAGATCGATCGGGCCAATGCCAGCTTCTGGGCTGCGATCCACACGCGCGGCGGAGCCGACGCACTGGGCATGCTCGAGCGCCAGCGCGTCAAGACCTGGCTGAAGGCCGCATACCAGGCCTTCGACAGCCTGCCGGTGGGCTGACGCAACGACGGGCGTTCGCGGCGCGACGGGCGCTTGCCCGCCGCGCAATAGAAAAAGCCGCTGAGGTACCAGGACGCTCAACGGCTTTTCGTTTTCTTGGCGGAGTGGACGGGACTCGAACCCGCGACCCCCGGCGTGACAGGCCGGTATTCTAACCGACTGAACTACCACTCCTGATTCAGTGCAGCGCTGCCTTGCTGCTTCGCTTCATGTGCTGCCAGGTCAGTGATTCTGGTGGGTGCTGAGAGGTTCGAACTCCCGACCTACGCCTTGTAAGGGCGCCGCTCTACCAACTGAGCTAAGCACCCCTTCTTGGTAGACACCACCTTGCTGCCACTAACCACTCAAGCGACACACGTGTCACAAGCGAGATTTAGATTATACATGCTTTTTTGAGAAAGGCGAATCAAGGGCTCCCTGAGGATTTCAGTTGAGCGCGTCCTTGAGGCCCTTGCCAGGACGAAACTTCGGAACCTTGGCTGACTTGATCTTGATGGACGCGCCGGTGCGCGGATTGCGTCCGGTGCGAGCGGCACGTTTCCCGACGACGAAGGTGCCGAAGCCCACGAGCGTGACGGTGCCGCCTTTTTTGAGCGTAGTCTTGATCGCACCCACAAGCGAATCGAGCGCCCGCCCGGCGGCTGCCTTGGAAATGTCAGCCTGCTTGGCAATGTGGTCGATCAAATCAGTTTTGTTCACTAGGACCCCCTCAGTTCGGTCTCTTGAGTTTTGGGAAGGCGCACGCGGTTCGAGCCGCGTGGCTCAGGAAAAATGGATGTTTGGGGAATGGGGCGAAATCAGCCGATGTCCACCCCATTAAATCGCCCGGAAAGCCTTGTGTCAAGCGGCTTTCCGGGCGATTGACCTCGCATCGCGAGGCGAGTTTCAAGCGTCTTTTGACGCGGGCTGTCAAGCCTTTGTCACCGCCATGACTCAATGCGCCACGATGTCACCCGGCGCGGCCGGCGGGGCCGCTTTGACGGCCGCCGGACCTTCGGCTGGCGCCGGCTTAGCTTGCGCCGGCTCTTCTTCGGGCAGCGGCTCGGGCGAGCGCTCGAGGGCGATCTCGAAAACCCGATCGATCCACTTGACCGGCACGATCTCGAGACGGTTCTTGACGTTGTCGGGGATGTCCGACAAGTCCTTCACGTTCTCCTCGGGAATGATCACCGTCTTGATCGCGCCGCGATGCGCTGCGAGCAGCTTCTCCTTGAGGCCGCCGATAGGCAGCACCTCGCCGCGCAGGGTGATCTCGCCGGTCATGGCCACGTCGGCGCGCACCGGAATGCCGGTCAGGACCGACACCAGAGCGGTCGTCATCGCAACCCCCGCGCTGGGACCATCCTTGGGCGTCGCACCTTCGGGCACGTGGATGTGGATGTCGCTCTTCTCATGGAAATCGCTCTTGATGCCCAGGCGTGGTGCACGCCGCCGCACCACGGTCATGGCCGCCTTGATCGACTCCATCATCACGTCGCCGAGCTTGCCGGTGCAGGTGGTCGTGCCCTTGCCCGGAACCGCGACGGCCTCGATGGTCAGCAGTTCGCCGCCCACCTCGGTCCACGCCAGGCCGGTGACCTGCCCCACCTGATTTTCCTTTTCGGCCACGCCAAAAGTGAAACGTCGCACACCCAGGAACTTGTCGAGGTTCTTGGCGGTGACGGCCACCTTCTTCTCGCTCTTCTTGAGCAGCAGCGTCTTGACCACCTTGCGACAGATCTTGCTGACCTCGCGTTCGAGCGAACGCACGCCCGCTTCACGGGTGTAGTAGCGCACGATGTCGCGCAGCGCGCCCTCGGCCACCGAGATCTCGTCGGCCTTGAGCCCGTTGTTCTTGATCTGCTTGGGCAGCAGGTAACGCTGGGCGATGCTGACCTTCTCGTCCTCGGTGTAGCCCGACAGGCGGATGACCTCCATCCGGTCGAGCAGCGCCGCCGGGATGTTCAGCGTGTTGGCGGTGGCCACGAACATCACGTCGGACAGGTCGTACTCGACCTCGACGTAGTGGTCGACGAAGGTCGAGTTCTGCTCCGGATCGAGCACCTCGAGCAGCGCCGAGGACGGATCGCCGCGGAAGTCCATGCCCAGCTTGTCGACCTCGTCGAGCAGGAACAGCGGGTTGCGCACGCCGACCTTGGTCAGGTTCTGCAGGATCTTGCCCGGCATCGAGCCGATGTAGGTGCGGCGATGGCCGCGAATCTCGGCCTCGTCGCGCACGCCGCCCAGCGCCATGCGCACGAACTTGCGGTTCGTGGCTCGGGCGATCGACTGACCCAGCGAGGTCTTGCCCACGCCGGGGGGCCCGACCAGGCACAGGATGGGCGCCTTCAGCTTGTCCACGCGCTGCTGGACCGCGAGATATTCCAGGATGCGTTCCTTGACCTTCTCCAGGCCGAAGTGGTCCTCGTTGAGCACCTCCTCGGCGTGGGCCAGGTCGTTGTTGATCTTGCTCTTCTTGCGCCAGGGCAGATTGACCAGCGTGTCGATGTAGTTGCGCACCACCGTCGCCTCGGCCGACATCGGCGACATCAGCTTGAGCTTCTTCAAGCTCGCCATCGGCCTTCTTCTTGCGCCTCCTTGGGCATGTGGGCGGCCTTGACCTTCTTCTCGAGCTCTTCGAGATCGGCACCCTCCTCGCCCTCGCCCAGTTCCTTCTGGATGGCCTTCACCTGTTCGTTCAGGTAGTACTCGCGCTGGCTCTTCTCCATCTGGCGCTTGACTCGGCCACGGATGCGCTTTTCGACCTGGAGGATGTCGAGTTCGGTCTCGATCTGCGTGAGCAGTTTCTCGAGCCGCTCGGAGACCGAAATGGTCTCGAGCACACCCTGCTTCTGCTCGATCTTGATCGGCAGGTGCGCGGCAACGGTGTCGGCCAGCCGCCCCGCGTCATCGATGGAATTGAGCGACGCGAGGATTTCCGGCGGAATCTTCTTGTTCAGCTTCACGTACTGGTCGAACTGCGCCAGGATCGCGCGGCGCAGGGCCTCGTTCTCGGGCGACGATTCGCCAGTCAGTTCGACGGGCACGAGTTCGCAGCTGAAATGCGACTCGCCATCGGTGATCGAGGTGATGCGGGCGCGCTGCGAGCCTTCGACCAGCACCTTGACGGTGCCGTCGGGCAGCTTGAGCATCTGCAGGATGTTCGAGACACAGCCGATTTCATAGATGTCGCCGGCCGACGGCTCATCCTTGGACGCGTTTTTCTGAGCAACCAGCATGATGCTCTTGCCCACTTCCATCGCGGCTTCGAGTGCCTTGATGGACTTGGGGCGCCCCACGAACAGCGGAATGACCATGTGGGGAAACACGACCACGTCCCGCAAGGGGAGCAGCGGCAGTGTTTGAGGAGTGGTGCTCACAATTTCTGGCATCAGGTTCTCCGGGGTTGGACCAGTACCGGGACATGGGGCCCGGTGGCGAAGATTTCAAGAAGAATACGCTCAATCGCCGCCCGGCAAGCGCCAAACAAGCCGGGCAAAAAGGGCCATTGAACAGAGCGGGCGAGCCTGGGGCTGCCGGGCTCGAGGCATGACGCCCGATCGGGCGCATGGCGCGGCGAGCGACAGGCGGCGGGTCAGTGGCCGCCGGCGACCTTGGGCGCGTCGGCGTAGATCACCAGCGGCTTGCCGTCCCCGTCGATCGAGTTTTCGTCGACCACGACCTTCTGCACGTTCTGCAGGCTCGGCAGGTCGAACATGATGTCGAGCAGGGTCTGCTCGAGGATGGAACGCAGGCCGCGCGCGCCGGTCTTGCGCTTGAGCGCCTTGCGGGCAATGGCCTGCAAGGCAGCCGGGCGGACCTCGAGTTCGACGCCTTCCATGGAGAACAGCCGCTGGTATTGCTTGACCAGCGCGTTCTTGGGCTCGATGAGGATCTGCACCAGCGCGTCCTCGTTGAGTTCGTCGAGCGTGGCGACCACCGGCAGTCGCCCCACCAGTTCAGGGATGAGACCGAACTTGATCAGGTCCTCGGGCTCGACCTCGCGCAGCACCTCGCCGACCGCCCGCTCGCTGGCGCTGCGCACCTCGGCGCCGAAGCCGATGCCGGTCTTCTCCGTGCGGTTGCGGATGACCTTCTCGAGGCCGTCGAACGCGCCGCCGCAGATGAACAGGATGTTGGTCGTGTCGACCTGCACGAAGTCCTGGTTCGGGTGCTTGCGGCCGCCCTGCGGCGGCACCGAGGCGATCGTGCCTTCGATCAGCTTGAGCAGCGCCTGCTGCACGCCCTCGCCCGACACATCGCGGGTGATGGACGGGTTGTCGGACTTGCGCGAGATCTTGTCGATCTCGTCGATGTAGACGATGCCGCTCTGGGCCTTGTCGACTTCGTAATTGCAGTTCTGCAGCAGCTTCTGGATGATGTTTTCGACGTCCTCGCCGACATAGCCCGCTTCGGTCAGCGTGGTGGCGTCGGCGATGACGAAGGGCACGTTGAGCAGGCGCGCCAGCGTCTGCGCGAGCAGCGTCTTGCCCGAGCCGGTGGGCCCGACCAGCAGGATGTTGCTCTTGGCGAGTTCGATCTCGTCCTTCTTGCCCTTGTGGCGCAAGCGCTTGTAGTGGTTGTAGACCGCGACCGACAGGATCTTCTTGGCCTTTTGCTGGCCGATCACGTACTGGTCGAGGATGCCGCAGATCTCGGCCGGCGTGGGCAGACCGGCCTTGACGCCGGTGGCCTGCTGATCGGCCTGCGTCTCATCGCGGATGATGTCGTTGCACAGCTCGATGCATTCATCGCAGATGAACACCGACGGGCCGGCGATGAGTTTGCGTACTTCGTGCTGGCTCTTGCCGCAGAAGGAGCAGTAAAGCAGCTTCTCGCTGGAGCCCTTCTTGTCGGACATCATTCACTCCTGCGGGCCGGCCGGCGGGCGCGCGCGCGTGTGCGCCCGGGAGGCCTAGGCCGCCTCGCCTCGGCGCGCCATCACCTTGTCGATCAGTCCGTAGCTTACCGCATCTTCCGGAGACATGAAGTTGTCACGATCCGTGTCCTTGGCGATGCGCTCGAGCGGCTGGCCGGTGCATTCGGACATGATCTTGTTCAGGCGTTCGCGAAGGTAGAGGATTTCGCGCGCCTGGATCTCGATGTCGGAGGCCATGCCCTGCGCGCCACCCGACGGCTGGTGGATCATGATGCGCGCATTGGGCAGCGCAAAACGCTTGCCCTTGGCGCCGGCCGCCAGCAGGAACGCGCCCATGCTGGCCCCGATGCCCATGCACAGCGTGCTGACATCGGGCTTGATGAACTGCATCGTGTCGTACATCGCCAGGCCGGCGGAGACCGATCCGCCCGGCGAGTTGATGTAGAACGAGATGTCCTTGTCGGGGTTCTCGGACTCGAGGAACAGGAACTGCGCCACCACCAGGTTGGCCGCCTGGTCCATGACGGGACCGACCAGGAACACGACCCGCTCCTTGAGCAGGCGCGAATAGATGTCGTAGGCGCGTTCGCCGCGGCCGCTCTGCTCGATGACCATCGGCACCATGCCCAGGCCCTGGGGCGCCTGCGGCTGACCGAGGTGCTGGTTGACGAGGTCTTCGACGATGCTGTTGAAACTCATGCGTCGCTCCGTTGTTGGGGGGGGGGGCGGGGCGGCGCCGGCCGGTTCGCTGCTCGATCAGCCCGGGGCCATCAGTTCGTCGAAAGCCAGTGCCTTGTCGGTGACCTGGGCGGTATTGAGCACCCAGTCGACGACGTTCTGCTCGACCACGATGGCCTCGACCTCGGCCAGACGATTCCGGTCGCTGAAGTAGTAGCGGATCAGTTCGCCGGGGTTCTCGTAGGCCTGCGCAAACTCCTCGACCTGCTTGCGCAGCTGGTCGGGCTTGGCCTGCAGCGACTGGCCCTTGACCAGCTCGGCGACCAGCAGGCCCAGGCGCACGCGGCGCTCGGCCTGCTCTTGAACGTATCCGGCGGGATCGGGGCAGGTTCTTTCGAGGTCGACGCCGCGCTGCTTCAAGTCCGCCTGGCGCGCTCGCCCAGCGCCTCGCCTTCGGCGGCCACCAGCGCGGCCGGCAACTCGAACGCTGGCGACCTTCGGCAGGGCCTCCATCACCGCGCCCTTGGTGCGCGAACGCAGCCGCTGGGCGACCTCGCGCTCGAGGTTGGCCCGGACGTCGGCGCGCAGCTTCTCGATCGAGCCGTCGGCCACGCCCAGGCCTGGGCGCGAACGCCTCGTCCACGGGCGGCAACTGCGGCGCCTCGACCTCCTTGACCTTGGCCTCGAACTGCGCGGTCTTGCCGGCCAGCTCGGCGGCACCGTACTCGGGCGGGAAGGCAACCGGGAAGGTCCTGCTCTCGCCGGCACCGGCCCCACGCACGCCGGCCTCGAAGTCCGGCAGCATGCGCCCTTCGCCGAGCACGAACTGGAAATCGCTGGCGGTGCCGCCGTTGAACGCGACCCCGTCGACGGTGCCGACGAAATCGATCGTCACCCGGTCCCCGTCCTGCGCTGCGCGATCCGCCACCGCCCAGGGTGCGCGCTGCTTGCGCAGGATGTCGATGGTCTTGTCGACCTCGGCATCGCCCACCGGGCAGGTCAGGCGCTCGACCTCGAGCGTCGACACGTCGCCAACGACGATGTCGGGGTAGATCTCGAACGAGGCGGTGAAGCCGAGCTCGCCTTCGGGGGCGTCTTCGCGGCGCTCGATTTGCGGCTGGCCGGCCACGCGCAGCGAATGTTCGGCGACGGCGTCGCTGAATGCCTTGGAGACGGCATCGCCGAGCACTTCGGATTGCACCTGGGCGCCGTAGGACTGCTCGATCATCCTCATCGGCACCTTGCCGGGGCGGAAGCCCGGCATCTTCACGCTCCGCGCGAGCTTGCGCAGGCGGTCGCCGACTTGCGCTTGATGTCCGACACCAGCACCGCCATCGCGAGCTTGCGTCCGAGCCCGCCCACTGTTTCGAGTTGAGTTGCCATGCTGGTTCCAGATCAGTTGTCGGTAAGTGCCGCGGAGCGGCTGGTGCGGCCGAAAGGACTCGAACCTTCACGCTCAAAGAGCGCCAGGACCTAAACCTGGTGCGTCTACCAATTCCGCCACGGCCGCAAAACCCAATATTGTAACGGAACCTGGGCGGGGCACCAGCGCGAGCGGGCGCCTGCGCCGCTTCGCGCCGCCGGACTCGGCAGGCATGCGCGCGAACCGGCCCCCGGCCCGCGCCAGAGCCTGCCGACGGCTCGCCCGCCGGCGCCGCCTCGGGCTTGACCCGGTACCAGGCGACGTAGAGCGCCGGCACGAACAGCACCGTGAGCAGGGTGGCCACGATCAGCCCGCCCATGATCGCGTACGCCATCGGCCCCCAGAGCACGTCGCGCGACAGCGGCACCATGGCCAGCACGGCAGCGGCGGCGGTCAGGCTGATCGGCCGGAAACGGCGCACGGTGGATTCGCGCACGGCATCCCAGCGGCTGGCGCCGGCGGCCAGATCCTGGCGGATCTGATCGACCAGGATCACCGTGTTGCGCATGATCATGCCGCCCAGCGCGATCACACCGAGCATGGCGACGAAGCCGAACGGCTGGCCGAAGCCCAGCAACGCGGCCGCGACGCCGATGATGCCCAGCGGCGCGGTGATCAGCACCATGAAGGTCAGCGAGAAGCTCTGCAACTGGATCATCAGCAGCCCCACCACCAGCGCGAGCATCATCGGCATGCCCGCGTTGATCGACCCCTGGGCCTTGACGTTCTCTTCGTAAGGTCCGCCGATCTCGATCCGATAGCCCGGCGGCAGCGCGCTCCGGATGCTGGCCAGCCCGGGATCGATCTGCATCGCGACGTCGGGCGCCTGCACGCCTTCGACGGTGTCGGCGCGCACGGTGAGCGTGGGCGTGCGGCTGCGTCGCCAGATGATCGGCTCCTCCATGACCTCGCCGATCCGGGCAACCTGGGACAGCGGTACCGAGCGGCCCAGCGATGTCTGGATCTGCAGATTGGCGACCCCGGAAAGGCTGACGCGCTCGCCCGGCGTGCCGCGCAAAGTCACCTCGATCAGCTTGTCGCGCTCGCGGAAGGTGCCGATCGACACCCCCGAAATCGCCCCGCCGATCGCCCGCGACACCTGGGCCGACGTGAGCCCGATCGCCCTCGCCTTGTCCTGGTCGATCTCGATCTGGATCGCCGGGCTGCGCTCGCCCCAGTCGGCATGCGTATCGAGCGTGTGCGGATTCTCGCGCACGACCTGCGCGACCTGCTCGCCGATCCGCTTGAGCACGGCGGTGTCCGGGCCCATCACCCGGAACTGCACCGGATAGGCGACCGGCGGGCCCAGCGGGGTGCGGAACGCGCGCGATCGGATGCCGGGAAAATCGCGTTCCAGCGCCGTGCGCAGCCGCACCAGTGCACGGTCGCGGCCACCGACATCCTGGGTGAGGATGACGAACTGCGCGAAGTTGGCCCGGAACAGCTGCTGGTCCAGCGACAGGTAATAACGCGGCGAACCGTTGCCGACATAGCCGACGAACGAAGCGACATCCGGATCCTTGGCGAGCACCGCCTCCAGGCGCCTGGCCTCCTGTTCGGTGGCCTGGTAGCTCGCGCCTTCGGGCAGCCACATCTCGATCAGGATCTCGGCCCGGTTGGAACTGGGGAAGAACTGCTTCTCGGTGGCGTTCATGCCGGCCAGACCCAGTGCGAACGCGCCCAGCGTGGCCGCGATCGTGATCCAGCGATGGCGCATGCACGCGTCGATGAGGGCGCGCAGGCCGCGATAGAACCGCGAGTCGAACACCTCGTGGTGCGCGCCGGTCCGGTCCTTCAGCACATACATGCCGATGAACGGGGTCGCGCCGACCGCGATGACCCATGAGATCAGCAACGCCAGTGTGACCACGGCGAAGATCGCGAAGGTGTATTCCCCGGTCGTCGACTTGGCGGTTGCGATCGGCAGGAACCCCGATGCCGTGATCAGCGTGCCGGTCAGCATCGGGAACGCCGTGCTCGAATACGCGAACGTGGCCGCTCGAAACCGGTCGTAGCCCTCGTCGATCTTGCGCGCCATCATTTCGACGGCAATCATCGCGTCATCGACCAGCAGGCCCAGCGCGATGATCAGCGCCCCGGTCGAGATCCGGTGCAGGTCGATGCCGAAGTAGGCCATGCCCAGGAAGGTGGCGGCCAGCACCAGCGGAATGGTCAGGGCCACCACGGCCCCGGCGCGCAGGCCCAGGCTGAGAAAGCTCACGGCCAGCACGATCGCGATCGCCTCGCCCAGCGAGCGCATGAACAATCCCACCGCGGTCTTCACGATGCGCGGCTGATCCGACACCTTCGAGTACTCGATGCCGATCGGGAGGTCGGCGCGCAGGCGGGTCATCGTCGCGTCGAGGTCGGTACCCAGCGCCAGCACATCGCCATTGGCCTTCATCGACACCGCCAGGCCGATCGCCTGCCGACCGCCCGAGCGCATGGTCGACACCGGCGGGTCGAGATAGCCGCGCGTCACGCGGGCCACGTCGCCCAGACGGATCACACGCGAGTTGACCGTCAGGCGAAGCTCCTGAACTTCGCGCACGCTGTCGAACTGGCCGGTGACGCGCAAGGGCACCGCGCGGGTCTCGGTCTGCACGGCGCCCGCCGGCGACACGACGTTTTGCGCCTGCAACTGCTCGGCGATGCGCGAGGGATCCAGCCCCAGGTTGGCCAGCGTCTGAGGCGAGATCTCGATGTAGATGCGCTCGTCGACCGTGCCGATCAGTTCGACCTTCTGCACGTTGGGCAGGCGCAAGATTTCCTGGCGCACCCGCTCGACCACGTCGCGCAGATCAGCCAGCGAGAACCCGTCTCCGGTAAACGCATAGATGGTGCCGAAGACGTCGCCGAATTCGTCGTTGTAGAACGGGCCGATGGCCTCGGCCGGCAAGGTGGCGCGAATGTCGCCGACCTTCTTGCGCACCTGGTACCACAGCGCCGGCACCTCTTTGGCCGGCGCCGTGTCGAGCAGCTCGAGCACGATCAGCGATTCGCCCGGCTTGGAGTAGCTGCGGGTCCATTTGAAGTACGGCACCTCCTGCAGCTTCTTCTCGATCCGGTCGGTGATCTGCAGATCGACCTGCTCGGTGGTCGAACCCGGCCACAGCGTGCGGATCACCATGCCCCGAAAGGCGAAATCGGGATCCTCGCGCTGGCCGAGATTGAAGAAAGCCATCGTGCCGGCGATCGCGATCACCAGCAGGAAAAACAGCGTCAGCTGCGGATGGCGGATTGCCGCGGCCGACAGATTCCAGCGATCGGCTCCAACGGACGGATCGGGTGCATCGGGCTTTCGGTTCACTTGGCGGCCTCATCGAGCCGCCTGACCGTCTGGCCGGCAATCAGCAGGTTGGCGCCAGCGGTGACGACCACGTCGCCCGCTTTCAGGCCGTCACGGATGCGCACGCCGTCGTCGAGCAGGCCGGCGGTCTGCACCTTGATCGGCGCGACCGTGCCGTTCGCGGGGTCCAGGCGCCAGACGTGCGGCTGACCATCCTTGGACCACAGCACGCTCATCGGCAGCACGAACACCGGCTCGCCGGCGCGCAGGCCCTGCACCACCGCGCTCATGCCCCATTCGGCGCCCGGCACCTCGGCCAGCAGCGTCAGGCGGACCGCGTAGGTTCGGGAGGCCGGATCGGCCAGCGGCGAGACCTCCCGGATCCGTGCCGGCACCGGATTGCCGCCGGTCGCCGGCAGGCTGACCTGCCAGCGATCGATGCGCCGGGCGAGCTCCATGTCCTTCTCAGGCACGTTGACCACGACGTCGCGGTCCTTGACGAGCGCCACGCGAATCACCGGCTGCCCGGCCGCGACGACCTGGCCGGCTTCCGCCTCCACGCCGACCACCACCCCCTCGGCATCGGCACGCAGCACCTGGAAGGCCGTGGCATTGCGCGCCTGGTCGAGTTGCGCCTGGGTTGCGCTGACCTTGGATTGCGCGCCATCCACCACCGCCTGCTGGCGATCGAGCTGGGACTGAGAGACGAAGTTGCGTTCACGCAGGTCGCGGGTGCGGTTGGCGTCGATCTGGGCCAGCTTGAGCTCGGTGCGCGCCGCATCGAGCTGGGCTTGCTGCAGAGCCACCTGAGGCGCGAGATCCTGGGGGTCGAGCCGGGCCAGTACAGTCCCGGCCTGGACCCGATCCCCGACCGAAACCCGCCGCTCCGACAGATTGCCGCCGATACGGAATCCGTAGCGCGTCTCGAGGCGGGGCCGAACCTCGCCCGGCAGATTGATCGCCGCCAGCGACGACTGCGGCTGGACGACGACGGTGCGCACCGGCCGAACCGGTTCGGCACGCGGCGCAGGCTCCTTGGTGCAGGCCCCCAGCAGGCTCAATCCGAGCACGGCCATCAGGAGACGGGCGGGGGGTTTGCTGACAATCGACATGGGCACATCCGTTGGCGTCGAGCCTTTGACCCGACGGGAGAGATCGGCCGAACGCCCCGCCTGACGGGCCGGGACGGGGTGCCAGGCCCGCAAGGGACGCTGAGCGCTCAACTGATCTCTTAATTACTGACTGGTTAGTCAGTAATTTATCGAGAAGCAGGCGATTCGTCAACCGCACACCCGCCAGGTGTGCGCCATGGACTCCCCCGAAAACAAGCCGCAGGTCCCTACAATGCCGGTCATGCATGAGGCCGACCCTGCTCCCGCCCGCCCGCGTCCCTGGCACGGCGTCGCGCACTACGAGAACTTCCCGGTCGCCTCCTGGCTGGTCCCGGCGCCACTGCGGCCGGCGGTCACCACCCTGTACCGGTTCGCCCGCTATGCCGACGACGTGGCCGACGAGGGCGACGCACCCGCCGCGGAGCGGCTGGCCGAACTGGCGGCGCTCGAACGGGCCCTGACCGACCCGCAGGCCGACCATCCGCTGGTGCGCCCGCTGCTGCCGCACCTGGCGGCACTGCCCGAGGGCCGTGCGGACTGCCGCGCCCTGCTGTCGGCGTTCCGGCAGGACGTGACCGTGACCCGCCATCCGGACTACGCCGCCTTGCAGGACTACTGCGCCCGATCGGCTGCGCCGGTGGGCCGCCTGGTGCTGGGGCTGTTCGGCTGCCGCCAGCCGCCGCTGCTGATCTTCTCGGACGCCATCTGCTCGGCGCTGCAACTGATCAATTTCGTTCAGGACATGGCCATCGACTGGTCCCGCGGGCGGCTCTACATCCCGCAGGACGAATTGCGGGCTGCCGGACTCGCCGAGGCAGACCTGGATCGCGCCCTGCGGGCCTGCCAGGCCGATGCCAGCCTGCGTGCCCTGATCGAGGCGCAGACCCGGCGTGCGTGGGCGCTGCTAGAATCCGGCGCCCCGCTGGTGAGCCGGGTGCCCTGGCGGCTGAGCCTGGAGTTGCGCGCAGTGATGGCCGGAGGCAGGCGCATCGTCGAGACGATCGCGCGCGACGGGTTCGATCCGTTCGCGCAGCGGCCCGCACTGGGCGCACGGGATGTTCCCGCCCTGCTGCGCCTGTCGATGTCACGCCCGCGCTGGTGAAGCCCGCACCGAACCCACATGACACCCGACCAGTACTGCCAGGAGAAAGCCGCCCGCAGCGGCTCGAGCTTCTACTACAGCTTCCTCTTCCTGCCGGCAGCGCAGCGCCGCGCGATCACCGCGCTGTACGCGTTTTGCCGCGAGGTCGACGACACGGTCGACGAAGCCAGCGACGCCTCGGTCGCGCGGACCCGACTCGCCTGGTGGCGCGATGAGGTCGCCCGGCTGTACGCCGGTGTTCCGCAGCATCCGGTCACCCGCGCGCTGCAACCGGCGCTTGCGCCGTTCGGCATCGACCAGGGGCGGCTGGTCGAGATCATCGACGGCATGCAGATGGATCTGGACCAGACACGCTACCTGGATTTCGCCGGCTTGCGGCTGTACTGCCACCGCGTCGCGGGGGTGGTCGGCACGCTGTCGGCGGGCATCTTTTCGCCGGGCCGCACCGATCTGGCCACCTACGCCGAATCGCTGGGCATCGCGCTGCAACTCACCAACATCGTGCGCGACGTCGGCGAAGACGCGCGCCGCGGGCGAATCTACCTGCCGATCGAGGACCTGCAGCGCTACCAGGTGCCGGCCCACCAGATCCTGGCGGGCGAGCACTCCGAGCGCTTCGTGGCCCTGATGCGCTTCCAGACCGCACGAGCCCGGACCTACTACCGCGAGGCCTTCGCCGCCCTGCCGGCGGACACGCGCCGCGACCAGCGCGCCGGACTGATCATGGCGGCCATCTACGCGACGCTGCTGACCGAGATCGAGCGCGACGGATTCCAGGTGCTGCGCCAGCGGGTGTCGCTCACGCCGCTGCGCAAGTTCTGGCTCGCCTGGCGCACCTTCGTCGGCGCGCGCGTGCCGCGCATCCCCGAGGACGCTTGAACATCGCTGACGCGGATCCGCCGCGGGCCGGACCCACCATGGCATCGGCGCACGCGGATTCGGGCCGCCCGGACCTGGCCGTGATCGTGGTCGGCGCCGGATGGGCCGGACTGGCGGCGGCCGTGCGCATCGCGCAAGCCGGCCTGCCGGTCACCGTGCTGGAGGCGGCACCGCAGGTCGGCGGACGGGCGCGCGCAGTCGCGCTCACTCTGGCCGGCAAGACCCTGGCACTGGACAATGGCCAGCACCTGATGGTGGGCGCCTATCGCGAATGCCTGGCCTTGGCCGAGAGTGCCGGCATGGCGGATGGTGCGCTGGTTCGTCATCCGATGCGCCTGCAGTCAGTCGACGGACTGGCGCTGCGCAGCGTCCGACTGCCGGCCCCGTGGCACCTCGCGCTGGCCCTCTTGCGCGCTCGAGGCCTGACGTGGAACGAACGCTGGGCGCTGCTGCGCCTGCTCGGCGGACTGCGGCTGCGCGGCTGGCCGGCGCCAGCCGGCCAGACCGTGGCGCGGTGGCTGAGCGACGCCGGCCAGCCGCCCGCGCTGGTCGCGCGTTTCTGGGACCCCCTGTGCATCGCAACCCTCAACACGGCGCCCGAGGCGGCCTGTGCGGCGACCTTCGTGCGGGTGCTGCGCGACACCCTGGGCGGCGCCTCATCGGACAGTGACTTCCTGCTGCCCCGCGGCACATTGAGCGATGTGCTGCCCAACCCCGTGCAGGCGCAACTCGCCCGGCTGGGCGCGACACTGGAACTGCGCACGACCGCACTCTCGCTGATGCGCCAGCCCGATGACGCAGGCTGGCTGCTGCGCACATCGGCCGGCGAGCGGACGGCCCGCACGGTGGTGCTTGCCGTGCCGCCGTATGCGCAGGTCCGACTGCTGCAGTCGCTGCCCGACATCACGGCCGGCCGGCACGTGTTGCAGCGCCTGGCGGCTTTCGAATACGACGCGATCGCCACCGTCTACCTGGCTTGGCCGGCCGATCTGGCCGGGCGGATTCCCGCCACGCTGATGCTGACCGAGGACCCTTCCCGCGAGGCCTTCGGTCAGTGGCTGTTCGCGCGTGGAGTCTCGCAAGGGCTCGCGCTGGCCGCCGTGGTGGTGAGCGCCAGGGGCCGGCGCCGCGAGGACGCGGCCGGACTGACCGCGGGCATCGCCGCCCAGGTCAGCGATCAGTTGGGCCTGCCCGCGCCATCGGATGCGCGCATCGTCACCGACAAGCGCGCCACGTTCCGCTGCACGCCGGATCGTCCACGCGTCGACCCTCATGGCGTGGACGGCGGGCACCTGCCCTGGCGCGATCTGTGGCTTGCCGGCGACCATGTCTGGCCGGACTATCCGGCCACCCTCGAGGCGGCGGTGCGCAGCGGCCTCGCCGCGGCCGACGCGGTGCTTCGGGCGCGCGCGCAGCGGCACTGACGGACCGCGCCCGGAACCCGCGCCAGGCGGCACGCTGCGGCTAGAAGCAGTGTTCGGGCGCAGGAAAGCTCCCGGCCTTGACCGCCTCGACATAGGCGCTGACCGCCCCCTGGATGCTGGACTGACCGGCCATGAAGTTCTTGACGAATCTCAGCTTGCGGCCCGGAAAGACATCGAGCATGTCGTGCAGGACAAGCACCTGCCCGGAGCAGTCAGGGCCGGCGCCGATTCCGATCGTCGGGATCGTCAGCGCCTCGGTCACCTCCTTGCCCAGGGCGGCGGGAATGGCCTCCAGCACCAGCAGCGTCGCGCCGGCGGCCTGCAGGGCGAGGGCATCGCGCTTGAGCACAGCCGCCGCCTCGAGCGTCTTGCCCTGGGTCTTGTAGCCGCCCAGCTGATGCACCGACTGCGGCGTCAGGCCCAGATGCGCACAGACGGGCACCGCCCGATCGGTCAGGAATCGCACCGTCTCGACGAGCCACGAGCCGCCCTCGAGCTTGACCATCTGCGCGCCGGCCCGCATCAGGGTCACCGCATGCGCGTAGGTCTCCTGAGCCGACTCATAGGATCCGAAGGGCATATCGGCCACCAGCAGCGCCGTCTGGTTGGCTCGCGCGACACATCCGGTGTGGTACGCGATGTCGGCCAGCGTGACCGTCAGCGTCGTGCTCTGCCCCTGGCAGACCATGCCCAATGAGTCGCCGACCAGCATCACATCGACCCCGCAGCGATTGAGCAGCGCCGAGAAGCTCGCGTCGTAACAGGTCAGCATCGTGATCTTGTCGCCGCGCGCACGTTGCGCCAGCAGGCTCGTGACGGTCACAGGCGATCGCTTGGCCGAGCCATCCTGTTCCTGAAGGTATGCGGACATCTGTTTTCTCCCGGGAGCGATTCCGGGATTCTGCCTGCATCGCAACGCCGTTGGGCTTCGAGCGCGGCACACCCAGGGCCGCGACGCCCGGATCGTACCGATCGTGGAATGCCCGATCTCATCATCCGACAGTCGGTCGAATGCCCATCCACGCAAAGTGGAAACCCGTCGCCGAATCGGCCCATCGACCTTTGATCGGGTCATTTCGACCAGACATCCGCCGCGCGGCAGGTCACGCGAAGGCAGCGCTGCGCACTGACAAGCGTGACAGGCGCGAAACTCAGATAAGGCTGGTGCCGACCCGCCGAGCGGCGCATGATCAGCCCACGGGCTCGTGAGGTCATACCGCTCATCTCGAGGTATTTCATGCGCGCAGGCAAGTGTCCGCCGGCCGCGGGTTCACCGAACCAAGGTCGGCAACCGCGCTCCCCTCTCTCCGGCTCGGTCCCGCAGCGCCGGCCGCTGCCCGCCAGACTGCGCGGGCACAAGGCTGCGGACCCGTGCGCGCCAACCAATCCATCTGAGCACCCCACACCGCCCTCGCGGGTCTTCGCCGAGCGGCAGCGTCTGCTGAGGCTGGCCCGGCAATACGAAGCCATCGTCGAATCCTCCGAAGACGCGATCATCTCCAAGGACCTGAGCGGCCGGGTGATCAGCTGGAATCGCAGCGCCGAACGCATCTTCGGCTATACCGCTACCGAGATGATCGGCCATCCGATGACCGCGCTGATGCCGGCCGACCGGCTCGACGAGGAGGGGCGAATCCTCGAGCGCATCTGCCGCGGCGAGAAGGTCGAGCATTTCGAGACCGCGCGCCTCACCAAGGATCGGCGCCAGATCAGCATTTCCGTGACGCTCTCGCCGATTACCGACGAACAAGGCAGGGTTATCGGGGCTTCCAAGATTGCGCGCGACATCACCGAACGGGTGCATCTGACCCAGCGCATCTGGTCGCAGGCCAACCACGATGAACTGACCCGCCTGCCCAACCGGCGCCTGTTCAGCGAACGTCTCGAAGGAGAGCTGGCAAGGGCGTCGCGCAGTGGCCGGCTGATCGGGCTGATGTTCATCGACCTCGATCGATTCAAGGCGGTCAACGACACGCTGGGGCATGACGCCGGCGACGACCTGCTGATCGAGGCCGCTCGCCGGATCGGCGAGAGCGTTCGAGCCGGTGACATGGTGGCGCGCCTGGGCGGGGACGAGTTCACCGTGTTGCTGACCGACCTCGAGTCGACGGTCGAAATCGATCCGATCGCCGCCCGACTGATCGAGCGCATCCAGGATCCTTTCGCGATTCGCTCGGAACAGGCCCAGATTTCAGCGAGCATCGGGATCGCGGTGTATCCGGACGACGGCCAGACCGCAGAGACGCTGCTTCGGCACGCCGACCAGGCCATGTACGAGGCCAAGCGGGACGGCCGAAATCGCTCCCGCTATTTCACGCGGTCTCTCGAAACAGCCGCCCAGTATCGTCAGCGCCTGGCAGGCGAACTGCAGCTCGCGCTCGAACGCCGTCAGTTCGAACTCCGGTACCAGCCGATCATGGACATGCGCTCAGGCCGGATGGCGAAGTGCGAAGCGGTCATCCGCTGGCGGCACCCGGAGCTGGGCGATCTCGAACAGGCCGAGTTCATGCCCTTGGCCGAGGAGTCCTTCGCGATGCAGGCCCTCAGTCGATGGGCGATCCGACGCGCGATGCAGCAGGCTGCGCAGTGGCAGCGGCGTTTCGGAACATCGATCCCGATCGCCATTGCACTGTCGCCGTTCCACCTGGAGTCTGATGAACATCTCGACGAGCGCTGGATCCAGGACATGGCCGAACTCGGCGTGGCGGCCCGCAGCCTGGCGATCCAGGTCCATGAACGGATGCTCTCGGAACGATCGGACGCCGCCGCCGAACGCCTGCGCAAGCTGGGCCGGTACGGGCTGCAGGTCGCAGTGGATGACTTCGGCGCCGGGGTGTCGTGCCTGGCCGAACTGCAGCGCTCGGACGTTCGCTACCTGCGCCTGTCGCGTTCGCTGATCGGCCATGCAAGTCCCGGCTCCCGCGAATCGGCGATGTGCGAGGCCATCGTCAAGCTGGCCCACACGCTGGGAATGCAGACGGTCGCCGTCGGCGTGGAGACCGAAGCCCAACGCGCCTTCGTCGGCCGCATCGGATGCGACTATGCGCAGGGCCGACTGCTGGCGCTGCCGATGAGCCCGCGTGAGCTGGAAGGCCTCATGGCTTGAGCGCCGTCAGACGGATGACCGGGCGCGACGCCTTGCGCACCCCCCGCGGTGCGCCGCGCCTGGCCGCGGCATTCAGGCGCCCCGTCGGCGGCCCGGTCGGAGGCGGCGATATCGGCCAGGGTCACCTGGTCGAGTTCGGCAAAGTAGGCCTTCAAGGCTTTGCCCAGGACTCCCTTGAGACGGCAATCGGGGGTCAGCGTGCAGGTGTCGGATCCGGGATCGAAACATTCGACCAGACGGAAGTCGGTCTCGGACTCGCGCACGACATCCCCGACCCGGATCGCGCCCGGGGGCTTGAGCAGGCGCAGCCCTCCCCCGCGCCCGCGGGTGGTGTCGAGCACACCCTGGCGGGCGAGCGAATTGACGATCTTCATCAGGTGGTTCTTGGAGACCTGGTGGCGCTCGGCGATCTCGGCAATCGTCACCAGCCGCTCGGGGTGGCTGGCGCAGTACATCAGGACGCGAAGGGTGTAATCGGTGTAGTCGGACAGGCGCATGGGCTGACCATCATAAAGATGCATCTAGCGTATTGCTTTCAGCTGCGGCACGCAATAACATGCAGTTTCTATACATCTTTTAAACCACCGAACCGACAGGCCGCTCGGACCGATCCCTGAGACCATGAATCACCCTGTAACGCCGATTGCCGACGCCCCAGCGCGCGGACCGATCCCACCGCCCTCCAAGGTCTGCCCCTGCTGCGCCTGGGCATGCGGCCGTTCTATCTGGGGGCGGCCGCATTCGCGGCGATCTCGGTACCCTGGTGGGTCGCCGCCGTGCTCGGTGTCATCGCCGTGCCGACGGCGCTGCCGCCGATGCTCTGGCACGCCCACGAAATGCTGTTCGGCTTCGCCAGCGCGGTGATCGTCGGTTTCCTGCTGTCGGCGGGCAAGGCCTGGACCGGGTTGACGGTGGCCCGCGGGCCGGCACTGGGCGGCCTGACCATCCTGTGGCTGGCGGCTCGGCTCGCCGCCGTGACAACGCCCTATGCCGTGTATGCCGTGCTGGATGCGCTGCTGCTGCCGCTGGTGGCCGCCCTGCTGGGTGCGGTGCTGCTGCGCGCCGGCAATCGCCGCAATCTGCCACTGGTTGCGCTGCTGATGCTGCTGTCGGTGGCCAATGCGGCCTTTCACCTGGCCTGGCTCGATCTGATCGAAATCCCGGCAATCCGCGCGCTGCATGCGGCGCTCGCGCTGATCGTCCTGATAACCAGCGTGATGGGCGGGCGCGTGATTCCCGCGTTCACGATGGGCGCGACGCCGGGGCTCAAGCTGCGCTCGACCCCGCGCCTGGAGATTGTCGTGCTGGCACGAGCGCCGTGGCACTGGCCTGGTGGGTGCTGGCGCCACCCGGGCCCTGGGGAGCCCTCGCCTTCGGCGCGGCGGCCGCAGCGCATGCCATGCGGCTGGCCGGCTGGCAATCGCGGGTCACCCGCGGGCGCCCGATCCTGTGGATCCTGCACGTGTCCTATGCGTGGCTGCCGATCGGGTTCGCGCTGCTGGGCCTGGCGCAGGCCGGGCTGGTCGCGCCATCGGCCGGCGTCCATGCGCTGGCGGTGGGCGCCATCGGCGGCCTGATCATCGGCATGATGACCCGCACCGCGCGCGGCCACACCGGCCGGCCGCTGAGCGTGACGGCGCTCGAGGTCACGGCGTATGTCCTGGTGCTTGCCGCCGCCGTGCTGCGCGCACTGGTGCCGCTAGCGGCGCCGCAGCCGGCTGTGCTGATCGCCGCTGCCACCGCCTGGAGCACTGCCTTCCTGCTCTACCTGTGGGTTTTCGCCCCCTGGCTGACGAGCACGCGCCTGGATGGCAAGGACGGGTGAGCCGGCGCGGCAATCACCTGACCGCCCCCACGCCATCCGCCGCACCCGACCAACGCAGCCGCAGTCGCCATGAGCCACTTGCCCGCCTTCCCGGTCATCCCGATCCACCCGGTTTCCACGCGAGAGGCCCGGCCAGCCAGTACCCGCGACCCGATCGACGACTTTCAGCCGCCGGCCGACATCTACGCGCGCGCGGTCAGCGGCTGGTACGCCGGCTGGCGGTGGACCTTCGTGTGGCTGACCCAGATCCTCTTCTACGGGATGCCCTGGCTGCGATGGAACGGCCGCCAGGCGGTGCTGTTCGACCTCGAGTCGCAGCGCTTCTACATCCTCGGACTGGTGCTCCATCCGCAGGATCTGATCTACCTGGCGGCGCTGCTGGTGATCAGTGCGCTCGCGCTGTTTCTGTTCACCGCGATCGCCGGCAGGCTGTGGTGCGGCTACTCATGTCCTCAGACTGTCTACACCGAAATGTTCATGTGGGTGGAACGAAAGCTCGAAGGCGATCGCGTCGCCCGGATGCGCCTGGACAAGGCGCCGTGGGGACTGCGCAAGATGGCCCGCAAGAGCGCCAAACAAGTGGCGTGGCTGGCCATCGGCCTGGCGACCGGCGTCAGCTTCGTCGGCTACTTCACCCCGATGCGCGACCTGATGCAATCGATCGGCGACTTCTCGGTTTCGCCCTGGAACGGGTTCTGGATCCTGTTCTACGGACTGATGACCTACGGCAACGCCGGCTACCTGCGCGAGCAGATGTGCAAGTACATGTGCCCGTACGCGCGCTTCCAGAGCGCGCTGATCGACAAGGACTCGCTGATCATCACCTACGACGTCGGCGCGCGGCGATCCGCGCGGCGCACGCTCGCGCAAGAACCCGGCCGCTGCACAAGGCATGGGCGACTGCGTCGACTGCAACTTGTGCGTGCAGGTCTGCCCGACCGGCATCGACATCCGCAAGGGGTTGCAGAACGAATGCATCGGCTGCGCGGCCTGCATCGATGCCTGCAACGGCGTGATGGACAAGATGGGCTATCAGCCGGGACTGATCCGCTACTCGACCCAAAACGGTGTGGTCAACGGCTGGTCGCCGCGCCAGATGTACCGGCGCGCCCTGCGCCCCCGTGTGCTGATCTATGGCGTGGTCCTGCTCGCCGCCGCGGCCGCCTTTGCAATCAGCATTGCCGGGCGCAGCCCGTTCCTGTTCGATGTGATCAAGGACCGCGGGCGCTGGCGCGCGTCGTCGATGACGGCGCCATCGAAAACGTCTACCGCCTGCAGATCATGAACCGCACGGAAACGCCGCAAACGTACGAAGTGGCGGTGTCCGGTGTGACGGGGCTGACCTGGTCGGCGCCCTCGGTGACCGTGCCGGCGACCGGCATCGAATCGGTCGTGGTCAGCCTGCGCCTGCCCGAGACGGCCGCCCAGCCGCTGCAGGGCCGCTCGGTGCCGGTGATCTTCGAAGTGACGACCGGGCGCGGCGATTCCCAGCCACCGATTCGCCTGCGCGAAAAATCCGCCTTCTTCGTGCCGCGATGACCGATTGCGAGCGCCTGCAGTAACCCCGGATCCATCGCCCGCCCGCGACCCATTCGCATTCGCCGTCCCGCAGCCGCCCGATGAGGCCGGTGTGCGCGAGGCCCTGCATCAGGTGCTCGATCCCGAGATCGGCGAGAGCATCGTCGATCTGGGCCTCGTGCAGGCGATCGAGATCGCGGCGGGCCAGGTCCGTATCACGCTGATCCCGAGCAGCGCGACTTGTCCGATGAGCGAGATGCTGCTCGAAGACGCCACCGACGCTGTGCAGCGGGCGTGCCCCGAGGGCACGCGATACCGCTTCGAGCGCGTGCGCGATGCCCCCTTTCGGCGCGCAGGCGCGATGCACCCGTTACCCTGTCGGACCAGCTTCTCACGAACTCCGGGAAAACGATGAACCTGACCTGCTTCGACGATCTCCTGAGCCTGGCGCGCGAGCAGCCCGAGCCGCAACGGCTGCTGTTCGTGTTCGCCGCCGCCGGCATTCCGGAAGACGCCACACCGGCCCAGCGGGCCCGCTTCGAGGCCGGAGAAGGCGGCACCCTCACACCGCTGGCCTGCCTGGACCGGCCGCCCGATGAACTCGACTCCTTCGACGCGCTGGTGGCCGAATCGCGCGAATTCGGCGCCGATTGGACCATCGTCTTCGTCGCCGCACTGGCCGGAGGCGACGGCGTCTTGGCGACCAGCGAACAGGCCGAGGCACCGCTGCAGCAGATGGTTGATTCGATCGAGGCAGGTCACATCGGCCGGTTTCTGGCGTTCGATACGCTGGGGCTGCCCGTGCAGTTCGACTGAAGCGACGATGGTTCTTGCCGCACCAGCCCACCAGGCCACCGCGTCCGGTCCGCGCGGGCGGCACTGGCAAGGATGGCCCCCCGCCGTTGCCCAGTGCGCGCCGCTGGCCGCGCTGAAGCTGCTCGCGGGCGACAGCGGCGGCCTGCGGGCGCGCCGCCCGGGCGCGCGGCGTCGCGGCCGGCGCGGCGCGCGCCCCCCCCGCCCCCGCCCCCCCCCCCCCCCCCCGCACCCCCGCCCCCCCCCCCCCCCCCCCCCCCGCCCCCCCCCCCGCCCGCCCCCGCCCCCCCCTCCTCCCCCCCCCCCCCCCCCCCCCCCCCCCCCGGGCGCTGGCCGAACTGGATCCTGAGCGCGAGCCTCGTGCTGCGGGGCGCGGTACGACGCTGACCCGCGCTCAGCGCTCCGCGGCCGGTTTGCGGCGCTTCGCCATGTCTTGCGACATCGACCGCAATTCCTCCTCGCCGATGCCGGCACGGGCCGCCGGAAAGACCCGCGTCTCTTCGACCTCCAGATGCTGCGCATAGAGCCCGGAGAAAGCCGCGGCCAGCTGCCGCGCCGGCTCATCCGGCACCGCGACGGCAGCCTCGCCCGCCCAGCCCTGCAGCAGCGGGCGCAGCCCTGCCCATAGCGACTCCATCTGCGCATGGTCGGCGCGCAAGCGAGCGACCGCAGCCACCAGCGCCGCATCTGCGGCGTACTCCAGCGCCGGGAAGACATGGCGCTCTTCATCCTGATGGTGCAAGGGCGCGGCGAGATCGAAGTAGCGCAGCACATCGCGCGCGGCCGAGCGCGACCGGGCATCGTGAGGATGATCAGCCAGATAGGCGAGCAGCCTGTCGAGCAGCGCGAGACTGCGCCGGACGCGGTCGTGGCAGGCCTGCAGCATCTCGAAGGGCTGATCCAGGCCCACGGCGGGTGAATCGAATCCGGGCAGGCTGGCGGTCATCGGTCAATCCTCATCGGTCAGTCCCCATCGCCCGCGCTCACGATGGGCGTTCTACAGCAGTCCGAACGACGGCGAGCGGGTCACCGCGACACCCACGATGTAGCCGACGCTGGCCAGCGCGCCAGCGAACGCCAGCAGACGGGTCGTCGAAGACACATCGGTCCGTAGCGCGATGCGACCGACCACGATGTAAACAAGCAGCCCCAGCACCTTCGCGGTCAGCCAGGGCAGCGCCAGCGGATACTGGCCGCTCAGCCAGGCCAGCGCAATCGCGGCCCCCAGCAGCACCGTGTCGTTGAGATGAGGCGCAAAACGAAGCCACCGCCAGCGGCGCCAGGCGATTCCGCCGATCTGCATCAGGCCGCGCGCACCGAACAGAACGATGCTCAGGCCAGCGCAGGTGATGTGGAGTGTGCGAACGCTGGCGTAGTCCATCGTGAGCTCGGGTCGGTCGGTTCGCCACGTGCGCACCGAAGCGCCCGATTTTATTGCACCAGCGGCGAATCGGCCGCGTCCAGGATCACGCCTTCGATCACCGCCTGCCCGGCCAGCAGACTGACGCATTGACGCAAGGCGGTCACGAAGGCCTGCTGGCGCAGTGCCATCTCGACCGCGCCGCGCACCGATTCGAACGACTGCGGCGTGCCGCCCTCGCGCGCCAGCACCTCGACCACATGCAGGCCGAAGCGGCTGTGCACCAGCCGCGGCAGCACGCCCACCTCGGGCTGGCCGAAGAGCTCGCGGGCGAACTCTGGCGCGCAATCGGCGCTGGTGAGCCAGCCCAGGTCGCCGCCGTGCTGGCCGGTGGGGCAGTTCGAGAGTTCCGCGCGGCCTGGCGAAACCGTCGGCGGCCTTGCCGTCGTGGCAGCGCACGTCGAGCAGGCAGGCCTCGGCGCGCTTGCGCAGGGCCACCACGTCCACCCGGGGTCACCGCAAACAGGATGTGCCGCACCTGCACCCGCTCGCCGGTGCGGTAGCGCGCCGGATGGGCCGCGTGGTGGCGCCGGCAGGCCTCCTCCGAGGGATCGGGCAGGCGCAATTCGCGCGCCAGCCAGTCGTCGATCGCCTGCGAGGCCCTTTCGCTGATCACGCCATCGGCGCTCGCAGCATCGTCGGGCGCCAGCAGGCCGGCGCGGATCGCCGCCTGGCGCAGCAGCTCGGTGCAGGCACGCTGGCGCAGGCTCGTCGGGGAGCCGCTCGGCGCCAGGTGCAGGGCAACGCCGTTGACGCGGGCGACCACGCGGTGGGGCTCGGGTGGCGTCGGTGGTCCGGCATCGGCGGTCTCCGTTCAGACGCCGGCCCGGGCTGGCGCGGCTGGTTCTGGCCGGCCGGCACGTTCAGGCGCCGCGAGCGCACCACCTGGTAGGGGCGGAAGAGGTAGGCCACCGTGGCGAAGCCGCTCCACACGTGCACCAGGCGGCTGAACGGGAACAGCAGGAAGATCGTCATGCCCAGCACCAGGTGCACCTTGAACGGCCAGTCCAGCGTGACCAGGCCGGCGGCGTCGGGCCGGAAGGTCACGATGCGCTGCGCCCAGTCGGCCAGCACCAGCATGGCGGTCGCATCCTTGTGGCCGAATGAATACGGCAGCGTGGTCAGGCCGATCACCAGCTGCACCCACAGGATGACGAGGATCGCGAGGTCGGTGCGGTGGCTGGTCAGGCGGATGCGCGGGTCGAAGATGCGCCGGTGCAGCAGCAGGCTCAGGCCGACGAAGCAGATGCCGCCGGCCACGCCGCCGGCATAGATCGCCACCGCTGCTTGTCGGGCGCGCTGATGAAGGGCTCGTACATCCAGTGCGGCGTCAGCAGGCCGACCAGGTGGCCGAAGAACAGGAACAGGATGCCGATGTGGAACAGGTTGCTGCCCCAGCGCAGCGTGCCGGTGCGCAGCATCTGCGACGAGTCGCTCTTCCAGGTGTACTGGTCGCGGTCGAAGCGGGCCAGGCTGCCCATCAAGAACACCGCCAGGCAGATGTACGGGTAGACGTTGAACACGAAGTTGTGCAGATAGGCGAGGACGGGGTTCATGCCGATGCTCCCGGTTGCAGGGCTGGCCTTGCGGACCAGGTGGATCGGCTGCGGCTGGTCCGGGCCGGGCCTGGCCCTGGGTCGAGCAGCCGTCGAAGGCCGGCGGCTCGGCCCAGGTCTCGTCCAGCGGCGGCTTCGGCCGGCGGCTTGACCGGCTGCGCCTTCTCGCCGGCCAGCTCGAGCAGCGCGCCCAGCACGCTGGCATAGGCACTGTTGCGTTGCTGCAAGGCGCCGAAGATGGCGTTGAAGATGTGCGCCATCTCGCCCAGGAAGGCGCGGGCCTCGCGCGGCGGTTGCGTCGAGACAAACTCCAGCACCACCGGCAGGTAGTCGGGCATCTCGCCCTCGGCCAGGAACAGGCCGGCCTTCTCGTAGGTCTGCGCCAGGTCGATCATCGCCGGGCCTCGCTCGCGCGAGTCGCCGTGCACATGCTCGAACAGGTGCAGCGAGGTGGCGCGGCCGCGGTCGAACAGCTCGACGTAGTCGGACTCGGCCTGCAGCGGTCGGCCGCGCTGCCAGCGCGTCGATCAGCGCGTCGAGCTCGGCGCGCCGCGCCGGCGACAGCGCGCGTTCGTGCAGCAGGCCGCGCGCATCTCGGCAGGTGCCGCGCAGCTCGCGTCGGGGTAGGCCAGCAGCGCGGCCAGCACGCGCAGGTGCCGCCATCGGGGGTCTGGAGTGAGTCCCAGCATGATCATACCTCCGCCCGGATCGGGATGGTGCGCTTCTTCTCGCTGCCGAACAGGCTGGTCTCGGTGGTGCCTTCGGAGCAGCCGTTGCCGAAGCTGAAGCCGCAGCCGCCGCGCACGTTGAAGGTGTTCTCGGCGTATTCGCGGTGCGTGGTGGGGATCACGAAGCGGTCCTCGTAGTTGGCGATGGCCATCACGTGGTACATCTCCTCGACCTCGGCCTGGCTGATGCCGACCTGCTGCAGAACGGCCTGGTTGAGGCGCCCGTCGACATGCTTTTCGCGCTGGTAGGCGCGCATCGCCAGCATGCGTTCGAGCGCACGCACCACCGGCACGGTGTCGCCCGCGGTCAGCAGGTTGGCCAGGTACTTGACCGGGATGCGCAGCTGCTTGACGTCCGGGATCTCGCCGTTGCTGCCCACCTGGCCGGCGTTGGCCGCGGCGCTGATCGGCGACAGCGGCGGCACGTACCAGACCATCGGCAGCGTGCGGTACTCGGGGTGCAGCGGCAGCGCCACCTTCCAGTCCACCGCCATCTTGTAGACCGGGCTGTTGCGCGCGGCCTCCATCCACTTGTCGGGGATGCCGTCGACGCGCGCCTGCGCGATCACCTTCGGATCGTTCGGGTCGAGGAAGATGTCGAGCTGCGCCTGGTACAGGTCGCGGTCGTGCTCGACGCTGGCGGCCTCCTGGATGCGGTCGGCGTCGTACAGCAGCACGCCGAGATAGCGGATGCGGCCGACGCAGGTCTCCGAGCACACGGTCGGCTGGCCGGCTTCGATGCGCGGATAGCAGAAGATGCACTTCTCGGCCTTGCCGCTCTTCCAGTTGTAGTAGATCTTCTTGTAGGGGCAGCCGCTCACGCACATGCGCCAGCCGCGGCACTTGTCCTGGTCGATCAGCACGATGCCGTCTTCCTCGCGCTTGTAGATCGAGCCCGACGGGCAGCTCGCGACGCAGGCCGGGTTCAGGCAGTGCTCGCACAGCCGCGGCAGGTACATCATGAAGGTGTTCTCGAACTGGCCGTAGATCTCCTTCTGGATGTCGTCGAAGTTCTTGTCCTTGCTGCGCTTGGCGAACTCGCCGCCCAGGATCTCCTCCCAGTTCGGGCCCCAGACGATCTTGTCCATCTGCTTGCCGGTGATCAGGCTGCGCGGGCGCGCCGTCGGCGTGGCCTTCATCTCGGGCGCCGACTGCAGGTGATCGTAGTCGAAGGTGAAAGGCTCGTAGTAGTCGTCGATCTCCGGCAGGTTGGGATTGGCGAAGATGCGCATCAGCAGCTTCCACTTGCCGCCCTGGCGCGGCTCGATCGCGCCGTTGGCCTTGCGCACCCAGCCGCCGTTCCACTTGTCCTGGTTCTCCCATTCCTTGGGGTAGCCGATGCCGGGCTTGGTCTCGACGTTGTTGAACCAGGCGTATTCCACGCCGGGCCGGCTGGTCCAGACGTTCTTGCAGGTCACCGAGCAGGTGTGGCAGCCGATGCACTTGTCCAGGTTCAGCACCATGCCGATCTGTGCGCGGACTTTCATAGCGATTCTCCCTGCGCCTGCGTCGGGCGTATCAGCTCCTGGGCGACCGGCGTGTCGAGCCAGTCGACCTTGGCCATCTTGCGCACCACCACGAACTCGTCGCGGTTGGTGCCGATGGTGCCGTAGTAGTTGAAGCCGTAGCTGAACTGCGCGTAGCCGCCGATCATGTGCGTGGGCTTGAGCACGATGCGCGTCACCGAGTTGTGGATGCCGCCGCGCACGCCGGTGATCTCCGAGCCCGGCGTGTTCACGATCTTTTCCTGCGCGTGGTACATCATCACCATGCCGGGGTTGACGCGCTGGCTGACCACCGCGCGCGCCGCGATGGCGCCGTTGATGTTGAACAGCTCGATCCAGTCGTTGTCGACGATGCCGGCGCTCTTGGCGTCGTCCTCGCTCAGCCACACGCAGGGGCCGCCGCGGCTCAGCGTGAGCATCAGCAGGTTGTCGGTGTAGGTACTGTGGATGCCCCACTTCTGGTGCGGCGTGATGAAGTTGAGCGCGATCTCGGGGTTGCCGTTGGGCTTGATGCCGTGGATGCCGGCCGTGGTCTTCAGGTCCACCGGCGGCCGGTAGCTGGTGAAGCCCTCGCCGAAGGCGATCATCCACGGGTGGTCCATGTAGAACTGCTGGCGGCCGGTCAGCGTGCGCCACGGAATCAGCTCGTGCACATTGGTGTAGCCGGCGTTGTACGAGACGGTCTCGCTCTCGATGCCGCTCCAGGTCGGCGAACTGATGATCTTGCGCGGCTGCGCCTGGATGTCGCGGAAGCGGATCTTCTCGTCCTCGCGGTGCAGCGCCAGGTGCGTGTGGTCGCGCCCGGTCTGCTTGCCCAGCGCCTCCCAGGCCTTGACCGCCACATGGCCGTTGGTCTCCGGCGCCAGCTGCAGGATCACCTCGCAGGCGTCGATGTCGGTCTCGATCTTCGGCATGCCGCAGGTGACGCCCTCGGCTGTCACCAGGCCGCTCAGCTCTCCGAGCTGCCTGACTTCGGTCTGCGTGTTCCAGGCGATGCCCTTGCCGCCGTTGCCAACCTTTTCCATCAGCGGGCCGAGCGCGGTGAAGCGCTTGTAGACGTTGGGGTAGTCGCGCTCGACCACCGTCATCTGCGGCGCGGTCTTGCCCGGGATCAGGTCGCACTCGCCGCGCTTCCAGTCCTTGACCTCGAAGGGCTGGGCCAGCTCGGCCGGGCTGTCGTGCATCAGCGGCGTCAGCACCAGCTCGCGCTCCACGCCCAGGTGGCCGACGCAGACTTCGCTGAACTTGCGCGCGAAGCCCTTGTAGATCTCCCAGTCGCTGCGCGATTGCCAGGCAGGATCCACCGCAGTCGACAGCGGATGGATGAACGGATGCATGTCGCTGGTGTTGAGGTCGTTCTTCTCGTACCAGGTCGCGGTGGGCAGCACGATGTCGCTGTACAGGCAGGTCGTGCTCATGCGGAAGTCGAGCGTGACCAGCAGGTCGAGCTTGCCCTCGGGCGCCTTGTCGTGCCAGACGACTTCGCTGGGCTTCGCCTCTTCGGCGCCGAGATCCTTGCCCTGCACGCCGTTGCTGGTGCCCAGCAGGTGCTTGAGGAAATACTCGTGGCCCTTGCCGCTGGAGCCGAGCAGGTTGGAGCGCCAGACGAACAGGTTGCGCGGCCAGTTGTCGGGATGGTCCGGGGTCGGTGCAGCTCATCGCCAGCTTGCCGTCCTGCAGGCCCTTCACCGCGTAGTCCTTCGGCTCCATGCCGGCGGCCTGCGCGTCGCGCACCACCTGCAGCGGATTGGTCTTGAGCTGCGGCGCGGACGGCAGCCAGCCCATGCGCTCGGCGCGCACGTTGTAGTCGATCATGCTGCCGCCGTACAGCTTCTTGTCGGCCAGCGGCGAGAGCACTTCTTCCATGCCGAGCTTCTCGTAGCGCCACTGGTCGGTGTGCGCGTAGAAGAAGCTGGTGCTGTTCTGCTGGCGCGGCGGGCGGATCCAGTCGAGCGCGAAGGCCAGCGCCGTCCAGCCGGTCTGCGGGCGCAGCTTCTCCTGGCCGACGTAGTGCGCCCAGCCGCCGCCGCTCTTGCCGATGCAGCCGCACATCATCAGCATGTTGATGACGCCGCGGTAGTTCATGTCGCTGTGGTACCAGTGGTTCATCGCCGCGCCGATGATCACCATCGACTTGCCCTGCGTCTTGTCGGCGTTGTCGGCGAACTGGCGTGCCACGGTGATCAGCTGGGCGCGCGGCGTGCCGGTGATGCGCTCCTGCCAGGCCGGCGTGTACGGCGTGTCGTCGTCGAAGCTCCTCTGCCGCCAGTTCGCCGGGCAGGCCGCGCGCCACGCCGTAGTTGGCGACCTGCAGGTCGAACACCGTGGCCACCAGCGCCTCGCGCTTGTCGCCTTCCTTGCCCAGCGCGATCCGCTGGACGGGCACCGTGCGCACCAGCACGTCGGCGCCGGGGTTGTTGGGAAAATGCTCGCTGGCGATGCCGCCGAAATACGGGAAGCCGACCTGCGCCGTGGCCGCGCTCGCCTGGTCGCCCTCCAGCACCGACAGCTTGAGCTTCACCTCCTGCCGTGCCGCGCCTCCTTGGCTTCGAGGTTCCACTGGCCCTGGTCGGCACGGCCATCCGGTCCCCAGCGAAAGCCGATCGCGCCGTTGGGCAGCACCACCTTGCCCATCTCGTCGAAGGCCACCGTCTTCCACTCGGGATTGTTGGCCTGGCCCAGCTTGCCGTTGAAGTCGGAGGCGCGCAGGTAGCGGTCGGGCACCATCACGACCTCGCCGCCAGGGAGCGTGTGCTCCTTCAGCATCACCAGCATCGGCATGTCGGTGTAGCGGCGCACGTAGTCGTCGAAGTAGGCGCTGCGCTGACCCTTGTCGGAGAAGTAGAACTCCTTCAGGATCACGTGGCCCATCGCCATCGCCACGGCGGCATCGGTGCCCTGCTTCGGGTGCATCCACAGGTCGGCCAGCTTGGCGACCTCGGAATAGTCGGGCGTGACGGAGACGATCTTTGCGCCCTTGTAGCGCACCTCGGTGAAGAAGTGCGCGTCGGGCGTGCGTGTCTGCGGGACGTTCGAGCCCCAGGCGATGATGAAGCTGGAGTTGTACCAGTCGGCCGACTCCGGCACGTCGGTCTGCTCGCCCCAGACCTGCGGGCTGGCCGGCGGCAGGTCGCAGTACCAGTCGTAGAAGCTCATGCACACGCCGCCGATCAGGCTCAGGTAGCGGCTGCCCGCCGCATAGCTGACCATCGACATCGCCGGGATCGGCGAGAAGCCGATGACGCGGTCCGGGCCGTGCTTCTTGATCGTGTAGACGTTGGCCGCGGCGACGATCTCGTTGACCTCGTCCCAGCTCGAGCGCACGAAGCCGCCCAGGCCGCGCACCTGCTGGTAGTCGCGCCGCTTGGCGTCGTCCTCGACGATCGAGGCCCACGCCTCGACCGGGGCCGTGGCAGGCGCGCCTCGCGCCAGAGCTTGAGCAGCCGGCCGCGCACCAGCGGGTACTTCACGCGATTGGCGCTGTACAGGTACCAGCTGTAGCTGGCGCCGCGCGCAGCCGCGCGGCTCGTGGTTGGGCATGTCCCAGCGGGTGCGCGGGTAGTCGGTCTGCTGGGTTTCCCAGGTGACGATGCCGCCCTTGACGTAGATCTTCCACGAGCACGAACCCGTGCAGTTCACGCCGTGCGTCGAGCGCACGATCTTGTCGTGCGCCCAGCGGTTGCGGTAGGCGTCCTCCCAGGTACGGTCTTCGCCGGTGGCCACGCCGTGGTCGCCGGAGAACGCCTCCTGGGGTTGGAGAAATAGGTCAGTCGGTCGAGAAAGTGGCTCATCGTTGGTCTCCGCGGAAGCCGCGACGCAAAAGGGTGCGTTCAGGGGTTCTTCACGTACGCGTTGGCGCGCAGGTAGAACCACCAGTTCAGGACCAGGCACAGCGCGTAGAAGACGGCGAAGCCGTACATCGCGTACTGCGGCGTGCCGGCCTTGATCTGGTCGCCGATCACGATCGGCGCGACGAAGGCGCCGTAGGCGGCGATCGCCGAGGTCCAGCCCAGCACCGGGCCGGCCTGCTGGCGGTCGAAGATCACGCCGATGGTGCGGAAGGTCGAGCCGTTGCCGATGCCGCTGGCAAAGAACAGCACGATGAACAGGCCGAGAAAGGCCGGGAAGTACTGCTCCGGCGTGGCCGAACCGTAGGCCTGCATCATCACGTAGCCCACCGCCACCGAGGCCACCACCATCACCGCCGAGATGATCTGCGTGACGATCGAGCCGCCGACCTTGTCGGAGATCCAGCCGCCGAGGGGCCGCACCGCCGCGCCGACGAAGGGGCCGATCCACGCGTAGGCCAGCACCGTCGGCGCGTTCGGGTTGTTCAGCGTGTGCTGCATCACGCCGTTGGCGTCGGGCACGTGGCTGACGCCGAAGATCACCTTCATCGACAGCGGCAGCGCCATCGAGAAGCCGATGAACGAGCCGAAGGTGACGATGTACAGCGCCGTCATCGACCAGGTGTGCTTGTTGCGGAAGATCTCGAACTGCTTGGTCACGCCTTCCTTCATCGGGCCGAAGGCCGCCAGCTTCATCACCAGCAGCGCGCTGACGATGTCCAGCGGAATCGCCACCCACATGCTGATCAGGCCCAGACCGGTGGGCGCTGGCAGGTACAGGTACAGGCCGAGGATCGACGGGATGAAGGCCAGCGTGTACAGCCAGGTGATCTTGGCGAACGCGACGATCGGATTGCCGGTGGCGGGCGACACCGTCTTCAGGTTGTTCATGCCGAACCAGCACAGGATCGACAGCGGCACCAGCGACAGCACCCAGGCGAAGCCCGCGTTCTGGATCCAGGTCGGCGTGCCGGCCGCGATCTTGCCGAAGATCCAGCCGCTGTCCTTCAGCAGCGTCATCGGCTCGCCGCCGAAGCGCCGAAGAGGCTCACCGTCATCACCAGCGGGATCACGATCTGCATCGTCGTCACGCCGAAGTTGCCGATCCCGGCGTTGATGCCCAGCGCCGTGCCCTGCAGCCGCTTCGGGAAGAACGTGCTGATGTTGGACATCGACGAGGCGAAGTTGCCGCCGCCCACGCCCGACCACAGCGCCATCAGCTGGAACGCCCACAGCGGCCAGTCCTTGTGCTGCAGCACGATGCCGGTGCCGATGGCCGGCGCCAGCAGCATCGCGGTGGTCAGGAAGATCGTGTTGCGCCCGCCGGCCAGGCGGATCAGGAACGACGCCGGGATGCGCATCGTCGCGCCGGCGATGCCGGCGATCGCGGTCAGCGTGAACAGCTCGGCCTGCGTGAACGGGAAGCCGAGGTTCAGCATCTGCACGGTGATGATGCCCCACATGCCCCAGACCGCGAAGCCGCACAGCAGCGCGGGCACCGAGATCCAGAGGTTGCGGTAGGCGATCTTCTTGCCGGTGCTGTTCCAGAACCCCTCTTCCTCGGGGCGCCAGTCGGCGATGTCGGCGCGCCTCCGCGGCACGCGGCGGCGGCGGTTTTGGCGTTGGCGTTCATGGGGTCCTTGTTGCGGGGTACCGCTAACCGTGCAGGCGGAATTGCTTGGCCTTCGCGCCCATCAGTTCGGCACCGCGCACTTCGGTCCAGTACATCCAGATCAGCGACACCCAGACGACGCCGTACATCAGCATGAAGGCGCTGGAGCGGATGCCCGTGATGTCCATCAGCGCGCCGAACATGATCGGCAGGACGAAGCCGCCGAGGCCGCCGGCCAGTCCGACGACGCCGGAGATGACGCCGATGTTGTCGGGGTAGTCGTCGGAGATGTACTTGAACACCGACGCCTTGCCGAACGCCCATGCGATGCCGAGGATGAAGATCAGCAGCGTGAACACCCAGACGTTGAGACCGATATGAAACGTCTTCGGCCCCTCCACGGTGGTGATGGTCATGTCGGTCTGCGGGTACGACAGCAGGAACAGGCAGATCCAGCTGACCCACAGCACCCACCAGGTCATCGCGTGCGCGCCGTACTTGTCCGACAGCCAGCCGCCCACCGCGCGCAGCACGCCGCCGGGCAGCGAAAAGCACGCGGCCAGCAGCGCGGCGGTGCGGATGTCCAGGCCAAACTCGCCGACGTAGTACTGGACCATCCACAGCGACAGCCCGACATAGCCACCGAACACGATCGAGTAGTACTGGCAGTACTTCCAGACCTTGGGGTCCTTGAGCGCCTGCAGCTGCTCACGCCACGTGATCCTGGAGTCGACGAGGTGATGCGGGTCCGAATAGCTCATGAACCAGAAGAGAAGCGCCGTGCCGAGCATGATGGCCGCATAGACCTGCGGCACCAGCGTCCAGCCGAACGCGACCAGCAGCGCGGGCGCCACGAACTTGTTCACGGCGGCGCCGGAGTTGCCGGCGCCGTAGATGCCCATCGCGAAGCCCTGCTGCTTGCGCGGGAACCAGCGCGCGACGTAGGGCGTGCCGACCGAGAACGAGCCGCCGGCAAGGCCGACAAAGAGGCCGAGCACCAGGAACTGCCAGTATTCCGTGGCGTACCCGATCAGCCAGATCGGCACGACGCAGGCCATCATCAGCAGGAACATGACGATGCGCCCGCCAAATTTGTCAGTCCAGATGCCCAGCGGCACGCGGATCAGCGAGCCGGTCAGCACCGGCATGGCGGTCAGCAAGCCGAACTCGGTGGCGTTGAGACCCAGCGTCTTTTTGATCGGGATGCCGATCACGCCGAACATCATCCACACCATGAAGCACACCGTGAACGCCAGCGTGCTGACGATCAGCACCGACAGCGCCTGCCTCTTCTTCCCATTCTTCCGCTCCCGTCGTCGCGCTCTTTGTCCTGCATCGAGTCCAGGGAGCGGCACGGCAGGCGGCATCCTCCGTGGGACGGCGTGCCGGTGCGGAAGCGGACGATGCCGGCGCGCGCCGCATCGTTCCGAAGAACTACTGGAAAGGCGCGCGGTTGCGCGAGATCAGGCGCGGGATGCGAACGAGCCCGTGCTCGAGTGCGATGACGGCCGCCTGCACGCGCGAGCTCACGTCGAGCTTGCGCAGCACGTGCTGGACGTGGATCTTGACCGTCGTCTCGGCGATGCCCAGCGCGCGGGCGATCTCCTTGTTGCTCGCGCCGCGCGCGATGCCGCGCAGGATCTCCTGCTCGCGCGGCGACAGTTGCGCGATCTTGGAAGCGGGCGGCGCCGGTACCGGCAAAGCGGCCGTCGCGGTAGGCGGCGACCAGCTTGCCGGTCATCTCCTCGGCCACGACCGACTCGCCGCGCATCGCGCGCAGGATGGCCGCGACCAGCGCATCGCCCTCGATCGTCTTCAGCAGGTATCCGTTCGCGCCGCCGCGCAGGGCGGCGGCAAGATCTTGCTCGTCCTCGCTCACGGTCAGCATCAGCACGCGGACACCGGGCACCGCTTCGCGCAGTGCCGGCAGCGCATCGACACCGTTGACACCGGGCAGGTGGTTGTCGAGCAGGATCAGGTCGGGCTGCAGGGCTTCGGCGCGGCGCAGCGCCTCGCCGGCGTCGGCGGCCTCGCCGACGATCTCGAACTGCGGGTCGCGCGCCAGCAGCGCCGTCAGGCCACGGCGGAACAGCGTGTGGTCATCGACGACCAGGATGCGGACGGGAGATTGCGGCACGCCGGGCATGACGATCAGCGCAGCGTATCCGCCGCCGCCGCGGCAGCCGCCAGGGCCCGCGCGACAGGCACGGCGGGAACCCGCGGCGGCAGCGTCAGTACGATCGATGTACCGCGGCCGGGCGTGGACACCACATCCAATGTGGCGCCGATCCTGTCGGCGCGCTCGGCCATGATCCGCAGGCCCACGTGCGTCTCGTCGGTGCGCCCGGTGTCCGGCAGGAACCCGACGCCGTCGTCGCGGACTTCGAAGCGCCACTGCGGCTGCTGCTGCACGTCCAGCCACACCTGGCCGGCCCGCGCATGCTTGCGCACATTGGACAGGGCCTCCTGCACGACGTGCAGCACCTGGATCTGCAGGTGCGGCGCCAGCGGCATGCCGTGGCCCTGCATCTGCAGCGACGCCTTCATGCCGCTCTGGTGTTCGAACTTGCGCAGCGTGGTCTGCAGCGCGGGCTCGATGTCCTCGCCGTGCGCGCGCGTGCGGAAGTGCACCAGCAATTCGCGCACGTCGCCGTAGCTCTCGCGCACGCCGGTGTCGATCTCCTCGAGCACCCGCTGCACGCTGCGCATCACCCGTGCCCAGGGCGTCGCGCATCAGCTGCACCTGGATCTTCAGGAAGGCCAGCGACTGAGCGATCGAGTCGTGCAGTTCGCGCGCGATGAACGTGCGCTCCTGCGCCACCGCCGCTTCCTTCTCGAGCGCGTTCAGCCGCAGGTTCTCCATCGCGCCGGCCAGGTGCGCGACGAGCGCCTCGAGCAGCGAACGCTCGGCGTCCGACAGGCTGATCAGCGCGTGGAAGAAGAGGTTCACCTCGCCCATCAGCCGGTCATGCAGCCGGATGGGCATCGACACCATTGTCGCGAAGCCGGCATCGGCACAGTGCGGCATGCCGGCGTTGCGCATGTCGGCGATCGGCATCACCCGCACGCCGTACGGCGCCGCCAGCGAACCGCAATGGCAGGTCCCTGCGTGCACGCACTGCTCGCCTTCGGCCATCGACGCCGGCAATCCCGCCGACGCCAGCAGCAGGAAGCGCTGATTGCCCTCGTCGGACCAGCGCAGCGCGACGCCATCGGCATGCGCGACCCTGCCCACGCGCTCGGCAATGCCGCTCGACAGCTCCTTGAGCGTCGTGGCCTTCGCCACCAGCGCCGTCACATCGTATAGCGCCTCCAGCCGCTCGCGCTTTTCCTCGAGCTGCGACGTCTTTTCGGCCACCTTCGCCTCGAGGTCGCGGTACATCGACTGCAGGTGCTCGGCCATGCCGTTGAAGCACTCGGCAAGCGTGCCGAACTCGTCGCTGGTGACGCGCTCGACGCGGGCGGCGAAATCGCCGCGCTGGATCCGCTCGGTCGCCTCCTTCCGGTGTCCGACCGGCTCCAGCACGAACAGGTAGCCGGTGTAGAGCAGGACCACCGAGCCCAGCACCGCGAAGCCCATCATCGCCGTCTGCAAGAGGTGCAGCAGCGCGGTCCAGCGCGACATGTGGCGCTCGATGCCGGCGACCAGCGCATCGATGTCGGCCGCGAATGCCGCGGTGTCGTCGCGCAAGCCGGCACCTGCGCCGGCGGCGCCGCCGGCCACTGGCGGGAAACGCGCCCAATTCCGCTCCACGCTCGCGAACCGCTGGCGCACGGCGTCGTCCCAGGGCACGAACAGCGGCCGCTCGAGGTCGCCGTGCCGAGCGCGAGGCTGCGCTCGAATTCGTCCACCTGCCGCGGCAGCGCGGCGGTCTGGCCGGTGGCCGCGGACAGCACCATGCGGTAGGCCTGCATGCGCATGCGGCCGGCCTCGTTGACGGCGGCGGCGCCGCCCTCGAGCTGCCAGGTCACCCACAGCGTGAGGCCGATCGACAGGAACGCGAGCAGCAGGAAGGGGGTGCCGACCAGGGCGAGCTTGGACCCGAGGCTCCAGTGACGCGGATGACTCATGCAGGCAATCTAGCGTGTGCGGACGCCCCCGCATTGACTCGAATCAACGCCGCGCCCGGTTTTGGCGGACAGGCAAGGCGCCCGCCGCTTCTCTGCAGGAATTGTCCCACAGATGAATGGCGGTCCGGCCGCTGACCGCGGCACGCCGGCTGGCGCACACTGGGGTCGTCGTGGATACCACTCCACCGCCGGTCCACCGGTCTACGCAGCGGGCAACTGCGGACACCGAGCCTTTAGGCCCGAGGGCCAAGGCACATTCCACCGGCGCTGAAGCGGGTTCCTCCCAGGCCCTTGCGTGTCCTCGACTCAAGCGTCCGCCTCGTGCGGCCGCTTTTCTGTCGTCGTCCCGATGGCAGCGCGCCAGCGTCCGGTTCAACGTCCCGACCGCGGCGGCTGCAACGTCCCGAACGGCTGCCACACCGACGCCATCTGGTCGAAGCTTTTGCCAGCCGCTTTGAGCACGCCGCGCGCCATCGCGCCCACGTCGCGCAGCTTGTGCAGCTGGCCGCTGCGATGCATGTACAGCAGGAACGCGAACAGCGTGCCGCCCGGCAACACGACCTCCAGGACGACATAAGGCCCCGCCTTGCGCAACAGGCGCCAGAGTCCGCTCAATTTGTCCTGAATCCGCGATGCCATGACCTTTAGCTCCTCGTCCGTCGATGACGCTTGAAGCGGCGCGCCCGCCGATCCGTCGTCGTCTGCTGATGGCATTCGTCTTGGGATGGCGGCAGTGTGGGACGGCGGCACTTAACGATCGCTGACGGATGGACAGGTGCGACTCGGCGTGCGGGACAATGGGCAGGAAACCTGGCGCGGGCGATCTAATTGTCTGTTTTATAGTATGTTTTGTAATCGGCAGCCACGAAAACGCCCATGGCGCGCCACGATGGCTCGGATCGTGCGTGCAATACCGCCGGAAGCTGACGGATCGACTTACAGAAGACTTACGCGCCTCGCTGCTACGGGGTTGCCGACCGGGGACGCCGCCGTCGACGGTCGTGCTATC
>JADJVQ010000137.1 GCA_016710525.1 Burkholderiaceae bacterium
GGCGACTTTCCGGTGATGCGTCGAGGCTCAACCCGAGAGAAATGTCAGCGCGGACCGGTTAGCGGGCGATCCCGCCATCAACCATGCACGACGACGCCGACCGGCAGACCTGGCGGGCAGTGCCGCCAGTTTGTCTGCGTCCCAAAAGCGGGCGAGGTCGAACGCGCTGTCCATGAAATAAACCGGGGATGGTGGCGCGTAATTATCACCCGCAGGTCGCGGATTGGCACTAGCGTGCCGACACGTAAGCACGCACATCTGACCGAGCGGGTGCGGCGCAAGCCTGCCGGGTGACCCTCTTCAGCGGACTGGAGAAGGCGCTTGCCGACGCGTTCACGCCCTCGACGAAAGAACATCGCGCGGCGACTGCGCGCATCCCAGTTAAAGTACATGGAAGCGCATGGCGAAGCTGGACATGACGCTGGAGGTGTCGGACGCCGCCCGCTGCTCGGCGCTGATCGCCGGGGGCCGGCTTCGACCCGGTGTTCGGCGCGCGGCCCCTGAAGCCGGGCGATCCAGGAGCGCATCGGGGGCCCGCTCTCAAGGCTGATCCTCGACGGTACCCTTGGCGCCAAGGATAGGGTCAAAGTGGATGCCGGAAGGGGCAGCTAAGCTTCAAGCCTATGACCAGATGATATAACCAGATTTCTGTGAAATCTGGTTATATAATCTCTCTGAGCAGGAGATACCTCATGTTGAGCGTCGGAATCTTTGAAGCCAAAGGCGCAGTTATCAGCTTGTCGGGCGTGTCGCCAATAGCGGAAGTGCTGGTGACGCGTCATGGCAAGCCGGTGGCGCGCCTTGTTGCCGCCAGGCATCGTCCGACGTTTCGGCGCTTGCCGACTGGACAGCGGAGTTGCGGGCCTTTCGCCACGGCCTCGATCGCGGGGCGAAGCCCGGCAAAGGCGCCGGCACCACCCTCGGAGAACTCATTGCGGCGGGGCGGCGTTGAGCGCACGGCCGTCCTTGGTCATCGACTGTTCGGCGGCGATCCCCTGGTTCCTGGAGGACGAGGCAAATGCATGGAGCGAAGGCCTGCTCGATGCGCTGCCGCGCTATTCCCTGCATGTGCCCGCCCTGTGGCATCTCGAATTCGCCAATGTCCTGCTCACCGCGCAAAGGCGCAAGCGCATCAATGCCAGGGATGCCAAAGGGCTGTTGGCCCGCGCATCGCGCCTGCCGCTGGCGACCGACGGCCGCGTGGTTCCGCTGGTCGAGATTGCCGATCTGGCGGACTCGAATGGCATCACGACGTATGATGCGGCTTATCTTGAATTGGCGACACGTCTGAACTGTCCGCTGGCTACTCAGGACAAGGCGCTGGCGAAGGCGGCGAGTCGTTTCGGCTTCTTGTACGCGTAGCAGTGGCGGTCCGATGAGGAGAGTTCCGAATGGCCAAGCTTGGTTGATCGACATCGAGGGGCGAACTTGGAATGGTCATTCCCGAGCAGATACTTTCGAGGCTGGGGCGACACTGGGCGACGAACTTGTCCTTATCGGAACCTCACCCGGCTATCTGCTGATTTCCGCACACTTGCGCCAGAATCCAGGACCGGACCCGTCGCACCTGATCTTTCCGCCTCGCTCGCCGCCTACGGTTTTTTCCGCAAAAAGGCGACCTGCTGCAACAACTGCTCGACCCCAATCGTGAGGTCGCGGCAAGAGTTCCCCCAAGGGGACGCAGCGCGCTGGTGCCGGCGAGACGGCGACCGTGCGGTCTGCCATCCTTCCATCCCGATCCAATGCGGCTCGTGTCGTCGGATTGCCTCGGCGCGACAGCGGCCCGGTACCTGCAGCCGCCGCCGTGTTGAACCGCTGGCGGCGACGGCTCCACGTGAGGTCGCCACGCGAAGTTCCAGTTCCAGACTCAACCGCGATGCAGGTTGCCGCGGCTCTGCTGCGAGTGGATGCGATTGCCGTTGTGCCGGACGTGGTTGGCTTGCCGGTCGTCGCGGCGGTCGTGGCGCGCATCGCGGCGGTCGTCCCGCCGGTCGTGGCGTGCTTCACGGTGGTCCTGGCGATTGTCGCGGTCGTGGTGGACATCTCGCCGGTCGTGGCGGTTGTCGCGCACGTCGTGGCGGCGCTCGCGCTGGTCCTGGCGCAGCTCCGCGCGGTCGCGTCCGATTTCCCGCTTGTCCTGGCGGATTTCCGCCGCCTCGCGGCGCATGCCGGCGACGTCGCCCTGGGCCTTTTCGCGGCGGAAGTCGGCGCGGTCGTTGGCCAGTTCGCGGTAGTCGCCGCGCAGTTCGCGCTTGTCCCTGGCGGATTTCGCGGCTGTCCTGACGGATTTCGCCGGGGCCGGTTTCGGCGCGTACCGGTGAAGTGATGGCGGCAAGCGCAAGCAGCGCGGTGGCGATCATGCTCATTTGCGGTGTTTTGGCTTTCATGAATATCTCCCTTTGGATTTGCGGGTGACACTAGCGCCGCCCGGGACCGCGAGATAGGCGGCCGTTCGTCGCCAGTCTGTAAGAAAGTGTCAGAAGATATTTCCGCCGCCCATTTCGGTTAGCATCGGTCGATGACCGCCAACACCTCCGTCCGTGCCGATGCCACGGTGATTGCCCTGGTCAGGTGGCCCATGCCACCTCGCACCTCTTTTCACCTTTGTTACCGCCGCTGTTTCCGTTGCTGATGCCGGACTTCCGGCTTCGGCTACACCGAGGCCAGATTCCTGATGACCGTGTTTTTCGCGATTTCCGGGGTCGGCGGGGCCTTCGCCGGCATCGTGGTGGACCGCTGGCGCGCGCCCGTGCTGATGGCCGGCGTCGGCCTGCTGGCGGCTTCCGGCCTGGCGCTCTCGGCGGCGATGAATTACCCGATTCTGCTGCTGGCCGTGGCGCTGGCCGGTGCCGGCAGCTCCGGTTTTTCCACCCGGCGGACTTTTTCGCTGCTGAACAAGAAGGTGTCCTCGCGCGCCTCGGCTATCCGTTCTCGGTGCATGGGCTGTCGGGCAACCTGGGCTGGAGCCATCGGCGCCGCCATATCGGGAACCGCATTGGCCTGGGCCGGCTGGCGCGGCGCGGGCATCGCGGCGGCGCTGGTAGCGCTGTCGATCGCCATGCTGCAACTGGCGAAGCCGCTGCTCGACGACGACATTCAAAAATCGGCGCCAGCGCCACGGCGATGGGGCCGACCTTCAGCATTTCCTCGGCGTGCCGGTGATCTGGCTCGCCTTCATGTTCTTCCTGCCGAGTCGGCGGCGCCTTCGGCGGCCTGCGGAGCTTTTTCCGTTCCGGTGCTGGGCGGGCTTTACGGCATCTCGGCCACCGCGGCGGTGGCGGCCCTGACCCGGTTATTTGCTGGGGGCGGCGGCGGGCATGGTGGCGGGAGCTTCGTCGCGGTGCCGGGTGCTACGCATGACCGCACCGTGGGCGGCGCGCTGGTCCGGCTCGGCGATCTGCCGGCCTGCTGGCCAGCGCCCTGCTGCCGGCCTGGGCGTGATCCCGCTGATGGCCGGGATCGGCATCGGTGTCGGCATCGCCGGAGCCTTCCCGCGACCTGCTGGTGCGGCGCGTGGCGAGCAGGTCGCTGTCCGGCGGCAACAAGTCGCCCGCCTTCGGCCGCGTCTATGGCTTCGTTTACTCCGGGCTGGATGTCGGCCTGGCATTGGGGCCGCTGGCTTTCGGCATGCTGCTCGACGCCGGCGGGCGCGATGGAGTGTTGCCGGGTGTGTGGCCCTGCTGCAGATCACGGCGGTGCTGACGGTGCTGGCGATGGGGCGGCGGGTGGGGCGGTCGCAATGGTCAGCCAATGTCTGATCCGGGATGGAAAGGCCGGGACCGGTGGGAATGCGGAAACAGGGCGTCCTCAAACTGACCGCCTGAGGCGGCCCTTGCATTCCCGTGGGTATTGGGTTATGGCAGTGCGATGGTCCGTCCCAGGCCAGCTCGGTCGAAGCGGTCCATGAAGCGGTCCATCAGGGTGGCGAACCCAATTCGCTGGTGCAGTGGCCGGGTGCGATGCGCTCGACCTTGAGTTCGTCATGGAGCGTCCGCCCCCGCTGGACCTCGGGGCGCGGCGTCATCACCCGAGGTGGAAGCCGCCGGTAACCATGTAGATTCTGGGGTCGATCTTCGCTGCCTCGCCCGAGATCACCTCGACCTCCGGGGTGCGAGCAGCCGACGATTACCGCCAGACCTTTCGGCGTCGAATCGCGAGCGACAGTTCGTTCATTTCCATCGTCCCGGGCTTTTGCGAGCGGGTGGCCCAGCACGAACATGCCGGGCAGAATTTCCGTCGGCTTGGTCACCATCGCGAATTGCCTTTCTCCCAAGGGGTTCCCGTGATCAGGTTCTCTGGAGCCTTGCCGTCGAAATAGCGCAGTTCCGGCGGCAGCGGTTTTCGGTGGCGAGGAATCCGCGGGCGCCAGGCCCTTTGAAGAAGGCGCCTTCCTGCGGGGCATAGATCTTGACGCCCGGATTGACGTTGAGCAGAGGTACCAGGCCGCTGGTGTGGTCGCCGTGGCGATGGGAGATGACGACTGCGTCGATCCGGGTCAGGTCGATGCCGAGTTCCTTCACGTTGTGCTCCGAAGATGGTGGCACTGTTACCCGTATCGAACAGGACCGCTTGCCGTCGTATTCAAGGAATGGCATAGCCCCAGTCGCGTCGCAATGCCGACGGCTCGCCAGGCATCGGCGATGGTGGTGATGCGCTTGACTGCGGCCGGGTCCTGGGCCAGGGCGGGCCCGTGGCGGCCAGCAGGCAAGGCTGGCGGCAAAGGCGATTTTTCTCATGACGGTCTCCTCTGATATTTTGTTGTCTAAGGGCGTGGCAGGCAACTATCCCCTTTAGATTTAAACCAAGTGCGGCGCGCGGAATGCTGGTCTGGCCGATGGACGCAACAAGGCGTGGGGTCGGCCGCTAAATCTGACGGCGCGTCCCGCATAGAAGTCGCGCATTTCGCGCTTCCAGAGCATCTTGCCCGCCGCGTTGCGCGGGAAGGCATCGAGGATGACGACTTCGCGCACGCGCTGGTAGCGCGCCGCGACGCGTTCGTTGATCCAGTCGCGCAGTTCGTCGGCACCGGCCGTGACGCCCGGCTTCAGCACCACCGCTGGCGACCGGGGTTTCGCCACATGTCTCGTGCGGCACGCCAACACGGCGACCTCGGCGACGGCCGGGTGGCGCGCGGCGACTTCCTCGACGTCGCGCGGATAAACCTGACGCCGCCGGAGTCGATCATGTCCTTCTTGCGGTCGACCAGGTAGAGGTAGCCCTCGTCGTCGAGGTACCCAATGTCGCCGCTGAAGATCCAGCCGTCGCGCGGGGTCTCGGCGGTCAGTTCAGCTTGCCCCAGTAGCCCTGCATGGCGAAGGGGCCGCGGCCGACGATTTCACCAGGCTGGCCGGGCGGCCAGGTCGCGGCCGTCACTCGCCCGACGATGCGCACCGCGCTGAAGGGCGGCGGGCAGCCGACCGAACCGGCCTTGCGCAGTGCGTCGGCCCTGTCGAGTATCGTGATGAAGCCTTCGGTGAGGCCGTAGAGCTCATGGAAGCGGTCGGGCAGCAGGCGGTTCGCTGGTCCTTGCGCTGTTGCGCCAGCGGCGCGCGCCGAGCGAAAGATCATCCGCAGCGAGGCGAGCTTTGCGGGATCAACTGCGGCGCATCAAGCAGGGCGATGATCTGCGCCGGCACCAGCATGATGTGGGTGACTATTTCGCGGGCGATGGTCTCGATCATCGCTGCGGCGTCAGACTGGCGCTGCAGGATGTAGTTAGCGCCGAGGTGGAAGGCCGGCATCAGCGTGACGAAGCGCCGTTGAAGACGATCGCGCCGCTATGCAGCACCACCGACTCCGGGTGTCATGCGCCAGGCGGCACCGACCAGCAGGGCGTACATGGCGCCCTTACGCGATGGCTGCATGATGCCCCATGGGCAGCCCGGTGGTGCCGGGTATACATGATGTTAACAGGTCGTCGGCGTTGACGCTCGCGTCCGGCAGGTCGATCTCCGGCGCCGCGGCGGCGAGTGCCGCGTAATCGCCCCAGGGCGGCACGGCGCCGTCGATCAGGAGCACGCGCTGGGGTACGAGCGTTGCCAGTTCCTGCAGCACGGCTTCGACCATCGGCAGCAGGCTGCGCTGCGTCACCAGGCAAACCGCGCCGGCGTCGTTGACCAGGCTGGACAAGCCCGGCCCGGTCAGCAGCGGCGAGAGCGGAACCGTGACGGCGCCGATGCGAGCACAGGCCCGATAGATTTCCCAGGAGTTCCGAGCGTATTGGGCAGCAGGGTCGCGTGCGTTCGCCCTTCCGCACGCCCAGTCCGTGCGGGAGGTTGGCGGCCCGATTGACCCGTGCTCCGAAGGCGCCGATAGTCAGGCGCCGGTCAGTCGAACACCACGGCCAGTGCCTTCGGCCGGTAGCGGGCGTGATTGTGCCAGCAGGGATGAGAGTTCCATCGTCGGACTCCGTTGTCGCTAGTCCTGTTTTCTGCCGCCGGATCCGGAGGGCCGATTATTTGTGCTGCAAGGATCCAACGCCGTCCCAGTCGTCCGGCGGCGGTCTGTCTGCGGTAGATGCCGCAACGTTCGAAATAGATTTTCGAAGGGCCATCGCCCGGGTGGGCGGCCAGCGCCTGGCTGAAAGCGGTGGGCGGCGAACCCATTCGCTTGCCGATAGTGACCCGCCTTCGTTGAAGGCGCACTGGCAATTCCGCAAGACTGGGCAAGCCATCCTCTACATGGTGGCTCAGGGCTTCGTAAATGGCCAGCGGCGTGTCACGCCCGCGGACCCGGATCAGGTCGATCTCGCGAGTCGGCTCGTGATCCCTGACCGCCGCCCAGGTGGCGTCGCAGATCAAAATCGAGGTGCCGTAAAACTTGTTGGCGCTTTCAAGCCGTTCGGCAAGGATTTGACCCGGTCGCCGATCACCGTGTATTCCATGCGCTTCATCGATCCGATGTTGCCTGCCACCACGTTGCCGGTGCTGATGCCAACGCCGATCGAGATCCGGCTCGCCGCCACGTGCCGCACGCCGCGAGGTTCAGCTCTTGGAGCCAGCACTCCGTTGTGAGCGCAGACGATGTCGACCATGTCGGTGAAATATTCGTTGAGCAGTGCCACGGTTTCCTTGGCGCCGAGGCGCTCGGAAATCGAGGTAAAGCCCCTGATGTCGGAGAACAGCACGCTGACGTCGCGTCCGGTGCCGCCAAGAACGGCTTCGCCGCCCTCCAGCAACTGGTCCACCACAGACTTGCTCATGTAGCGCGACATGGTGTTGCGCAGGCGTTTTTCCTTGGTGATGTCCTCCAGCATCAGCATGTAGCCGATCGATTCGTTGCGTACGCTGGTGAGCGGGACCGTTGCCAGGTTGACCGAGATCGCCTCGGATCCCTCCGCTCCTTCGACGAAAGGTCCGTGTCGACAGTGATGTCGGTGTTGCCGGGCTCCGAAACTTTCAATTGCGCTCGGCGCTGACATCCTCGAACAATTGCGCGTTTTCGATGGCGACCGCGGCCTGCGCCGAGAACGCCCGCAGACGCCTTTCGTCGCCGCTCGAAAGACCCTCCCTTGCGGTTGAGATCTGCATGACGCCGATCTTGTTCTCCGCGGGCGACGATGGGCATGCACAACATGCTGTGGGTGCGGTAACCGGTCTGGCGGTCGAACTCGGGATTGAAGCGGGGATCGGAATAGGCGTCGGCGATGTTTATGACGCGGCCGCTGCTGAAGCATTCGCCGGCGATGCCGGCCCCGGCCGGGAAGCGGATCTCCTCGCTGGCGATGCCGCCGGCGGCGCAGGAAGAAAAGTTCGTGGCGGTCGTCATCGTAAAGGAACAGCGTGCCCCGGTCGGCGTCGAGCAGCGCGGTCGCCGCCGCCATGATTTTCATCAGCAGCGGATTGAGGTGGATTTCGGAAACGATCGAGACACTGACTTCGAGCAGCAAGGCCTCCTCGCGTTGCTGGCGCTCGACCCGCTCGAACAGCCGCGCATTCTCGAGCGCGGCTGACCCTACAGGGACGCCCAGCGCCTCAGGCATGCCCGCCTGGTCCCTCGGGTCGAAGTCACCTACATTCTTGTTCGAGATGCCTGTGTGATGCCGATGACCTCGTGATTCTTGTTGCGGATCGGAACGCAGAGGATGTTTCGCGTGCGGTAGCCGGTGCGCCTGTCCTACTCCTGGATTCGAAGCGCCGGGTCGGCATAGGCGTCAGCGATGATTTCCGCCGTGCCGCTGGTGGACACCGAGCCAGCAACGCCGAGGTGGCTGAAATGGATTTCGCCGATGGCGTCGCCTGAACCACGCGCGAGAACGGTTCGTGCGTGTCGGGATCGTGCAGGAACAGCGGGCACTGCGGTCGGCGTTCAGCGCCTCGGTGACGACCTCCATCAGGCGCGGAAGCAGCACATCCAGAGAAAGGGTATCGGTTGACCGGTTGGCTATGTCGGCCAGCGCCGTGGTGCGGCGCAGGAGTTCGGTGATGCGGAAGAACAGTTCCGCCTTGCCCGGCCTCGTCGAGGCCATGCAGCAGGCGTTCGATATGCACTCCTGGTGCAAACGGTGCCCGAGGATCTCGCGAATGGTTTCGAAGCCGATTTGCAAGCGCGACATGTACCGTATGCCGATGTGGCGATAGATGCCGCCTATTCAAGCCATTCAGGGTGGCTTTGCTTGCGTCCTGCATGCCA
>JADJVQ010000138.1 GCA_016710525.1 Burkholderiaceae bacterium
CGCTCCTTCTGAGCCGGAATGGTGAATTGCTTCGCGAGCAGGATAGTCTCTTCGTTGTCTAGATTTGCACCGAGAAAACCAGAGATCCTTAAGACTTCATTTCTGAGATCGCCGATCATGTTTTCGTAGCAGCTAACGAGCACGGTTGGGGCATTTGTCCATGCACGAAAGTCGGAAATCGCCTGATCCAGCCACTGCGAGGCAATAAGCCCATCGAAGGTCATACCAAACTTTCTTAGGGCGGAAACCGCTACATCACGAATATCTCGATAGCAGTAACAACCACTGCCTTCTGTGAATGACAAAGGTTGGCCATCATCGGAGTGCATATGTGGGCCTTGAAACGTGCATCTCTATATCGTTCGTATTTGAAACCCACCAAGGGTTCAAATTCAGACTCAGGCACATACTTCATTCGACGGCCAAGCCCCGCGTGCTCTACGATACGGGATGCAAGCTGAAACTGCAAAGTTGAACCCGATCTGATCATTCCTGCGCAAAATACCCAAGTCATCGGTATTCCTTGACGGTGGCGAGTGTCAATCTTGCTTCGTTCAGCACGGGCACAGAAATCGGGTGGCGGCCATACGGAAGCACGTGCAAGTAGTAAGCGTGGTGAATTAGATCGGCAATCTCAGCATTCTCGAAATTGAAGCGATCGCCAACGTACTTTTGTCCGGTGGGGAATAGCAAAACCCCCACTTGGCAATAGTATTGCCCGGTTCAAAGAGCCAACAAGAATCGCATTGATGCTACAAGCAGTTGGCCGGACGTTCCTTCTGCGGAGCCAGAAAATGCCGAATCCCGCACTACCATCAATGGCATTCCTTGGCGATCATAAATTTGGATGCTTGCGTGAAAATCTCGCCTCAGATCCTGATTCAACTGAATCAACAAATAGGCCGTAACCTCCTTGGTGGCCTCAACAGATTGAATAACGCAACCTTCGTCATCTATCAAAATGAAAGATCGGATTGTTACTGCCTGGCTGCCTTCATGCTGCTTTTCCAACAATGCTGGACTGTGCAACCGAAGCGCATTCAATGTCTCTTCCGAGACAACGTCCAGCCCGATTTCGGATAGCGGTGGAGGTTCATGAGCGACTGTGTCTTGAAACCGGGCCGGCAAGAATCTCTCACTCATACAGTCCTGCTCATACTTTCGGCAAATGTCATTGGCGGCCCCCGCGAGAACAACGACACCTCGATCAAGATAGATCGCTCTATCGCAAAAGGATCGAACAGTGCTCATACTGTGAGAAACGAAAAGGATGGTTCCTCCGCTTTCGCGAAATCTCCTTAGTCTGGAAAAACACTTTACTTGAAAGGGCGTATCCCCTACTGCAAGCGCTTCGTCAACAACCAAGACTTCGGGATCAACATTTACCGCTACTGAAAACGCCAATCGAACAACCATTCCGCTTGAGTAGGTCTTCACTGGCTGTTCTATGAAGTCTCCGATATCAGCAAATTCGACGATAGCTTCGTAACGAGACTCGATTTCCAATTGCGAAAGTCCAAGAATCTGGCCGTTCAGAAACACGTTGTCCCGGCCCGAGAATTCAGGATTGAAGCCAGAACCGAGTTCCAGTAACGCCGCAATACGACCCTTGGTTTGAATAGTTCCAGCGGTAGGGTTTAGCGTACCGCAGATCATCTGCAGCAATGTAGACTTGCCGCTGCCATTGCGGCCGATTATGCCAACTGTTTCGCCTCTTTTGATCTCAAAGGAGACATCTTTGAGTGCCCAGAACTCCTTGGAATAGGTATAAGTAGGCAGTGCAGCGTGCGGACCGGCAAAAAGCGCTCTCACGGGTCGTATGACTTGGGACAGTTTCGGAACGACAAACTGTTTGAGGCGATCACGTGGTGTGTTGTACATCTCGTAGCGTTTGCTGAGATTGGTGACCCGGATCGCGATATCGTCAGAGGACATCGGCAAATCCCTTTCTAGTCTTCTGAAACCAGACGTAGCCGGCCCAAGTGATGCCTGCAGCGATCAGGGGTATAGATGCCCAGTCCGACCCAGTCGGGCCAGAAACCCCAGATAAGCACGTTACGCGCCTGTTCGATGATGAAAGTGAGCGGATTTAGCATGATAAGCGGGCGCAATGCTTCAGGCACGGCCGTCAGGGGAAAGAACACTGGCGCGAGGAACATCATGACGGTAGTCACGAGCCCAATGGTTTGTCCTACATCGCGCAGGAATACCCCAAGCGAAGCCAGCATCCATGCGAATCCAAGACTGAGCAGGACCAGCGGGAACAGGACGAAGGGGATGAAAACCGCCGTCCAGTGGATAAACCCCTTGAACAAAGCGTAGGCGGCAAGCAATACGCCAAGGCTGATTGCAGTGTGGAACAAGGATGCGCCCATGGCGATCACGGGAAGTATTTCCAGCGGAAAGACCACCTTCTTCACATAGTTGACGTTTGACAGGATCATGCCGGGGGCGCGGTTTAGGGCTTCGGCAAAGAGGCCGTGCACGATCATGCCGACGAACATCACCACGGCAAAGCCGGTGTTGCTTTCTTCTCCGCCATCGCCCCAGCGCGCCTTGAAAACCACCGAAAAGATGAAGGTGTAGACGGCCAGCATCAGCAGCGGCGTGAAGAATGACCAGGCCAGCCCCATGAACGAGCCTTTGTAGCGACCAAGCACCTCGCGGCGGGTCATCTGGAAAATAAGTTGGCGGTGTCCCCACAGGCTACGGGCTAGCGCCTGCAGTGACGTGGGATGTGCGGCGTGGGGGTTCATCCAGAGTTGTCTCAGGCTACAAATAAGCGCTGACGGCCGGCAGGCCGAGTTTGCTTGGCGCATTTTCGCAGGAAAGGGTAGCTGCCGGTGATTCCAATAGCGCGAGAAAGCAGACGTCTATCGCTGGCTGCTCAAGCATTGGTACAGCACATCTACAAGTTCCGGGTGAGCCTCCGCGTTGCTGGCTAGCTTGTTAAGCAGCGGTTTGACAGAGGCGAGCATCTGCTTCGGGGCCGCCTCGCAGGCGTCTTTAAGCTTGTGGCTGTCGTCCTCGGCGAGCACAGCCCCCAACACCAGGGCTTGCTGCTGGTCCTTCGCTGCCTTTTCAGGAAATCCCTGGCGCTGTGTGCTGGAGTAGAGTTTGTGCCAGACGAAGCGAGCTGCTTGCGGCACGCGCACGGGAATACAAGCCCCACCCGCCAGAACAGCGCCGCGCTCCGGGTCTGCCAGCAGGTAATCATAGAAAGGGATGGCTTGCGCCATCCACTCGAGTTCCGGCACTTTTATGGCAGCGCCCAGGATCGCGCCCGGTGCCAATACATCCACGCGCAGTGCTTCGACGCCCGGTAGTTTTACTGAGGTCGACGGTGCAGTTGAAGGCAGACCCGGTACAGCTACAAAGGGGAGGCCCGTGCCTTTCATTGTTTCCAGAAACGGCAACGGTGCGGCCAATTTCAGTTTTTGCCGGCGAGCGAGGTCGATGTCCAGTGTCCGTGCAGTAACCGCGATGGCCCCAAGTTCATTGAGCCATGCCATGTATGCCAGGGTGCCGACCAGAACCAGGCCAGCTTCAAAGGCCTGCCGGTTGTGTAGTTCCACCAGCACACGCGCGGTCGATTTGTCTGCCACCTGAAACGCCAGCTTACGCAGTGCGGCCACTTGGGCGGTTGCCCACCCAGCAAATGCCATACGCTCGCGCATGGCATTCAGGATTTCTTCGTCATGTTCCTTGCAGACGAGTTCCTCCCGGGCTTTGCGCGGGATCGCATAGAAGACCCGGTACCAATAGGCTCGGCCACTTCCTGAGCGCAGGGCAAGCGTCCCCGGTGTGCCTGGCAATAGCTGGCCAGCTGCCGAGCTGCGCTCCTTCAGTTCCGCATACTGGGTGCGGAATGCCAACTCATGTTCGCGGTATAGCGGTTTATTCACTGCGTACCCCATAATTCTTCATTCCATGGGGTATGACTATACCAAAGCGCAAGTCATACCCCATGAAAGTCAAAATTGTGGGGTATGCGCCTTGATGGTGGACGAAACTCGCCTTAAAGCCCGCGCGCCCAAACCGGCCTGAGCCCGGCCGCCTTCGGGGCGGCGATGGCGGTGCGGATTTCGGCGAGCAGGCGCGGCTTTTCGGCGCCGAGCGTGCCTTTCAGCACCAGCCGGTTGGAGACGTGGTCGCTGCGGAACACGGTGCGCTGCAGTTCCAGCGCCGAGATGAAGGCTTCCATTTCGAGGAACAGTTCGTGGTCGTTGCAGGGCTGCCATTCCGGGAAGGCGGCGCGAAAGCGCTCTTCGCCCTGCGGGAAATTCACTACCAGCATTGCCAGGTACTCCGGCTGCGTGGCGTTGGCCAGGCGCGCCGAGTTCGCCGCGTGCTGCGTTGAAAGCGTCTTGCCGCCGAGGCCGTTGAGGATCATCACCGAGCGCTTGATGCCGGCCTGCTGCAGCTTGTCGAGGGCTTCGCAGGTGCTGGCGAAGCTCTCGCCCTTGTGCACCTTCGCCAGCACTTCGTCGTCGCCCGATTCGGCGCCGACGTAGGCCATGGTCAGTCCGGCCGCGGCCAGTTCCTTCAGTTCCTCGACCGACTTCTTGCGCAGGTTGCGCGGCAGGCAGTAGCTCGAGACGCGGCGCACCGCGGGCAGGTGCTCGTGGATCGCGGCCAGGATCTCCAGCAGGCGCCGGGTCGGCAGCACCAGGGCATCGCCGTCGGCGAGGAACACGCGCCGGACGCCGTCGCCGAAGCGCTCGCCGCAGCGGCGCAGGGTCTCCAGGGTTTCCGCTGCGTCGCGGGCGCGGAAATTTCTTCTGCGGCGCGGTGTACATCTCGCAGAAGGTGCATTTGTTCCACGAGCAGCCGTCGGTCACCGGCAGGATCAGCGATTCCGCCTCGCTGGGCGGGCGGAACACGGGATCGACATAGCGGATCGGGAAGCTGGCGTTCATGGCGATAATTTGTCACGGGCTTTTTGCACCAGGGCCAGGCACTCCCGGCGGGATATGGCAGGCCGGAGCAGGCTATGATCCGTCTCCCCCATATCGCTCCTTCCGCTCCATGTCCTTTCCCGCCCTCGCCTTTGTCGACCTCGAAACCACCGGCGCCACGGCGACGGCCGACCGCATTACCGAAATCGGCATTGTCGAGGTCGATGAGAGCGGCGTGCGCGAGTGGTCCTGCCTGGTCAATCCGGGCACGCCGATTTCGGCCTTCATCGAGCGCCTGACCGGGATTTCGAATGCGATGGTGGCCGGTGCGCCGCCGTTCGAGGACGTCGCCGAAGAAGTCCTGGCGCGCCTCGAAGGCCGGCTGTTCGTCGCCCACAATGCGCGTTTCGACTACGGCTTCCTCAAGAACGAGTTCAGGCGCGCCGGCGAGGAGTTTCGCGCCACGGTGTTGTGCACCGTGAAGCTTTCGCGCAAGCTGTTTCCGCAGCATGCACGGCACAACCTGGACAGCCTGATCGAGCGCCACGGGCTGAGTGTGAGCAGCCGACACCGGGCGCTCGGCGACGCGCAGTTGATCCACCAGTTCTGGCAGCGCCTGCAGACGGCGGTGGCGCCGGAAACACTGGCCGCGGCGGTCAAAGCGCTGACGGCGCGCCTGAGCCTTCCCGCCGGACTCGATCCGTCGGCGGTCGATGATCTGCCGGAGGGTGCGGGCGTCTACCTGTTCTATGGCGAGAACGATCTGCCGCTGTATGTCGGCAAGAGCAAGGAACTGAAGAAGCGCGTGCTGTCCCATTTCGCCGCCGACCATGCGGCGGCCAGGGAAATGAGCCTCGCCAGTCAGGTGCGACGCATCGAGTGCATCGAAACCGGCGGCGAGATCGGCGCGCTGCTGAAGGAGGCGGCACTGATCAAGCAATTGCAGCCGATCCACAACCGTGTCCTGCGGCGCAACGACGACGTGTGCTTCTGGCAACTGGTCGAGGCGCATCAGGGCGAGTGGCGGCCGCTGCTGATCCTGGCTTCCGACCTCGGCCGGGCCGGCAGGAACAACTTTACGGGCCGTTCAAGACCACGAAAGAAGCCAAGCGCACCCTGACCGAACTGGCGAAGGAACACCATCTCTGTCATTCGCTGCTCGGCCTCGAAAAGCTCAGAAGCCGGGCAAGCCCTGCTTCGCCCACCAGTTGCAGCAATGCAAAGGCGCCTGCGTCGGCAAGGAGCCGCTGTCCTTCCACAGCGCGCCTGATGGCGGCCCTTGGTCGCCACCGGCTGGCGGCCTGGCCCTTCGCCGGTCCGGCATGGATCAGGGAGGGTGACGAGGTGCATCTGATCGATCACTGGCGCCATCTCGGCACGGCGCGCAGCGAAGCGGACCTTTACGAGTTGCTCGATGCGGCGGTGCCGGCCTTCGATCGCGACAGCTATCGCATCCTGCTCAAGGCGCAGGCGCGCATGACGCCGCTGGCGGCGAGACCGGCGACCTGATCAGCGTGTTTCGCCGGCGGGGCGGCTGCGCAGGCGCGCCAGTCGCTCCTTGATTTCGGGCATCGCGGCGGCAGCGGCTTTTTCACCTTCGAGTACGGCGCGGTGGCGCCCGGCGAAGTCGGTGGCCGGCAACTCCGTCGTGACCGGGCGGATCACGATGTCGGCCTCGGCGGTCTCGTAGCGGCTGATGGACTGTCCCATGATGGCGAAGGTCTGCAGCAGCACGTCGAGCGTGCTCGAGGTGCGCGCATCGCGCGGCTTCACCGAAATGTCGACTGCAATGACGAAATTCGCGCCGAGGTTGCGCGCCGCCTTGGCCGGGATCGGGCTGACCAGGCCGCCATCGACATACTCGCGGCCATTGATGTTCACCGGCTGGAACACGCCGGGTACCGCGGCCGAGGCGCGCACCGCCATGCCCGTGTTGCCGCTGCGGAAAACCACCGATTCGCCGCTCTTGAGGTCCGTGGCGACGACGCCAAGGGTGCGCGGCAGCTTTTCCAGCGGCCGGTTTGCCACGGCGCGATTGACGAAGTTCTGCAGCGCTTCGCCCTTGAACACGCCGCGGTCCGGCAGTGACCAGTCGCCGAGCTGGCCTTCATCCATCTCCAGCGCAATCTTCTGCAATTCGAAGCCGGAAAGTCCCGACGAATACAGCGCCGACCACGGCGCCGGCGCTGGTGCCGACCACGATGTCCGGCACGATGCCCTGCGCTTCCAGCGCCTTGATCACGCCGATGTGGGCGAAGCCGCGCGCCGCGCCGCCGCCCAGGGCAAGGCCGATCTTGATTGGCACGGGCGCCGGCGGGGGTGCCGGCTTGTCGCCGAGCAGGGCGCAACCGGGCAGGAGCGCGATGGTCAGCGTGGCGGCAGGAGGTGGAAGTCGGCGCGCATGAGAAAGCCCAGCACTGGCGAGGCGCCGAACTCAGGTGTTACGAAATGCCCATGCGGCGGTGGAACGGACGGACGTCCGGATTCGGCCTAGCTCGACGCGCCGGGTTTCCTGCCAGGGCTCTTGGGCGGAATGTAGCCCGCGACGCGGCACAGCACGGCTTCGACTTTCGCCGTCGGTGCTGAAGCGCGTGACGCTGCATTTGGATATCTCGCCGCGTGCCGACAGGTCGGAAATCGAGCGCCGCACCTTGGCCAGCGAGCCCGTGGCGGCAGCGATCTCGAGAGTCGAAGCGCTGGCCGTTGGCTTTGAGGTATTGCATGATTTCTTGCATATCAGGTGCTCCGCGTGAAGGTGAACCCCCCCCCCCCCCCCCCCCCCCCCCCCCCCCGCCCCCCCCCCCCGCCGGGGGGGGCGGGCGCCCCCCCCCGCCAACCCCCGGCTGGTGGGCCCAGCGAGACTCGAACTCGCAACCAAAGGATTATGAGTCCTCTGCTCTAACCATTGAGCTACAGGCCCTTCGTTGAACCGCAACGGCCCGCGTTGCCTGAGCCGTTGGTGATGCGTTATCAGGTTTCGGAATCGAGGAAGCTGCGTAGTTTTTCGGAACGGGTCGGGTGACGCAGCTTGCGCAGGGCCTTGGCTTCGATCTGGCGGATGCGTTCGCGGGTGACGTCGAACTGCTTGCCGACTTCTTCAAGCGTGTGATCGGTGTTCATTTCGATGCCAAAGCGCATCGCAGCACCTGGCTTCGCGCGGCGTGAGGCTGTCCAGCACCTCCTTGGTCACCTCGCGCAGGCTGGCGAACAGCGCCGCGTCACCCGGCGACAGCGTCGCCTGGTCCTCGATGAAGTCGCCCAGGTGGGAATCGTCGTCGTCGCCGATCGGCGTTTCCATGGAGATCGGCTCCTTGGAGATCTTGAGGATCTTGCATCTTCCTCGGGCATTTCCATTTTGATCGCCAGCGTCGCCGGATCGGGCTCGAGCCCGGTTTCCTGGAGGATCTGGCGGCTGATGCGGTTCATCTTGTTGATCGTCTCGATCGCGTGCACCGGGGATGCGGATGGTGCGCGCCTGGTCGGCGATCGAACGCGTGATGGCCTGGCGTATCCACCAGGTCGCATAGGTGGAGAACTTGTAACCGCGGCGGTATTCGAACTTGTCGACTGCCTTCATCAGGCCGATGTTGCCTTCCTGGATCAGGTCGAGGAACTGCAAGCCACGATTGGTGTATTTCTTGGCAATCGAGATCACCAGCCGCAAATTGGCCTCGATCATTTCGCGCTTGGCGCGCCGCGCCTTGGTCTTTCTCGCTGGTGGACATCTGCTTGTTGATGTCCCCGAGTTCCCCTTGAGCGGAATGCCGATGCGGGTCTGCAGGTCGATCAGGCGCTGCTGCGCTTCGAGGATGTTCGGCGCGGCGCGCATCAACTGGGCGGCATAGGGCTTGCCGGCCTGCACCTCGTTGGCGGCCATTTCCATGTCGGTCTCGTGGCCAGGGAAGGTCTTTTTTTTTTTTTTTTGATGTAGAGCTGCTAGCGCGGCATGTGCGCCTTGTCGACGCAAAGATGGGTGATCTTGGTTCGTGACCGCCTGCTCGACCATGCCGCGCACCGAGTAGTCACAGGCGCCTCGATCAACGGCGGTGAAGCGGATGTTCATCAGTTCGTCGGAAATCTGGCTTTCTGCGGGCGCAGGTAGCCCTTGTCCTGCGAGCCCTTCTTGGCCAGCGTCGGCTGC
>JADJVQ010000139.1 GCA_016710525.1 Burkholderiaceae bacterium
GCGTTCCCTGGGCAGGGACTTGAGGACCGTTTCAGGTGGTGCGGACGGATAGTCAGGCCATGTGCACGAAAGGCCAAAGGCACTTTCGCGGCGCCGTGGGGCGGGACGATTCCGTTTCGAAGGCATGTGCAGTTCTCCAGTGGCACACGCCGCTTGAGCCAGAGGCGACGACATCCGACATCGGGACGCAGTAGGCCCTGGTTCGGTCACGCCGGCGTCCCGAGCGGGCGTGACTGATGGAGCCAAGGATCACCATGCGGGCGGCCGGCCTCCACAGCCGACGCACGCTTCCGGTGGCGGCGCATAGGCCGCCCAGCGTTCGTAAAAAATATCTCCCAGGTCAGCGCGACGCGTTTCCGCATCGCGCAGCCGATCGCACTCACCGGTGCGTGGTGTCAGCGCCTCAGGGGCACTGGCAGCCAGGGAGTCCTGGGTTCTGGGTGTCGTGGGTAGCCCGCCTTTCGCCGCTGAAGTCCTCCTGCTACCAGGAGGTGCGGGGCCTCGTCTGAGACCGCGTGCTGCGCCCCATGAGGGCGTTCAACAACGCATCTGCCTTGAAGGCAATCGACGATGGCGCGGGTTCATCGCTGCGTGGTCTTGGCCAGGCAGTTGGCGGCTGCTGCGCTCAGGGCGTGCAGCCACATGGCCGACGGTGAGTCGGCGAAACGGATCAAAGGAAGGCATCACCGCGTCGTGCGCGGCAGGGCCGGGTCCGATGGACGGATGGGCGCCTGTGCAGGTGCGGGTCACGACCGCTAACGGTTGCGCTCTTGACAGCCAACGGAAGCAACGTCCGGCCTCGTTGAGATCAGAAGATCATGCTGAGGCTCGCATGGCTCAAGCGCGATTTGATTTCCGCATTCGGGCCGCTGTCAACACCTTCCGGGCCTTGACTTGCAAACTGCCGGTACTAGCAGCGGAACGTGGACTAAACCGCCGAATGAGCATGCTCAGGGGTTGCAAGCCATTTTTCATACCTCCAGTTTCGATGCGAACCCGCAGGGCCATGGGCTCGACTTCCGGCTGTCCGGCGACGTGGTCCCGGGGGGGCGCCGCGGCGCTCCGTTGCACCTTCGGGCCGAGGTCGTCGACCCTCGATTGGCCCCTCGAAGGCCCCTTGCGGGCACCGCGGACGGTGCGTGTCCGCTGCACAATCCGTCCAGCCCGTCTGACAGTCGACGGCATCGACGGTGACCGCAACCAAGAAGACGAAGACAACAGCCGCATGCTCGACGACATCAAGAAGACCCTCTGGGCCACCGCCGACAAGCTGCGCGCCAACATGGACGCCGCCGAGTACAAGCACCTCGTGCTCGGCCTCATCTTCGTCAAGTACATCTCCGACACCTTCCAGGCCAAGCGAGGCGAGCTGACCCGCCGCTTCGCCGACGAGGCCGACGAGTACTTCCTGCCCGACAGCACGCCCGATCTGTTGGCTGCCGAGTTGGAGGATCGCGACTACTACCGCGAAGTCAACGTCTTCTGGGTGCCCGAGGCCGCACGCTGGGAATCGCTGCGCGCCGCCGCCAAGCAGCCCGACATCGGCAAGCGCATCGACGACGCGCTGTCGCTGATCGAGGCCGAGAACCCAAAGCTCAAAGGCATCCTGGACAAACGCTACGCCCGCGCCCAGCTGCCCGACGGCAAGCTGGGCGAGCTGGTCGACCTGGTGTCCACCATAGGCTTCGGTTCATCGGCGGCCGAGGCGCGCGACGTGCTGGGCCAGGTCTACGAGTACTTCCTGGGCATGTTCGCCAGCGCCGAAGGCAAGCGCGGCGGCCAGTTCTACACGCCGCGCAGCATCGTCAAGACGCTGGTGGCCGTGCTGGCGCCGCACCACGGTAAGGTCTACGACCCGTGCTGCGGCAGCGGCGGCATGTTCGTGCAGAGTGAAGAATTCATCCTGTCGCACGGCGGCAAGCTGGGCGATGTGGCCATCTTCGGCCAGGAGGCCAACCCCACCACCTGGCGCCTGGCAGCGATGAACCTGGCCATCCGCGGGATTGACTTCAACCTGGGCCGCGAACCCGCCGATACCTTCACGCGTGACCAGTTTCCCGACTTGCGGGCCGACTTCATCCTGGCCAACCCGCCGTTCAACATCAGCGACTGGTGGCACGCCAGCCTGACCGGTGACGCACGCTGGCACTACGGCGACCCACCCGCTGGCAATGCCAACTACGCCTGGCTGCAGCACATGCTGCACCACCTGAGGCCCGGCGGCCGTGCCGGCATCGTGCTGGCCAACGGCAGCATGAGTTCGAGCCAGAACAACGAAGGCCAGATCCGCGCCGCGATGGTCGATGCCGACGTGGTGGAAGTGATGATCGCGCTGCCGGGTCAGCTGTTCTTCAACACGCAGATTCCGGCCTGCCTGTGGTTCCTGGCCAAGGGCAAGCGCAGCGCGGGCCGGCGAGGTGCTGTTCATCGATGCCCGCAAGCTGGCGGTGATGATCAGTCGGGTGCAGTGCGAGCTGACCGGCGAGGTGATCGAACGAATCGCCGGCACCGTGGCCGCGTGGCGCGGTGATGCGGCGGCGGACGGGTATGTCGACGTGGCGGGCTACTGCCGCAGCGTGGGTCTGGCCGAGATCGCTGAGCACGGCCATGTGCTGACGCCGGGCCGCTACGTGGGCGCCGAGGCGGTCGAAGACAACGACGACGACTTCGCCACCAAGATGCAGGCGCTGACCGAGAAGCTGGGTGAGCAGATGGCCAAGGGAGCGGAGCTGGATGCGGTCATCCGGGCCAAGCTCGGAGGGCTGGGGTATGAGTTCTGAGGCCATGAACTTCGATGGCCTGGTGCAGGTCATCCAGCAAACGCATTCCTCCTTTGCCAGCCAGGCCAGCAAGGCCGTCAATATCAGCCTGACGCTGCAACTGGTTCATCGGCCACCACATCGCCGAGTTCAGTGCACGGCGCAGACCGGGCCGGATATGGCGAAAGGCTGCTCGATGCGTTGTCGCGGGCATTGCGCAGCCGGCAGTCAGCAACACGGGCCGGCGCCAGCTGTACAGCTACCTGCGCTTCTACCGCAGCTACCCGCAGATCGTGCGGACAGCGTCCGCACAATTGCCGGGCCTGCTGGCACCGGGGCTGCCTTCATCGATTGTGCGGACGGCGTCCGCACAAACTGGCGTGCCCGCGGCGCTGGAGCCCGAGCGTTTGCTCAGCAGCCTGTCCTACAGCCATTTCGAGCTGCTGGTCGAGATCGACGAGCCACTCAAGCGCCTGTTCTACGAGGTGGAAACCCTGCGCGGCAACTGGTCGGTGCGTGAACTCAAGCGCCAGATCGCCACCCAGTATTTCGAGCGTAGCGGCCTGTCGACCGACAAAGATGCGTTGGCGCAGTTGACGCACCAAGCAGGCCGAGCCGCAAAGCCCGCAGCACGTCATTCGAGACCCTTATGTCTTCGAATTCCTTGGCTTGGCGCCGCAGGAGGTGATGACCGAACGCAAGCTGGAAGACGCCTTGCTCGACCGCCTGCAGCAGTTCCTGATCGAACTGGGTCACGGCTTCTGCTTTGAGGCGCGGCAAAAGCGCGTGCTGATCGGCGGCGAACACGGCTTCGTCGACCTGGTCTTCTACCACCGCGTGCTGAAGTGCCATGTGCTGGTGGAGTTGAAGAACGACGCCTTCCGCCACGAGCACCTGGGCCAGCTCAACGCGTATGTGGGCTACTACCAGCAGCACGAGATGACCAAGGGCGACCAGCCGCCAGTCGGCATCCTGCTGTGCACGCAGAAGAACCGCGAGATGGTGCAGCACGCGCTGGCCGGCATGACGAACAAGCTGTTCGTGTCGCGGTATCAGTTGGCTTTGCCGGCGGCCAGCGAGATGGATGCGTTCCTGCGGCGGGTGTTGGGGGAGTTGGGTGTAGGTGACGGTGGGGCTGGGGTATGAGTTCTGAGTGGCCCCTGGTCTCGATCGACAATATCAAGGCGACTCGGTCGGGCAGTATCGCGATCGGCCCGTTCGGCTCAAGGATGAAGAGCGATTGCTACGTGAGCAATGGCGTTCGCGTGGTTCGAGGCACCAATTTGACAGGTGGCAGATCGTTTTCGGGCGACTTTGTGTTCATCACGCCTGAGAAGGCAGCAGAACTCAATTCGGCGAACCTGCTTCCGAACGATCTTGTTTTCCCGCACCGAGGTGCCATCGGCGAAGTGGGCATCGTCCCCAACGACGGTGAGCGTTACGTCCTGTCGTCGAGCATGATGAAGCTGACTTGCGCTGCCGACGGCGCCCACCCCGACTTCATCTACTACTTCTTCAAGTCCGAAGCCGGCCGATTCGAGCTTCTCAAGAACGCGTCTCAAGTTGGCACACCGGGGATTGGTCAGCCGCTCACATCGCTGAAGCAGATCAAGCTGAAGCTTCCGCCCGTGGACGAGCAGCGGTCGATCGCGGCTGCTTTGCGGGCGCTCGACGACCGCATCGCCCTCCTGCGCGAAACCAACGCCACCCTCGAAGCCATCGCGCAGGCGCTGTTCAAGTCGTGGTTCGTCGATTTCGATCCCGTTCGCGCCAAGAGCCAAGGCCAGGCGCCGGCCGGCATGGACGAAGCCACCGCGGCCTTGTTTCCGGATGCGTTCGAGGAGTCGGCGTTGGGGCTGGTGCCGATTGGGTGGAGAGCCAAGACACTCGACGACCTTGCGGACTTGAACCTCGAACCTGGTCAGTGCGAAGTCATCCTGAGCGAGTTATGTACGCTGACCTTGCCAATGTGAAAGACAACGAAGTCGTTGCCGTTGCCGAGTTTTCGTTTGACGATGCGCCATCTCGCGCGCGGCGCGTGCTTCGTGATGGCGACACCATCGTCGGAACTGTTCGGCCAGGTAACCGTTCTTTTGCGTTCATTCACGACCCAGCCCCTTACCTGACCGCCAGCACGGGCTTCGCGGTGCTCAGCCCGAAGGCAGTAGATAACACGGCGTTTGTCTATCTCGCAGCCACGCAAGACGCAAGCATCGAAGCATCTTGCTCATGTCGCCGATGGGGAGGCCTATCCAGCGGTGACGGCCGGACGTCGTTTCGGCGCTGGGCTGCGTCGTGCCGCCAGCACCCGTCCTGCACACCTTCAATGCGGTCACGCACTCCTGCTGGTGAAGGTGTCAGCGAATCAGCGACAAGTCAAACCCTCGCCACCCTCCGCGACACCCTGCTCCCCCGCCTGATCTCCGGCCAACTGCGCCTGCCAGAGGCTGAAGCGCAAATCACCGACGCAACCACATGACAGCTTCAGCATCAGAGCGCAATGCGCTATGGGACGCCTTTCTTCAGCGGTGGCCCCTTGGTGACCTGAGCCAGCTCACGCTGCCTCAATACACGGCAGCCGGTGACAAGGACTGCTTTACGCAATGGCTGGAATCCAAGACGGAGGGCCTGGGCTCGATTTGGGGCGGCTCGTCGTTCAAGTTCGGCGTGTATTCCCGCAAGGATCAATCCGATCAAGTCGATGCAGAGGGGCGACGCTTCAGTGCGGACTACGCCTGGATGGCCAAGTACGGCGAGACAGCGGAAGCGGCGTTTGCCAAGGTTCACGGCATCATCCTCGGCATCGCCAAGGCTGCCAGGGCTGGCGATCTGGCTGCGGTCGAGGCGGCTGACTTGGGCACCGTCACAAGTGGAAGATCGCTTTCCTGTACCAGGACAGGGCGAAGCCGTCCGTGTTGCCGATCTACAAGCTGGACAGCTTGCGCAGCGTGGCCGGTGCTGCCGAGAAGGCGACATGTGCCGAGCTGCACGCAAAGCTGATGGCACAGCGGGGCGAGGCGGACGTGCTGACCTACGGCGAAAAAGTGTGGTCTGAGATCCGGGCCATTGAGTCGGCAAAGCTGACCACGGACCAGGCTCTCGCGTACTTCAAGGGTTCGGATCGATTCAAGCCCATCAAGCCGCCCACTGAAAAGATGGCGGGCTTCCGAACCCTGAGCGGCGCCGAGATTGCCCTCGCCCTCGACAACAAGACACCGACGCTGTGCCTCAGTCCCGGGCGCATGGCTTGAAGATGTCAAGGGCGTTCTCGGTGGTGTCGTTCCCTACGCACCCGACAAACCTCGTTCCAGCAACATCGCGGCCAACGCGCCGGCCCTGGCCGTTGGCAGCCCCATCGTCAGGCTGACGGTGCCGGACATGGCCGCGCTGCACAAGCTGTGCGACGCCTACGAGGGAGCCGATCCATCGAATGCCGTCGTCCAGGCGGCGCCTGTAGCGAAGGAGCCCGAGTTGGACACCCCGGCTTTGAATCAAATCCTCTACGGGCCACCGGGCACCGGAAAGACCTTCGAGACCATCAACGCCGCACTTGCGATCCTTGATCCGGCGTACTTGGCGGCGAACCGGGCCGACCGTGCGGCTCTGCGCCGCCGCTTCATGGAGTTGGAACGTGCCAAGCGCGTCCGCTTCACGACCTTTCATCAGAGCTTCAGCTACGAGGATTTCGTCGAAGGCATCCGAGCAAACGTTGACGACGATGCAGGGGCACCCGTCAAGGGCGTGAGCTACACGATCGAAAACGGCGTCTTCGCTGACCTGTGCCGAGACGCACGTCGCGACAAGCAGCTCGAAGAGCATGTTGGCATTCGCGAAGACGCCAAGGTCTGGAAGGTGTCCATCGAAGAGGCCAGCAGTTCCGGCGATACGCGGAAGTACTGCCTGTCGCACGGTGAGGCGCGCATCGGCTGGCCCAAGGCTGGTGATCTCAATACGGCCGACCTGAACGAGGTCGGTCAGAAGATCGGCACGAAGGTACAGAGCTCTCTCGACAACTTCAGTCAGCAAATCACCATCGGCGACATCGTCGTCTGCCTGGCATCGACGACGACCATCAGTGCGGTGGGGGTTGTCACCGGCGACTACGAATACACGCCCAAGGTTCCAGCCGGCGTGCGAGACGACTATGTGAACAAGCTGCCGGTTCGATGGCTGATCACAGGCATCAACTTCAACATCCTGGAGGTCAACAAAGGGGTTCGGCTGACGCTGCAGACGGTCTACCGCCTGTCCCGGATCACCTGGCCCGATCTTCTGCAAGCACTCACGGCTGCCGGCGTGAAGCTGAGCGTGCCGGTGCAGCCTTCGGCGCCGACGCACGAGCCCTACGTGCTCATCATCGACGAGATCAACCGAGGCAACGTTTCACGCATCTTCGGTGAGCTGATCACATTGATCGAGCCATCCAAGCGGGCCGGCGCCGACGAGGCACTGGAGGCGATCCTTCCCTACTCCAAGAAGCCGTTCAGCGTCCCAGCCAACGTCTATCTGATCGGAACGATGAACACGGCTGACCGCTCGTTGGCCGGCCTTGACGTTGCGTTGCGCAGGCGTTTCGAGTTCATAGAGATGCCGCCACGCCCCGAAAAATTGTCCGGCGTGTCCGTCAGTGGAATCGACATAGAGCGCCTGCTGACAGTATTGAACCTGCGCATCGAGGCACTTCTTGACCGAGGAGCATTGCCTGGCCACACGTACTTCCTGCCGCTGAAAGCCGATGGCCGCCTGATTCGCCTGGCCTCGATCTTTCGGCATCAGGTGCTTCCCTTGCTACAAGAATACTTCTTCGAGGACTGGCAGCGCATTCAGTGGGTGCTGAATGACCACCGCAAGGTCAACCCAGAACATCGATTCGTTGAAGCTGAGCCTTGGGACGTGAAGGAGCTGTTCGGAGAAGGTGCGACGGTATCGGGTGACCGACAAGCTTGGAGGGTTAACGAAGATGCCTTCGCGCTGCCCGAAAGCTATCTGGGCCTGATTGACCACGCGCTGCCGACGTGAACGCCGTTGTCAGCGTCCGCGAGTACGCGCGGCTGACGACCGCCCCGGTCGCGCCGTCGCTGGACTGCGCACAGGTGACCACCAGCGCCTTCGACTATCTCTGCAAGCTGAGCGAATCGTTCTCGCGTTCCGGTGCGCGCCTGGTGCAAGTAGAGGGTCGCCAATCGCTGAGCCTCGACAGCTACGTCGGAGTCATTCAGACGCCATGCGGCACAACGCTGGAGATCGTGCCGAAGCACCACGAAATCGGCGATAGCCTGCCAGGGTGCCGCGCGCTTCTGCGCAAGATGATCCAGGCAACCTTGGACCTGCCGACCCGTGAGGTCGGCATTGCCGCGCTGGAGCACTTCGACGCGCCGCTGTCCGAGTGGGTGATGCGCCGCTACCTTGCCGAACTCGATCAACTGGTCAAGCGGGGTCTGCGCTTTGACTACCGCCGCGTGGCAGAGGAGCTTCCGTTCCTTCGTGGGCAGTTGAACATGATGGCGCAGCTGCGTCAGGCGCCGGGCCGAGAACACCGCTTTCATGTGCGTCACGATGTTTTCCTTCCCGACCGGCCGGAAAATCGATTGTTGAAGCTGGCACTCGACCGCGTTCGGCTGAGCACGAAGGATGCCGACAACTGGCGGCTGGCCCAGGAGCTGAGCTTTATGTTGGCCGAAGTGCCGGAGAGCCAGCAGGTGCAGGCAGACCTGCGCGCATGGGGAACGGATCGGCTGATGGCGCACTACCGCTCCGCTAAACCATGGTGCGAGCTGATCTTGAACCGCTGGATGCCGCTGGCCGTGCTCGGCGAGCAGCATGGCCTCAGCTTGCTGTTTCCCATGGAGAAGTTGTTCGAGAAGTACGTGGCCGCGTGGTTACGCGGAAGAGTCAAGACAGGGACTCAGATTCAGAACGCCGACCGCGAGCGAATCGCTGTGCAGGCATGCCGGTGATGACATGTTTAGGCTGGAGCCCGACGTGCTGATCAGCACCGGCGTGCAGCGGTGGGTGCTGGACATGAAGTGGAAGCGGATCGACTCGGCCGAAGCGCAGAACAAGTACAAGCTCAGCCAGGGCGACTTCTATCAAATGTTCGCCTACGGCCACAAATACATGCAGGGGAGCGGCACCATGGCGCTGATCTACCCAAAGTCTGCGTTGTTCGCTGAAGCGCTCAAGCCGTTTCACTTCAGCCCGACGTTGCAGTTGCAGGTCTGGCCATTCGATCTTGACAGCGACAGCCTGGTTGGATGGCAAGCGAGTGATCTCCCCCTGCGCGGCGCGACGCCAGTGGAGAATGGGGCCGCCGTGAGTTTTTGAGAGGCCCGCAGAAGGGTTCGAACGGGAGGGTTTGTACCGGTGACTGAGGACCAGCTTGAACAGGAAGCCCTCGGCTGGCTGGCCGACGTAGGCTGGCAGCATCGCTACGGACCCGACCTCGCCCGACGGCGCCGCACCTGAGCGCGACAACTACCGGCAAGTGCTGCTGATTGGCCGTCTGCGCCAGGCGGTGGCGGTGCTGAACCCCAGCGTGCCGCAGGTGGCGCGTGATGATGCGGTCAAGCAGGTGGTAGACCTGGGTACGCCGGTACTGCTGGCTGCGAACCGGCAATTCCACCGGCTGCTCGTCACCGGCGTGCCCGTTCAGTACCAGCGCGACGGCGAAACCCGCGGCGACTTCGTGCGCCTGGTCGACTGGGTCGATCCGGCGCGCAACGAGTGGCTGGCCGTCAACCAGTTCTCCATCACCGGGGCGCACCACACGCGCCGGCCCGACATCATCCTGTTCGTCAACGGCCTGCCGCTGGTGCTGATCGAACTGAAGAACCCGGCCGACCAGAACCCCGACGTGTGGAAGGCCTTCCATCAGATCCAGACCTGAAGGACCAGATCGCCGACGCCTGCCAGTACAACGAGGTGCTGGTATATCGGATGGCACCGATGCGCTGCTCGGATCCCTGTCCGCCGACGGAGAGCGCTTCATGGCCTGGCGCACCATCGACGGCGTCGCGCTCGATCCCCTCGGGCCCCTTCAACGAACTGCAGACGCTGGTGCGCGGCGTGCTGGCGCCCGCTTACCTGCTGGACTACTTGCGCTTCTTCGTGCTGTTTGAAGAAGCGAGCGAGGACGCCGGCCTGGTCAAGAAGATCGCCGGCTACCACCAGTTCCACGCCGTGCGCGCGGCCATCGCCCAAGTGATTGCTGCGTCCCGCTCTGATGGCCTACCCAGCGTACGCGGCAAGGGCGGCGTGGTGTGGCACACCCAGGGCAGCGGCAAGAGCATCACCATGACGTGCTTTGCGGCGCGCGTGATGCAAGAGCCGGCGATGGCGAACCCCACCATCGTCGTCATCACCGACCGCAACGACCTGGATGGCCAGTTGTTCGGCGTGTTCTCGCTGGCGCAAGACCTGTTGCGTGAACAGCCGGTGCAGGCCAGCACGCGGCAAGAACTGCGCCAGCTGCTGAGCAATCGGCCTTCCGGCGGCATCGTGTTCGCCACCATCCAGAAGTTCATGCCGGGCGAGGACGAAGATGTGTTCCCGCTGCTTTCGGACCGCCACAACATCGTCGTCATCGCCGACGAGGCGCACCGCACGCAGTACGGCTTCGAGGCCAAGCTGAAGACATTGAAGCAGCGGCCGTCATCGGGAAATCCTACGACGGTGCTGACCACTGGCGAAGGTGAACCTTCGCCACACCGGGTCGAATTCGCGCCCACCGTCGACCGCTACCAGGTCGGCTACGCGCAGCACCTGCGCGATGCGCTGCCGCACGCCACCTTCGTGGCCTTCACCGGCACCCCGGTGTCGGGCGAAGACCGCGACACGCGGGCCGTGTTCGGCGACTACATCAGCGTCTACGACATGCAGCAGGCCAAGGAAGATGGCGCCACGGTGGCCATCTACTACGAGAGCCGGCTGGCCAAGCTGGAGCTTAAAGGCAGACGAGTTGGCCACCATCGACGAAGAAGTCGACGAACTGGCGGAAGACGAGGAAGAGAGCCAGCAGGCCAAGCTCAAGAGCCGCTGGGCTGCGCTGGAGAAGGTGGTGGGCGCCGAGCCGCGCATCGCCAGCGTGGCAGCCGACCTTGTGGCGCACTTCGAGGAACGCGGCAAGGCCCAGACCGGCAAGGCCATGGTGGTGGGCATGAGCCGCGACATCTGTGTGCACCTCTACAACGAGATCATCATGCTGCGGCCCGACTGGCACAGCGTCGACCCCGAGCAAGGCGCCATCAAGATCGTGATGACGGGCTCGGCCAGCGACAAGGCGCTGCTGCGCCCGCACATCTACAGCGCCCAGGTCAAGAAGCGCTTGGAGAAGCGATTCAAGAAGCCCGATGACCCGCTGCGCATGGTGATCGTGCGCGACATGTGGCTGACGGGCTTCGACGCGCCGTGCGTACACACGCTCTACATCGACAAGCCGATGAAGGGCCACAACCTCATGCAGGCTATCGCCCGCGTGAACCGGGTTTTCAAGGACAAGCAAGGCGGCCTGGTGGTCGACTACATCGGCATTGCCAACGAGCTGAAGTCGGCGCTGAAGGAGTACACCGCCAGCAAGGGCCGGCCGGCCCACGGTGGACGCTCACGAGGCCTACAGCGTGTTGGCCGAGAAGCTCGACGCTGCGCGGCATGCTGCGGAACGAACGGGCACGCTTTGACTACAGCGGCTTTCTGACCGGTGGCCACAAGACGCTGGCCGGCGCCGCCAACTTCGTGTTGGGCATCAAGGACGGCAAGAAGCGCTTCGCCGACCTGGCACTGGCGATGAGCAAGGCCACCACGCTCTGCTGCACCCTCTACGAGGGCAAGGCGGTGCGGGCGCGAGAAAGTGGCCTTCTTTCAGGCGGTGAAGGTCATCTGACCGGGCGAGATCAGCGCGCGAAGAAGACGGACGAGCAACGTGGGCTGGCCATCCGCCAGATCACGTGGCTCGGCCGTGGTGTATCGAAGAGGTGGTTGACATCTTTGCCCGACGCCGTGGGGCCGGATGGCCACGACGGCATCCTCGACGACGCCTTCTCGCCGAGGTGCGCAACTGCCCGAGCGGAACCTGGCGGTCGAACTGCGGAGAGGCTGCTCGAAGGCGAGATCAGTCACGCTTCGCCGGCAACGCGGTCCAGAACAAGAAGTTCTCAGGCTGCTGGCCCGACGTGGTGGCGCTTACCAGAACCGGTCCATCGAAGCCGGCAGGGATGAAGAGCTGGTGCGCAGATGGCCAAGAAGTTTCGCGAGGGCGGCGGCTTGCGCGGCGAGCAACTGGGCCTGAGCGAAGACGAGGTTCGGTTTTACGACGCGCTGGCTAACAACGAAATCCGCAGTCCGCGAACCGACCGACGAAACCGCTGAAGAAGATCGCCCCACGAACTGGCAGAGAACCTGCAAGATCTCGGTGGTTGGTCGGCGCGAGAGAGTGTGCGGGCCAAGCTGGGGCTGATGGTCAAGCGCAACCTGCGC
>JADJVQ010000140.1 GCA_016710525.1 Burkholderiaceae bacterium
TGGCATGCTTGTCTCCAGACCTGCCCACTGTGACCTGCAGCCGGGCTGAGCGGCGCTGGTTCATGTCGATGCAAATTGTTATTGTTCTGCAATGCAGAACACTGTTCTGCAACTTGTTTGATTCTGACCATGCAGAAATGCAGTGTCAAGCCCGTGTTCTCCCACTCCGATGCCAGCAGTCCATGACGAAAAATCGAGCCCCCGGCGAAACAGGCGCCAACGACCACGAAGCATCGGGGACGGGCGATGACCGCCATTTCGTGACAGCGCTGGCACGTGGATTGGAGGTGCTGGCCTGCTTCCCATCCGGCGAGGCGCAGCTGGGCAATCAGCAGCTGGCCGAGCGCTGCAAGCTGCCAAAGTCAACCGTGTCGCGCTTGACCATGACCTTGACCCGCCTCGGCTATCTCATCCAGGTTCCCGATACGGGGCGCTACCGTCTTGGCATGGCGACCCTGGCGCTGGGCACCGCCATGATGTCCGGGCTAGACGTGCGTCGGGTCGCGCGGCCTCTGATGCAGGAACTGTCGGCATTCTCAGGGGCGTCGGTTTCGCTCGGGGTGCGGGATCGTTTGTCCGTCATCTACATCGAGCACTGCCGGGCGCAGGCGGCTCTGGCTGTTTCCAGTAATGTCGGGAGCCGATATCCCATCGCGATTTCGGCGATGGGGCGAGCCTACCTGGCCGTAGCCGAGGACGCGGAGCGGCGGGGCATCATGCTCGCCTTGAAGGCGCAGAATGCGAGTGGCTGGCCCGATATGCTGGCTGGGATCGAAAAGGCCGCACAGGATCATCTCGAACTGGGCGTGACCTGTTCCTTCGGCGACTGGCAAAGCGACATCAATGGCATCGGCCGCGCCTTCAATCCTGGCGGCGGTCTTCCGCCCATGGCCATCAGCTGCACCGGGCCGGCCAGCCGGCTGACGCAGGAGTTCCTGCTGGAAGCAGTGCGGCCTCGCCTGATCGAAATGACGCAGCGCATCGAGGCTTCTCTGCCGCGCTGACATCACCGGCAGGCGAGGGGGCCATTGATCGCGTATGCGATGGATGGTGCTTCCCCGGCTCCCATACTGGTGCGCACTCCATCAGCCTGTGCACCCCATGAACCAGATCAAAGTCGGACAAGTCAGCGTGTCGAGCCTCGTTGAACGCGATGGGCCGGTGCGCACGGCGCTCGCGATGTTTCCCGATGCAACGCCTGAGCGCGTCGCGCGTGCCTTGGCCAAGCTGCCCGGCTTCACCTTCGATGCGGCGACGGAGATGATCGTCATCACCTACCAGTCGTTCATCCTGCGCACACCCACGTGCACCGTGCTGATTGACACCTGCGTGGGCGAGCACCCCGGTTACCCGCCGACCTTGAGCTACGACAAGACTCCGTGGCTGAAGGCGCTGGAGGCAAAACCGCCTCACCGTCGAGGACATCGACTACGTCTTCTGCACCCACCTGCACATCGATCATGTCGGCTGGAACACACGGCTGGAAGACGGCAGGCACGTGCCTACCTTTCCCAATGCCAAGTACATCTTCTCTCGGAGGAATACGAGCATTGGAAAGCGAACGAGAGCATGGCGGTGGGGCCATCGTTCAATCTGTGCGTGGCGCCGATTGTCGAAGCAGGGCAGGCATTGCTGGTCGACGACGAATTCGTGCTGAATGACGAGCTGTCGCTGATTCCGGCGGCCGGTCACTCGCCCGGACACGTCTGTGTCAGCCTGAAGTCGCAGGGCTATCACGCGCTCTTCTGCGGCGACATGATGCACCACGCCATTCAGTGCATCGAACCGGACTGGAGCACGAGGCTCTGCTCCGACCCCTGCAGGTGCCGCTGCAACGCGCCGCAATTTCTTCTCGCGATTCTGCAAGACCGACACCCTGTTCCTTCCTACTCACTTCCCCGCTCCGACGGCCGGGCACGTGCGCGCTGATGGCGATGCGTACCGTTTCGAGTTTCTGAAGTCGGTCTGACGGGGTGGCCAGTCCCATGCCTGAATCAACCGCGCGCTCGCGCATCAGTGCCCCGAACCCCGACACCCTCGCGCCCGAAGGTCGAGCGGTTTTCGATGCGGCTGTTCGCACTTTCGGTGCCCCGCTGGGGCCTCGTATTCCATTGCTGCACAGTCCAGACCTGGCTGTTGCATGGAGCCAGATGGGCCTCGCGCTCAGAAAGTCGCCGCTCAAGCCAGCTCTGAGGGAACTCGCCATTCTGGTCGTCGGCCAGCACTGGCGGGCCGATTTCGAGTGGTACGCGCATGCGCCGAAAGCCGCCGCAGCTGGGATCACAGCAGCACAACTCGACGACATCAGAAACGGGCGTACGCCGAGCTTCGAGGATGAAGAGACGCGCATCGTTTACGACTACTGTCGCGAGCTCGTGGTATCCAGGCGAGTATCTGACGAGACCTACAGTGCGACCAGGCGTCTGCTCGGTGAACGTCTGATCGTCGACCTGACGGCGCTGGCCGGACACTTCACCAATGTCGCCATGACATTGAACGCGCACCTTGTGCAGTTGCCGCCCGGCGTTCCGTCGCCGTTCGGGGACCTGGCTTCGCAGCCGCGTGCGCCCGAGGCGTTTCGTACTGGCTGGGTAGGGCGGGGCGATGTGGCCCTGCGCTACCGGCTGCGGGCCGGTGTCGGTCCGACGCTGGTTTTCGTGCACGAACTCGGTGGCACGGCCGAGAGCTGGGATTCGTGCATCGCCCAGCTGCCGCCGGGCAGATCGGTGGTCTGCGTCGAGTGGCGCGGCTCCGGACTTTCGTCGAAGGTGCATGAGGCGGTGCAATTCGAACAGATCGTGGAAGACCTGCAGCAAGTGGTCTCAGAGGTTTGCGCACCGGGGCCGATCGTGCTGATCGGCGTGGCGGCCGGCGCCGGCATCGCGATGGCTGTCGCCGCGCGCCACCCGCAGCGGGTTGCCGCGGTGGTTGCCATCGTGCCGGCACTGGGAACACCACCGGAACAGCGGGCGGGCGTGGCGCAGTTTGCCGACCGCGTCGAGCGTGAAGGCATGCAGTCGATGATGGGGATGGAGCGCACCTATCCGCAGGTGCTGCGCGATCAACATCCACAGCGTTGGGCCGATTTCAGGCTGCGATACCTGGGCAATGACGCCCGCAGCTATGCTCATCTGCTGCGCATGGTGATGGCCATCGATCTCGCCGAGGACATCAAGCGGATCCGATGCCCGGCATTGGTGATCGGCGGCGCGCACGACATTCGGCCGGTCGACATGATGCAGGCTCTGGCCAACCGCTTGCCCAAGGGCCGCTTCGAGGAAATCCCGGCCGGACACTTTATGCCGTCCCAGGCGCCAGACCTGGTGGCGCAGGCCATCGAACGTTTTGTGGTGGCGCTGCCTGCGTGCGCTGCGGTTGAAGGAGTCTGATGATGCTGTTGCACTGGTCCCCGCGCTCGCCGTTCGTTCACAAGGTCATGGTGGCTCTCGAGGAGACAGGGCTTCGTCAGCGCGTGGAGCTGACGCGATCGGTTGTGCCGACGGTCGATCCAGAACATGTCATCTACCTCGTCAATCCGCTGGGGCAGATCCCGACGCTGGTGCTCGATGACGGCAAGGTGCTGTACGACTCGCTGGTGATCTCCTTCTACCTCGAAGAGCTTTGCGGCGCGGAGATCCTGCTGCCTCGCGATGGCGGAAAGCGAATCGCCACGCTGCGGCGTCATGCGTTGGGCAATGGTCTCATCGAAGCCATGGTGGCGTGGGTGATCGAGCGCTACACACCGGCGGACAAACAGATACCCACGCGTTCGCAGCACTATGCCGTCAAGCTGGGGAAGTCGTTGGCCTTGATAGAAGCCGATGCCGACCTGCGTGATGCGCATCGCTTCGATCTCGGCGACATCGCGATCGCCACCGCTTTGGCCTACATTGAATTCCGGAAGCTGCAGCCGGGCTGGGCCAGCCAGTACCCGAAGACGGCCGAATGGTTCGCACAGGTTTCGCAACGGCCTTCGATGGTGGCAGCCCGTCTGAAGGATGGTTGACTCACAAGTTGATCCGCAGGGACCTGCCACTAAAACCAGGAGACAAGCCATGATCATCCTCCGTCGTCACCTCTGCGTCCGGTAGCCGCACCGTCATGATCGACAAATTCGTCGGCTCTATCGCCGAGGCGCTTGCTGACATCAAGGATGGCGCGACCGTCCTGGTTGGCGGCTTCGGAGCCGTTGGCCAGGCCAACCACCTCATCGACGGTCTGATCGATCTGGGCCTGCGCGAGCTGACAGTCGTGGCCAACAATGCAGGGTATGGTCAGATCGGGCTCGCCCGCCTGCTGCAAACAAGGCGCGTGCGCAAGATCATCTGCAGTTTCCCGCGCATCGCGGGCTCGACGGCATTCGAAGATCTCTACCGAGCGGGCGAGATCGAACTCGAGGTCGTGCCGCAAGGCACGCTTGCCGAGCGCATGCGGGCGGCTGGCGCGGGGATTCCGGCGTTCTTCACGGCAACGGCCGCTGGCACTGATCTGGCGAAAGGCAAGGAAACTCGCGAGATAGGCGGGCGTACGTATGTGCTGGAACACGCGCTGCATGGCGACGTTGCCCTCGTTGAGGCGTGGCGGGCCGACCGGTGGGGAAATCTCGTGTACCGCGAATCCGGCCGGAACTTCAACCCGGTGATGGCCACAGCGGCAGCCTTGACCGTCGTGCAAACGCAGCACGTCGCGGAGCTGGGCGAAATCGATCCCGAAACCATCGTGACCCCGGGTATCTTCGTCAATCGCATCGTTCATATTCCGTATGGCGACCCGATGCTCTGAGAGGAACGCATGAACAGTCTGACCAAGCCGAACGCCTGGACGCCGCTGGACCGAACCGGACTGGCACGGCGCGTAGCCCAGGACATTCCCGAAGGGTGGTATGTCAATCTTGGAGTCGGTGTACCGACGCTGGTCGCCAATCATGTTCCACAGGGCCGCGAAGTTGTCTTTCACTCCGAGAACGGCATTCTTGGCATGGGCCCAGCCCCGCAGCCGGACAAGATCAACCGCTGGCTGGTGAATGCCGGAAAACAATACATCACGCTGGTGCGCGGAGGCAGCTTCTTCCACCATGCCGACAGCTTCACCATGATCCGCGGGCGCCACCTTGACCTGTGTGTGCTGGGCGCCTTCGAGGTGGCTGAGCACGATCATGCTTCTTGATGTGCCCTCGGTCGAGGTATTTGATGGAGTTCCGGCTACCCGTTCCCGCGCTCTGTAGAGAGAGCCGGAAGCGGGAAGCGGGAAGCGGGTGCGCCCGGCACGCGGGGACAGGGGCGCGTCGGCGGTTGGAGGATCAGTCGGGATCGGCGAGTCGGTAGCCGCGGGCGGTGCGCTGAAGTCGACCGGTAGCGGTCAGTGCGGCGAGGCGCTCGTAGAGGGTGGTGTTGCGTACGCGGCATTGGGCACGCAGGTCTTGGATGCTCATGGGGTCGGCGGCGGCCCGCAACGCGGCGGTGATGCGTTCGTCGAGGCCGGCCAGTGGCGGCACCGGATCGGACGATGGTTGCACGGTTCGCAAGGCCAGTGCGTCGCCGTCGGCGCGTAACTCGAGCTGGATGCCGGGCGGCGACGGTGCGGCACGATGTTCGATCGTCAGGCTGAGCGCATCATTTGAGCGGCGCAGGTACAGGTTCGAGTCGCCCCAGGCGTGGAACTCGGAGGAGCCGCGCAGCGCCTCTGGCCGGCACGCATGGCGCCGGCCGATTTGCGGGCGTGGTGCACCAGCAGCACGCAAGCCTCGTAGCGGCGCTGCAGTTCGCGCAGGTAGGCGAGCAAGGGGGCGACCTCGCCGCTGGCGTTCTCGTCGATGCGATGCAGGCGCACGAAGGGATCGAGGATCATCAGGCGCGGTTGCAGCCCGGCGACGGTGCGCTCGAGTGCTGCGCGATCGGCCGGCAGATCCAGTCGCAGCGTCGGGGCGGTGATCACTTGCAGGTCCAACTCGGCCAGCCGGCAGCCGGCGGCAGCGCAGATGCCATCGAGCCGATGGCGCACCACGTGCAGGGCATCTTCGGCCGCGTACAGCAGCACCCGGCCGGGATTGGGCACGGCGAAGCGGCGCAGGCACGGCCGACCCGATGCGACCGCTACCGCAAGATCGAGCGCAAGGAAGCTCTTGCAGCACTTGGGCTCGCCGCCGACGATGCCGACCGCCTGCTCGGCCCACAGCCCGGTGACCAGCCAGCGCTGCGCGTCGGGCCGCTGCGCCAGGCGCCAGGCCGGCTCGACCGGCAGCGTGGCGCAGCTCACCGCCGGCGCGCTGCCACCTTGGGCTGCGCCGGGGCGGGTGCAGCGAAGGTCTCGAAGAACAGCTGCTCGTCGATGTGGCGCGCCTCGCGCTGCGCGGCCAGGCCGAGCAGTTCGCTGCCCATGTTCATCAGCGCGCGCAGATTGCCTTGGGCGTGGTCGGACAGCGTGGCGAGCAGTTCGGGTGTCATCAGCTTCGGTGCCCCGGCCTTGGCGAGCACGTGCGCCAGCAACTCGCGCAGCTCCTCGGGGCTCGCGCGATCCAGCGCCAGGCGCACCCGCATGCGTGACCCCAGCGGCAGCAGCTCCTCGCTGCGGAAGCGCTCGATCAGGCGCTGGTCGCCGGCCAGCACCACGGTGAGCAACAGGTGCGAGTCGAGCCGCGCGGAGCTGAGCAAGCGCAGCTCGTTGAGCACGGCCAGCTGCATCTCCTGGGCCTCGTCGACGATCAGCACCGGGCGGCACTGCGAGGCATCGATGTGGTCCTGCCAGCTGGCGCGCAGCACCTTGGCGCCGCCCCAGCGGTTGTGGGGATGCAGCTGCACGCCGAAGAGCTCACCGAGCTCGCGGTAGAAGTCGGCCATCCCGGCCTGCGGCCGGCTGAGCACGCCCACCTGCACGTCGCGCAGCGCCGACAGGCGCTCGGCGAGCACCCGCAGCGCCACCGATTTGCCCACCCCCGGCAAGCCGGTGATCAGGGCGAAGCCGCCTTCGCCCACGAGCTGCTCGACCCGCCAACAGAACGAGTCCAGGCGCGCGCCCACGTGCAGCGCCTCGGGCGGCACTTCGGGGGCGAACGGATTCCACTTCAGGCCATAGAGCGAGAGCAGCTTCTTGTTCACGGTTGTTCCCCTTGCGGTGCCGGTGGTTCGTCCTTGGTCAGGTAGGCCGGTGGCAGGCCCGTGGCGGCCTGCTTGGCCATCAGGCCCTCCAGCAGCGGGGCCATCTGGCCGGGAGCGGCTTGGCGGGCGGCGGCGCCGCCAGCCCCCGCCAAGCCGATCGGCTCCAGAGGCCGGCGCACGCCCCGGGCGTTGGCCTGCTTGTCCTGCGGGTACAGGCGGCACAGGATCTGGCCGCTGCGCTCATCGAGCAAGGTGCACCCGGGCGAGGTCCCAGGCGGCGTAGCGCACGTGCAGCTCGCGCAGGTGCCGGTAGCGGTTGGGAACCTCGAAGCGTCGGGCTTCGAGCACCAGCGTGCCGTCGCTGTGGCGCTGGGTGCGCTTCTCGGTGCGGGTGAAGGCCAGCCGCAGCGCCTCGCTGTCCGGACTGGGCCGCAGCACCTCGGGGCCGGCCAGCCAGCGCGCCAGCGGCGTGGCGCCGGTCTCGGAGTGCACGGTGCGGTTGTACTCGTACTCGCACCACGCTTGGGTCGCCTCGTTCAAGGTGGCCAGCGTCAGGTCGGCCACGCCCTCGAGCATCGCCATCAGTCTGCCTTCGACGTTGGCCCACAGGTGCTCGATCTTGCCGTTCATGTACGGCGAGTACGCCAGCGTGGTCTCGTGCACGATGCCCAGGCGCGCCAGCCCCTCGGTGATCTCGGCAGCGAGCATCGCCGCGCCGTTGTCGCTCATGGCCGCGCGCGGCAGCCCGCGCTTGTGGATCGCCTGCGACAGGCCGTGCGCGACACACTCGGCGTTCTCGCGCAGGTACCACTGCAGGTGACAGCCCAGTCGCGAGAAGTCGTCGAGCACCCCGAAGAGCACCGGCGTGGCCCATTGGCCGGCGGCGGTCAACACGGGCCGCGAGCCGACGTGACAGTCCCAATGCCACAGGGAACCGACGTAAGGCGCCTCGTAGCTGCGCACCTCGCGCGCGGCCAGCCGCGCCTCGGCCAGTTGGGCACCGGCCGTATCGCGGCTGGACAGCCGCTGGCGCTTGCGCCAGCCCTGCGCCTGGAACAGCCGACGCACGCTCGAGTACGACGGCGCGGGCCCCAGCGCCGGGTCGCGCTCGATGAGCGCACGCAGGTTGTCGGCGTGAAGCTGCACCGACCAGCTCGGGTGCGCGCCATACTGCGCCTGCAGCGCCTGGCGGATCGCCGGGCCCACCTTCTGGACCCCGGCATCGGCGCGCACCTTGCGCCGCAGGACGGCGACCGGGTCGCGCCGCTCGCGGCGCGCCCGCAACAGCCACCGCTCGATGGTCGAGACCGCAAAGCGCGCCGGCGCGCCCGTGACTGGGTGGCGCCAGGTGCGCTGGGCCAACTTCCTGAGCTCGGCGCGCAGTTCGCCCTTGGGCGGCGGGGCCGCCAACAGGTGCCCGATCACCGAGAAGCGCAGATGCGCCCAACGTTCATGGACCGAGGCGTGGTTCGATGCGCTCATGCGGGTTCTCCGAGTGCTCGCACAGGGGATGCGCGCACCGTAACCAAGCCCGCCGGATCGCGCCACGTGCATCCTCTGCGGGCCGACACCCTCGCCTCAGGTAGCGTGCGCGGCGGCGCTCCTGGTCGTGATCGGCGAGAGCCAGCGCAACGCCGCCAGCAATCGATCCCGGGGGTGGGCGCCAAAGCGCTCGAGCAGCGCCGCCGGCAGTTGCGAGCTCGCCACCGGCGGCATCAGCGTGCCGGCGGCTGCGCGCCAGAACGGCGTGTCGATCAGCTTCTCGGTCCACCACCGGCGCCAACGTGCGATCGTGCGCCGGCTCACGCCCACGAGTTCCTCGAGCACCCGACAGCGCGCCGGGCTCGGCCCGCAGCGCAGCGCCGCCATCAGCACCACCACTGCGCTCACGTAGACCTTGGGCCCCAGAAACCGCACCGAGGCCGGCGTGGCCCGCTTGCGGCAGCCCTCGCGCGCGCAGCACAGGCTCAGGCGCCGGTCATACTGCGCGCGCCAGGCGCCGGGCACCCCGCGCGGCTTGCGCGGGTACTGCGCCGAGTGCAGCCTCGCGCCGCAGCGCGGACAGCCCGCCGCGCGCTGCTCGGCGGCCAGATCCTCGTCGACGTGTCGCAATACGGCGTGCACTCGGCCATCGGCCAGCAAGGCGGCGGCATCCATCAATTCCTCCGGACTTGGTAAAGTTGAACCACTATGCCAAAGACCGGTCGCAACGACCCTTGCCCCTGCGCCAGCGGCAAGAAGTACAAGCACTGTTGCCTGGATAAGGACCGGGCGGCCGAGTTCGCCCCGCTCGCGGCCAAGCGCGCCGAGTTGCAGGCGCAGCGCCAGCAGCACCGCGAGCAGCTCAACGACCTGTGGGTGAACGTGCCCGATGAATACGACAACCTGGACGATGACTCCAACGCCGTCGTCGACCTGATCCACGCCGGCCGGCTCGACGAAGCCGAACGCGCCGCCCGAGAACTGCTCGTTCGCTACCCGCTGGTGATCGACGGCTTCGATCGCCTGGGCATGCTCCACGAGGCTCGCGGGCAGAACCGCCAAGCCGCCGATTGCTACCGCAAGCTCCTCGAGATGGTGCTGGCCAATCCAGACGACTACGACCCAGAATACCCAGCCCTGTGGCGCGATCGCATCGCCAAGCTCGATCCGCCCAACAGCGCCCAGTAGACCCAGCGAGATCGGCACCTCCCACACCCGGCGCGCGACGCCGCTCGTGTGCGGCTACCCGATCGTCGTACCCGCATCGACCTCCGCCATTCCTTCCGCGCTATGCGATGGATTCCGGCTCCCGAACCTCAACCATCGTGATCAAATCTATCGCCGACCAACATCAGAAAAATCGCTCCGGCTCATGGCTCAGAACGGCGACCTGGCCAACTGGTCCACCGCAACCCCCGGTGCGTCGCCAGCCGTTGGTGGTGCGATGGACTTGGCTGTCGGGGCCAAGCGACTTTGGGTCGTGATGGACCATGTGACCAAGGATGGCCGTCCAAAACTGGTGCGCAAGTGCGTCTATCCGCTGACCGCGCCGACCTGCGTGACCCGGGTCTACACGAGCCTTGCGGTGCTAGACGTGGTGCCGGCGGGGCTTCGGATTGTCGAGATGGTGCCCGGACTGTCGTTCGAAGCGTTGCAGTCGCTCACCGAAGCGGATCTGATTCAAGGTGAATAGGGGGCGCGCCCAGGTCGGGCGCGCGTTCGTTCAGTATCCCATCTGCTTCTTCAGGGCCTGGTCCACCCACACCCGCGCGTGAATCGGCCCGGGCCGATCAGCACCGGCACGCAACTCGCCGCCGTAGTTCTTCACCCATGGCCACCAGGCCGAGTAGGCGTATGGGGTCGGCAAGAAGATGCACGGCGCCTTGTCAAGAATTTCCCGCACCATCAGCTTGACCTTCGCCTGGCGCACGCGCTCGTCGGGCTCTGAGTAGACGGAGGCCATCTTCTTGTCGAACTCAGGGTCGCTGTACTGTGAGGTATTCCAGGTCTGCTTGGAGACGAAGGTCTTGCGCAACGATGTCGTGGGGTTGTTCAGCCCGGCCTGAAGGTAGTAGCCCGGCGCATTGGTGCGAGTCGTCATGACCGACAAGAAGGCCGCGTACTCCATCACCTGGATTTCCATCTTCACCCCACCTGGCCAGATAGGCGGCCACCAGCGACAAGAGATCGTGGTCCAGGCTGGCGGCCGAGACCTGGAGTCTTGAAGCTGAACCCGTTGGGATAACCCGCTTCGGCCAGCAAGGCCTTGGCTTTCGTGGGGTTGTAGACGTACAGCTCCCGAACTGATTCGGGCATATTCGACAATGGCTCGTAGTAGCCGACGTAGTTGACGTGCATCGGGAAATTCAACAGTTCCGCATTGCCGCCGTAGTAGCTCGCAATGATTTCGGGTTTATTGATCGCCATGTTCAGCGCCCGGCGCACCCGCACGTCGTCGAAGGGCTTTTGGTCCACCCGCAAGGTGATGTAGCTGGCGTTGTTGCCTAAGTACCGATTCCACTTCAGTTTGGGTGCATTCCTCTTCAGCTCTTCTACGGCACTCCAGCGCACCGATTCCATGATGTCGAGCTTGCCGGTGCGCAGAGACGTGAGCGCCGCGCTTTCGTCCCTGATGTAGCGGTAGGTGATGGTGTCCGTGAATGGGAGCTTAAATTTCTCGCCGCCGATGGTTTCGCTTCCCCAGTAGGCGGGGTTCTTTGTCAGCGTCATCGCGTTGCCCTGAACGTAGTTCGTCAGCGAATAGGGCCCGGTACCGTTGGCGTTCTTCCGGTCCTTGCCCTTGGATTCCATCACCTCCTTGGGCACGATGGAGCTGTTGTAGCCCCAGCCATAACGGTAGTCCCACTCGGCATTGAAGGTGTTGAAGTTGAACACCACCGAATGTTTGCCGGTGGCTTTCACGTCGGTGATGTGGTCGAAGTACGTGAGGATCTTCTTCGGGCTCTTGTTCATGCGCTCGAAGCTGTAGACCACGTCGTCGGCGGTCAGCTCGCGGGCTTCCATCACGCCCGCCTTGGCGGGGAACATGATGCCCTTGCGCAGCTGCACCTCCAGCCTCAGCGGGTTGTCCAGCAGCTTCCAGCTCTCGGCCAGTTCGCCCTTGAGCGCGTCAGGTGGCAGCCAGGCATCTGAAACAAAGGGATACTGGCCGCCATTGCGTTTCGCCTTGCCAAGATCGGCAACCATCAGTTGCTCGTAGACCAGGCCGGTGTCCAGATTGAACTTCCAAGCCCAGTCGCCCGAATCGAAACTCAGCGGCGCGACTGTGTAGTACACGTTGGCGATGCTCAAGGAGCCGCCATATTGCGGCTTCTCGACGGCGACCTTGGCCGACGGTGCTTGGGCCCAGGTGGTTGCAGGGGTCATCAAAGCGACCGTGGCCAGAGCTGCCAGGAAGTGACGGGGGCCGTATCGGCTCATGATCTCTCTCGAAAACGCGAAGCTGCCGCGGGCTGGTTAGTCTGTCAGCGGCGGGTGCCACCGATCCGCAAAGGCCAGCAGCAGCGCACCGCCCTCTGGACCGACAACTTGCCGCATCGGAGCGGCCGGTAGCCGACCGCTGCTTGGCCTTGAAGCGGCCGATTCAAGAGGTCTGACACGATCAAGGGTGTTTAGAACGCTTCGCACACCCTGAGGTGAGCGATGCATGTCCACGCCCAAGGCCAGAGGGCCGGACCGGCTGCTGGAACCCAGGGGGCGCGCGACATCTGCATGGTCGGGCAGTGCATTCGGACTGTGAATCACGGATGCGATTAATGTTGCACGGCACATCCTGTCGGGTTGTTGCCGGCTGCCGGAATCCGCGTAAATCTGGCTGTCAGCACGCGCTTCTGATGAGCGCGCCGTCGTCCTCAGTTCGGGATTCCGCCACGACGGCGTGATCGAGTGACGGCCGGCGTAGCCGGCCATCCGGGGTTTGTCAGAACGGCGGGGCGTCGCCGCAGTCGATATCGAGTTGAGATGCCGATCCCGTGGTCGAGCGTTGCGCTCCGCAAGGCCTCTGTTCGCCCGCCGTAGCGGTGCCACAGGATTTCTCGCAACTCGTCGACGATCTCGAACACCGCGAGTGCCTGCTCGGAGGACCAGCCCTCGGGCAGTGTGATGAAGGGGCTGCTCGTGGACAGAGACCCGGACTCAAGACGTGTCCGGCGATTCATGCCTTCTTGCCCTTGCCTCGTGCCGCCGCGCGCAGCGCCGTCTTGCGTTCGGCCTGCTCCTTGGCCTCCTTCAGCCGGTACGATTCGCCCTCGATCAGTACCACCTCGCACCGGTGCACAAGACGGTCGATCAGCGAGACCACGCAGGACGCGTTGGGAACACTTCATGCCATTGGCCAGAAGGCTTGTTCGTGGTCACCACGGTGCTCTTGTTCTGGTAGCGCCGGCTGATCAGTTCGAAGAGCAGATCGGCATGCCGGTTGGAGTACGACAGGTACCCGACCTCGTCGATGACCAGCAGGTCGGGCCCGGCGTAAGTGGCGCAGCCGCCGGCGCAGCGCCGAATCACTGTCGAGCGCGGCCAGATCGCCCAGCAACTGCCCGGCGGTGGTGAACAGCACCGTGCGACCCTCGATCAGCGCCTGGTGGCCCAGGTTGCACGCCAGCATGGACTTGCCCACCCCATTGGGTCCGACCAGCACCACGTTGGTGGCCTCAGCCATGAACGACAGCGTCATCAGCTCCTGCACTGCGGCGCGGTCACAACTCTTGGGCCAGTCCCAGTCGAAGTCGGCCAGCGGCTTGAAGCGCCCGATGTGGGCCGAACGCAGCCGCCGCTCCAGGCTGCGCCGGGCGCGCTCGGCCTCCTCCCAGGCCAGCAGCTCGCCGGTCCAGCCCAGCCGCGCCGGATCGGCTTGGACCGACGCCCAATGGGCCAGCAGGCCCGACAGGTGCAGCGCGCGGGCGCGCTGTTGCAATTGGGCCGCATCAGCCTGCCGAGGGCGCTGGGCGCGCGATACCGGTGGCATGGTTCGTCCTGGGAAGTGGGTCTCGGCCCCATCGTCGGGGGCAATCGGTGGCGCCGGATTCGTGGCCCGGGGGCCAGATCGTCATAGGAGTTCAGCGCGTGGGGGCGCACCGTCACGTCCAGCGCCTGCGCGCGCTCGGACAGCTGCGCCAGCGGCGGGGGTTCGTGGCGTTCCTCGCGAGCGCGCTCCAACGCCAGGCGCACCGCGTTGGGGTGCGGTACATCGCGCGCCAGCGCCTCGGTCATGGCCGATTGCATCGGCTGCGCGCCATACCTGGCGAGCAGCCTGGACGAGAGCCAGCGTGATCGCACCCAGGTTGCAGCCGCGGCGGCGCGCACCAGCAACTCGGCGGCCCCCGGGACGGCGTGGGCCAGGACGATCGGTGGCGCGGTGCTGCGCGCGCCGCGTTTATGCGCCAGCAGCGCCTGAATGTGGGCGCGTCCTCGATCTGCGCCCCCTGTCGTAGCTGCGCGCGTGGCTGGCCAGCTCGGTTTGACCGTCCAGCACGCGCACCCGATCGGGAGTGGCCACCACGGTCAGGGTGCGCCGCACGTACTGGTAGGGGACGGAGTAGTCGTTCAGGTCAAAGCGCACGTACGGCGTCTTGCCCACCTGCACCACCACCCGTTCGCCCAGGATAGTCGGCTCGGGGTAGGCCGGCTGGGCGCTCGACATCGAAGGCCTGGCGCACGCTCAGGCGCTGGTCCTCGGGCCAGCGCAGATCGGCCGCCTGGCCCTCGCACCACGCCCGTGCCTGGGCGTTGAGGATCGTCCACATCGGTGAAACTGCGCGCGGCGAAGAAGGGTCTGGCGGATGAACCGGATCTTGCGCTCCACGCGCCCCTTCTCGTTTCCTCGGGCCACCGCCACCGGGCGCGGCTCGTAGCGGTAGTGCGATGCGAAGGCCAGCAGCTCGGGATTGAAACGGATGGCCTCGCCAACGCGCTCGAGCAAGGCGCTCTTGAGATTGTCGTACAGGGCCACCCGGGCCAACCCGCCCCAAGCGGCGAAGGCCAGCGCGTGGCCCTGCAGGAATGCGTCCATGCGCGCGTTCAGGCTGAAGTGCACAAAGACCCGACGCGAGTAGCTCAGCACCACCACGAAGGCCATCAATGGGCGGCGGGCCCGCCCGATCTGGATGTGGCCAAAGTGGCCCCAGTCGATCTGCATCTGTTCGCCCGGCAAGGTGCGAAGGCGCAGGTAGGCCTCGGCAGGCGGACGCGGACGGTGCCGGGCCACGATGTGGCGGAAGTAGTCGGCGCCGCCCCCAAACCCGCGCTCGCGCACCATGGTGTGAAGCCGGCTGGCGGTGAGCGTAGGGAACTTGGCCAGGGTCTCGCGCATGAAGGGCAGATAAGGGTCCACCCGGCTGGGCGCGGGGCCATCGGGCGGGTCCGCACGCCGGCTTGCTCGAGCACGCTGCGCACCGTTCGCGGTGCACCTGCAACTGGCGCGCGATGGTGCCCACGCGCCAGCGCTCGACCTGGTACAGGCGCAGGATCTGCGCGCGGCTCAGGGGCTATGGCCATGGCGAGGCCTTGGGCCGGGGCATGGCGGATGAAACTCCCCAGCGTACCCGGCTGGGCAGCGCGTGCGCGGCACCAGTGGCAATGCCAGGGGCCGGGATGAGGACGGGGCCAAGATGACGACAGCGGCAGCAGTAACGCGTGGCAGCAGACATGGCGGCGAGGCCACGGGTGTGGCCGGGGTGGATGAGGGGCCACTACACCATCCGGCACCCCGGGTCGGGGAACCCTGATGCGTCACCTATTGTTTGCAAGGCCGCGCGCGGCGCGCGCCAGCGCCAGGCGCGCGGCGTGTTCGTCGAAACGCCCGGCACGGCTCTGATAGGCAGCGCCGGGCGGCGTCACGCTGCAGGAATTACGAGTGACCGTGCGCAACCATCGGCGCAATACCGCTGGCCCGGTCGCACTGGCCGCACCAGCACCTGGCGCGACAACGCCCGCACCGAAGAGTCGGGCGGGTTGGTGGCGCATGGGCACCCCTGGCAACCAAGGGGTGCTGATCGTCCGCAAACTAACGCAGCACCCGTCATTGACACGGTAAAAAGGTACGGCGTTCGTCGACTTGCCACGATAGGGGCCGGCGCCGCGCCCGCCTACCTCGGTATCGGAGTATTACAACGCAAACATCCGCGCTTGGCCCATCGCCTGACCACCACGGGCCACGGTGGCCGACACCCACGACACACCTGGGACACGCGCGCGGCGGCGAAGCTAGCTTTGTTAGCCCTCCGGGCGGCCGGGGAGAACACCCAACAAGACCTTCAACCCTCAGGAAGC
>JADJVQ010000141.1 GCA_016710525.1 Burkholderiaceae bacterium
GTCAGCACGCGCTTCTGATGAGCGCGCCGTCGTCCTCAGTTCGGGATTCCGCCACGACGGCGTGATCGAGTGATGGCCGGCGTAGCCGGCCATCCGGGGTTTGTCAGAACGGCGGGGCGTCGCCGTAGTCGATATCGAGTTGAGATGTTGATCCCGTGGTCGAGCGTTGCGCTCGCAAGGCCTGCTGGATCTGCCCGCCGTAGCGGTGCCACAGGATTTCTCGCAACTCGTCGACGATCTCGAACACCGCGAGTGCCTGCTCGGGGGACCAGCCCTCGGGCAGTGTGATGAAGGGGCTGCTCGTGGACAGCGACCCGGACTGAAGACGTGTCCGGCGCTTCATGCCTTCTTGCCCTTACCTCGGGCCGCCGCGCGCAGCGCCGTCTTGCGTTCGGCCTGCTCCTTGGCCTCCTTCAGCCGGTACGATTCGCCCTCGATCAGCACCACCTCGCACCGGTGCACCAGACGGTCGATCAGCGACACCACGCAGGCCGCGTTGGGGAACACTTCACGCCATTCCTTGAACGCTCTGTTCGTGGTCACCACGGTGCTCTTGTGCTGGTAGCGCCGGCTGATCAGTTCGAAGAGCAGATCGGCATGCCGGTTCGAGTACGACAGGTACCCCACCTCGTCGATGACCAGCAGGTCCGGCGCGGCGTAGTGACGCAGCCGGCGACGCAGCGCCGAGTCACTGTCCAGCGCGGCCAGTTCGCCCAGCAACTGTCCGGCGCTGGTGAACACCACCGTGCGGCCCTCGACCAGCGCCTGGTGGGCGAGGTTGCAGGCCAGCATCGATTTGCCCACCCCGTTGGGGCCGACCAGCACCACGTTGGTGGCGTCGGCCATGAAGGCCAGCGTCATCAGTTCCTGCACCGCGGCGCGGTCGCACTGAGCGGGCCAGCCCCAGTCGAAGTCGGCCAAGGGCTTGAAGCGCCCGATGCGCGCGGCGCCCAGGCGCCGCTGCAGGCTGCGCTGGGCGCGCTCGGCTTCCTCCCAGTCGAGCAGCGTCTGGGTCCAGGCCAGGTGCTCGGGGTTGACGCGTACCGTCTCCCAATGAGCCAGCAGGCCCGACAGGTGCAGCGCCCGGGCGCGCTGTTGCAGGTGGGCCGGATCGGCCATCGGGGGCGCCGCGCTTGGCGATGAGGGGGTGGTCATGGTTCGTCCTCGGGAAGTGGGTCTGCGGCGCCCCCATCGGGTATCGAATCGGTGGCGCCGGGTTCGGTGGCGCCGGATTCGGTGGCGCCGGATTCAGGGCGCAGCTCGTCATAGGCGGCCAGCCCGTGGGTGCGCACCGTCACGTCCAGCGCCTGCGCGCGTTCGGACAGCGGCAAGGCCAGCGGCGGGGGTTGGTTGCGTTCTTCGCGCTCGCGCTCCAACGCCAGGCGCACCGCGTTGGGGTGCGGCACATCGCGCGCCAGCGCCTCGGTCACCGCAACTTGCATCGGCTGCGCGCCGTACTGGTCGAGCAGGCGCACGAGATCCAGCGCGATCGCACGCAGGTTGTAGCCGCGCTCACCGGCGCGCACCAGCAACTCGGCGGCGCCCGGGACGGCGTGGGTCAGACGATCGGCGACGCGATGCTCGCGGGCGCCGCGCTTGTGCTCGACCAACGCCTGCAGGTGGGCCTCGTCCTCGATCTGCGCCCCCCGGTCGAAGCTGCGCCGGTGGGTGGCCAGAACCGTGGCGGCGTCGAACACGCGCACCCGCTCGGGATCGGCCACCACGGTGAGGGTGCTGCGCACGTGGGTGTGAGGGACCGAGTAGTCGTTCAGGTCGAACCGCACGTACGGAGTCTTGCCCGCCCGCACGACCACCCGCTCGCCCAGGTCCCAGGCCTGCTCGGGGCAGGCCATGAGGCGGGGCTGCTCCTGGGCGAAGGCCTCGCGCACCGTCAGGCGCTGGTCCTGGGGCCAGGCACGCGAGTCGGCATGGGCCTCGCACCAGGCGCGCGCTTGCGCGTTCAGGTCGTCGATGTCGATGAAGTGGCGGGCGGCGAAGAAGTTCTCGCGGATGTACCGGATGCTGCGCTCCACGCGGCCCTTCTCGTTGCCGCGGGCGATGCCCGCCGCACGCGGCTCGTAACGGTGGTGGGCGGCGAAGGCCAGCAGTTGCGGGTTGAACCGGATGGCTTCGCCGATGCGCTCGAGCACGGCGCTCTTCAGGTTGTCGCTCAAGACGACCCGCGGGACCCCGCCCCAGGCGGCAAACGCCAGCACATGGCCGCGCAGGAAGCTGTCCATGCGGGCGTCCAGGCTGAAGTGCACGAACAGGTGGCGCGAGTAGCTGAGCACCATGACGAAGGCCATCAGCGGGCGCCTGGCCCGCCCCACCGTGTGGTGGCCGAAGTGGGCCCAGTCGACCTGGGCCTGCTCACCCGGCAGGGTGCGCAGACGCAGGTAGGCCTCGGCGGATGCGCGCGGGCGGCAACCGGCGATACGGTGGCGGAAGTGGTCTGCGCTGCCGACATAGCCGCGCTCACAGACCATGGCGTGCAAACGGCTGGCCGTGAGCGTGGGGTACTTGGCCAGGGTCTCGCGGATGAACGGCAGATAGGGGTCCACGCGGCTGGCGCGCGGGGCGATCGGCACGGGTCCGACGCCCGCCTGCTTGAGCACCCGCCGCACGGTCTCGTGATGTACCCGCAATTGACGGGCGATGGTGCCCACGCGCCAGTGCTCGACCTCGAACAGGCGCAGGATCTGGGCGCGCAACTCAGGGGCTATGGCCATGGGTGAGGCCACGGGCCGGCGCACGGCGCAGAAACCCCCAACGCATATGGCTCGGGCAGCGCGTGCGGCACCAACGACAATGCCAGGTGTCGGGATGCAGAGCGAGGCCGGGGCTGGCAGCGGCAGCAGTGAGAGGTGGCAGCAGGCATGGCGGCGAGGCCGCGAGTGCGGCCGGTGTTGATGAGGGGGCCACTACACCATCGGGCCCCCCGGGCGCGGAACCCTGATGCGTCACCGATTGCAGCAAGGCCGCGCGGCGCTCGCGCCAGCGCCGCGTGCGCGCGGCGTGTTTGAAACGCCCGGCACGGCTGGCCTGATAGCGCCGGGCGGCGTCACGCTGCAGGGCATTGCGAGTGACCTGGGCGCAACCATCGGCGCAATAACGCTGGCCGCGATCACAGTGGCTGCACACGAGCACCTGGGCGCGACAACGCCCGCACACGAAGAGTCGGGCCGGCTGGTGGCGCATGGGCACCCCTGGCAAACCAAGGGGGTGCTGGACGGGATCGTCCCGGGGTGCAAAACTAACGCAGCACCCGTCATTGACACGGTGTAGGGCACGGCGTTCGGATCAGACTTGCCACGGTAGGGGCCGGCGCCGTGCCCGCCTACCTCGGTATCGGCGTATTACAGCGCAAACATCTGCGCTTGGCTCATCGCCTGACCACCACGGCCCTCGGTGGGCCGACACCCACGACACACACCTGACACAGCGCGCGGCGGCAAAGCACGTGCGCTTCTCCCCGGCCGCCCTCCGGGCGGCCGGGGAGAACAACCAACAAGACCTTCAACCCTCAGGAAGCAAAAGCGCGTGCTGACAGCCGGAAAACCGCGGTTCTCGACAGCCGTTCACAGCAGATGGTGAGCAAGCGCAACCTTGCCGTCTCATCGAACGCCAACAATGGCATACAAGCCGTTCGCCCACAGCACAATCCGAGCCCCACCGACCCGATGCCCGAGGGGAAATGATGAGATCCGCCAGCTGCACCGTTGCCAGCTTCTGCATCCGGGAGGTCGTGACCGTGACCCGCGAGACGCCCGTCCTGCGATGCGCGCAATTGATGCACGACGAACATGTCGGCGCCGTGGTGATCACCGACGAGATCGACGGCAAACGCGTCCCGGTGGGTATGCTGACCGACCGCGACATCGCCATCGAGGTCGTGGCATTCGACGTGGCGGCGCGAACCCTCACCGCCGGCGACCTGATGTCCGGCGAGCTCGCCGTGGTCCGCCTGAGCGATGACGTGCTGACCGTGCTGGCGACCCTGCGCGAGCATGGCGTGCGCCGCCTGCCCGTAATCGGTGAGGACGGCAGCCTCGAAGGGATCGTCACGGCCGACAACGTAGGGGAAGTGCTGGCCGAAGCGATCGACGGCCTCGCTCGTCTGGTCCGCTCCGAACAGGCCCGCGAGCGCAAGACTCACGCCGCGCGTACGGTGCAGGGGCAACCGGAGTAGGTTGCCGACCCCGAGGTCAGGCCGGCACCCGCGGCAAACGGATCGTGAAGACCGTGCCCGCCGCCATTGAAGACTCCACGGTGATCGTACCTCCATGCGCGAGCACGATTTCCCGCACGATGAACAGGCCCAGGCCAAGGCTGGTCTTGGAGCGCTCATGCACTTCGGATCCTGGGCTGGGCGACTGAACAAGCGGCTCGAAAATCACGGGAAGCGCGTCCGCGGGAATTGGTCCCCCCCGTATTGATGACCTTCAGAACGACAGCATCGGCCTCTCCATCGGCAGTGAGCGTGACCGCAGACCGTTGGCTGCCGCGCTGAACGGCATTGCTCAGCAGATTCCGACAGAGCTTGCTGCATTCGGGCGGCGTCGGCCTGCAGGCACAAGTCACCCGACACCTGTTGCACAAACTGCTGGTCGGGATTGCCAGCACGGATGTCTTCTAGCGAGGCCTCGCACACGGGCCCAAGATCGCAGGCCGCGCGGTCGTCGGGATGCCGGGCACCCAGGCGGGCGCGTGTACTCCAGCAGGTCCGTGATCAGTCGCTTCATGTCCCGGGAGGCACGTTTGATGCGTGCCGCCGCCTGTTGCCGGCGCCTCCGAAAGGCCGGTTTGGCGAGCAGCATCGCGGACATCTCGATGCCTGACAGCGGGCCGCGCAGGTCATGTCCAAGCACTGCCAGGAACATGTCCCCGCGATGCGGCGACTTCGCTCGAGTAGCGCTGCACCGACTGTGCCAGCGCCTTGCCATCCCTTCATTGAAGCGCGTGATTTCCTCGATCGACGAGGCACCCTGCCCGTCCCTTCGGAGCATTGCCAGAACGCCATGACGCTGGCGCGCAAGGCACGAAACTCGGCGAACACTGAACGAGGTCGAACCCCGCCATCTGCCGCAAGGCCCCATGTTCGGCGGCAGCACTGGTCGTGGAGGCTTCGGTCGGAACAATGTCCTGCGCCTGGTCGGCGCGTTCCTGGGAGGATCGCTGACGCGCCATGTCGTCGGCAATGTCCACCCGCACCGCAAACCCGGCCTCGGCATTCGGGCCGTGCTGTGCGACGAAATGTCAGGCCGGCGCGGTGCGTTCCTGGCCGTTCATGTCGACTTCCGCGTGGCCTAGACCGATGCTGCCTTGCCGCCGGCCGCCGACGCAGCGCTTAGCCCCGTGCCCCAGACCATGTCGATCAACGACAGGCCGACAGGCCAATGGCGAAGGGTCGCAAGATTCGTCAGGTCATACGTGGCATAGGCAAAGAAGCCGAACAGTCCGCCCATCGTCAGGGTCATGGTCCAGTTCGAGCTGTTGGCTCGCGGCGAGACCGCAAAGATGACGCCCCCCAGCGGATAAAGCAGATAGAACAGCAGCGCGACGCCGATGTCGGGTGTTTCGGCCATCAGATGGCCTATGCCCTGCTGATACAGCGGCATTGCGATGACGCCGAGCCAGAGCATTTCCAGCAACACCATCACGATCGAAGACCCCGCGTAGGCGGCGACGTACTTGTTCACGGCAGCCGCCGGGAAATCCGCTCCCGCCGAAACGAATGATCAGGCCCACGGACCAGGCCGTCTGTGCGCTGCCTGACGCCTGGCCCGCGCAAGGATATCGGCTTCAGTCCGCCCGCTGGCGCGCTTTGGCCAACGTGGGCTCGCGCACAGACCACGACGCGCGCGCTGCCTAGCATTCGGGTGCACGCCACAGGCCCGTGCCATGATGATCCGCGTGCCGCCTGCGGATCGATCCGATTCGATGCGCCTGCCTATGTGCGATATCGAACGGACGCGATGCGCGTCGACGCGCATCGTTGCCACGCAGCGCTCCGTGGCGGCCCGAGCACTTGCCGAAAACAGCCACCGGGCGCTCGGGAAGGGTTAATCCAAACCCTTCAGGGAGTGGTAATGAAAGGCTTCCACGTACAAGACATCGAGAGTCTGGCAATCCAAAACGACGCATTTCGCCAGGTGCGCTACACAGCGAATCACTGCCAACTCGTCCTGATGTCGTTGAATCCGAAGGAGGAAATCGGGTCCGAGGTTCATCAGCTCGAGACGAACGGCCGCGTGAGGGCCGAGCAGCACCACCAGCGTGTGCTTGCCGACCGCCTGGTCGGCCTTCCTGTCGGGGCAGCCCGCGAGCAGGATCGACGGCAGCACCGCGAGGCCCAGTGGCAGAGCCAGCAGCCACGGCGTGCTGTCGGCCCAGTGACCGCCTTGTGCCAGGTAGCCAGCCATGATCGCACCCGCACTGTGGGTGAAGGCCACATCGATTTCGCCCAAGCCGCGGTACGACAGCTTCAGAGGCGGCACCGTGTAAGCCAGCGCGAGCAGCGCCAGCAGCGCGTAGATCGCGACGGTCGTCCCCGGCGAGGCCATCGGGGTCACGGCGACAAGAGTGGCGACAGCCCCCGCGGCAACCAGAATCGACAGGACGATGCCCTTGCGCATCGCCGCGCGATCCACGTCATCGGATAGAACTGAAGCCGTAACGCCGCGAGCCAGGCGGCTACACGGCGCGCAACGCTGTGGGCTCGACAGTGCACCTGCGCGCAGACGCGAACCGATGGTCCGGGCCCGATCCAGCCATTGCTGACGCTGGCCGGCAACGGCGGAGATCACAGGCTCGAAGGGCTCGATGCGCGCACTGCGGATTCCACAGTAGCCCAGCGTGGCGCACACCAGCGCCTGGCGCCCCGGGGCGCGATAGATGAACCGATAGATCAATGGCGGCGTGTCCATCGTTGTGATCAGGTCCGCCGTGCGCCCGCTCAGCAACTTGCTCAATTGCCCTTGATCGTCGTGGTGGAAGGCGAACCCCGGCGTGAGCACCCGATCGAGGAATCCCTTGAGCACGGCCGGGAACGTGCCCCGTTCGCGGCAGTCCACCACGGCCTGACGTGCCCCTTGCGCATAGGCATCGAACAGCGCGCCGCACAGGCTGTCGCGGCGGGGATGGGCAAGAATCAGCAGGCAGCGCATGACGCAGTGGCCCAGTCTGAAGGCGAATGAATCGAATCGCGTAACGTCCGGCGCACCGGCTGGAACGCATGCCGCGCCGCCGGCCAGTTTCGTCGCGCGCACTTGGCGCACACGGCAGCGCGATGCGCCGTGCCGCCGCGGAGCTCAACGGGTCGAGTCGGCATGTTCCGGTACCTCCTTGCGATCGCCGGGGCGACGACGTTGGTTGCACGACCGCCATCGATGTGCGCCAGATACTGTGTGGCGCTGAAGACCGCCCAGTCATCGGCCTTCGACCAGATGTCGCGATTGCAGCCCTGATCCTTCTGCCCGCCACCGGTGTGGCGATCTGGGCATGGACTACTTTGACCCGCCTCGAACAGGATCTGCGCGCTCTAAGGCGGATTCGAGGGCAAGCACTTCGAGATCGGACACCCGACAACGAGAAGCGCCGAACGATCGGAAAGTCCTATCCCTCAGTCTGGCAATTCCAGCACCCCGCGGGCCAGGATGTTGCGCTGGATCTCACTGGAGCCGCCATAGATGGTGGCTGGCCGCGACATGGTAGTGCCCGGCGATATGCACCGAATGGCCGTCATCCAGCGGATCGCCTCATCCAGGGTGGCCTGCCGACGCCCGCTTCCAGCATCAGGTCGGTGACGCGCTGCATCGTCTCGCCTCACCCACAGCTTGAGATCGATACCTCCGGTCCGAGCTTCCGCCACGGCGCAGGACCCCGGCCATGCGCAACAAAGAAGGCCCCGAGATCGTCGACGTCGAGCCGCAGTTCGTCAACCGCGAACCCGGATGACGGGGTCGGGAAGCGGCCCTGCGCCTTGAGCAGATCGCGCAGCAACTGCAGCGGATAGCGAGCCAGTCGCGGGCTGCCGATCATGATGCGCTCGGAGCCCAGCAGCGACTTGGCCATGGTCCAGCCCCGGTTGAGCTCGCCTGACGATATGCGCGCAGCGGCCGGCACCTGCATATTGTCGAAGAACACTTCGCAGAATTCCGACTCGCCGGAGATTGCGGATGCGCTTGACGGGTGATGCCCGGGCTCTTCATGTCGACCAGCAGGAAGCTGATGCCCCGTTGCTTTTGGCCTTGGGATCGGTGCGCACCGCAAGAAAGATCCAATGCGCCTCGCGCATAGGTGGTCCAGATCTTCTGACCATTCACCGCGAAGTGATCGCCCTGCAGCACGGCGGTGGGTGCAGGCTTGCCAGATCGGAGCCGGCGCTGGTTCGGAGCAGCCCCGGCACCAGGGGGGCTCGCCCGACAGGATGCCCGGCAGAGTTTTCGCGCTGCGCTGGCGTGCCGTAGCGGATCAGGAGCGGCCTCGAGCATGGTCACGCCCATGTCGCTGACCGCAGGGAGACGCCCGCATTGCTGAATTCATCGGGGACGGGATCTGATCCCAGGCCGACAGGCCCATGCCGCCAAATTCCTTGGGCCAGCCGGCGCGGCCCAGCCGTGCCGGCCGAGCGCCCGCTGCCAGGGCCTCGGTCTGCGCCTGGCTCATCCGGGTGGTCGGAAAGCGCCACCGGCCGGAAAATGCTCGGCCAGCAGCTGGCGGGCCTTGCTGGATCAGCGGATCGCCATCTCGCGTGCCTCGGCCGACGGTCTGCCGCCTCTGCAGCAGGCGGCCATAACGCTGACGGTGGTCGCCCGGCCGCCCAGCCAGGCCGATAGACAGCCCATTGCGCGCGCCCAGGAACAGGTTGGCCGACTTTGCACTCTCCGTGGGGTCAAGCGTGCCAATGCATCGCACGCAGGCCTTGGTCACCTTCAAGTGCCGCGATCCGAGCAACGTGTAATTGATCCTGGCTGGCCGTCGCCCGGGTGGCAGGACCGTCGCTGGCATCAAACCCGGCGGCCGCTTGACGGCAGACCACCAGCTGCTGGGCCATCTCCGCCACTCCGCACCAGGAAGTGGTCGACTGCCCGATGCTGTAGCGCCGCGAAAACCGCCCACCGGTCGGCCGAACTTGTTCGCGCATCGTCACATAGTCGACGCAGTCTTCGGCGCAAGGCGCGACATCAGCCCGACCAGTTCGGCACTCACCACGCCAGATCGGGCTTCGTCCAGGGCCGCGCCAGTGCGTTGTCGCGACCTCGCCCAGGGCGATCACTGCGTTCAAGACTAGACCCCGAACATCGGCCAGACGGAGTTCGGTCGAGGCGCCACCGTCCACCCGATGATGCGGGGTCACGCCAAGCCTGACGCCTGACGATCAACCAGGAAGAGGTCCATGCCGCTAATCGGTACGGGGCTGACCTCCAGGAATGCCCATGTCGGATTTTGCCATGGCTCACGAATGCCTTCGCGCAATCTAGGAAGTAGCCGCCGTCTTGCGCCCGGGCTGTGCCAGACGCCTTTCTTCGGCCCAGCGCGGGCCGGTCCTGCCAGGCGAGGCCGAGCCGGCCATCGGCCCGTCGCAGCAAGCTCGCGCAAGCCATTGCGCCTTCAGCGCTTTGATTGTCGCTGGCGGCGAGTTCACGCCTCCTGGCCGCACCACCGCGGCGCTTTCAGGGGGCTCGGCGCCAGCGAGCGCGCCGTGCTGCCCAGCGGCAGGCATAGCTGGGCGAGACGGAGCGGGCGTGCCGCCGTGTTCTCCCGGGGTGCGGCGGCCCGCCGGCCCATCCGGGGCATCTCCTGCCAGGCCAGGGGGTCGTGGCTGGGCATCGGGCCGCGCAGCTTTGCGCACCCGGCTCACGCTGTGCAACTCAGGATCCGCGGCTGCCGAAGGTGGCGCGGCGTCGAGGACCATCCGGTCATCATCGGCGGCGTCGAGTTCGGCCTTGATCGATCATGGGGCAGTCATCGGAGCAGGGTGTTCGGCAGTCTGCCGCAGGCTGGGCGCCTGTTGCCGGCCGGGGGTCGGAAGACTGGAACGCCCAGCAGGCCCCGGCCAGGGCAGCGCCGCCCTGCCCCGCCGCCGCCCGTAACGGCGGTGACGATCGCCTCATTCGGTACCGGTGTGCGCTGTTTGAGGCTGGCAGCGGGCTTGCTGATCTGGATCTGCGACATCACCGCCACATGCTCAGCCCCGGAACTCGACCACGATCGCGTCTGACCTGTCGGCCCGGTTGCTTGCGGTATGGTGAGGCGCGAGACGCATTTGCGTTTTTCCCAGGCCCAACGCTACCCTCGTGCGCTCGCTCCCGCACTGCGGTGACGCCAGTTTCAGCGGTCCAGGAACCGGTGGCGGTAACGCCGGTTCACCTGGCAGCAGGACCGACATCGACGTCTCCGGGCGACAGCCTGTCGCGATCGCCGGGCGCTCCAGTCGGCCAGGGCCATTACTTGCCGATCGTGGCGACAGCTCGATCTGCGAAGGTCAGCGGTGGCATTGGGGATCACGCCGCCCGCGCCGCTCTAACATAGGCGGTCGCCGGCGGGCAGGTGAGCGTTGCCCTGCCGCCCACCTTGATCTTTCGCATGCCCGGGTCCAGCACTGGCACGGCCGCGCGATTAAAGCGGAACGACGTCGGCGCATTGCGCTTGCACGAACCTGTCGAACTCCTTGCCATCGGCGAGCCTGCCGAGATA
>JADJVQ010000142.1 GCA_016710525.1 Burkholderiaceae bacterium
GCCAGGGCCTGCTCAACGTGGGCCTGCAGCGCTGGTTCGGCTGGGACGGCGGCGCCGACAGCCTGTGGGCGGCCAGTCTGCGCCTTTGCTGGCAGCCCATGAGATGGGCTCCGACGCGGCGCGTCGCCGGTGTGATCCGGCGGGATCCCCGCTTGTCGGTGCCTTTCGAGCGGATGCGCCGAGACCGGCCAGGCTCCGGCGTGGCCCCCTCAGCCGGTCCCGGGGCCTCGGTGGACGAAGCCATGATGGTCGATGCCGCCAAAGCCATCGCCGCGTTCCTCGAGACGCTGGTTTCGCCGCGGACCGCGTTCGACGAATTTCGGGATGCGCTCGCCCGTTCGGACGAAGCCGCCGCCGCCCGCTATCCGGCCTCGGCACGCCGGGGTCTGACGCTGTTCGTCGGCCGCGGCAACTGCGTGGTCTGCCACTTCGGGCCGGGCTTTTCCAACGGCGAATTCCACGACGTCGGCATGCCCTTCCTGGTCGCGCCCGGACGGGTCGATCCCGGTCGCCACACCGGCATCCGGCGGATGCTGGCCGACCGATACAACCTGCTCGGGCCCTTCAACGACCAGGCCGGCACGCAGGCGCCGGGTGTCGATTCGGCCGCACTGAAGACCCGCACGGTCACGCCCGCGCACCGCAATTTCGGCGAATGGCGCACGCCCAGTCTGCGCGGCCTGTCAGGGAGTGCGCCCTACATGCACGACGGGCGCCTGAAAACGCTGGAAGACGTCGTTGGGCACTACGACCGACTCGACGTGGACCGGCTTCACGCCGATGGCGAGGCCCTGCTCAAGCCGCTTCGCCTGACCGAGGCGCAGCGGTCCGATCTGCTGAATTTTCTGCGCTCGCTCGATCACTAGGCGGCGCTGCCAGCCGGCGCATCCGGTCGAGCAGTTCGGCGGACTCGAAGGGCTTGGCCAGATAGTCGTCCATGCCTGCGGCCAGGCAGCGCTCGCGATCGCCCGGAGAAGCATGCGCCGTCAGTGCCAGCACCGGCACCCGCGGCCGGCCAAGTTCGGTCTCGACCGCCCGGATCAGGCGGGTTGCCTGCAGTCCGTCCAGACCCGGCATCTGCCAGTCCATCAGCACGATGTCGAAGGCGTCGCGGCGATAGGCATCGACCGCCTCATGCCCGTCGGCGACCGCCACGATCCGCTCGACCTGGCCGGCGAGAAAGCACTCGATCATCTCGCGATTGCCCGTGTTGTCCTCGGCCAGCAGCACACGCAGGGCGCGCCCGCCCGCGGGAGCAGGCACGGGGGCAGCGGCCCCCTCACCCGCGGATGCCGGCGCCTGCGGGGCAGACTGAGGCTGGCCCGCGGGCAGCGCCCGCAGCGGGACATCGAGCAGGAAGGTCGACCCCGTTCCCAGCTGAGAACGCACGCTGATCGTCGCACCGATCGTGTCGCACAATTGTTTGACGATCGCCAGCCCCAGGCCGACACCGCCATAGCGGCGGGTGATGGAGCTGTCGGCCTGGCGAAACGCGTCGTACATGTGGCGCATGAAGTCCGGATCGATGCCGATGCCGGTATCCATGACCGAAAATCGCACGCCGTCCTGATGCGCGGCCACGGTCACGGCCACCGTGCCGCGCTCGGTGAACTTGATCGCGTTGCTGATCAGGTTCGAGAGCACCTGCATCAGTCGCGCGGAGTCGCCCTCGAAGCGCTGGGCCAGCGTCGGCTCGGCCACGATCGAGAACTCGAGGCCGCGGCTGCGCGCCGCCTCGCCGAACAGGGCCTCGATGCGATCGAGCAGTTCGCGCAGCGCGAAAGGCTCGACGTGCAGCGCGAGCGCGCCGGCCTCGATCCGCGAAAAATTCAGCACATCGTCGATCAGGCGCAGCAGCGACTGGCCCGCGGTTCGGACGTAGTCGGCGTACAGGCGCTGGCCGCCGTCCAGTTTGGAGCGCAACAGCAGCTCGGTCATGCCCAGCACGACATTGAGCGGCGTACGCAGCTCGTGACTCATCACCGCCAGGAACTCGGACTTCGCGCGGCTGGCTGCCTCGGCCTGCTCCTTGGCCGCGACCAGCTGCGATTCACGATCGGCGACCGCATCGAGCAGCCGATTGAAACCGCCGACCATCACGCCGATCTCGTCCTGCCGATCGCTGGCCAGCCGCTGATCCAGGCCCTGTTCGCCGGAACGGATGCGCTCGATCGAACGGATGAATCCGGACAGCGGCGCGATCACCTGGCGCGACAGGGCGAGCGAGAGCAGCACCCCGCCCGCGAGCATGGCCAGCAGACCCGCGAGCAGCATCAGCCCGAGCAGCAGATTGCGCTCGCCATCGATCACCGCCTGCGGAAATCCGACCACCACATCGGCCAGATGCGCGCCGCCCGGACTGCGCACCGGAGCCAGCGACGCGTGGCTGCGGTCGGCCGCGTCGTGGGCGCTGGTCGCGCCCAGTCGCAGCGCGGTCCGCACCGGCTCGGAGGCAAGCGGCTTATGCATCCGGGTCGGGTCGCTGTGGAACAGGATCTGCCCCTGGCGGGCCACGACGTAGGCATACGACAGGTCGCCGTCGCCCCGAATCGCCTCCGCGCACTGTTCTTCGAAACCCTTCAGTTCGATGGGATCGATGCCCAGCGCTGCAATCCGCTCGAGCTGCAGGGCCAGCCCGCGGGCAACGGCCAGCGCACGCAGCCGCTGCACACGGATCAGGTGATCGGTCAGGAAATAGCCGGTGACCACCGTCATGCTGCTGATCCCCAGGGCAAGGACCAGCATCGCGATCAGAATGATCCGGCCACGCAGACCACGACCAGACATCCACACGAGGCTCATCGCGCGGTGCGCTCCCATTCGAAGTCCTTGACGACCTCGGCGGACAGCAGCAAACCCGAGCGCACCGGCAGGCCGAGCTGGCGCGCCCGAGCCAGATTGAGCGCAGGGTTGCCCAGCCGGGTTGGCTCGACCGGCAGCGAGGACGGCTGGCGGCCTTCCACGAGGATGGCGCGCGCCAGCCGCCCGGCCGCCCGCCCCTGTTCGCGCTCCGAGATGGTCGACGAGGCGAGCACCCCGTGATGGATCCGGTCGATCCAGAAGCTGCCATCAGGCAGCCGGCTGTTCTCGACGCACCATTGCTGCACCATCTGGTAGGGCACGTTGCGGCCGTCCGCGCCCTTCAGGCCGAAGATGCCCAGGTACAGGACCGCATCAGCCTGCCGCGGATACCCGAGCACCCGTGCCTTGAACGCGTCCCAGGTCGGTACGACGTCGACGGCCGCCAGGCTGACGCCGGGCAGTTGCGCCACGCCGGCCCGCACGCGCTCGATGACCGGCAGCCAATGCGGAAAATCGTCGCTGATCACCGCCAGGCGGCGAATCGAGGGTTGCAGCGCCTGCAGCAGCCGGATCGTCTCGACGACATGCTCGTGCTCGAGCACCCCGGTGACATTGGCCGCGCCCGCCAGACCGTGCACCGTCGGGTCGCGATTCACGCCGCTGAACACGCAGGGCATGCTCGTGCCGGCGTAGTGCCGGGTCACATGATCCTGCGCATCATCGTCGCTGGCGTACAGCAGGTCGGGTTTCCAGGCATCGATCTGGGCCCGTGCTTGGGCACCCTGGCGGGCCTTGGCCTCCGGCGAACTGTGGCGCTTGACATCCATCTGGAATACCCGGCCCACATGGGGTGCCGCGCCCAGCGATTCCCGGAACCCCTGCCACTGGCCGTCGGTCCAGCGCCAGGGGGAATCGAAGCTCATCACATGAAAGATCTTGTAGGGCCGCAGCGGAGCCGGCGGCTCGGCCGCCTGAACCCGCCGGCCGGCTGCCAGCGCCAGCGCAGTCCCGAGAATCTGGCGGCGGGTGGGGGTCACGGACAAAGGTGGGCGTAAATGCATGGACCGCAGGGCATTCGATTCTTCCGGGCGCGGGCGCGCATCGCCCGGGCGCGCAGGCGCATCGGCGATAGCTTCGCACGCTCCGCGCCCGACTCAGTAGCTGAAACAACCATTCAATCGGTTTCTTTTTCATTTCCATCCGCAAGTGCGATCGGCCGCCGATCCACAGAATCGAGGATCGCCATGGGACGGACTGCCGGGATGGGCCGATCGCGGCAGGCGCAGCGGACCTGAGCTAGAGTTCCGGTTGGCCGGCCGCCAGCCGGCCCCGATCACTACTCGACAAGGAAGCGGACCATGGGTGCCAATGAAGCGCAGCGGATCATCGAAGATCTCGGCGAATACCTCCCCCAGATGACCGAATGGCGCCGCCACATCCATGCCCATCCGGAAACCGCCTTCGAAGAAGTCGACACGGCCCGCTATGTCGCCGATCGGCTGCGTTCGTTCGGCGTCGACGAGGTGCACGAAGGCATCGCCACGACCGGCGTCGTGGGCGTGATCCGGGGCAGAACCGGCGGCGAGGCGATCGGCCTGCGCGCCGACATGGATGCACTGGACATGCAGGAAGTCACCGGCGTGCCCTGGCAGAGCACCCGCACGGGCAAGCACCACGCCTGCGGCCACGACGGACACACCGCCATGCTGCTCGGCGGCGGCGCGCCACCTCGCGCGCACCCGCCAGTTCGCCGGCACCGTGTACGTGATCTTCCAACCAGCCGAAGAAAACGAAGGCGGCGCCCGGGTGATGGTCGAAGAAGGGCTGTTCGAGCGCTTCCCCATGAAGGCGGTGTTCGGAATGCACAATATTCCCGGCATCGAAGCCGGCAAGATCGCGGTCAAGGCCGGGCCGATGATGGCCTCCTACGACATGTTCGAGATCACCATCACCGGCTGCGGGTCGCATGGCGCGATGCCGCACAAGGGCATCGATCCGATCGTGATCGGCGCGGAGCTCACCCAGAAGCTGCAGACCATCGTCAGCCGCAACGTCGATCCGCTCGACCCGGCGGTGCTGTCGGTCACCAAGTTCCATTCGGGGTCGGCCTGGAACATCATTCCCAACGAGGCGGTGCTGGGCGGCACCGTGCGCGCCTTCGACACCCGGGTCCAGGAACTCATCGAAAAACGCATCCGCGAACTGTGCGAGGGCACGGCCGCGTCGCACAAGGCCAGCATCAGCGTGCGCTATGAGCGGCGCTACCCGCCCACCGTGAACCATGCCGAGCAAGCTGCCCTGTGCGAGCGCGTGGCGCGCGAACTGGTCGGCGCGGACAACCTGATCCTCGATCCGAAACCGGCGATGGGCTCGGAAGATTTCGCCTGGATGCTGCTGGCGCGGCCCGGCTGCTATGTGTGGATCGGCAACGGCACCGGATCGAGCGGCGGTTGCATGGTCCACAATCCGGGTTACGACTTCAACGATTCGATCCTGCCGACGGGCGCGGCCTACTGGGTCAAACTGGCCGAGACCGCGCTGGGCTGACCGGCAGCGTCGGCGTGGCCCCGCCGGTCCGCGGCGGGTCCACGCCCTGCACCAGGAACGCAAACACCTGGCGGGTCGCCGCCCGGTACCCCGGCGTGCGGCGGCGCAAGTGCGGCGCGGCACGCTCGCGCAAGCGCACCAGGGCATGAAACGGCACCGCCGGATACGCGTGATGTTCGGCGTGATAGGGCATGTTCCAGGCGAAAAACCGCACCAGCCGGTTGGTGTCGATGCTGCGGCTGTTCTCGAGCATGTCGCGCGACTGGCCGCAGCCCGTGTGCTCGGCCAGCAGATACGGGCGCAACAGCATCTGGCCCGCCGCCAGGGGCAACAGCCACAGCAGCAGCAGCGCCCCCGGCGCGACCATCATCGAGGCCACTCCCGCCAGCGCGTACACAGCCACATAGGCGCGCGCCTCGCGCACGATCAGCGCGCGCTTGTCGGGACCGACCCAGGGGGCTCGCACCCGTCCGGCGGCGTGGCGCAGCAGAGTCGGCACATTGCGCTTGAACCAGACCGGAAAGCCCAGCATCAGCCACAGCCAGCCGCCCCGCGTGCGCGGCAGCACCAGGCTCATTTCCGGATCGAGCCCCGGCTGCTGGGTGTGCCGATGATGCTCCCAATGAAAGCTGCGGTAGTACTCGTAGGGCAGCAGCACGCACAAGCCGGCCAGATGTCCCAGCGCCAGATTCAGTGCGCGGGTCCTGAACGCCGTCTGGTGAGCACATTCGTGCATCGCATTGAACAGGAACGCCAGCGGCCATCCGGTCAGCAGCAACGCCGGAACCACCCACACGGTACCCCGCCAATGCCAGATCGCGGCCATGCCCAGCAGCACGGCGCCCAGGTGAGCGGCGGCGCGCCGCAGCCCAGGGCCATCGCGGCGCGCCGACAACTCGCGAAGCTGGTCGGCGTTCAGCCGAAACCGGTCGCTTTGCATCGATCGTCGGCGATTCAGTCGCCCAGCAGCGAATGCACCGCCGCCCGGATGAACTCGGCGTCGGCCGGGTTCTGGACCGGGTTGCCGGCGCGATGCCCCCAGACCGACGGGATCGGGCGCAGCTCGCCGTGGCGCAGATGGGCCAGTTCGCGCCGGTTGTCTTCGACCCGGAAGTACAGGTCGTGGTCACCGGGCATCAGCAGCACCCGGGCCGAGATCGCGCGCAGCGCCGCGGGCAGGTCGCCACCGAAGCGCTCGCACGCGCTGATGTCGCCTTGCTGCCAGGTCCACAACTGGGCCAGCAGATCGGACGGATCGCGCCGCGAGAAATTGGCCTCCCAGTTGCGCACCAGGAAATCCTCCAGGGAGCTGAAGCCGATGCCGCGCCACAGCTCATCCCGATAGAAGGCCTGCGACATCGCCATGCTCGCGTAAATGCGGCCCATGGCCCGGAAACCGCGCACCGGCCGGCCGTGGAACACCCCGTCCTGCCAGGCGGGATCCGCGGTGAGCGCGGCCCGCACGCCGTCGATGAACACCGCATTGTGCGGCGCGCAGCGCGCCGAACCGCAGACCACCGCGATGCGCTCGACCGCGTCGCCGAACAGGCTGCCCCAATGGTAGGCCTGCATGGCGCCCATGGACCAGCCATAAACCAGCTTGATGCGCTGCACCCCGAAGACCTCGGCGAGCAGCCGACGCTGGACCCGGACCGCATCATGGTAGGTGACGTCCGGGTAGCGGTCGCCGGTCAGCGGCCAGGGCGTATTGGAGGGAGACGACGACAGCCCATTGCCGAACAGGTTCGGGATGATCACGAAATGGCGCGTCGGATCGAGGATGCCGCCCTCGCGGATCAGCCATTGGGTGTCGTGATGCTGGGCCGAGAACGAGGTCGGGTAGACGATGACGTTGGAGCGGTCCGCGTTCAGCGTGCCCCAGGTCTTGTAGGCGATCTTCATGGCCGGAAACGTGCGCCCCGACTGCAGCACCACGTCGCCCGCGTCGAATATCAGATGATCGTTGTCCATGTCGTGCCAGTCCCCGCGCCGTTGTCACGGCCATCATCATGCCCGAAGCCGGCGCCGCTAAACTCGTCGCACCAACACCCCCACCGGAGCGAGACGATGTCGATGAAGGAACGGATCGATTCAATCCTGGGCCGCGCCGCCCAGACGGGCGAAATTCCCGGCGTGGTCGCGATGGTCACGAACCGCGAAGGCACCCTGTACGAGGGAGCCTTCGGCCGCCGGGTCCTGGATCAGGACGCGGCGATGACGCCCGACACCGTGGGCTGGATCGCCTCGATGACCAAGGCGGTGACCGGCGCCGGCGCGATGCAGCTGGTCGAACAGGGCCGCCTCGATCTGGACGCGCCCGCGCTTCGGATCGTGCCCGAGATCGCCAATGCCCAGGTGCTGACCGGGTTCGACGCGGCCGGCCAGCCCCAGACCCGCCCGCCCAAGCGCCCGATCACGCTGCGTCATCTGCTGACCCACACCGCCGGCTTCAGCTACGAGATCTGGAATGCCGACATCCAGAAGTACCAGGCCGCCAAAGGCCTGCCCGGCGTCACCACCTGCGAGAACGCGGCGCTGCGCACGCCGCTGCTCTTCGACCCGGGCGAACGCTGGGATTACGGCATCAACATCGACTGGGCCGGCAAGATGGTCGAAGCCGTCAGCGGCATGAAGCTGGGCGCCTACCTGACCCGCCACCTGTTCGAACCCCTGGGCATGGACAGCACCGCGTTCAAGATCACGCCGGCCATGCGCGACAGGCTGGCCAAGATCCATCAGCGCGGTGACGACGGCAAGCTCACGCCCCTGATGGAACTGGAAATCGTGCAGGAGCCCGAGTTCGAAATGGGCGGCGGCGGCCTGTACTCATGCGCCGGCGACTACCTGAAATTCGTGCGGATGATCCTGAACGACGGCGCCGGCAACGGCAACCGGGTGCTGCGCCCCGAAACCGTCGACCTGATGGCCCGCAACAACATGGGCGAGAACCGCGTGAGCCGGCTGCGCACCGCGATCGCGCCACTGTCCAACGACGCCGAATTCTTCCCGGGCCTGCCCAAGACCTGGGGCCTGAGCTTCCAGATCAATACCCAGCGCGCACCCACCGGACGCCCGGCCGGCGGGCTGATGTGGGCGGGGCTGGCCAATTCGTACTATTGGATCGACCGCGCCAGCGGAGTGGGCGGCGTTTACCTGACCCAGATCCTGCCGTTCGCCGACGTGCGCTCGCTGCCCCTGTACTACGAATTCGAGTCGGCCGTTTACCAGTCGCTCAGCTGAGAGGCCTCGCACCGGATCGCCGGCGCGTTCAGAACCCGGTGCGCATCGCCCTCAGGAGCGACGGTGCCTGCGGCCTTCTCGCACCGCCAGCAGGCAGGCGACCAGCTGCAGCACCGCGCCCACCCAGAGGGTGACCGCGGTGCGCGGATCGCTTGCCGGCAGGTGCGCAACCTGGGCGAACAGTGCGGTGCCCATCAGCGGCGCAACCACCGACACGATGCCGTTGATCCCGTTGAGCGCGCCCATCGCGAGGCCCTGGCGCGCCGGATCGAAGGACGCCGAAATCAGGGTCTGCAGGCTGGGGCCCACCGCCATGCCCAGCAGATTGACGAGGATGATCGGATAGACCATCCAGCCCTGCGGAACCAGCGCGTACCCGATGTAGGCGAGCACCGTGCTGGCCAGCCCGGCGACGACCAGGCGCCGCTCGCCCATCCAGGCGATCAGCGGACCGAGCAGGACACCCTGCACCAGGGTCGCGGCCACGCCCACCGCAAACAGCGACAGGCCGGTTTCGCGCGGCCCCCAGCCAAATCGCAGGCCGGTCGTCAGCACCCAGGTGGCATGCAGGATGAACTGCGACAGCACCATCAGCGCAAACACCCACAGCAGGCCGCCCACGCCGCGTGCCGCCCCGAGCGCGCGCAGGGCCGAGATCGGATTGGCCCGAGCCAGCGAGAACGGCATCCGGCGCTCCGCGGGCAGCGACTCGGGCAGCACGAAGCCGCCATACAGCGCGTTGACCAGCGCCAGCGCCGAGGCGGCCAGGAACGGCCAGCGCAGATCGATCGCACCGAGCACGCCGCCCAGCAGCGGGCCGACGATGAACCCCAGGCCGAAGGCCGCGCCCAGCAGCCCGAAGCCGCGGCCGCGTGCCTCGGGCGGCGTGATGTCGGCAATGTAGGCCGTGCTCACCGACGTCGTCGCCGCCGTGATGCCGCCCACCAGGCGGGCCGCCAGCAGGAGCGCCAGCGAATCGGCCAAGGCCATGACCAGAAAGTCGATGCCCAGCCCGGTGATCGACACGAGGAGCACCGGCCGGCGGCCCAGCCGGTCCGACAGCGCGCCCAGCACCGGCGAAAAAACGAACTGCATCAGGCCGTAGCTGGCAACCAGCGCCCCGTACCAATACGACTGGTGCTGGGCATCGGCGGTGAACTGCCCGACCAGCGACGGCATGACCGGAATGATCAGCCCGACACCCAGGACATCGAGGAACACACAGACGAGGACGAAGCCGACCGCCGGACTTCGAGGGTTCATCCGGGGCGGCTGGACTCGGCGCGATACGACGCGTAGCCGGGCTGATCGACGGCCAGGCGCTCGAAGGTGGACTGCCACAGGTGCGCGAGCAGCGCCGGGTCGGAGGATTCGATCCGGCCCTCGGCGATCGCACGGGCCAGCGCTGCATTGGCGGCGGGCAGATCGGGCGCCGGGGCATCGGTGGTCACGCCCAGCGCTGCCAGCCGGGCGAGCTCGGCGGCATCCTGACGCGGCGCCAGTTCGACCTGGCGGCGCACCACCTGGAGCACATTGGCCGCGACCCGCGCATGGAAGGCTGCGGCCGGCGGCAGCAGGGGCATCGCCACGTCGGTCAGGTAGCGCGCCACGAGCTCGAGCAGTTCATCGGGGGTGGGGGTGTTTTGCATGGTCGGCGGCAGCTCAGCGCGGCGCCAGCAGGCGCAGCAGGTCGATGTCGGTTTCGGACACCCGCCGCCCGATCATCGCACGTTCGACCGCACGCCCCGGGTCGGTCTGCCTGAATTGCGGATACGAACTGGCCAGGTCCAGGCACATCACGCCCCAGCGCAAGGTGCCGATCACCTCCCAGAAGTGCACGCGCTGCGGATCGACCGCGCGGCCCGCCCGCTGCGCATACGCCGCGAACAGGGCTTCGCGAGTGCCGAAGCCGCCCACCGGCTTGTCGATCTGCCCGAAGCGCCAGGCAGCCACGCAGATCCAGCCCAGGTCTTCCATCGGGTCGCCCAGATGGGCGAGTTCCCAGTCGAGCACGGCACGGATGCCATCCGGACCGATGATCAGATTGCCGTGGCGATAGTCGCCGTGCACCAGTGTCAGGTCCGCGGCAGCCGGGCAATGCTCGCGCAGCCACCGGAAGGCCAGCTCGAACACCGGCAGCGCCGCGCCGGTTCTGAGATAGCGGCGATGCAGCAGCTCGAGGTCCTGGGCGGGCGTGCGGCGCATCAGCGGCACGCCCTCGGTCGGCACACTGTGCACCAGGGCCGAAATGCCGCCGGCCTGCGCGGCCAGGTGCGGCCGGATCGCATCGAACGGCGCATCGCGCAAGATGCGCCGGCCCAGCGTCTCGCCCTCGATCCGGCGCATCAGGAATCCATGCCCGATGCCGTCATCGGGCTGCGCCACCGCGAGCACCTCCGGCACGGGCACACCGGCCCGCCCTGCCCGCTGGATCAGCTCGGCCTCGATCTCCAGCCCGATGGCGGAGTCGCTCAGCCGGGACTCCGGCGGCATGCGGCGCAGGATGACGGGCATCGAGCCGGCAGGTCCACGCGCCTCGAAGGCCCATGTCTGCTGGCTGGCCCCCCCGGAGAGCCGGGTAAGCGACTCGACCGTCTCGTATCCGGGCAGCCGCCGGGCGACCATCGCCTGCAGCGCCAGGGCAAGTTCGGCCGTGGCCGACCCCGCGCCGGGCTGCGGCGCCTGCGGCCCGGGATTCGAGGGAGTCGCGCTCAGTTGACCACCTGGGCGAGTTCGCCCGCTCGGTAGCGGTTCACCATCACCGACAGCGCGACTGCCTGGATCTTGCTGCCCTGGCCGGCACAGCCGAACTGCTGGTAACGCTGCAGGCAGATCTGCCTGGCGGCCTCGCGGGCCGGTTTCAGGTAGTCGCGCGGATCGAACTTGTCGGGATTCTGCGCCATGTACTTGCGGATCGCGGCGGTCATGGCCAACCGGATGTCGGTGTCGATGTTGATCTTGCGCACGCCGTACTTGATCGCGTGCTGGATTTCCTCGACCGGCACGCCGTAGGTTTCTTTCATGTCGCCGCCGTACTGGCGGATCTCGGCCAGCAGATCCTGCGGCACCGACGAAGAGCCGTGCATCACGAGATGCGTGTTGGGCAGGCGCGCGTTGATTTCCTTGATGCGCGAAATCGCGAGGATGTCACCGGTGGGCTTGCGGGTGAACTTGTAGGCGCCGTGGCTGGTTCCGATGGCGATGGCCAGCGCGTCGACCTGGGTGTTCTTGACGAAATCGGCCGCCTGTTCGGGATCGGTGAGCAGCTGCTCGCGGGTCATGGTGCCATCGGCGCCGTGGCCGTCTTCCTTGTCGCCCTTCATGGTCTCGAGCGACCCCAGGCAGCCGAGTTCACCTTCGACGGTGACACCCAGCGCATGCGCCATGTCGACCACCTTGCGGGTGACCTCGACGTTGTACTCGTAGCTGGCGATCGACTTGCCGTCCTCCTCCAGCGAGCCATCCATCATGACCGACGAGAACCCGAGGTCGATCGCGCCCTTGCAGATGCCCGGCGACTGGCCGTGGTCCTGGTGCATGACGATCGGCACCTTGGGATAGGACTCGACCGCCGCCTGGATCAGATGCTTGAGGAAGTGCTCGCCCGCGTACTTCCGGGCACCGGCCGAGGCCTGCATGATCACCGGGGCATCGAGTTCGGCGGCGGCCGACATGATGGCCTGCACCTGCTCGAGGTTGTTGACGTTGAACGCGGGGATCCCGTAGCCGTTTTCGGCGGCGTGATCGAGCAGCTGGCGCATGGAGACGAGAGGCATGGGAGTACTCCTGGATGTGGAAACTTGGCCCAGCCGGCGGGACGTGCCCCTGGGGGCGACTGCGCGGCGAACCGGCCGGCTCGGCGAAGCATCCGCCGCCAATTATGCCGCTTGCGGCCGGCCGGGGCTGTGAAAAATGCGGCAGCCGGGGATCAGCCGTGTTCGCCGACGGTGACGATCTTCATCGTGTTGGTGCCGCCCGATTTGCCGATCGGCTCGCCGATCGTGATGATGATGCGGTCGCCCTTGCTGACCAGGCCGGCGGCCACCAGGGTCTGCTCGGCTTCCAGCAGCAGTGCCTCGCGCTCCACCGACTTGTACTGCAGCAGCACCGGGTGCACTTCGCGATACAGCGTCATGCGGCGCCGGCTTCGCTCCTCCGGGGTCAGCGCATAGATCGGCACGCCGGAGTCCAGTCGAGACATCCAGAGCGCCGTCGAGCCCGACTGGGTCAGCGCCACGATGGCCTTGATCTGCATGTGATGCGCGACGAAGAGCGCGCTCATCGCGATCGACTGGTCGATGCGCGAGAAAGTGCGATTCAGGAATTCGCTGTCCAGCGGCACCGACTGGGACTTGTCGGCTTCGACGCAGATGCGCACCATCGATTCGATGGTCTCGACCGGATATTTGCCGGCGGCCGTCTCGGCCGAGAGCATCACCGCATCGGTGCCATCGAGCACCGCGTTGGCCACGTCCGACACCTCCGCGCGAGTGGGCACCGGCGATTCGATCATCGACTCCATCATCTGCGTGGCGGTGATCGCGAACTTGTTGTGCTCCTTGGCCAGGCGGATCATGCGCTTTTGCAGGGCGGGCACGGCGGCATCTCCGACTTCGACCGCCAGATCGCCGCGGGCAACCATGATGCCGTCGCTGGCCTTCAGGATCTCCTCGAGATTGCCGATCGCCTCGAAGCGCTCGATCTTGGCGATCATCAGCGCATGGCCGCCAGCGGCGCGCATCAGTTCGCGCGCCATGTACATGTCGGGCGCGTTCTTGGGAAACGACACCGCGATGAAGTCGGCCTCGAAGGCCACCGCGGTCTTGAGGTCGTCCATGTCCTTGGCGGTGAGCGCCGGAGCCGTCAGCCCGCCGCCCTGACGGTTGATGCCCTTGCGATTGGACAGCACACCACCCTGCGTGACCGTGCACTCGATGGTGGTATTGCCCACCTTCTCGACCCGCATCAGCAGCCGGCCGTCGTTGAGCAGCAGGTTGTCGCCGACACGCACGTCGTTGACGAGTTCCTTGTAGTCCAGGCCGACGCGCTGCTGGTCGCCGAGTTCGCACTCGATGTCGAAGATGAACCGGTCGCCGAGCGCCAGATCGATCTTGCCCTGCGCGAACTTGCCGATGCGGATCTTGGGCCCCTGCAGGTCGGCCAGGATGCCGATGTCGCGTCCGAGGCGGTGGGCGATCTCGCGCACCATCTTGACCGTGGCGGTGTGTTCGGCGGCACTGCCGTGCGAGAAATTCACCCGGACCACATTCGTGCCGGCGGCCAGCATTCGATCGAGGATTTCCGGGCTGGCCGAGGCGGGTCCCAGGGTGGCAACGATCTTGGTGGCGCGAATCATGGGGGCGGTTTCCTGGGACGGTCGGTGGAGGGGTCAGGCACGCGCCTGGAGCGCGGCAACTGCCGGCAGGGTGCGGCCCTCGAGAAACTCGAGGAACGCGCCGCCGCCGGTCGAAATGTAATCGACCTTGTCGGTGATGCCGTACTTGGCAATCGCGGCCAGCGTGTCGCCGCCGCCGGCGATGGAGAATCCGGCGGAATCGGCGATGGCCTGTGCCAGCACCCGCGTGCCGCCCGAGAATGCCTCGAACTCGAACACCCCGACCGGCCCGTTCCAGACAATGGTGCCCGCCTTGGCCACCAGCCCGGCAAACTGCGCCGCGCTATCCGGCCCGATGTCGAGAATCATGTCGGCCGCCCCGACCTGGGCAACCGGCACCGTGCGCGCAGCCGCGCTCGCCGAGAACTCGGTGGCCACGACCACATCGGTGGGCAGGGGCACGCTGGCCCCGCGGGCGGCCATCATGTCGATGATGGCGCGCGCCTCGCCGACCAGGTCGGGTTCGGCCAGCGACTTGCCGATCGGCATTCCGGCTGCCAGCAGAAACGTGTTGGCGATTCCTCCGCCGACGATCAGCTGGTCGACCCGCTCGGCCAGCGTCTTCAGGATCGACAGCTTGGTCGAGACTTTGGAGCCGGCGACGATGGCCATCAGCGGCCGGCGCGGCTGCAGCAGCGCCCGACCCAGCGCATCGAGCTCGGCCGCCATCAGCGGGCCGGCACAGGCGATCGGCGCGACCGCCGCGATGCCGTGCGTGGTGGCCTCGGCCCGATGGGCCGTGCCGAACGCGTCGTTGACATAGATGTCGCACAAGGCGGCCATGCGCCGCGACAGGGCTTCGTCGTTCTTTTTCTCGCCCTTGTTGCAGCGGCAGTTCTCGAGCAGCACCACCTGCCCTGGCGCCACGCTGAAGCCGCCATCGACCCAGTTCGCCACCAGCGGCACCTCCACACCCAGCAGGTCCGACAGCCGCCGCGCCACCGGCGCCAGCGAATCTTCGGGGCGCACCGTGCCTTCCGTGGGGCGCCCCAGGTGCGAGGTGACCATGACCGCGGCGCCCGCTTGCATCGCATGGCGGATGGCCGGCAGCGACGCCCGGATGCGGGTGTCGTCGGTGATGGCCAGGGAGTCGTCCTGCGGCACATTGAGGTCGGCACGGATGAAGACGCGCTTGCCGCGCAGCTCGAGATCGTAGAGTCGTTTGAATTTCATCGCAGACGGGCAGCCGCAAAAGGAGGTGGAAGGAACGACCATCGGGAATTTCCATTGTAGCGGCGACAGCTCGAGCGCAGCGCGCCGCGCCAGCCGCCCCGTGGTGCCTGGCAGGTGACGAAATGCCACCCGGCACACCCCGGTTGCCAGGACAATGTCCGTTGGCCGCGGGCTGATCGGCCGATGGAAGCACCCGTCGCGGGCCCGAGCCAGATTGGCCGACCCCATCCATGCCCACCCCTCGCTCAAGCCCTCTGCGGAATGCCCCGGCCGGTTCGGTCAGTCTTCAGATACTGCTCGCCGACAGCCATCCGGTCCAGCGCCTGGTGGCGACCCGCCTGCTCGAGAAACTGGGCCATCGCGTCACTCTGGTGGCCAATGGGCGGCAGGTCCTTCAGGCCCTGGACGACGGTCTTCCGGACCTGGTGATGCTGGCCCTGCAGATGCCCGTGCTGGACGGTCTTGCCACCACGCGTGCGGTGCGCGAACGCGAGGCCCGATCGAGCACCCGCAAGGCAGGATCGCCCAACCTGCGGCTGCCGGTTGTCGCCATGACGGCACTGGCCAGCCCCGCCGAACGCGAATCGGCACTGGCTGCCGGCGCCGATGCCTGCCTGGATCAGCCGATCGACAGCGCGCGGCTGGGCCGGCTGCTGGAACTCGTCTGCGCGTTGCCGCAAGGCAGAAACGCGCACAACGGGCCCGAGGGAGCGCGCGATTTCGATGCCAGCCGCCTGCTCGAACAGGTCGACACCGACTGGGACCTGATCGAACGGATTGCCGCCCTGTTCAAGACCAGCTCATCGCGCCATCTTCACAATCTCGTGCAGGCCCTGGAGCGCGGGGAACTGGAGGAGGCCGAATTCGCCGCGCACGGTTTGCGAGGCACACTGGCGATGCTGGGCGCCAGTCAGGCAAGCGATCTGGCCCAGCAGATCGAAAACGCCACCGCGCGCCAGGATGCGGCGGCTGCCAACGCCTTGCTGCCGATATTCGAGCAGGCGGTCGGGCATGTCTCGCGGGTGATGGACAGCGCCACGATGCGCTAGCGGCGCCTGTCTGCCGGCCCCTGCCAGTGCCGGGGCCGCGCCTGGCCGGCCGGTTTCGCACCGCCCGAACCCCGATCCCCGGCACTGGAGGCCGGGGCTGCCGAGCGCCTATTTCGCGGCCATCAGCGCGACGGTGGTGTCGAGCATCCGGTTGCTGAAGCCCCACTCGTTGTCGTACCAGCTGCTGACTTTCACCAGCCGGCCCGACACCTTGGTGAGCGTGGCATCGAAATTGGACGAGGCGGGATTGTGATTGAAGTCGACCGAAACCAGCGGCGCCGTGTTGTAGGCCAGCACACCGGCCAGCGCGCCCTCGGCGGCTTCCTTGAGAATGGCGTTGACTTCGTCGACCGTGGTGTCGCGCGCGGCGATGAACGACAGATCGACCAGCGACACATTGATCGTGGGCACCCGAATGGCATAACCGTCCAGCCGACCGTTGAGCTCCGGCAGCACCAGGCCCACCGCCGAGGCCGCACCCGTCTTGGTGGGGATCATCGACATCGTGGCCGAACGGGCCCGGCGCAGATCTTCATGGTAGACGTCGGTGAGCACCTGGTCGTTGGTGTAGGCGTGCACCGTGGTCATCAGGCCGTTGACCAGTCCGATCTTGTCGTTCAGGGGCTTGACCAGCGGCGCCAGACAATTGGTGGTGCACGACGCATTGGAGATGACGGTGTCGGTGGCCTTGAGCACGCCGTGGTTCACGCCATACACGACCGTCGCATCGACATCCTTGCCGCCGGGCGCCGAGATGATCACCTTCTTGGCGCCGCCCTTGATGTGCGCGCCGGCTTTTTCCTTGGTGGTGAAGAAGCCGGTGCACTCGAGCACCACGTCGACCCCGAGCGCCCCCCAGGGCAGTTCGGCGGGATTGCGATTGGCCAGCACCTTGATGCGGTCGCCGTTGACGACGATGCTGTCGCCATCGACCTTGACGGTGCCCGGAAACCGGCCGTGGGCCGTGTCGTACTGGGTGAGGTGGGCATTGGTGTTGGCGTCGCCCAGGTCGTTGATGGCGACGATCTCGATGTCGTGCTGCTTGCCGCTTTCATAGTGGGCACGCAGGATGTTGCGGCCGATTCGGCCGTACCCGTTGATGGCGACGCGGATGGTCATGGACTTTCCTTCTGAGGATGTGAGAACCGTGACGCTTCAGCGCGACGCCCGGCCGGCGAGCACGGTGAGCACCGTGTCGGCGACGTTGCGCGGCGTGAAGCCGAAATGCTCGAACAGCGCGCCCGCCGGAGCGGACTCGCCAAAGCGGTCCAGGCCGACCACCGCCTCGCAGCGGTATTTCCACCACCAGTCGGTGACACCCGCCTCGACCGCGACACGCGGCAGATTGTCGGGCAGCACGTAGCGCTTGTAAGTGACATCCTGCCGGTCGAAGACCGACGTGGAGGGCATCGAGACAACACGGACCACGACGCCTTCATCGGCGAGCAGGTCGCGGGCAGCCAGGGCCAGCGCGAGTTCGGAGCCGGTGGCGATGATCACGGCCGAGGCCTCTGCCGCATCGCGCAGCACATAACCGCCACGGCGCACGGCCTCGAGCTGGGTCTCGGACCGGGTGACGAAGGGCAATGCCTGGCGTGAGAACAGCAGCGCGCTCGGGCCGTCGCGCCGCTCGACGGCGCTGGCCCAGGCCAGCGCGGATTCGACGGTATCGGCCGGGCGCCAGACGTCCAGGCCCGGAATCAGCCGCAGGCTGGACGTGTGTTCGACCGGCTGATGGGTCGGGCCGTCCTCGCCCAGGCCGATGGAATCGTGGGTGAACACGAACACCACCCGCTGGCGCATCAGCGAGGCCATGCGCAGCGCATTTCGGGAGTAATCGGCGAAAGTCAGGAAGGTGCCGCCGTACGGAATGAATCCGCCGTGCAGGGCCAGCCCGTTCATGATCGCGCTCATGCCGAATTCGCGCACGCCATAGTTGATGTGGCGCCCGGCGACGAGCCGCCCGTCGGGGCCGGCGCGCAGCGCGCCGCAGCCCTTGAAATCGGTGAGGTTGCTGCCGGTGAGGTCGGCCGACCCGCCGAGCATTTCCGGCAGCGCCGGGCCGAGGTGGTTCAGTGCGTTCTGGGACGCCTTGCGGGTTGCGATGGTCTCGGCCCGGGAAACGACGTCGTCCAGCATCGCCTCGACGAGGTCTTCCCAGTCGGCGGGGAGATCGCCCGCCATCCGACGCTCGAACTCGGCGGCCAGCTGCGGGTGTTCCTGGCGGTAGGCCGACAGCCGGCCCAGCCATTCGGCATGGGCCGCAGCGCCCCGTTCACGGCCATCCCAGGCCGCGCGGACGTCGTCGGGCACCTGCCAGGGCTCCATGGTGAAGCCGCGCGCCGCCATGGCTTCGCGCACCAGCGCGATCTCGGTCGCACCGAGTGGCTCGCCATGCGCCTTGGCCAGTCCGGCACGGTTGGGAGAACCTTTGCCGATCACGGTGCGGCATTGAATGAGGGTGGGCGCAAACCGGCCGTCCCGGCCGTTGATGCCCCAGTCGCGCGCCTGCGCGATCGCACGATCGACCGCCCAGGTGTCGTGTCCGTCGATATCGGCGATGACATGCCAGCCATAGGCCTGGAAACGCGCAACCGAGTCGTCGCTGAACCAGTGGCGCACCTCGCCGTCGATCGAGATGCCGTTGTCGTCGTACAGCACGACCAGACGGGACAGCCCGAGCGTACCGGCGAGCGAGCAGACCTCGTGCGAGATGCCCTCCATCAGACACCCGTCGCCGGCGAAGGCATAGGTGAAGTGGTCGACCAGCGTATGGCCCTCGCGGTTGAACCGGTCGGCCAGAAGGCGCTCGGCCAGGGCCATGCCGACCGCATTGGCCAGCCCCTGCCCCAGCGGGCCGGTGGTTGTTTCGACGCCGGGCGTCAAGCCGACTTCGGGATGCCCCGGCGTCTTGGAGTGCATCTGCCGGAAAGCCTTGAGCTCGGACATCGGCAGCGCATAGCCGGTCAGATGCAGCAGCGAGTACAGAAGCATCGAGCCATGGCCATTGGACAGCACGAAGCGGTCCCGATCGGGCCAGGCCGGATCGGCCGGGTCGTGCCGCAACTGTCGCGCCCACAGCGCCACGGCGATTTCAGCCATGCCCATCGGCATGCCCGGATGGCCGGAGTTGGCCTGCTGGACAGCGTCGATAGCCAGCACCCGGAGGGTGTCGGCCATGCGCGTCAGAGCATCGGAAGAAAGCTGGGATTCCAGGCTGGAATGCTCGGTGGAGGTCATCGCGCGCGCTGCCCCTGATAAAACCTCGATTCTATCAAACCCCCGACCCCGTCCTGTCGAGCCCCACATCGCTACGCTATACTCGAAGGCTTTCCTCACTTCCGACGATTGACGCCGCGGCGCAAGCCCCTCGCCGGGAAAACCCCGCGCGGGTTCCGGCGACGGCCGCCCACGGCACGACATCGGACTCTTCCCGCGGATCTCTCCCGACATGCAAGGACTGCACCTGACCGCCGACCTGTACGGCTGTGGCTGCGCAGGGCACGCCAGCGGCCCTGCCCTGCTGGTCGACGCCGCCCGTCTGGCGGCGCTGTGCGCGGATGTGGTCGGACGTGCCGGCCTGACGGTGGTCGACGAAAAATTTTTCACCTTCCCGCCCTACCAGGGCGAGCCCGGCGGAGTGACCGGGGCGGTGCTGCTGGCGGAATCCCACCTCGCACTGCATACCTGGCCCGAACGCGCCGGCGTGACACTGGATGTCTATGTCTGCAATTTTTCGACCGACAACTCCGGCAAGGCCGAGCAGGTCCTCAGCGACCTGATCGTCGCCTTCGCCCCGGCTCAGCAGAACACCAACCGCATCCTGCGCGGCTCCGCCGACCCCGAATCCGGCAGCGACGAACTGCTGCTCGAATGGCTGAACCCCGACAGCGCCTACGGCTACCGGGTGCGGCGCCGCCTCGAGACACTGCATTCGCGCCATCAGCGCATCGAGGTCTTCGACACCCATCAGTTCGGCAAGCTGTTCCGCCTGGACGGGGCTTTCATGACCTCCGAGCGCGACGAGTTCTTCTATCACGAGCCGATCGTGCACTGCGCGGCCATCGCGCACCCTGCGCCCCGGCGCGCGCTGGTGATCGGCGGGGGCGACGGCGGCTCCAGCGAAGAACTGCTCAAGCATCCGGGCATCGAGCGGGTCGTGATGGCCGAGCTCGATCCCGAAGTGATCCGGATCTCGCGCGAGTACCTCGGCCAGGTGCACCGCGGCGCCTTCGACGACCCGCGCCTGCAGGTCCACGTCGGCGACGGTTTCGAGTACACCCGGAGCACCGGCGAGACCTTCGACCTGATCGTGCTCGACCTGACCGATCCCGACACCCCGGCAGCACGCTTGTACACGCCCGAGTTCTTCCAGATGGCCCGGCGCGCTCTGGCCCCGGGCGGGGCGATCACGCTGCACCTGGGCTCGCCGGTCTATCAGCCGCAACGGGTGAGCCGGCTGCTGGCCGATCTGCACACGGTTTTCCCGATCGTGCGCCCGATGGGGCTTTTCATCCCGCTCTACGGTGCCTACTGGGGACTGGCGGTGGTCTCCGACTCCCTGGACGTCTGCGCGGTCGCGCCCGACGTCGTCGAGCAGCGCCTGGCGCAGCGCCGGATCGGCGACCTGCGCCTGTACAACCCGGCGATGCATTCGGCGCTGTTCGCTCTGCCCAACTTCTACCGTGAGCTCCTGCCGGCCTGAGCCGCGGGAGCTCGCTGGCAGCCTGCCATGATCGCTCGTCTGCTCGTCGGCGGATTGCACGAGACGGGGCAGATCGTCGCCCTCGATCGCGACCAGATCCACTACGCCCATCGGGTGCTGCGCCTGCGCCCCGGCGACGCGGTTCAGGCGTTCGACGGGCTGGGCGCGCGCTGGTCGGCGGTACTGTCCGGCGACGGCCGCGACGCCGGACAGCTGCGCCTGGTCGAACGCCTGCCCGCGCTGCCCGAGAGCCCTTTGCGGGTGACGCTCGTGCAATGCATCAGCTCAGCCGAACGGATGGATTTCACCATCGAGAAGGCGGTTGAACTCGGGGTGGCGGTCATCGTGCCGGTCGCCAGCGCGCGCAGCGTCGTCCGCCTGGACGACGAACGCGCGCGCAAGCGCCTGGCGCACTGGCAGCGGCTGGTGGTCGCCGCCTGCATGCAGTGCGGCCGCGATGTGCTGCCCGCGGTCGCGGCCCCGCAATCGCTGGCCGACTACCTGGCCGGGCGGGCGCGCGATCGCCGCGGCTGGGTGCTTGCCCCGCTCGCCGGGCAGTCGCTGCGCCAGGCGGCCATGCAGGCGGCCCGCGATGCCCCCCTGCACGAATCCGATCTGCTGATCGGCCCCGAGTCCGGGTTGACCGATGACGAACTGGCGCAGGCCGGACAGGCTGGTCTTGCCCCGGTCGGATTGGGCCCGCGTGTGCTTCGCACCGAGACGGCGGGGCTGGCAGCACTCGCTCTTTTACAGTCGGCGCACGGCGACCTGGTGTAGTCTCGACGCGGTCGGTTTCGTTCCGAAACCGCCTGAACAGGAGAACTCAGGATGGGACTGCTCGACGGATTGCTGGGCGCTGCCATGGGCGCGCTGACTCAGCAGGGCGGACAGCCAGGCGCGAGCGGCGGGGCCGGCGGCGCATTGCTGAACATCGCGCTGCAGATGCTGGCCAATCAGGGGCAGGGCCAGGTCCCGGGCGGCAGCCTGGGCGGACTGGGAGGCCTGCTGCGTTCGCTGCAGGGCGCGGGCCTTGGCGAGGTGGCGCAGTCATGGATCGGCACCGGTTCCAACATGCCCATCAGCGCCGATCAGCTCTCGCAGGTCCTGGGCGACGAGCGCATCGGTCAGATCGCCCAGCAGCTGGGCCTGTCGCCCGGAAACGTGTCCGAGCAGCTCGCCGGCATGCTGCCCGACGTGGTCGACAAGCTCACGCCATCGGGCCATATTCCTGACGGCGGCCTGGGCAATCCTCAGGACCTGCTCGACTCGCTGACTCGCTCGCTGCGCGGCTGAACAGCGCCGGGCCGCCGAACCGGACAGGCGTGCGGCCGTCGCGGCCCCGTCGACGAGGGGTCAGATCCGGCCCCTGACCGAATAGAACACGCGAAACGCCGTCTGGTGATCGAAAAAAAAGTCGGCAGCATCGCGAAACACATCGAGCAGCACGTCGCGCTCGTCGGCGGGGAAACCCGGTTCGGCGGGCAGATTCTGCAGGATCACCGCAAAGCCGGGCTGTTCGGCATCGCCGTCGGGCTTCAGGTCGGTGATGCAGTCGTACAGGGCATCGAGATTGCCGCCGAAGTGGCTGGGCAGCTTGAAGGCCGACGCGAGTTCGCGCAGCACCCCCGACTTGTCATGCACCGCGCCGAGATCGGCGACCAGCAGCCGCTGGTCGGCGTAGCGCGCGGAGCGCTGCAGCTCGTCGAGGTCATAGGCGCCCAGGGGCAAGACCGCCTGGGGGGGAATATTGCTGAATGCGCTCATGGAACTTATGCCTGTTGACGCTGGCTCATTCGCGTATGCGCTGAAAGCTGCGGTAGTGGTCCGACGTGTAGTAGTACTCGCCTGATTTTTCGGGGTCGCCACCGGCGACGATTCGCCGGGCGCCACGATCTCGCGAGCCCGGCGTGGGAACGGTGTATTCGGTGTAATAGCCGCGCGGGCGGGATGGCAGCACGCCTTCGCGATTGCCGAACACCGTACCGTCCTTGGCGTAGGGCAGTCGGGCGCCGGTCCGGATGCGCTGAAGGGTCTCGCGGGCTTCGACGGGCAGCTGAGCGTGCCGGATGTCGTCCAGCACCCTGGGCGCGCGCTCCCGAGCGTGCGCAACCGGTGCAGGCAACAAGACCGCAAACGAAAAGAGGCCGAGGATCAGCCAGGTGAGCAGTCGTGCAAACATGGCTGCATGCTAGACCAGATGCACGCGATCTGGAAAGCGCAACCTTCGCGCGATCACGGCGCCGGCGCGCCGGTTCACGCGGGCTGTGGTTCCTTGTTGATGCTGTCGATGGCCTGATCGACCGAGCTTCGCGATTCGCCCAGGCGCGCTTCGTTGCAGTCGAACAGCTCGGCCAGCTGGGTGCGGTCGAGCGATCGCGCCTCGTCCGGGAAGCGGCTGAGCACGTACAGCCGCTGCTGCGGGCTGACCCACGACAGCTTGAAGCTGCGCCATTGCCCGTCAGCGGCCAGCAGCTCGATCGCCGCGCCGCGTTTGAGCGTCTCGAGCCGAACGCTCTGGCACTGCGCCTGACGCTCGACGACGGATTGTTCGGCGACGGGCGGGTTCACGCGCTTGAACTGGATGCGCCCGTCGGAGCGCATCGCAACATTGGTCGGGCGGCGGGCCGCGGCCGTGGCCGCCGCCTGCTTGGCCGCCGCGATCGAACGGGTGTGGGCCTGCAGCAGTTCATTGAAGAACCGCTCGCGCACCTCTTCCGGCACCGACAGCTGACGCACGCCGCGCATCACGGCACCGATCAGCTTGGGCAGCATCGCGGCGAGCTTGCCGACCTCATCGGGCAACTTGGGCGCGACCGACCAGATCAGCGCCTCGGCAGTCGTCATCGCCTCGTCGAACGCGGCCGGGTCACCGCCGCCGTCCAGATGGGCCATCGACAGCACCCGCGACCACCACTGGTTCAGGAAGTCGCGCAGGAACACCGGCGTCTCGCTGTCGATCCGGTCGGCCAGGCGCGCCCGCGCCAGCTCGGCCCCCTCGGACAGCGCCTCGCTGCGCTCGGCCTCGCGGGTCACGCGGACCAGCCGCTCGGCACAGCGCGTCTGCTCCTGCGCGGCGAGTTCGTCGATGCGCGAACGAGCCTGGTCGAAGATCGACAGGTCCTGCTCGAAGTTCTGCAGCACCGACTCGACCACCGATTCGACGCCCTTGACCAGTTCGGAGCCGATGGCCAGGTCGGCATCGGGATCGGCCGCCACTTCGGAGATCCGGTCGATCAGCCGGCGCATCGGATGCTGGCGCCGGGCAAAGAAGCTGCGGTCGATCAGGGCGGCCTTGATCGCGACCACCTGCAGCCTGAGCAGCTGCTGCTTGATCACATCGGCCAGGCGCTTGTCGGCGTAGATGTAGTCGAACACCATCGAGACGATCTCGACGGTGAGCTGATCGAGCGGCGATCCTTTTCATGGGTCCGCTCGGCCAGTTCGGCCAGCAGGTCGGCCGGCAGCCCGGGCGACGCGGCCGACGACACCTGGACCGACGACAAGGCATCCAGCAGCGGCGGCTCGACCGCGGGGAACGGCAGATCGGCCACCGCGAAGATGTCGGGATCGGACAGCATGCGGGTGGCACTGGCGCGCGCATTCGGCGCGCCTTGCGACAGCTGCGACAGGATCGACTGGACTTCCTGGACGAAGTGTTCGCCCGATGCGCCGTTCAGCGCGCCGGCCGCACCATGTGCGCCGGCGCCATGGCCATGCGCACCATTGCCCGGCGCGGTCAGCGTGTCGGGGGCGGCCTCGGCCTGGCCGGGACGCTTCTGCCCCGGCTGCAAGGTCACCTGCGGACGGATCTTGGGCAGGATGCGATTGGCCTTGAGCCGCTCGTTGACCGAGTTGTAGACCTGATTCAGGTTGGCCGACACGTGCGGCTCGAAGGCATCGAGGAGCGCCGACTGAACTTCGGGCTTGGGGGCGAGCTCGCCCAGCGCCGACTTCAATGCCTCGAACACCGCTTCGGGCGCCGCCGGATGCTGCCCTTCATCGAACCAGTCGCGCTCGAGCAGCGCGGCCAGGCGCGCGCGCACACCGAGCACCTCGTCCGGATCCAGCGTGCCGCGCGTGCGATGCACCAGCCGGTCGACGGCCAGCTTGGCCTGCATCTCGGCATCATCGACCAGCGTGAGCTCGCCGGGCTCGTCGGCCGGCGCGCGCGACACGACCTGCTGGTTGAACATGCGCCGCTCGAAGACATCGGTGAACGAACGCCGGAATCGCAGCTCGATTTCAGTCCGGTGCTGGCGAACGATCGACACCGCGTCCATCAGGGCGCGCTGCTCGTCGGCATCGCGGCTGCGCACCGCGAGCGCCGAGAGGTCCTCGCTCATCTTGTTGAGCGCCTCGTTCACGACCTTCGCGAGGCGCGATATGACGAGCTCGCGGCAATCCTGGAGCAGCTCGAACCGCTTTCGCGCGTCATCGGGGATGCCACGAGGTTGTTCGGGTTCCGGGCGGGCGGATTCGGCGGCGGCCTGGTCTGGGCGAACGGCAAGAATTGACACGGCGGTCGAGCCTGACAAAGAGGGAGGACATTGCTGTATCCGGCGGATACTGATCGCAATCTAGGCGCCGTCCCGGCAAGGGTCAACGGCGCGCCGACAAAGCGCCGTCGACCGGGCCCCGCGTGCCGACCAGCGGCGCCGCCGCCGCCGCAGACGGTGCCCGGCCCGGGTTCGGACCGCCGTTCGTCGCCTGTGCCCGCGCGGCCGGTGCTAACACCGGCCATTTCCGAGGATCGGACCGCAGTGCGGCCGGCTCAGCGTTCGGCGTTGGCGTCGATGACCGTCCAGGCCGTCATGTTGACGATGCGCCGCACCGTCGCCGACGCGGTCAGGATGTGCACCGGCTTGGCCGCGCCCAGCAGCACCGGCCCGATCGCGATGTTGTTGCCGGCCGCGGTCTTGAGCAGGTTGTAGGCGATGTTGGCCGCCTCGATGGTCGGCAGCACCAGCAGGTTGGCCTCGCCGCGCAGCGTGGAATTCGGCATCACCGTGCGCCGGTACTCGGGGTCGAGTGCCGCGTCGCCGTGCATCTCGCCGTCGACCTCGAGGTTGGGCGCGCGCTCGCGCAGCAGCGCCAGGGTCTGGCGCAGCAGCACCGCGCTGGGGCTGTCGGAGGTGCCGAAATTGGAGTGGGACACCAGCGCCACCTTGGGCAGGATGCCGAAGCGCTGCAGTTCCTCGGCGGCCAGCAGCGTGATCTCGCACAGCTGCTCGGCGCTCGGCGCGACGTTGACATGGGTATCGACCAGCGTGACCTGGCGATTGGGCAGCATCAGCGTGTTCATCGCCGCGTAGACGGTGGCGCCGGGGCGCTTGCCGATCACCTGGTCGATGTAGTGCAGGTGCAGCGCGTGGGTACCGAAGGTGCCGCAGATCAGGCCGTCGGCCATGCCCTTGTTGAGCATCATCGCGCCGATCAGCGTGAGTCGCCGGCGCATCTCGATCTTGGCGTACTGCGCGGTGACCCCCTTGCGTTCGGTCATCCGCCAGTACTCCATCCAGAACTCGCGGTAGCGCTCGTCCCATTCGGGGTTGACCACCTCGAAGTCCACCCCGGGCTTGAGCCGCAGGCCGAACTGCTCGATGCGCTGGGCGATGATCGCCGGGCGGCCGACCAGGATCGGCCGCGCGAGCTTCTCGTCGATCACGACCTGGGTGGCGCGCAGGATCCGTTCGTCTTCGCCCTCGGCGTAGATCACGCGCTTGCGCGGTGCGCGCTTGGCGGTCGCGAAGATGGGCTTCATGAAGTTGCCCGAGTGATAGACGAACTGCTCGAGCTGCGCCCTATAGGCGTCGAAGTCGGCGATCGGGCGGGTCGCCACGCCGCTGTCGATCGCGGCCTGGGCAACCGCCGGCGCGATGCGCACGATCAGCCGCGGATCGAAGGGCTTGGGGATCAGGTATTCGGGACCGAACTGCAGCGGCATCGAGCTGTAGGCACTGGCCACGATGTCGGACAGTTCGGCGCGCGCCAGGTCGGCCACCGCATGCACCGCGGCGACCTCCATCTTGCGGGTGATGGTGGTCGCCCCGACATCGAGCGCCCCGCGGAAGATGAACGGGAAGCACAGGACGTTGTTGACCTGGTTGGGGTAATCGGTGCGGCCAGTGGCGATGATCGCGTCCGGGCGCACCGCCTTGACCTCCTCGGGCATGATTTCCGGGGTGGGATTGGCCAGCGCGAAGACCAGCGGCCGATCGCCCATCTTCACCACCATGTCCTGCTTGAGCGCACCGGCGGCCGACAGGCCCAGGAACACGTCGGCCCCGCCGATGATCTCGGTCAGGGTGCGGGCCTCGGTGGGCTGCGCGAAGCGCTCCTTGTCGGGATCCATCAGCTCCTTGCGGCCGCGATAGACGACACCGGCCAGGTCGGCGACCCAGATGTTGGCCAGCGGCAGGCCGAGGTCGACCAGCAGGTCCAGGCAGGCCAGGGCCGCGGCGCCGGCGCCGCTGCACACCAGCTTGATCTTGTCGATGTCCTTGCCCACCACCGACAGGCCGTTGAGCAGCGCCGCGCCCACGACGATGGCCGTGCCGTGCTGATCGTCGTGGAACACCGGGATCTTCATGCGCTCGCGCAGCTTGCGCTCGACATAGAAGCAGTCGGGCGCCTTGATGTCCTCGAGGTTGATGCCGCCGAAGGTCGGCTCGAGCGCCGCGATGTGATCGACCAGCTTGTCGAGGTCGTTCTCGGCCATCTCGAGGTCGAAGACATCGATGCCGGCGAACTTCTTGAACAGAACCGCCTTGCCTTCCATCACCGGCTTGGCCGCCAGCGGTCCGATGTTGCCCAGGCCCAGTACCGCGGTGCCATTGGTGACCACCGCGACCAGGTTGCCGCGGCTGGTGTAGCGAAAGGCCGCCGCCGGGTCGGCGACGATTTCTTCGCAGGCCGCCGCCACACCGGGGGAATACGCCAGGGCGAGATCGCGCTGATTGACGAGCTGCTTGGTCGCGGTGACCGAGATTTTTCCGGGGCGCCCCTGCTCGTGGTATTCGAGGGCGGCCTTGCGAAATTGCGGATCCATGGCGTTGTCTCGAGATGGCCGGCCTTTGGAAAACTGCCGGCTCTGGGTTTGTCTACCTGGGCCAGGGATTATCCGCCGGCGTGCCGACACCGACAATCTCGGAACGGGAATAGGGGTTTTGACGAAATCGCACGGAATCCGGAACCGGCCGGCGTTGCCCGCGCTTGCATCGGACATACTCGGCGACTTCACCACTTCGAAACGGACCCGGGTCACCATGAAACTGGCCATCATCAGCGGCGGATCGCGCGGCCTGGGGCTTGCCCTGGGCGAGCTCTACCAGGCCCGCCAATGGCGTGTGCTCGAGTTCTCGCGCTCGGCGCCGCATCCCTGGTCGATCGCGGCCGATCTCGCCCAGCCTGAAGCCGCGAGGCGGGTCTTTGCGGCCGAATTCGCGGCGCTGGCCAGCCAGCCATGGGACGAGATCGTGGTGATCGCCAACGCCGGCGTGCTGGCGCCGATCGGGCCGACCTCCCGCAAGGACCCCGCCGAGGTCCTCGCCAACATCCAGGTCAACTTCGCCTCGCCGATCATGCTGATGACGCAGGCGATCGCCGCATTCCAGGCCCTGCCCTGCCGCAAGACGCTGCTGAACATCTCGTCGGGGGCCGCGCTGAACGGCTACGCGGGGTGGTCGCTGTATTGCGCGGCCAAGGCCGGGCTGGAAAATTTCGTGCGCTCGGTGGCGATGGAGCAGTCCGCCCAGGCCTGGCCGCTGCGCGCGGTCAACGTCAGTCCCGGCGTGATCGATACCGAGATGCAGGCGGCCATCCGGGCGGCCAGTGCCGACGATTTTCCGGCGGTGGGGCGGTTCATCCAGCGCAAGGCCGACGGTGAACTGCGCCCGCCATCACGGGTGGCGATGGCGGTCGCACGCATCGCCGACGATGCGCGGGTGGCCGGCGGCGCCCGGGTGGACGTGGCCGACTACCTCGACCCGACGGCGTCCTAGCGCCCCCGCGCCCCCGCGCGCCTTCAGCGGGCGGTCCAGCCGCCGTCGATGACCAGTTCGCTGCCGGTCATGAACGACGAATCGTCGGAGGCCAGGAACACGATGCCGCGCGCGATGTCGATCGCCTGCGCCATCCGGCCCAGCGGATGCGAACTGGCCATGACCTGATCGATGTCGGCCTGCGGCACGCCGCGCTCGCGCATCGAGCTCGCCACGCCGCGCGCCATGTCGGTATCGACGATGCCCGGATGGACCGAATTGCAGCGGATGTTGTAGCCCAGTTGCGCCGCTTCGATCGCGCTGGCCTTGGTATACAGGCGCACGCCGCCCTTGCTCATGCCGTACAGCGCGCTGTTGGCCGAGCCGATCAGCCCGGCGATCGACGACAGGTTGATGATCGAGGCGCTGGCCGCGCCGCTGGGGCGCTGCTTCATGGCCAGGAAAGCGTGCTTGGTGCCCAGCACCACGCCCTTCAGATTGACGTCGAAGAGCGTCGCGATCTGATCGACCGTGGTGTCCTCGATGCGGCCGTGCCGATACAGGCCGGCGTTGTTCACCAGGATATCCAGGCGTCCATGCTGGCTCAGGGCCTCGGCCACGACCGCCTGCCAGTCGGCCTCGAGCGTGACATCGTGCTGCCGATACACCGCGGTGCCTCCGGCGGCGTCGATCTCGGCCACCAGCGCCTGGCCGTCGTCCTCGCGCAGATCGGTCGCGATGACCGTGGCGCCGGCCTGCGCCAGCAGGCGGGCTGTGGCCGACCCGATCCCGCCGGCCGCGCCGGTGACGATTGCTACCCTGCCATCGACTCGATTCAAGTTGTCTCCCTTGCGAATGGATTGACCGGCGCCCGGGTCACCATTGCCCGTAGAAGACGCCCGCCTGCTTGTAAGCGTCGGTCTTTTGACTGACTTCGTCCAGCGCCACCGTGGTTCGCCGTTTCAGTCCCAGCGACCACTCGCGCAGGCGGTCGCGCATTTCTTCGCGCACGCCCTCCAGGCCCGGATCGCGGCCGCGGTCGTCGATCTCGTGAGGATCGTTGACCAGGTCGAAGAGCTGCGCAGGATAGCCCTGCCAGTGCACGTACTTGTAGCGATCGGTGCGCACCATCCAGGCCCGGCATTCGTCGGGCCCCCGGCCCAGCAGCAGCCGGGCACGCCGATACGCATAGTCGAGCTCGGAGAATGCCGCGCCGCGCCATACCGCCGGTGCCTGTCCATCGAGCAGCGGCAGCAGGGAGGCGCCCTCGACCCGATGGCGCGCCGGCGGCAGGCCCAGCGCCTGCAATGCGGTTGGCACCACATCGACGGCCTCCACCAGGCGCCTGTCGCGCCGCCCCGGCGCGAGCTGGCCCGGCGCCGCGACGATCATCGGCACGCGCTGCACCGCATCGTGGAAGAGTTCCTTCTCGCCGAGCCAATGGTCGCCGAGGTAGTCGCCGTGGTCCGCGGTGAAGACCACCAGCGTGTCGTCCCAGCGTCCCAGGCGTTCGAGCACCGCCCAGAGCCGGGCGAGGTGGTCGTCGACCTGGCGGACCAGGCCCATGTAGGCCGGACGCACCTTGGCGACCACTTCATCGCGGGCGAAGTTGGCGCACTCCTCCTGCTTCAGGTAGGCGCCATACACCGGATGCGGGTCGACCCGCTCGCGCGGATCGCGATGCACCTGCAGGGCATCGCCGGCTTCGTACATCGCGTGATACGGAGCGGGCGCCACGTACGGCCAGTGCGGCTTGACCAGCGACAGGTGCAAGGCCCACGGCGTGTCGCCTTCGCGTTCGATGAAATCGATCGCTTCGCCCACCGTGTAGGCGGTTTCGGAGTGGGCTTCCTTCACGCGAGCCGGCAGGTGCACGTTGCGCATGTGCCAGCCCGATGCGGTTCCGCCCTCGGGGGTATCGACCGCGATCACCCAGTCGGTCCAGGGATCGTCGCCCGCATATCCGCGCTCGCGCAGCCACTGCGCGTATCGGGCGCGGGGTTCGGCATGGTGGCCGTCGTGGCGCATCGCCTCGCTGAAGCTGCCGCGTGCCAGCAGCTGGCCGAGTTCGGCATCCCCATCGATCTGCAGCCTCGCCAGGCCCTCGCGATCGGGCATCACGTGGGTCTTGCCGATCAGGGTCAGGCGGCGCTCGGCAGCCCGCAGGTGATCGCCCAGCGTCCACTCGGCCACCGACAGCGGCACCCGGTTCCAGGTGGCGCCATGGCTGGACACGTAGCGCCCGGTGTAGAAGCTCATCCGCGAGGGACCGCAGACACCCGATTGCACGAAGGCGTTCTCGAACAGGGTGCCGCGTGCGGCCAGCGCATCGATGGCGGGCGTCTTCAGGCTGGGATGGCCGTAACAGGACAGGTGGTCGGCGCGGAGCTGATCGCACATCACGAACAGCAGGTTGCGCGCGCGCGCCGTGCCCGGCTGGGCGCCGGACTGCCGGGCATCGACGGCAGGGGTCATGGGACGATTCCTTCCTCAAACGGGCGGCACAGGCCGCGGACCGACGACCATCGTAGTCGTGATCGGTCCGGGCTGCCACCGTGCGACGGCGCCCCGCTTCCCCGCCTGGCGCAGCACGGGTGCCGCCGCCGGGCACGAACCGGGCACAGCAGGCCCCCGGCCCGAACAGGTCAGCCCACCGGCAGCGCGCGCTCGAGGATTCGCGCCACGTGCAGCGCCTCGCGGCCCGCGCCGTCGTGGATCTGGTGGCGGCAGCTCGTGCCGTCGGCCACGATCAGCGCCCCGTCGGGGGCGCTGCGCACCGCCGGCAGCAGGCTGGCTTCGGCCATGCGCATCGACACGTCGAAGTGCTCGGCTTCGTAGCCGAACGCGCCGGCCATGCCGCAGCAGCTCGATTCGATGGCCTGGACGGCGAGGTCGGGAATCCACGACAGCACCTGCAGCACCGCAGAGAACGCGTCGAAGGCCTTCTGATGGCAATGCCCATGCACGTAGGCGGTCTGCGCCCCGATCGCGCGCAGCGGCAGCTGCCAGCGCCCTGCCCGCTGCTCGCGCACCAGGAACTCCTCGAACAGGAAGCTGGCTTCGGCCAGACGCAGCGCCGGCTCGCCGAGCTTCAGGCCCAGGAACTCGTCACGCAAAGTCAGCAGGCACGACGGCTCCAGACCGACGACAGCGCTCCGCGGGCGACGTGCGGACTCAGGGCATCGAGCGTGCGCCTGGCCTGCCGGGTGGCCTCGTCGACCAGCCCGGCCGACAGGAAGGTTCGTCCGCAACACAGTGCGCCCTGGCCGGTGTCGCCCGCCGCGGGCTCGGCCAGCGTGACGTCGTAGCCAGCGGCACGCAGCACGCGCAGGGCGGCATGCAGGTTGCGCGGCTCGAAGTGATTGGAGAAGGTGTCGACCCACAGCACGACCGGCGGCAGGCCGGCACGCACGGCGCCCTTCGCCGCAGCCGGGCGCGCGGCGGCGCGTTCACCCGCCTTGTGCGCCCGCCGGAAGGTCTGGCGCTGCCAGGCCGGTAGGCTGCGCCGCGCCGACAGGCCCAGCAGGCGCTCGCTCAGGCGCGCCATTCCGGGCACCCGGTCGCGCAGGTTCAGCAGCCCGGCGAAACGCGAGGCCGCATCGGCATACCGGGGCAGATAGGCCACCAGCTTTTCGCGCAGCGTGAGTCCGTGGCGGCGCTGCCAGTGGTGCATGAACTCGATCTTCATGCGCGCCATGTCGACCCCGGTCGGGCAGTCGCGCTTGCAGCCCTTGCAGCTCACGCACAGGCTCATCGAGTCGCGCATCTCGCGCGAGACCAGCGCGTCGGGGCCCAACTGGCCGCTCAGCGCCAGGCGCAGCGTGTTGGCGCGGCCCCGGGTGAGGTGCTGTTCGTTGCGGGTGACCCGGTAGCTCGGGCACATCGTGCCGGCATCGAACTTGCGGCAGTGGCCATTGTTGTTGCACATCTCGACGGCCTTGGCGAAGCCCTCGGACGGATCGCCGCCGGTGCCCGGCGCACTGGTGACTTCCGTGACCGGGTTGGCCTGCACATTCCAGGCCGACCAGTCGAGTGCGGTGCGCAGCGGCTTCGCCTCGTGGCCCGGCTTGAAGCGAAACAGATGGCTGTCGTCCATGCGCGAGGTGCGCACGATCTTGCCCGGATTCATCAGGCCGTCCGGGTCGAACAGATCCTTCATCTGCTCGAAGGCGCGGGTCAGGCGCGGACCGAACTGCCAGGCCACCCACTCGCTGCGCACCAGACCGTCTCCGTGCTCGCCCGAGAACGCGCCCTTGTACTGGCGCACCATCGCGGCCGCTTCTTCGGCGATCGCGCGCATCTTGGTGGCATCGCCGCGGCGCATGTCCAGGATCGGGCGCACATGCAGCGTGCCCACCGAAGCGTGGGCATACCATGTGCCGCGCGTGCCGTGGCGCGCGAACACCTGGGTGAGCCGGTCGGTGTATTCGGCCAGGTGCTCCAGCGGCACCGCGCAGTCTTCGATGAAGCTCACCGGCTTGCCGTCGCCGCGCAGCGACATCATGATGTTCAGCCCCGCCTTGCGCACTTCCCACAGCGCCTTTTGCGGCTTGTCGTCGCGCATCTCGACCACCGCGCCGGGCAGGCCCAGGTCGGCGACCATCTCGACCAGCCGGGCGAGCCGCTGCAGCAGCACGCCGCGGTCGTCGCCCGAGAACTCGACCAGCAGGATGGCATCGGGCTGACCGATCAGGGCCGCCTCGATCACCGGCCTGAACACCGGGTTGTCGCGCGCCAGGTCGATCATCGTGCGGTCCACCAGTTCGACCGCGCTGGGGCCCAGCGTCACCAGGTGGCGGGCGCTGTCCATCGCCTGATGAAAACTTTGAAAATTCACCACACCGAGCACCTTGTGCACCGGCAGCGGCGAGAGCTTCAGGTGCAGCCGCCGGAAGTAGGCCAGCGTGCCCTCCGAGCCGACCAGCAGGTGCGACAGGTTGACCGATCCGTCGGCCGTGTACGGACGCTCGGATCGCGGATGGAACACGTCGAGGTTGTAGCCGCCGACCCGGCGCATCACGCGCGGCCAGACCCGCTCGATCTCGTCGCGTTCGCGAGCGCCCAGTTCGAACAGCGCAGACACCAGGCGGGCGGTGCGCGCCGAACCCATCGGACGCGCGGCGCCGACCCCGAAGGGTCCGAAGTACTCCTGGCTGCCATCGGCCAGGATCGCGTCGATGCCCAGCACGTTGTGCACCATGTTGCCGTAGGCGATCGAGCGCGATCCGCAGGAGTTGTTGCCGGCCATGCCGCCCAGCGTGGCCTGCGCCGACGTGGACACATCGACCGGATACCACAGGCCGTGCGGCTTCAGGAAGGCATTCAGGTGATCGAGCACCATGCCCGGCTGCACCTCGACCGTCGCCGCTTCCTTGTCGAAGGCCATGACCTTGTTCAGGTGCGCGCTGTTGTCGATGACCAGCGCCTCTCCCACGGTCTGGCCGCATTGGCTGGTGCCGCCTCCGCGCGGCAGGATCGGCACTTTCATCTCGCGGGCCAGGTCGATGGCCGCGATCACATCGGCCTCGTCGCTGGGAATGACCACGCCGATCGGGTCCACCTGGTAGATGGAGGCATCCGTGGCGTAGCGGCCGCGCGAAAACGCATCGAACCTGACCTCGCCGCGCAGCACCCGACGCAGACGTTGCGCCAGCCGGCTGCGCTCGAGCGCGGGGACGGTCAGTACCTGGGGAGCGTGCGGCGCATTCATGACGATCGATCCTGGGGGGTGAGGTCGGCGAGCACGGCCTGGAACTTGTGCTGCAGATGCTGCTCGAGCTGCTGGCGCAGGCGCGCCGGATCGCGGGCGGTGAGCGCCTCGAGCATGGCCTGGTGTTCGGCGACGGCAGCGTCCCACTTCTGGGCCTTGAAGTTGGACCGAAAGCGCAGGTTTTGGATGCGCAGGTTCACGCTGTCGTAGGCCTCGGCGAGCATGGGATTGCGCGCGCTGCGGTTGATCGCCCGATGGATGGCCCGGTTCAGGCGGTAGTAGGCAGGCAGATCGGCGCGGGCGTGCGCGGCCAGCATCTCGTAATGCAGCGCCCGGATCTCGCGCAGGTCATCGGCGGTGTGCCGCAGCGCGGCCAGTTCTCCGGACAGGCCCTCGAGGGAACTCATCAGCTCGAACAGGTGGCGGACGTCTTCGATCGACAGCGTGGCGACCGTGGCGCCGCGATTGGGATGCAGCTCGATCAGGCGTTCGGCGGCCAGCACCTTGAACGCCTCGCGCAGCGGCGTGCGCGAAACCTCGAGTTCGGTGCACAGCACCCGTTCGTTCAGACGCGCACCCGGGGCAAGACGCCCTTCGGTGATCCATTCCCGCAGCCTGTCGGCGACCTCTTCATGCAGGGCACGGCGGGCGATCGGCCGCGCCGGTGCCGACGCTGCCGGCTCGCCGGACATGACCGCGGAAACATCGACGGTGAGATCGGATGATTGCATGCAATACCAGATGGGTTGATACGCTCATTCCGCGCACAAGCTGAATTCTGCTCATAACTTCCACTTGCTTGCGGAAATTATTGCATACAAAATTCGATTTATCCATTTCTGGAGCCACCCATGAAGTTGTCCCAGGGCCTTGCGCTCAATTCGCACCCCAGCGGCCGTCATTTCCTGCAGATCCCCGGGCCGACCAACGTGCCGGATCGGATCCTGCGGGCAATGGACTACCCGACGATCGACCATCGCGGCCCGGAATTCCAGCGGCTGGGCCGCGCCGTGCTCGGCGGCATCCGCCAGATCTTCCAGACCGAACAGCCGGTGGTCATCTACCCCGCGTCGGGCACCGGCGCCTGGGGAGGCGGCCCTGGTCAACACCCTGTCGCCGGGCGACACCGTCCTGATGTGCGAGACCGGTCAGTTCGCCACGTTGTGGAAGCGCCTGGCCGAACGGCTCGGACTGCAGGTCATCTTCATCGAAGGCGACTGGCGCCGCGGCACTGACGCCCAGGCCATCGCAGGCCGGCTCGCCGCCGACACCGCGCATCGCATCAAGGCAGTCTGTGTGGTCCACAACGAAACCTCCACGGGCGTCACCAGCCAGATTGCGCCGGTGCGCCGGGCGATCGACGCGTGCGCCCACCCGGCCCTGCTGCTGGTCGACACGATCTCGTCGCTCGGTTCGGTCGACTATCGCCACGACGAATGGGGCGTGGACGTCACCGTCGCCGGCTCCCAGAAAGGCCTGATGCTGCCGCCCGGCCTGTCGTTCAACGCCATCAGCAAGAAGGCGCTGGCGGCCAGCGCAACGGCCCGGCTGCCGCGTTCGTACTGGGACTGGCAGGAGATGCTGGCCAGCAATGCCAACGGCTACTTCCCGTTCACGCCGGCCACCAATCTGCTCTACGGCCTGCACGAGGCAATCGCCATGCTGCTCGAAGAAGGCCTGCCGGCTGTCTTTGCGCGCCATGAGCGACATGCCCGGGCAACCCGGGCCGCGGTCCAGGCGTGGGGCTCAGGTGCTCTGCGCCGATCCGGACGAATACAGCCCGGCCCTCACCGCGATCCTGATGCCCGCCCGGGCACAGCGCCGACGCGGTGCGCAAAGTGGCGCTCAGCCGATTCAACCTGTCGCTCGGCCAGGGCCTGGGCAAGGTGGCCGACAAGGTCTTTCGGATCGGCCACCTGGGCGACTTCAATGACCTCACCCTGCTGGGCACGCTCGGTGGCGTGGAAATGGCGCTCGGGCTGGCGAGGGCCCGGTACGCCCGGGCGGAGTCCAGGCGGCCATGGCCCATCTGGCCGCGACCAGCCGCGCCGCGCCCGAGCCCCTGCCGCCGGCCTGACGGCGCACGACCAGCCAGCGGCCCCTGCGATAGCATTCGCCACGGCACTGGTCGAGTCCCGTTTCGCGTCCTGCGCCGAGCTCTGGCACGGTTCGCGCGCACGAAGCGGCGACCTGACCGGCCGGGCTACCCTTTACCGATCACTGTTCCGCGACCATAAGAAAACCTGGAGACACGCATGTTCAAACGATCCGCATCCCGTCGACTCAGCCTCGCGGCCTGGCCGCCGGCACTGCCCTCGCCGCCCTGCCCGCCGCAGCTGGCCCAGGCCTGGCCGTCCAAACCGATCCGCCTGGTCGTGGGCTTCGCGCCGGGCGGGGGCACCGACATCATCGCGCGCGCAATGGCGCCGCGCCTGTCGGAACTCCTGGGCGCGCAGGTCGTGGTCGAGAACCGCGCCGGCGCGTCGGGCGCGATCGGCGCCGACATCGTCGCCAAGTCCGCGCCCGATGGCTACACACTGGTCATGGGCCACTCAGATCCAACGTGATCGTGCCCTTCGTGTTCAAGGTGCCCTACGATCCGGCCAACGATTTCACTCCCATCCACTACATCGGCTACGTGCCCAACATCCTGGCGGTGCATCCGTCGGTAGGCGCGAAGAACGTCGACGAACTGGTCGCGCTCGTGCGCTCCAAGCCGGGCGTGTTCTCCTACGCCTCCTCGGGCATCGGCAGCTCATAAGGCAACCTCACGGGCCATGAGGGCCGCTCGAGCACCGCGATGCAGGGTTGTCCACGGCGGCGGGCGGTCGGCGCTTGCGACGAACCGACCGACCGCCGCCGTGGACAACCCGTGTTCGACGCGCCGTGCTTCGCACTTGACATCCCGGTCTGTTGTCGCCGAGGGTGTCCACCGACTTCCGTGCCCCTGCGGGAACTGCCTGGTGCGCTCGCCTTCGCATGGCCCCTGTGAGACCCGCAGCCCGCAGGGTGCCGGAAGGCCACGACGGGCCCCAAGATGTAGCGCCAGGCCGAGCAAGCTGGAGCGCCTGTTTATGAGCTTCCCGCCGCGCCTTCCGACACGGACAGTCATACCGCAACTCCAAGGAGGTTGTCCATGAGCAACGATGCTCGTACTGACGTATTTGTCGGGCTGGACTGGGCGGTGCATACCCATGCGGTGTGCCTGATCGATGCCGCCGGCTCGGTGCTTGATCGCTTCGAGGTCACCCACGACCGGGACGGCCTGGCCGAGCTGATGCGCCGCCTGGCGCGTCACGGTCAGCGCCTGCGCATCGCCATCGAGCGGCCGTCGGGGTTGATCGTCGATGCGCTGGTAGAGGCTGGCCACCAGGTCTTCCCGATCCACCCCAATGCCGTCAAGGCCAGCCGCCCGCGGTACCGCAGCCACGGCGCCAAGAGCGACTCCTCGGACGCCTACCTGCTGGCCGATCTGCTGCGCACGGATGGCCATCGCTGGCGCGCCCTGGCCCCGCAGTCCGACGACATCCGCGCGTTGCGTGCGCTGGTCCGTTCGCGTGATGATTTGGTGACGGCTCGCGTTGCCGCAGCCAACCAGCTCACCAGCACCTTGCAAGCCTTCTGGCCAGGCGCTGCCGTGATCTTCGCCGACGTGGCCTCGCCAATCGCGCTGGCCTTCCTGCGCCGCTACCCCTCGCCCCGCTCTGCCCGAGGCCTGACTGAGGCGCAGCTGCAGCGCTTTTGCAAGGCCCAGCACTACAGCGGCCGGCGCAGCGCAGCCGACTTGCTCGCCAGGCTGCGTGCTGCAGCTGCCGGCCACGTCGGCGCGCACACCGAGCAGGCCATGGCCGAGGTCGTGCGCGCGCAGGTGGCGGTGCTCGTGCCCATCGTGACGCAGATCGCCGAGCTCACGCGGCGCATCGAGCAGTTCATGCACTCGCTGCCTGATGGCGTGCTGATGATGTCCTTCCCGCGGGCCGGGCAGGTCTGCGCTGCGCAGATCCTGGCCGAGCTGGGCGACGTGCGCGAGCGCTTCCCAAGTGCCGACCAGCTCGCCGCCGAGGCCGGCACGGTGCCGGTGACCTACCAGTCGGGCAAGACCCGCAGCGTCGCCTTCCGATGGGCGTGCAACCACCGGCTCCGCCAAGCCATCACCTGCCTGGCAGACAACTCGCGCCACGCCAACGCCTGGGCCAAGAGCGTCTACCAGGCCGCCCGCGCCAGAGGTTGCGATCACACGCATGCCATCCGCATCCTCGCACGGGCTTGGCTGCGCGTGATCTGGCGTGCCTGGACCGATCGCAAACCCTACGACCCAAGCCTGCACGGCAACGCCGTCACGCTGGCTTCCAGCCAGGGAGGTTGACCCAGGATGTCTCACAGCACCTGGCCGGCGCCCTGTTCACCAAGATCACCGGCACCCAGATGAACCACGTGCCCTACAAGGGCAGCGGCCAGGCGATCACCGACCTGCTGGCCGGCCAGGCCAACATGAACCTGACACCATGCCGCCGGTGCTGCCGCACATCCTGGCCGGGCATGTTGCGGGCGCTGGCGATCTCCACCCCGACCCGCATGCCGCAGCTGCCCGACGTGCCCACGTTCAACGAGGTCGGCATCCGCGGTTTCGATGTGACCAACTGGTACCGGTGATGGGTCCCAGGGCCTGCCGCGCGACTTGGTTGCCAAGATCGCCGATGCGGTCAAAAAATCGCTGGACGACCCGGCGGTCAGGGCAAGCTCGAGCCGCAGGGCGTGTTGGGGACGTGGGCCCGCGCAATCCTGAGGAATTCGCGGCGTTCATCAAGACCGAACTGACGAAGTACTCGACCCTCGGTCAGGAACTCGGCGTGCGCGCCGAATGACCGAGCAGCCCCATGAGCGACATTCTGATCGAACGCGACGGCCCGATCGCCACGGTAGTGATCAACCGGGCCGCCAAGCTCAATGCGATGACCAAGCCGATGTGGCGCGCGCTGGGCGAGTCGGTCAGCGGGCTGTCTGCTGACGACTCCGGTGCGCTGCATCATCCTGCGCGGCGCCGGCGAAAGAGCTTTCGCCGGGCAATGACATCAGCGAGTTCGAGACCGACCGATCCAACCGCGAACAGGCGATCGAATGCGGCCGCATCATGCACGCGACCGCCGCAGCCCTCGAGAACTGCCGTCATCCGATGGTCGCGCAGATCCACGGCATCTGCGTGGGCGGCGGCTGGAGATCGCGTCGCTGTGCGACATCCGCATCTGCGGCGAGGCAGCCGGTTCGGCGCGCCGACTGCCAGGAATCTCCGGACTGGTGATGGCCTATCCGGAAATGGCGCCGCTGGTGCGGCTGGTGGGGGGCCGACGTCGCCCTCGAAATCCTGCTCGAGGGCCGGATCTTCGACGCCCGCGAAGCCCATCACTAAAGGGGTTTGGTCACCCGGGTGGTGGCCGACGACCGGGTTGCCAGCGAAGCGCTCGACACCGCGCGCCGCATCGCCGACGGCGCACCGCTGGTGGCTCGCTGGCACAAGCGCTTCGCAAAGCGCCTGCGCGACCCGCGCCCGCTGACCGAAGCCGAATACCTCGAGGGCTTCGACTGTTTCGACACCGAAGACTTCCGCATCGGCTATCGCGCATTCCTCGCCAAGACCAAACCCGCCTTCGAAGGCCGATGACATGAAAGCCCCTGCCCTCTCGGATCGCACGCACCGGATCGCGCCCTTTCATACGATGGAGCTGATGAAGCGCGCGGTGGCGCTTCAGCAGGCCGGCCATCCGGTGATCCACATGAGCATCGGCGAGCCCGACTTCAAGGCGCCGGAACCGGTGGTTGCGGCACTCGAAACAGCAGTCCGTGCGGGTCACACCGAGTACACCAGTGCGATGGGCATCGAACCGCTGCGCCGGGCGATCGCAGCCGACTACGGACACCGCTACGGGCTGGACATCGATCCGGCACGCATCGTGGTGACCGCCGGTGCCAGTGCGGCGCTGTCGCTGGCCTGCTGCGCACTGGTCAACCCGGGCGACCAGGTGCTGCTGACCGATCCGAGCTATCCGTGCAACCGCCACTTCGTCAGCGCCTTCGACGGCGAACCGGTCGGCGTTCCGGTGGGCCCCGAAACCCGTTTCCAGATGACCCCCGAACTGCTGCAGGCCCATTGGGCCCCGTCGGTCCGCGGCACCCTGCTCGCCTCGCCGGCCAATCCGACCGGCACGTCGATCCCGTTCGAGGACATGTCGCGGATCGTCGAATACGTGCGTGCGCAGGACGGTTTCACGATCGTCGACGAGATCTATCTGGGGCTGAGCTACGACGGCAAGGCGCGTTCGGCACTGGAACTGGGCGACGACCTGATCGTCACCAACAGCTTCTCGAAGTACTTTCACATGACGGGCTGGCGGCTGGGCTGGCTCGTGGTGCCGCCGGCCCTGGTGCGGGCATTCGAAAAGCTGTCGCAGAACCTGTACATCTGCGCCTCGACCCTCGCGCAGCACGCCGCGCTGGCCTGCTTCACGCCGCCGGCGCTGGCCATCTTCGAGGAGCGCCGGGACGAATTCCGACGGCGCCGCGACTACATCGTGCCGGCGCTGCGGTCGGTGGGACTGGACGTGCCCGCCGCTCCTGACGGCGCCTTCTACGTGTATGCGGACTGCAGCCGGTTCAGCGACGACAGTGTCGAGTTCGCCAATCGCCTGCTCGAGCAGGCCTATGTGTCAGTGGTGCCTGGGCTGGACTTCGGCCATCACCAGCCCAGCCGCTATGTGCGGCTGTCGTATGCGACGCCGATGGACAAGCTCGAGGAAGCGGTGGCCCGGCTGGGCCGACATCTGCCGCGCTGACGGCGGGTCTGTTGAGGATCTGAAGGCGCGGCCGAACCTCGGTCGGGCCGCGCGGGCGCGCCGTCAGGCGTCGCTGGACTCGCGCGCGATCGGTTTGGCCGGCGTTGCGGCCTCAGGCGCGCCGACGTCGACCGACGGGGCCGGCGGAGGCATCAGCAGCGGCGAATCGGTGACCATCCGAAACTCGCCGCGCGCCGCCTCGGCACCCGACTCGGACACCGGCGGCTTCGGCGCCAGACCGGCGTCGGTGCCCTTGCCCGACGCAGCGGCGGCGGCGGAGACGGGCGCCGCCGGCACCGGCCGGCCAGCCGCGGCCGCGGCCATGCGCTCGCGCTCGAAGATCACCTTGGCGCCGTATCCGCCATCGCTTGGCAGCAAGGCCGCGCCGACGTAGGCCTTCAGTGCGCCTTCGACACTGCCGTCGCGCCGAGGTAGCCGTTCAGAAATCGGGCGCTGACCGGATGTGGCCATCGGGTCGAAGGCTGCGGCCACCCCACCGAAGGGCGAAAATTTGTCGGCATGCACCCGCGTGAGCACCTGCATCAGGCCCTGCGCACCACGATTGCTCTGGGCACGGGGGTCAAAGTTGGATTCGACCGAGATCACGGCAAGGATGAGCATCGGATCGATTTTCAGATCGCGGGCGAAATACACGGATCTGCGGGACTTTATGCACCAACTTGAGGCGCTCGGCGAGCTCAAACGGATCCCGCAACCGCTCTCGCCCCGCCTGGAAATCACCGAGGTGGCCGATCGTGTGCTCCGGGCGGGCGGACCGGCACTGCTGATCGAGCATCCGGTGGAAGAGGGCAAGCCTTACGAGATGCCCGTGCTGGCCAATCTGTTCGGCACACCGCGGCGGGTGGCGCTGGGCATGGGCGAAGAATCGACGCAGGCGCTGCGCGAGGTGGGCAAATTGCTGGCCTATCTGAAGGAACCCGATCCGCCCAAGGGATTGAAGGACGCATGGGACAAGCTGCCGGTGCTGCGGCAGGTGCTCAACATGCAGCCGCGCGAAGTGTCGGGCGCGCCCTGCCAGTCGCAGGTTCTCGAGGGCGACGATGTCGATCTCGGACGGCTGCCGATCCAGACCTGCTGGCCGGGCGACGTGGCACCGCTGATCACCTGGGGGCTGGTCGTCACCCGCGGGCCCGACAAGGAACGCCAGAATCTGGGCATCTGCCTTAACCAGGTGCTCAGCCGCAACAAGACGATCACGGCGATGGCTCGCCCATCGGGGCGGCGCTGATTTTCGCGACCACGCCCGAGCTCAGCCCGGCCAGCCGTTGCCCGGTCGCCGTCGCCCTGGGGGCCGATCCGGCGACCATCCTGGGGGCGGTCACCCCGGTGCCCGACTCGCTCTCGGAGTACCAGTTCGCCGGCCTGCTGCGCGGCGGGCGCACCGAGGTCACCCGCTGCCTGGGCAGCACGCTGCGGGTGCCCGCCAGTGCGGAAATCGTGCTCGAGGGCACGATTCGCCCCGACCCGCAGGGGCTTGCGACACGCGAGAACGCGGACCGTCAAGGCGTTCGCGGCCCGCTGCCGGCCGCCGCGCTCACCGGCTGGGAGATGGCCTTCGAGGGGCCCTACGGCGACCACACCGGCTACTACAACGAGCAGGACTGGTTTCCGGTGTTCACGATCGATCGCATCACGATTGCGGCGCTGCGCTTCGATCCATCCACACGACCCACCTCGGCAAGCCGCCTGAGCGAGCCGGCGATCCTGGGCGTGGCGCTCAATGAAGTGTTCGTGCCGATCCCGCGCAAGCAGTTTGAGATCGTCGACTTCTACCTGCCTCCGGAAGGCTGCTCGTACCGGATGGCGGTGGTGTCGATGCGCAAGCAGTACCCCGGCCACGCCAAGCGGGTGATGTTCGGCATCTGGAGTTTTCTGCGCCAGTTCATGTACACGAAGTTCATCATCGTCACCGACGATGACATCGACGTGCGGGACTGGAAGGAAGTGATCTGGGCGGTCACCACCCGGGTCGACCCGGCACGCGACACGCTGCTGGTCGAAAACACCCCGATCGACTACCTCGACTTCGCCTCTAAGGTCTCTGCAAAGGTTCGAAAATGGGCATCGACGCGACCGGGAATGGCCAGAGAAACGACCCGCGAATGGGGCCGCCCGATCGCGATGGACCCGGCGGTCAAGCTGAGGATCGACGCCCCCTGGGGATCGCTGGGGCTGGGCTGACACCCTGCCGCGCCCGGGCGCCAGGCGGCCGCGCGGGCATCAGCCGTTGGCGTAGATCCAGCGCAGCCACTGATCCTGCACCGGCGCCGAGCCCTCGGCGCGCGGTCCGTTGATCAGCAGCACCACCGCATAGCGGCGCCCCGATGCCGCGTCCAGGTATCCGGCAATGGTCCGCACGTCGTTCAGGCTGCCTGTCTTCATCCAGGCCTTGCCGGTGACGGGCTCGCCGCCCAGGCGCGAGCGCATCGTGCCATCGATGCCGACCTGCGGCAGCGACTGGCGAAAGGCGTCGCCCAGCGGGCTGGCCGCCGCATGGCGCAGCAGCGCCGCCATGCTGAGCGGCGAAAGCCGTTCCTGGCGCGACAGACCCGACCCGTTCTCGAGGATGAGCTCGGGGAAGGACAGACCCTGGGAGTCCAGCCAGCGGCTCACCGCCAGGCGGGCCATCTCGGGACTGGCGCCGCGAGCGGGCGCAGGCACGGCACGGACCTCGGGGGCCATGCCGCGGGCCTCGGAGGCCGGCGGGCGCGCCTCGGCGGCAAGCTGCAGCAGCAGGTTGCGGGCCATCACGTTGTTGCTGAACTTGTTGATGTCGCGCACGACCTCGCCCAAGGTGCGCGGCGACACCCATTCCAGCCACGGCCTTCCCTTGGCCGCGCCGCGCTGCAGACGGGTCTGACCGGTGAACTCGCCGCCGGCCGCCAGCCACACCGACTTGAAGAAGGCATGGATGAAATCGCGGTGGCTGAGCACCGCGGTAAACACGCCTTGTTCGCCACAGCCGGCCGAGTACGGGCCGCTGACCCGCAGCCGGGCCCCGTCGGCGCCGCCGGGTCCTGGCACATCGCGCACCATCAGGCCCTGCGCACCGTGCCGGCACGGGCCTCGCACCAGCTTGACATCGTTGTCGATGCGCACATCGGCCAGCGGCGGGTCGAGCGAGATCGCGACCCGATCCGTGCCAGGCTGCAGGACCACCCGCGAGGCCTTGAAGTTCATCAGCAGCGCATGCGGGCGCACGTTGTAGGGCTGCGAGGGATCGCCATCGAAGCGTTCGACACTTTCGTCGCCGACGTCGTACAGCGAATCGTCGACGATCAGGTCGCCCCGCAGCTCGCGCAGCCCGGCACGGCGCATCCGGGCCGCGAACTCGACCAGGTCTTCGACCACGAATTTCGGGTCCCCGCCGCCGCGCAGCACGAGATCTCCGGTCAGCACGTCGTCCTGCAGACGCCCGCGCAGATAAGCCGTGGTGCGCCACCGGTACTCGGGCCCGAGCATCGACAGGGCGGCGTAGCTGGTGAGCAGCTTCATCGTCGAGGCCGGATTGAAGCCTCGGGCGCCGTTGTGTTCGAACACCGGCGCACCGCCAGCCAGCGGAACGATGACGGCGCCGACCTGATCGGGACTCAGGCCGGCTGCCCGCAGCCAGGCGGCCAGCGGCGGACGCAGCGCCGGATAGTCGACCGGAGCGGCGGCCTCGGCAATGGCACCGGCGGCGGCGGGCGGGTTCCCCGATTGAGCGGCCACCGGGGTGAGCGCCAGCACGAACGCCAGCGCTGCGGCACGGTTCGCGGCACGGCGAATCACGCGCGAATCACACGGGAAGAACGACATGCCGCCGATTCTATCCCCGCGACTCGCTATGCTTGCGGATGAGGCCCGAACCGTCGGCGCCGACCGACGCGCGGCGGCACCGCGCGAAAGGCTTGGAGTGCTCGCATGAGATTGCAGGATCGGATCGCCCTCGTCACCGGCGGGGCCAACGGCATCGGAGCGGCCTGCGTACGGCGTTTCGCGCTCGAGGGAGCCTGGTGGTCTTCGCCGACCGCGACGAGGCGGCCGGAACGGCACTGGCGGCCGAACTCGGACCGGCTGTGCGGTTCCTGGCCGGGGATGTGACCCGCAAGGAGTTCGCGCAACGCTGCGTCGCGGCCGCCCGGGCCGAATTCGGGCGCATCGACATCCTGCTGAACAATGCCGGCGTCACCCATTCGAGCAGCTTCCTGGACCTGGAGGAAGCCGATTTCGATCGTGTGCTCGGCGTCAATCTGAAGTCGTACTTCCTGTTCGGCCAGGCGGCCGCGCGCGCGATGGTCGAACAGGGCGGCGGCGGCGCGATCATCAACATGTCCAGCGTCAATGCGATCCTCGCCATCCCGGACCAGGTGCCCTACGTGATTTCGAAGGGGGCGGTGAATCAGCTGACCCGGGTGATGGCCATCGGACTGGCCGCGCACGACATCCGGGTCAATGCCATCGGACCGGGCACGATCGCGACCGAACTGGCACGCAAGGCGGTCATGGGTTCGCCCCAGGCGCGGACCACCCTGCTCTCCCGCACGCCGATGAAGCGGCTTGGCGAGCCCGACGAGGTGGCGCGGGTTGCGGTCTTCCTGGCCAGCGACGACGCTTCGTACATGACCGGCCAGACCGTCTACCCGGATGGCGGACGCCTGGCGCTGAACTACACCGTGCCGGTGGTCGATACCGACGGGCAGTAAGACTGCCCCGCCGGACCGCGGCCGCCCGGGGGCGCCGCGCCGACGCGAGGCCCGCGCCGACGCCCCCGCAGGCGCCCGGCCGTCCTGAACGCCTCGGAGTTGTGCCAGAACACACCATGATGGTGCATTGACGCACCGCATTCAGGCGGCAAAGGACGGCCGAGGATGTGCCGACTCCAAGCGCTCCGCCGTTGCTGCCCTCTCAGAGAGCGATACTCCCAAAAAACGGGCATTCATTTCTCGGATGGGCATGATTTGTGCTTTTTCGGTGCATTCTCATCGGAGGCGGTTCATGGATGCACTAAAAAGTGGCAGCGACACTCTCTTTGTCCTGCTCGGGGCGATCATGGTGCTGGCCATGCACTCGGGCTTCGCCTTCCTGGAGCTCGGCACGGTCCGCTACAAGAATCAGGTCAACGCCCTGGTCAAGATTCTGGTCGACTTCGCGGTCTCCACCATCGCCTACTTCTTCCTGGGCTACCTGGTGGCCTACGGCACCCACTTCTTCACGGGAGCCGAGGCCCTGTCGGCCCGCAGCGGCTTTGAACTGGTCAAGTTCTTCTTTCTGCTGACCTTCGCCGCCGCGATCCCGGCCATCGTGTCGGGCGGCATCGCCGAGCGCGCCCGGTTCGGGCCGCAACTGTGCGCCTCGTTCGTGATGGTCGGGCTGATCTACCCGTTCTTCGAGGGCATCGCCTGGAACAACCGCTTCGGACTGCAAGACCTGCTGAAGTCGTTTTTCGGCGAGTCATTTCACGACTTCGCCGGATCGGTCGTCGTCCATGCCGTCGGCGGCTGGATCGGGCTGATCGCCGTGATATTCCTGGTGCGCGTCGCGGGCGTTATCAGAAGGACGGCCGGATCAGTGCGCATCCGCCCTCGAGCATTCCCTTCCTGGCGCTGGGCGGCTGGATCCTGGCGGTGGGCTGGTTCGGATTCAACGTGATGAGCGCCCAGGAGATCGGCAAGATCAGCGGGCTGGTCGCGGTGAATTCCCTGATGGCGATGGTCGGGGGCACCCTGGCTGCGACGCTGGCCGGACGCAACGATCCCGGCTTCGTCTACAACGGGCCCCTGGCGGGACTGGTTGCCGTGTGCGCCGGATCCGACGTGATGCATCCGATCGGTGCTCTGGTCACCGGCGGGCTGGCTGGCCTGCTGTTCGTCCGGATGTTCACCCTGACCCAGAACCGGCTGCGCATCGACGACGTGCTGGGCGTGTGGCCGCTGCACGGACTGTGCGGCGCCTGGGGGGGAATCGCCTGCGGAATCTTCGGCCAGAAGGCGCTGGGCGGGCTGGGCGGCGTGAGCCTTGGCGCTCAGATCACCGGTACGCTGGCCGGTATTGCCATTGCTGTGGGCGGCGCGTTCGTGATGTACAGTATTCTGCGAGCGACCTTGAGCCTGCGGCTGGACGAGGAGCAGGAGTTCGAAGGCGCCGACATCAGCATCCACAAAATCTCGGCCACTCCCGAGCGCGACGCCGGCTTCTAGCGGACCGGCCGAACAGAACCGCCGCCATTGCGGTTTTTCAATGCGGGAGCGGGGCGAGGCGAACAGACTGCGGCCATGCAAGACACCATCGCACTGCCACCGAAGCCGAGTTCCAACGAACTGGTCATCGATCATGAACTCGTCGAGCGGTTCGGCGGGCGTGGACCCCGGTACACCTCGTACCCCACCGCCGACCGCTTCCAGCCGCGCTTCGAACCCGCCAACTACACGCAGGCGCTGCTCGAACGCGCCGGCCGGCGAGGCGCGCCTCTGGGCTTGTACATGCACGTCCCGTTCTGCCGCACCATCTGCTACTACTGCGGGTGCAACAAGATCGGCACCAAGCACCAGGAGAAGTCCACCGAATACGTGAGCGCGCTGCTTCGCGAGATGGATCTGGTCACCTCGCTGATCGGGCGCAACCAGCGGCTGTCGCACCTGCACTTCGGCGGCGGCACGCCCACGTTCATGCTCGACGAAGAGTTCGCCCAGATCTTCGAGGCGATCGGACGGAACTTCGATGTCGCACCCGACGGCGAGTACTCGATCGAGATCGATCCGCGCACCGTCACGCCCAAGCGGCTGTGGACATTGCGGGCGCTCGGACTGAATCGCGTCAGCCTGGGCATCCAGGACTTCGATCCGCTGGTGCAGGCTGCGGTCAATCGCATTCAACCGTACGAAGAAACCCGCGAACTGATCGACGCCGCCCGCGAGGCCGGCTTTCACTCGATCAATGCCGACCTCATCTACGGACTGCCCAAGCAGACGCTGGCCGGATTCGAGCGCACGCTCGAACTGACCATCGCCGCGGCGCCCGACCGGGTCGCGCTGTACCAGTACGCCCACCTGCCGCAGCTGTTCAAGCCCCAGCGGCGCATCCATGACGCCGAGCTGCCCACCGCGACGGTGCGTGCGCAGCTGTTCGAGCGTGCGGTGCAGATGTTCGGCCAGGCCGGATATGTTTTCCTGGGGCTCGATCATTTCGCGCGCGCCGACGACGAACTGGCCATCGCGCAGCGCGAGGGCCGCCTGCATCGCAACTTCCAGGGCTACTGTTCACATGACAGCGGCGACCTGATCGCACTGGGCGTCTCGGCCATCTCGTCGGTCGGCTCGGTCTACGCCCAGAACGAAAAAACCCTGTCGGCCTACTACGAGCGCCTGGCGCAGGGCGAACTGCCGATCTGCCGCGGCATCTCGGTGGGCACCGACGACTTCATCCGCCGCGATGTGATCCAGTCGCTGATGTGCAATTTCCGGGTGTGGTGGCCGGCGATCGAACAGACCCACGGCATCGTCGCCACCGAGTACTTCGCCGATGCGATCGCGGATCTTCAGCCCATGCACGACGCGGGCGCAATCCGGATCGACGCCACCGGCATCGAAGTGCTGGCCAAAGGCCGGCTGCTGGTGCGCGCGGTCGCCATGCCTTTCGACCGCTATCTGCGCCAGGGTTCCTCGGGCGCCACCTACTCCAAGATCGCCTGAGAACCCGGGGCAGCGCCCGGCTACGGCTACGGCTACGGCTACGGCTACGGCTACGGCTACGGCTACGGCTGCGGCTACGGCTGGCCGGCGGGCTTGCCGGCGGCCAGGGCGGCCGCGCTTCGCGGCAGGGCGAACCAGCCTCCCGCAGCCAATGCCGCGGCGTCGACGAATCCCGTCCGCGCGGCACAGCCCTTCACCCTATCGCGCACCTGCCCCGCGGGGCAGGCCGGCGCCGCTCAGCGGTACACCAGCACCGGAATCTTGCAGTGGGTCAGGACCTTCTGAGTTTCGCTGCCCAGCAGCAGCCCGGCCATCCCGCGCCGGCCGTGCGAAGCCATGAAGATCAGGTCGCAGCCTTCATCGCGCGCCACGCGGATGATCGCCTCCCACGGACTGGCGTCCATCTGGACGACGGTCTTGCACGGCACCGACGCCGCCTGGGCCAGCGCAGCCACATCGGTCAGCAGCTTGCCCCCGACTTCCAGCGCGCCCTTTTCGTATTCCTCCTGAGAATAGAAGTCAGCCACCGGCACCTCGGCCACGATCGGCGGGCGATAGGTCGGCTGGATGTTCAGGGCGACGATCGACGCCCCGTTTTCTTCGGCCAGCTTCAATGACGCCGTCACCGCACTGCCCGACAACTCCGAACCGTCGGTGGGAACCAGAATTTTTCTGAACACGATCAGGCCTCCTGATCCGGGAGAATCCGTTGCAAGCACCGGTGCCCGGTCACCTGATGCGCAAGGCCATCATCGACTGCTTCGCGCCGAGACGCATTGATCTTCGTCTATCGGGAGGTCCGGACACAAGCGCACGCGCCGGCGTTGCCGCAATCCGCGCCGGCAGTCCTCGGCAAGGTAACGCGCAACGGGCTATCCTTGCGGCCCTCGGAGAACCACGGCTGCCTGCACCATGCCCGATGAACCGTCCAGCGATCTGCATTGCGCGATGCCCGTGCGACCCCCGTCGTCACATCTGTTTCAGATTGTTGCAATCGATCGTCGCCCAAGCATCCCCATGCGGTGATCATCGCGGCCATGACCGAAATCGCCGACACCATTCGACCGCTGGCCAATCTGTTGTCCGGCGATGAACTCCAGGCCTATGCCCAGGACGGAATCGTCGTTCCCGACTACCGGCTGGCCCCCGAGCGCCTGGCGGCGCTGCGCGAAACGCTCGATCGGCTGCTGCGCGACAACCCGGGGATCCGCCCCGAACGGCTGGTCAGCGCGCACATCGAAGGCCGCAATGCCGAGGGGGTCCGAGGCAGCGCCGAGTTCCTGGCGCTGGCGCAGGACAAAGGCATCGTCGACCGGGTTGCGCAATTGATCGGCGACGATGTGATCCTGTGGGGCTGCCAGATCTTCTGCAAGCCCGGCGGCGACGGCCTGGCGGTGCCCTGGCACCAGGATGGCCAGTACTGGCCGATCCTTCCGCTGGCCACCTGCACGGTCTGGATCGCGCTGGACGATTCCACCACCGACAACGGCTGCCTGCGGGTGATTCCGGGGTCGCACCGGCAGCGCAAGCTGCATCCGCATCGGCGCGAAGCGCGCGACGACCTCGTGCTGAACCAGCGGGTGCTCGAAGGCTGCATCGACGAGGGCAGCGAGATGGCGATCGAACTGCAGGCCGGGCAGATGTCGATGCACGACGTCTACGTCGTCCATGGCTCGCACGCCAATCGGTCACCCAGGCGCCGTGCCGGTGTGGCCATCCGATACATGCCAGGCACCTCTCTGTTCGATCGCAGTCCGCAGCACAGCGGCGCGAGCAACGGCTACCTGGTCGATTTCAGTTCCCGCCCGTTGTGGCTGCTGCGCGGCCGTGACCGCACCGGCCGCAACAACTTCCAACTCGGTCATCCGACGCATTCCTAGAGACCTTCCATGGCAAAACCGTATCGCGTGCAAGTCCTCAACCAGATTTCAGCCCATGGCCTGAAGCGGCTGCCCGCAGAACTCTATGAAATCGGCAAGGACATCGCCGATCCCGACGCCATTCTCGTGCGCTCCGCCGACATGCACTCGCTGACCATCGCGGGCTCGGTGCGGGCCATCGGGCGCGCGGGCGCCGGCACCAACAACATCCCGGTGTCGGCGATGAGTGCGCGCGGCGTGCCGGTGTTCAACGCACCGGGCGCCAACGCCAACGCGGTCAAGGAACTGGTGCTGGCCGGCATGCTGATGGCCGCGCGCAATCTGCCGGCCGCACTGCAGTTCGTCGCCGGCCTGGACGCCAGCGACCCCAACATGGACTCGCGGGTCGAAGACGGCAAGAAGGCATTTGCGGGGTTCGAGCTCACCGGGCACACGCTTGGGGTGATCGGACTGGGCCGCATCGGCTGCCTGGTCGCCGACGCGGCGATCCGGCTGGGCATGCACGTGATCGGCTACGACCCCGACATCACCGTCGATGCCGCCTGGAGCCTGCCGGCTCAGGTCCGCAAGGCGAACTCGGTGGCCGAACTGCTGAAGGCCTCGCATTTCGTCAGCATCCACGTGCCGCTGGTGGCCGCCACCAAGCACCTGATCAACGCCCAGGCGCTGGAGACGATGCGCCCGGGTGCGGTGCTCCTGAACTTCTCGCGCGAAGGAGTGGTCGACGACAACGCGCTGCTGGCGGCGCTGGCCGCCGAGCGCCTGCGCTGTTATGTGTGCGATTTCCCGGGCCCGGCGATCCATCGCCACCCGCGCGCCATCGCATTGCCCCACCTGGGTGCCAGCACCCGTGAAGCCGAGGACAACTGCGCGCAGATGGTCGCCGACCAGATCCGCGACTACCTGGAGCACGGCAACATTCGCAATGCCGTCAATTTCCCCGATGCGGTCGCGCCGCGCGAATCCGCCTACCGGGTCGCGATCGCCAACGCCAACGTGCCGAACATGCTGGGCCAGATATCGACCGCGATGGCTCAGGCCAATCTGAACATCCGCAACATGCTGAACAAGTCGCGGGGCGAAATGGCCTACACCCTGGTCGACGTGGACAGCGAGGTGCCGGCCGCGGCGATCGAGTCGATCGGGCGCATCCAGGGCGTGCTGTCGGTCAGGTACCTGCTGGCACCTTGAGGTCCGGCCTGGCCCGTGCATGACGGGCAACGGCCTCCAGCAGCTGCCGGGCGTCGGCGGGCTTGGCGAGAAAATCGTTCATGCCCACGGCCAGCGCCTGGGCACGCTCGTTGTCCAGCGCCGCGGCCGTCAGCGCGACAATCGGCAGGCTGGCGGCGTCATGGCGCTTGCGCAGGCGGCGCGTGGCCTCGTAACCGCTGATGCCGGGCATCTGGAGGTCCATCAGGACCAGGTCGAACGCCGTTGCGCCTGACTCGACGATCGCGACGGCCTCTTCGCCGTCTCCGGCCTCGACCACCGTCACCCCGTTCTCGCGCAGCATCGTGGAGGCGATCAGGCGGTTGAGCGCGTTGTCCTCGACCAGCAGCACGCGCAGGCCCGCCACCCGGGCATGACGCGGCGGGCGCTCGGCCGGCACCGCAGGCGCCGCCGCGCATGCGGGCAAAGGCAACTCGACGCGAAAACTGCTGCCCATGCCCGGGGTGCTGACGGCGCTGATTTCGCCACCCATGCGTTCGGTCAGCTGGCGGGCGATCCACAAGCCCAGCCCGAGCCCGCCAACGCGTCGGGTATCGGATTCGTCAGCCTGGGTGAAGGGCTCGAACAGCCGCTCGAGCAGTTCGGGGGCGACCCCGGGTCCGGTGTCGGTGATCACGAAGCGGATCCGGTCCGGCGCTGCCGCTTCGACCCGGATCTGGACGAGTCCGCGCTCGGTGAACTTCACCGCATTGCCCACGAGGCTGTCGAGAACCTGGCGAACGCGCAGGGAGTCGCCTTCGACCACACGCGCCAGCGACGGGTCGACACTCAGCCGCAGGGCGACGCCCTTGCGCCGCGCGGCATCATCGAAATTGCGCTGCAGTCCGGCCAGCAGCACCGGCAGCTCGAACTGCGCCCGCTGGATGGCCAGCCGCCCGGCCTCGATTCGCGACACGTCCAGCACATCGGAGATCGTGCACGACAGGGCCTGCGCGCTTTCGAGCAGGCTGTCCAGGTACCCCTGGCGCGTCTGCTCGTCGCGGGACTCTCTGGCCAGGCGCGCCAGCCCGAGCACGCCGTGCAGCGGCGTGCGCATCTCATGGCTGGTGTTGGCCAGGAACGCGGTCTTGGCGCGGCTGGCCTGCTCGGCCTGAACCTTGGCGGCGGCCAGCGCGCGGCGCGCTTCCACCTCGATGGTCACCTTGCGCACGACGCCCCAGAATCCCACGAACCGGCCGGCGACGATCCGCGGTTCGCCGCACACCGCGTAGTGTTCGAGCGCGGCGTCCGGCAAGCGGCGGCGCGACACGATGAAGTCGCGAAACGGCCGATGCGCCAGCATCGTGCTGTGCAGAACGGTCCAGGCTTCGGCGGAGGCCTCCAGGCCGCCCTCCCAGGGCCGGCGGCCCAGCAGCGCGACGTCGTCCGGAAACGCCCTGCCGCCCTGCGAGGACGCCACCATCGACAGCTTCAGTTCGCGGTCCATCTCCCAGTACCAGTCGGTACCGATGCTCAGCAGCGCCCGGAAGCGGGTCTCGCGCTCGATGGCGCCACGCAGCGCGACATGGGCCACCCAGGCGAGCAGCAGCGCCGAGGCAACTCCGCCGGCCAGCAGCAGGGTGGGTCCCCCGACCCGGACGCCGAAAGGCACGGGCGGCACCACGCCCGTGAACAGCCCCTGGTCGGCAAGCGCATAGGCAATGCCGGCGATCGCCCCGAGGCTGCCCAGCCAGACCGGCAGACGAAGATGCGCCGTGCGCGCAAGCCAGGCCGTGGCCACGAACCCGCCCAGCAGCCAGCCGGTGAGCGCGATCGCGATGGCCTGCGTGACCGGCGCCGAAAACGCCAGGCCGCCATTGACGATCAGCGCCGTGCCGACCAGCAGTGCCAGCCCGAAGACAACTGCGGCACGCGACACCAGGGTGCGAAACTCACGCTCGATCGGCGCTACCAGCCTGTGCTGCATGCAGCAGGAACTCCATGGAGTTTATACCTTGGGGGGTACGAGGCCGAACCGGCGCAATGCCAGACGGTCGCATACATGACAATGCGAGTACGAGCCGAATTCTAGTCAATTATCGCGGGGCTAAACACCTCGACGCAGCCAGTGCGAAACAACCGTTCGCAATTGATCGATATCGATCGGTTTCGGAACGAAATCGTTCATGCCAACCGCCAGCGCACGGGCCTGCTCGGTCGCCAGCGCGGCAGCGGTCAGGGCCACGATCGGCAGCTCCGACGCGTCGTAAGTGCGCCGCAGCCGCCGCGTTGCCTCGTAGCCGCTCATCCCCGGCATGTGGATGTCCATCAGGACCAGATCCAGACGGCCGTTTTCGCGGGCCACGATGGTCAGCGCCTCTTCGCCGTCGACCGCCTCGAGCACGTCGATCTCCCAGCTCTTGAGCATCATCGAGGCAATCAGGCGATTCAGCGCATTGTCCTCGACCAGCAAGACGCGTGAGCCGGCAAGGGGATCGGGAGGGCTCGGGAGCCGATTCCGATCGCGGGTCATGGGCGCAGGCCGGCAGCGGCACCTCGACCCAGAAGCGGCTGCCCTGCCCGACATGGCTGTCGCTGCCGACCCGCCCGCCCATCAGGGTGGCCAGTTCCTTGCAGATCGACAGCCCCAGACCGGTACCGCCGTAGCGGCGCGTGGTCGAGGCGTCGGCCTGCATGAACGGGGTGAACAGGCGGGCGGCCGTCTCGGCATCGAAGCCGATGCCGGTGTCGTGCACCACGAAACTCACCCGATCGCCGGCGCTTCGGCGGGCACTCAGGCGGACCGAACCCTGTTCGGTGAACTTGATGGCATTGCTGACGAAATTGCTCAGGATCTGCCGCAGCCGGACCGGATCTCCGACGACCCAGCGCAGGTCCTGGGCGTCGGGGCCACCCGCGATGTCGATGTCGAACGACAGGCCACGATCGCGCGCCGCCTCCGAAAATGCCCGATGGACGGATTCCAGCAGCCGGGGCAGATCGAATTCGACCGACTCGAGCGTCAGCTTGCCAGCCTCGATCTTGGACAGGTCGAGGATGTCGGAAATGATGGCGGCCAGACCGTCGGCGCTTTCGACGAGCAGGTGCAGATACTCGTCGCGGACAGCGGCGTCGCTGCACTCGCGGGCGAGCCGGGCCAGCCCGAGCACGCCATTGAGAGGCGTGCGGATTTCGTGACTGGTGTTCGCCAGGAAAGTGCTCTTCGCCCGGCTCGCTGCTTCGGCCTGGTCCCTGGCTGTGGCCAGCGCCTGCTGAGCCTCGCGTTCGTCGGTGATGTCCTCGACGATCCAGACGGTGCCGCCGAGTTCCGGCTGCGCCAGGTCCAGGCATTGCGCACGAATCCGGCTCCAGAACACCGAGCCGTCGCGCCGGCGCAGCCGCTCGGTCAGATCGATCCGTTCGCCGCGATCCAGCGTCGGTCGGGTCAGCGTGGCGATGCGCAGGTGCTCCTGCGCGGACGTCCAGACGACCTCGGGCGACTGTCCTTCGAGTTCTCCCGGTCCCCAGCCGAGCATCGCGTGGAACATCGGGTTCACATGCTCGAAGCGATCGGAACGTGTCACCGCAATCCCGATCGAGGCATTGTTAAGGATCGCCTGCTGCAGCAGACGGATCCGTTCCGACTGGGTGACGTCTCGGCAGACGATGAGGGCATACCGGCGGCCGGCCACTCGAAACAGGCTGGCGAACACCTGATTGACGATCACCCGCCCGTCGCGGGTCCGCAACGGCGCCTGGAAGTCGCGCGTCTCACCGTGCTCCTCGACCTGCGCGCGCATGGCGAGGCGGTCTTCGTCGCGCACCCACAGGCCCAGTTCCTCCGGTCGCCGGCCGACCACCTCGTCGGACCGATAGCCGAACATGCGGGAGAAACCCGGATTGACGAATTGAATCAGCTGGCTGTCGACGTCACTGAGCAGCACGGAATCGGCCGTGGTCTGATAGATCTGGGCCAGCAGGGTTTCGGAGCGCTGCAGGGCTGCCTCGGCACGCCGCACGGCCGACACATCGATCAGGGTCGTCTGGATGGCCGGACCGTCGGCCAGCCGGATCCATGCGCTGGCCGCCTGGACCACCCCCGGGCGGCCGCTGGGCAGCGCCAGTTCGAGCTCGACGATCGGCATCGCGCCCCCGAAGGGCAGCGACGACAGCGCCGATTCGCGCCGAGCGAGTTCCTCGTGGTGCCGCGGGTCAAACAGCCCATCCACGGACCGGCCCGCCAGCGCATCGGGACCCGATTGTTCGAACAGCGTCGCGGCGGCGGTGTTGATGGCCAGGATGCGCTGCTGCCGGCTGAGCAGGATCGCGACCGGGGAATCCATAAACAGGCTGCGGTAGCGCTCTTCGCTCGCCTCGAGCGCCTGCTGCGCCTGGACCGTCGCGGTCACTTCGCGGGTGGCGCCCCAGTAGCCGACGAAGCGGCCGGTGGTGTCGAAGCGCGGCTGTCCGGACACCGCGAAGTAGCGCAGCGAACCGTCGGGAAAGGTCAGCGCTGTCAGGAAATCGCGAAAAGGTCGGCGCGCCTCGAGGTCGGCCTGGTGGGTCCGCGCGGCGGCTTCATCGACGACGACCCCCGGAAACTGCCCCCGGAGCGCGCCGATCCGATCCTTCGGATCCAGGCCGGTCACCCGGCTGAACGACTCCGACAGATAGGTATAACGCAGGGAAGCATCCTGCTCCCAGTACCAGTCGGAACCGATCTCGAGCAGGGCCTTGAAGCGCTGCTCCTGATCGATCGCGCCGCTGAGGGCCCGGACCAGCAGGCGCGAGAGCAGCACCGCGCCCAGAACGCCCGCGCCCAGCGCGAGCAGGTGCGCGAGCACCAGGTGCAGCGGCACGCTGGTGGCCGCAGAGCGGACCCGGTCGATCACCCCGTTGGTTTCGAGCAGATAGAGGCCGATGACCGCCGCGCCCGACAAGGCCGCGACGAAGGCTGAGAAGCGCACCGACGAGATGACGCCAGCCAGCATGATGACCAGCGGCAGCAGCGACAGGACCGGCGCCTGGATGCCGGTCTGCAGCGCGAACGCCGATGCGCCGATGCCGCCGATGGCACAGGTCAGGGCGAATCCGATGGCCAGCCGCAGATGGCCGCGGCGGGCGATGACCGCGGCGGCCAGCCAGGCGGCGACCACGATCAGCATCACCCAGCCCATGTTGCGGTACCGCGGCAGAGGCTGGGTCAGCACCATCCAGCCGACCAGCAAAGTGCCGAAGACGGACACCGTGAGCCCGAAGGTGAGGAAGATCCGCCGACCGAGCCGGGCCACCTCGCGCTCGGTCACCGCCGCAAACAGACTGGGATCACCCGACATCGAACCACCGCTCCCTTTCAATAGGCGCGATTGTCCCCCGAAAGCGCACGCCTGCCAGCGCCCCAGGCTGGCGCCCGCCCGCCCGCGAGCGGGCGGCGACTTGAAATCCGGGCGTTCAACCCTTACTATTAGCACTCGCAACCAGTGAGTGCTAGCAACGTTGAAGATCGCGTCTGCAGCGCACCGGTGCCGGGCGCCTCGCCGAGTGCGCCCCTAGATTCACAAAACCCTTTTCGATCAAAGCGTTAGGAGCCAAGGTATGAAACTTCGTCCCCTCCACGACCGCGTCATCATCAAGCGTCTCGACACCGAGCGCAAGACCGCGTCAGGCATCGTCATTCCCGAGAATGCCGCCGAAAAACCCGACCAGGGCGAAATCCTGGCCGTGGGCAATGGCAAGGTCGATGACAACGGCAAGCTGCGTCCCCTGGGCGTCAAGGTCGGTGACAAGGTCCTCTTCGGCAAGTACAGCGGCCAGACCGTCAAGGTCGACGGCGACGAGCTGCTCGTGATGCGCGAAGAAGACATCATGGCCGTCGTCGAGTGACACGCCGGAATCACTTGTCCATTCGTCTATCCGCCGAATCATTCGTATCGCAAGGAGTCTGAAACATGGCAGCCAAACAAGTACTGTTCCACGATGATGCCCGCCACAAGATGGTCGAGGGCGTGAACATCCTGGCCAACGCGGTCAAGGTCACCCTGGGCCCGAAGGGCCGCAACGTCGTGCTCGAGCGCAGCTTCGGCGCCCCGACCGTCACCAAGGACGGTGTCTCGGTGGCCAAGGAGATCGAGCTCAAGGACAAGTTCCAGAACATGGGCGCCCAGATGGTCAAGGAAGTCGCTTCCAAGACCAGCGACAACGCCGGTGACGGCACCACCACCGCCACCGTGCTGGCCCAGGCCATCGTGCGCGAAGGCATGAAGTTCGTGGCCGCCGGCATGAACCCGATGGACCTGAAGCGCGGCATCGACCGTGCCGTGCTGGCCCTGACGGACGAGCTGAAGAACATCACCAAGCCCTGCACCACCACCAAGGAAATCGCCCAGGTCGGCTCGATCTCCGCCAACTCGGATGCCGAGATCGGCGAGATCATCTCCAAGGCGATGGAGCAAGTGGGCAAGGAAGGCGTCATCACCGTCGAAGACGGCAAGTCGCTGAACAACGAACTCGATGTCGTCGAAGGCATGCAGTTCGACCGCGGCTACCTGTCGCCCTACTTCATCAACAACCCCGACAAGCAGATCGCCGTGCTGGAAGATCCGTTCGTGCTGCTGCACGACAAGAAGATCTCCAACATCCGTGACCTGCTGCCGGTGCTCGAGCAGGTCGCCAAGGCCGGCCGTCCGCTGCTGATCGTCGCCGAAGAAGTCGAAGGCGAAGCGCTCGCCACCCTGGTGGTCAACAACATCCGCGGCATCCTGAAAACGGTTGCGGTCAAGGCGCCGGGCTTCGGCGATCGTCGCAAGGCGATGCTCGAAGACATGGCCATCCTGACGGGCGGCACCGTCATCGCCGAAGAAACCGGCATGACGCTCGAAAAAGCCACCCTGACCGACCTGGGCCGCGCCAAGCGCGTCGAGATCGGCAAAGAGAACACCACGATCATCGACGGCGCCGGCGAAGGCAAGACCATCGAAGCCCGCGTCAAGGCGATCCGCTCGCAGATCGAAGAAGCCACCAGCGACTACGACCGCGAGAAGCTCCAGGAACGTGTTGCCAAGCTGGCCGGCGGCGTGGCCGTCATCCGTGTCGGTGCTGCCACCGAAATGGAAATGAAAGAGAAGAAGGCCCGTGTCGAAGACGCGCTGCACGCAACCCGTGCCGCCGTTGAAGAAGGCATCGTGGCCGGCGGCGGCGTGGCGCTGCTGCGTGCCCGTGCGGCGATCAAGGTCTCGGGCGACAACCCCGACCAGGATGCCGGCATCAAGATCGTGCTGCGCGCGATCGAAGAGCCGCTGCGCGCGATCGTGGCCAACGCGGGTGACGAGCCCAGCGTCGTGGTTGCCAAGGTCCTCGAGGGCAAGGGCAACTTCGGCTACAACGCCGCCAACGGCACCTATGGCGACCTGGTCGACATGGGCGTGGTCGATCCCACCAAGGTGACCCGCACCGCGCTGCAAAACGCGGCTTCGGTCGCTGGCCTGATGCTGACCACCGACGCGATGGTTGCCGAAGCCCCCGAAGACAAACCGGCCGGCGGCGGCATGCCCGGCGGCATGGGTGGCATGGGCGGCATGGGTGGCATGGGCGGCATGGACATGTAATACCCGGCCCAGGCTGGCCGGTGCCCCGTGCACCCGGCCGGCCTTGCCTCAAAGGCCCGCTTCGGCGGGCCTTTTTCATGGCGTCGGCGCCCTGGCGACGGGAACCGTGCCGGCACACCGCGGGGTCAGCGGTAGATCGACACCATCGGCTCGCCGGTGCCGCGGATTTCTCCGCGGTACATGCCCTCGGTATTGAAGCCGAACTTGACCTCGCCACGAGCATTCAGCGCGATCACGCCACCCTGGCCCTGACGCTCGTCCAGAGCGCAGCGCACGGTCTGATCGACCGCGTCCGACAGCGATACCCCCAGATAGCGGACGCGGGCCGCGATGTCGTAGGCGACCAGACCCCGCATGAAGAACTCGCCAGTCCCGGTACCCGACACCGCGACCGTGCCATTGTCGGCATAGGTGCCGGCGCCGATCAGCGGCGAGTCGCCGATCCGACCCCAGCGCTTGTTGGTGAGCCCGCCTGTGGAGGTGCCGGCCGCCAGGTTGCCGAAAGTGTCCAGCGCGACCGCTCCGACCGTTCCGAACTTGCCCTCGTCGGCCTGGCCGTCGCGGTTGTCCTGATCGGGCACAGGGGGTGCCGGAGGGGCCAGCGTGACCCGGCCATCGTGATCGAGTTCGATCCGGTCGTTGGCGCGCGCCCGATCGAGCTGCCGGCGGCGATGCTCGGTCAGAAAATACGCGGGATCGACGATCGCCAGGCCCTGATCGGCGGCGAACCGGTCGGCACCCTCGCCGGCCAGCAGCACGTGCGGGCTGTGCGCCATGACCGCGCGCGCCGCTTCGATCGGATTGCGCACCGTGCGCACCCCTGCCACGCCACCGGCCCGGCCGGTTGCGCCGTCCATGATCGAGGCATCGAGCTCGACATGTCCTTCGTGGTTCAGCACCGAACCGTGACCGGCGTTGAACAGCGGATCATCCTCGAGGACCCGGATCGCCGCGACCACGGCGTCCAGGCTGGCGCCACCGGCCATCAGCACGGCCTGGCCGGCCCGCAGCGCGCCCGCCAGCGCGGCGCGGTAGGCGGCCTCGGCCTTGCGCGTAAGATTGGCACGCAGGATCGTGCCGGCCCCGCCGTGGATGAGCAGCGTCGGCGCCACTGGCACGCCGGGCGCCGGGGCCTTGCCGGCGGCGGCCGCAGCGATCGGGTTCATGCCAGCGCGCGCGCTCGCACCGCATCGGCCAGTTGCTGCACGCAGGCCGCCGACTCCTCCCAGCCCAGACAGGCATCGGTGATGCTTTGGCCGTAGGTCAGCGAGGGCACCGCGCTGACCCCCGCCTTGAACGCCTGCGCACCACCGACCAGGTGACTCTCGATCATCACGCCGAAAACCCGGCGACTGCCGCCGGACACCTGTCCGGCAAGATCACGGACGACGTCGATCTGGCGCTCGTGCTGCTTCTCGCTGTTGCCGTGGGAGCAGTCGACCATCACCGAGCCGTGCAGGCCCGAGGCGGCCAGCACCTCGCAGGCCGCGGCGACACTGGCGGCGTCGTAGTTGGGCTGGCGCCCGCCGCGCAGGATCAGGTGGCCGTCGGGATTGCCGGCGGTTCGCACCATGGCGATCTGGCCGCTCTTGTGGATGCCCAGGAAACTGTGCGGCTGGCCGGCCGCGAACACCGCATCGATCGCCACGCGCACGTTGCCTTCGGTGCTGTTCTTGAACCCGACCGCGGCCGAGAACCCGGACGCGAGTTCGCGGTGCACCTGGCTTTCAGTGGTCCGCGCGCCGATCGCTCCCCAGCTGAGCAGATCGGCCATGTATTGCGGCGACAGCGTGTCCAGCAGTTCACCGCCGGCCGGCAGGCCCATCCGGTTGATGTCGATCAGCAGATGGCGCGCGATGCGCAGGCCCTCCTGGATGCGATAACTGCCGTCGAGGTAAGGATCGTTGATCAGCCCCTTCCAGCCGACCGTGGTGCGCGGCTTCTCGAAATAGACTCGCATCACGATCTCGAGCGCATCGGCGACCTCGCCGCGCAGCGCGGCCAGCCGAGTCGCATACTCGATCGCTGATTTCGGGTCGTGCACCGAACAGGGCCCGATCACGACCAGCAGCCGATCGTCCAGGCCATGGACGATGCGGCGCACGCGCTCGCGGCAATCCCCGACGAAGCGCTCGACCGGACCGCCGGACACCGGAAAAAATCGGATCAGCTGCTCGGGCGGCGGCAGCACGTCGACAGCGACGATCCGGGCGTCGTCGACCTGCGAGGTCTTGTCGGAATCGGGGGTGTTGGGCATGGCGGGTTGACTCGGGCGAAGACAGAAGGGGATTCTACGAGTCCCGGCGCCCGGCCGCGGCATCGAACCCGCGCCGGGCCTGCGCTTTTCCAGGACTTTCCATGCCATCCGCCCTCCCCGACCTGCCTCTGCCTGCGGGCATCCGCTCGCGCCTCGTGCCCGGCATCAACGGTTTGACCATGCATGTGCTGGAGGCCGGGCACGAGCAGCCGGGGCGCCCCTGCGTGCTGCTGCTGCACGGTTTTCCCGAGCTCGCCTACAGCTGGCGCAAGGTGATGCTGCCGCTGGCGCAGGCCGGCTACCACGTGGTCGCGCCCGACCATCGCGGCTATGGCCGCACCACCGGCTGGGACGCCCGCTATGACGGCGATGTCGCCTCGTTCCGGTTCTTCAATCTGGTGCGCGACACGCTGGGCCTGATCGCCGCCCTCGGACATCGCTCGGTCGCCGCGGTGGTCGGTCACGATTTCGGTTCACCGCTGGCCGCGTGGTGCGCGCTCGTGCGCCCCGACGTGTTTCGCTCGGTGGTGCTGATGAGCGCGCCGTTCGGCGGGCCGCCGGGCCTGCCGGTGACCGACCCGCACACCGGCGCTGTCGTCGGCACGCTCGGCGAACGGCGACCGCGCACGCGCCGCACCGGGCCCCGGCGGCCCCGGCGGCCGCGACGGGCGGACCGGCGCCCACCGCCGCCCAGATGGACGCCCAGCTGGCCAGCGCTCGAGCGTCCGCGCAAGCACTACCAGTGGTACTACTCGACACCTGCCGCCGACACCGACATGCGCCACTGCCCGCAGGGCATCCACTCGTTCCTGCGCGCCTACTACCACCACAAGAGCGCCGACTGGCCGGGCAACCAGCCCTTCGAGCTGGCCTCCTGGGCGCCGGCCGAGCTGGCCAAGATGCCGACCTACTACGTGATGCACCGGCGGGCCGACATGGCAGCCACCGTCGCCGAACACATGCCTTCGGCGGAAGCGGTCGCGGCCTGCGAGTGGCTGCCCGAGGATCAGCTTCGGGTCTACAGCAGCGAATTCGCGCGCACCGGCTTCCAGGGCGGGCTGCAGTGGTACCGCTGCGGAACCCTCGGACTGCAGGTGCCCGAACAGCAGATGTTCGCCGGACGCGCCATCGAGGTGCCCGCGACCTTCATCGCTGGGGCCAGCGACTGGGGCGTCTACCAGAAGCCGGGCGAGCTGCAGCGCATGGCGGGTCCGCTGTGCCGCCGCTTCGAGGGCATCACGCTGATCGACGGAGCCGGACACTGGGTGCAGCAGGAACAGCCCGACGCGGTCGTGCGCCATCTGCTGGCGTTCCTGGAGCGCCGGCGCCCCGCCTGAACGCAGGCGCGGCTCATGGCATGTCCGGAATTCGGCGGCAGGACCGCCGCGCGTCCGGAAAGTCGCCGCTTTTCAGCGCACCGGACGCCCGACGATCGGGCGAACCTCCCAGACGATCGTCGTTCCGTCCGGAGTGCCCCATGTCCCGTCCGAATCATCCTTTTTTCCGTCAACGCCGGCATCTGCTCGGCCTGGCCGCCGCCGGCCTGGCCGCCCCTCTCTCCTGCGCTGGCGCAGGATCCGGGCGGCTACCGGTTCTCGCCGGTCAACCAGTACGGCATCAGCCTGACCGCCGCCTACTGGAATCCCATCATCGGCTGGGTTTCCGAGCGCAGCGGCGTGAAACTCGCGCTGAAGATCGGCCGTACCTCGGCCGACACCACCAGCTATGTGCTGGCCCAGGAAGTTGAGTTCGTCTTCACCAATCACCTGTTCAGCCCCGAGCGCGAACAGCTGGGCTGGAAAGTCCTGGCCCGCCGCCAGACGCCGCCGGCGGCCAGATCTGGGCGGGGGCGACCGCCTCGATCTGACGCAGCTGGCCGACCAGGAAGTCGCCCCGGCCCGAAGCCTGGCGCCCACAAATTTTGCCGCGCACCGGGGGGGGGGGGGGGCGGGGCAACCGACGGCGCACGGCCCAGTGTTCAGCGGCAGCAAGGGGTCGGCGGCACCGCAGCTTCGAGGGTACACCCGGCGCAAGGCAAAAGGTCCGGCTGGGGTAGCGGTGCACGACCTGCGCTGGCCGCGAGCAAGGTGCCCGAGAAGGACGCCAAGCCGGGCCGCGCGACACGCCCGCGACCCAGGGGGCGCGAGCTCGAGCAGGCCCGCCCGCCGCACGCCTAACGGCACGAGTACGCCCCACCGCAAGTTCTATCAGACCGCGCCCACCCAGCTGCGCTGACCCTGGCCGCCCGAGCCAGACCGTTCGATTCCCGCCTCCCGATCGATGCCCCGTTTCCTGCCCCAGTCCCTCGTCGCGCGTGTCTACGCGCTGTACACCGTCACGATGCTGGTGTTCGTGGGGGTCGGGTTGTCGATGTTCTATGCGCTGCAATTTCGCCAGCACATCGAAGACGCGCAGCAGGCCGGCGACATGCTGCTCGAGGTCATCTCGCAAGCGATCTCGGACAGCGCGGTGATCGGCGACTACGACACCATCCAGCGCACGCTGGCCAAGGGCTTCACCCATTCGCTGTTCGCCTCGGCGTCCTTCATCGATCTCAAGGGCGGTGCGGTCAAGATCGACGACACGCTCGCCGCCGGACCCCGGCCGCCGGGCTGGCTGGTCGCCCGCGTCCGCGCCCGGCTGTACGAGGTCAACCGCGTCATCTCGGTCGGCGGCAAGGACTATGGTGTCGTGCGCCTGACCTTTGCATCGGAGGTCGTGGCCGCGAACCTGTGGCAGCTGCTGTGGGCCTCGCTGGCACTGGCCGGCCTCAGCCTGGCCGGCGGCCTGCTGCTGATCGCGGTGCCCCTGCGCCGCTGGCTGGGCACCCTGCAGCGCGTGCGCAGCTTCGACAGCGGCCTGGCCTCCGGCAAGGTCGATCCCAGCATGGTGCTGGCCGACGATGCGCCGCTGGAATTCCGCCAGACCATGGAAGTCCTGAACCGCACCGCCAACAGCCTGCAGGCCCAGCGCGAGCGCGCGGCCGTGACCCTGGCGGCGATCGGCGACGGGGTGCTGACCACCGACGCCTCGGGCATCGTGATCTTCGCCAATCCGGCGGCCAGCCGGATCTTCGGGCGCTCGATCGAGCAGATGCTCGGCCAGTCGCTGGTCGCGCTGCTCGAGCCGCAGGGCACGGGCGACCAAGCGCTGTCGCCGTGGCACAGCCGGACCGCGCAGATCGTCGGGCGTTCCGGGCGCGCGCTGCACGTCGATACCTCGCTGACCGCGATCCCGGACCGCGACGGCCAGCCGCTGGGCTTCGTGCTCGCCTGCCGCGACGTCAGCGAAGCGCACGAATTGCAGGAACGCCTGCGCACCGAACTGGCTGGCCGCGAACAGGCGCTTCTGACCATGCGCAGCGCCCTCGCCGGGCTCCTCCCCGATGCCGCCTCGAGCCGCTCGATCGACTCCGACGACATCCAGGCGGTGTCGGCCGCGGTCGCCCAGCTGGTGCGCGATCGCGAACAGAGCCGACGGGCGCTGGACAACCAGAAGTTCGCCCTGGACCAGCACTCGATCGTCAGTGTGACCGACCGGGCCGGACGGCTGACCTACGCCAACGACCGGTTCTGCGAAGTGAGCGGCTATCGCCGCGAGGAATTGCTCGGCTGCACCCATGACCTGGTGCGCAGCAGCGAGCACGACGGCATGCCCGCCGGCAAGATCTGGCAGGCCGTCGGCGCCGGGCAGGTCTGGCAGGGCGAACTGTGCAACCGGGCCAAGAACGGCCGGCTCGGCTGGTTCAACACCACCATCGTCCCGCTGTCCGACGCAGCCGGCCAGCCCGACGAAGTGATCACGATTTCCACCGACATCACCGCGCGCAAGGCGGCTGAAGTCGAACTGCGCCTCGCCAAGGAGGCCGCCGAGGCCGCCAACCGCGCCAAGAGCGAGTTCCTGGCCAACATGAGCCACGAAATCCGCACCCCGATGAACGGCATCATCGGCATGACCGACCTGGCGCTGGAAACCAACCTGGACCCCGAACAGCGCGAGTACATCGCGATCGTCAAGAGCTCGGCGGACTCGCTGCTGACGATCATCAACGACATCCTCGATTTTTCGCGCATCGAAGCGGGCAAGCTGCTGATCGAATCGGTGCCCTTCGGGCTGCCCACCATGCTGGAGGAGGCCGTTCGCAGCGTGTCGAGTCTCGCGGCACGCAAGGGGCTCGCGATAACCGTTCAGATCGACCCGGCCATGCCGGCACTGGTCACCGGCGATCCGGCACGACTTCGCCAGGTCCTGCTCAACCTGATCGGCAATGCGATCAAGTTCACCGAGCACGGAGAAATCACCGTGATGGCATCCGTGCAAGCCCGCTCGGGCGAACGGCTGGCTGCAAAGTTCGCGGTTCGCGACACGGGCGTGGGCATCGCGCCCGACAAGACCGCGCACATCTTCGGCGCCTTCGCCCAGGAAGACGCCTCGATCACACGCAAGTACGGCGGCACCGGGCTGGGTCTGTCGATCTCGAAACGACTGGTGGAACTGATGGGTGGAGAAATCGACGTGAGCAGCGAACCCGGCAAGGGCAGCACCTTCCAGTTCACCGCGACACTCGGGCTGCCGCAGCCCGCCGCCGATGCCTTGGCGAAAGAAACCGCCGCCACGACCGCACCGAACGAATCGGCCGGCCTGCGCGTGCTGCTGGCCGAGGACAACCCGGTCAACCAGAAGCTGGCCCAGACACTGCTGGCGCGGCTGGGCTATTCGGTCACCGTCGCCGGCAACGGCGCACTGGCGCTGGAGATGTTCACGTCGGCATCATTCGACGCGGTGCTGATGGACATGCAGATGCCGTTCATGGACGGGCTCGAAGCAACCCGGCGAATCCGCCAGTGGGAACAGCGCTATGCGGACCGGCGCACGCCGATCATCGCGATGACCGCCAACGCCATGGAGCGCGACCGCGAAGCCTGCCTGCAGGCCGGCATGGACGATCACCTGGCCAAGCCGATCAATCGCGCGGCGCTGGCCGCCACCATGGCTAGGGTCACCGGGATGCCCGCGAAAGCCGCCAGGCGGGCGCGCCGGAGCTGACGGTACCCCAGGGCTGACGCCGCCAGGCCACGGCCGCGGCGCCGCAGGTGCCGCGTTCAGGCAGGCAGGGGCAGGTCGCGAATGCCGTCGCTGGCCGGGAAATGCGCCCAGTCGTGGGTCTTGGGCTTGTAGTAGCGGCGTTCGTGCAGCTGTTCGAGACCGAGACCGTACATGTGGAAATTCAGGACCGCCTTCTCCGGCACCATGTGGATCGAGTGCAGGTCCTCGGGCATGAACGCGATGCCGGTGCCGGTGGTGACCATGAAGGTCTCGCGCTCCTTCACGCCGCCCTGACCGTCGTGGTCATAGAGCCGGTTCAGCTCTTCGCCCTGAAGACCGACGATCACCGCCCAGGTGGTGTGGTTGTGCGCCGGCGTGTCGGTGCCCCCGCGCGACACCTGCGCGTACAGCGCATAGCGGTGATCGGGGTCTTCGGAGAGCCGGTACAGGGCGTTGTTGCGCTCGGCCCCCGGCGGGGGCATGGGAAAGTCGGACAGCGGGAAGAGCTCGCTGTGTCCGGCCAGTTCCAGCAGCGCCTGCTTGATCTGCTCGAGCGTGGCCGGGGTCACGCCCTGCTCGGCCTCGATCGCGCGGATCCGGGCAACGGTGCGGTCAATCGCCTGCGCGCGCTGTGTCTGACGGGCGGTCGCGTTCATGGGGCTCTCCAAGGGTGGGGCGACGTTCAGGACGGGCCGACGAAGTCGCGTTTGCCGATTTCCACTCCGTCCTTGCGCAGCAGATCGTACGCCGTGGTCACGTGAAAGAAGAAATTCGGCAGGAGCATTTTGGTCAGGTAGTCCAGACCGGCCAGCTGCACGGTCTCGCCGCGCATCTGCAGCTGGACGATCCGGGTGTCGGCGCCGTCGAAGCGCGCCGGCGCGAAGCTGTCGACAAACTCGATCGTGCGGCGGATGCGCGCCTTCAGATCGGCCAGCGAGGCCTCGGAGTCTTCCCACTTGGGCGGCTCCTCGCCGCACAGGCGGGCCACGCCGCCCTTGGCGAAATCGCAGGCCACCTGGACCTGGCGGGACATCGGCAGCATGTCCGGGAACAGGCGGCTGGCCATCAGCACCGCGGGCTCGATCTTGCGCTGCGCGGCGTGGGCGATCGCCTTGTCGAGGATCGCGTCCAGGTTGTTCAGCATGCGGGTGAAGATCGGGGCTGACAGGGTATACATCGAAGCGTGCATCCAGGGTTCTCCATCGGTTCGGCGTCGTCGTCATTCGCGGGCCATCCCGGCCCGCAGACCGGGAGGCCTGCGCTCCAGGCGCGATTGTCACACCGAAGCGCGCTGCCCGCCGGGCGCCGCGGCGCCGGCCCGGGTCTGGTACTGTGTCGCGGTCTATCAGGATCCGCACCTGACCGGAGCCGCCATGCCCGCCTCGCCTGCCAAAACCGCCCGCTGGCTGATCGCCCAGCACGCCGAACGGCTGCCCTTTCGCGCCTTTCCGCCCGGCACCGCCCCCGCCGACCTCGCTGCCGCTTATGCGGCGCAAGCGGCTTTCGTCGGCCTGAAGGCCCGCGAGTGCGGGTCGCCGGTGGGCTGGAAGATCGCGCTGTCCAATCCGGTGATGCAACGACTGGTCGGCCTGGACGCGCCGATCGCCGGGCGACTGCTGTCACGGCAGGTGGTCGGCGGGCCGGCCCGCACCCGGGTGTCGGCCTATGGGCGCCTGTTGATCGAGTTCGAGATCGCGGTTGAACTGGGCGCCGATCTGCCTCTGCCCGAGGGCACCTGCAGCCGCGAGCAGGCTGGCGCCGCGGTGGCCGCCGTTCGTCCCGCGTTCGAGCTGGCCGACGACCGCCATGCCGACTACGCGGCGCTGGGCCCCCATGCTCTGCAAATGGTGGCCGACAACGCGTGGAACGAAGGCGCGGTGCTAGGGCAGCGGCGTGACGACTGGCGCGCGCTGGACCTCGCCGGGCTCGCCGGCCGGGTGTGGTGCGACGAGGCCCCGATGGGCAGCGGCCATGGCCGCGACCTGATGGGGCATCCTCTCGATGCGCTGGCCTGGCTGGCCATGAGCGCCGCCGCGAGGGGGCAGCCGCTGCGCCAGGGCGATGTCGCCATCCTGGGCAGCCTGGTCACCTCGAAGTTTCCCGAAGCCGGCCAGGTGTGGCGCTACGAACTGGACGGGTTCGAGCCGCTGACGCTGTCGATCGACCCCTAGATCCCGGGGTCAGCGGGTCAGCGGGTCAGCGGGTCAGCGGGTCAGCGGGTCAGCGGAATGATCATCCCGGTGGAGGTGGCCATGGCGGCCATCCGCCCCTGGGCGTCGAAGAGTTCCGCCTCGAGAAACGCGACCCGCTTGCCGCGCCGGATGACCCGCCCCTCGGCAATGCCCTCGCCCGGTCCGACACGTTCCAGGAAACTGACCTTGATCTCGAGGCTCGCGACACTGAACTGATTGTCGGTGTCGTACATGACCGCATGCGCCATCGCGGCATCCATCCATGCGGTGATGAATCCGCCCTGGGCGATCGTGCCGTTGGTGTGGCAGTACTCGCGGCGCACCGTGAAGGATGCCCGCAGGGTGCGTTTGGTCGCATCCCAGGACAGGATTCGAAATCCGCCCAGGGATTCCCACAGCGCCTCGCCGGATTGAAACTTTTTCTCGAGATCCTCGCTCATCCGTTTCCTCTTGGTCGTTGAGTCCGCATTCTAGGTCGCGCTTTAGAATCCGGCGAATCCCTCCAAAGACCCGCACCATGACCCGATCCCCCGCCGCCACCGACGCGCCGGCCCCGGCCGCTGCTCCGGCCGCCGCGCTGGACATCCCCGATCCCAGCCGCTATCGCCACGGTGCGCTCTGCCTGCACGAATACCTGCGGCTGCACGCGCGCGCGCAGCCTCACAAGCCGGCGTTCATCTGGTACGGCCGGGCGATCACCTATGGCGAACTCGACGCCTGGAGCGATGCCTTTGCGGTCTGCCTGGCGGAACAGGGCGTCGTGGCCGGCGAGCGGGTGGCGCTGTTCATGAACAATTGCCCGCAGTACATCGTGGCCCACTTCGCCATCCAGAAGCTGGGCGCGGTCGTGGGGCCCTGCGGGCCGCTGTTCAAGGCGGCCGAGCTCGAATACCAGCTGCGCGATCTCGGTGCGCGCATCGTGGTGGCGGCTGACAATCTGCAGCCCGTGCTCGCCGCCGTGCAGGCCGCCACGTCAGTCACCCGGGTCTACTGCACGCACTACGGCGACCTGCTGCCTGCGGAGCCCTCCCTCGCCGTGCCCGACGAACTGCGCGTGCCGCGCACGCGACCGGCCGGCACCCTCGACTTCATGGAGGCGATCGCCGCCGTGCCGGCCGGCACGCCCGTGCCGCGCCCCGACACGCCGCTGGACGACGTGTGCCTGATGACCTACACCTCGGGCACCACGGGCCTGCCCAAGGGCGCGATGCTGAGCTACCGCAATGCGCTGTTCAAGACCGGCATCACAGCCGACTGCAACGACGTGCGCGGCGACGACGTTCTGCTGGCGATCGCGCCGATCTATCACATCGCGGGCATGCTGATGGGCATCAATGCCACCATCTACACCGGCTGCACGTCGGTGCTGCTGTTCCGCTTCGATCCGCTCGCGGTGCTGCAGGCGATCGACCGCTACAAGGTCACCTGGTGGTACGGCATGGCGCCGATGAACGTGGCCGTGATGCAGGTGCCCGATGCGAAGCGCTTCGACCTGAGCTCACTGCGACTGAACCCCACGACCAGCTTCGGCATCACGCTGACCGAACCGCTGGCCGAACAGTGGCGCGTCTTCACCGGCGGCGCCCGCTGCTACGAGGCGGCCTACGGATTGTCCGAGACCCACACCTGCGACACGTTCATGCCCAGCGACGCCGTGCGCTGGGGCTGCCACGGCAGGCTCGCGCCCGGTGTCCAGTGCCGGATCGTCGACCCCGATACCGGTCTCGAACGCCCGGTCGGCGAAGCAGGCGAGATCACGCTGCGCAGCCCGGGCAGCTTCAAGGGCTACTGGAACAAGCCCGAGGCAACGGCCAGCACGCTGCGCGACGGCTGGGTGCACACCGGCGACATGGGCCGGCTCGATGCCGACGGCTACCTGACCTTCATGGGCCGCTTCAAGGAGATGATCAAGGTGTCGGGCTACAGCGTGTTCCCGGAGGAGGTCGAGACCCTGCTGATCCGCCATCCGGGCATCGCCGCGGCCGCCGTCATCGGCGTTCCCGACGCGACCAAGGGCGAAGTGGTCAAAGCCGTCATCGTGCCGCGCGCCGAGGCCCGCGCCGGGCTGAGCGCCGAGGCCATCATCGCCTGGAGCCGCGAGAACATGTCGGCCTACAAGGTGCCGCGCTTCATCGAATTCCGCGACGCTGCCCGCCACCGGCGCGGGCAAGGTGCTGCGCCGGCTGCTCAAGTCATGAGAGTCCTGATCGCCAATCGCGGCGAGATCGCGATCCGCATCGCCCGGGCCGCCGACGATCTGGGCCTGGAAACGGTCGCGGTGTTCGCTCAGGACGATGCCGGCGCGCTGCACACGCGCCGCGCCAGCCTCGCGCGAGCGCTCCCGGGCAGCGGTGTGGCGGCCTACCTGGACATGGCCGCGCTGCTCGCGATCGCGCGCGACACCCAGTGCCGCTGGGTGCATCCGGGCTACGGTTTCCTGGCCGAGAATCCGCGCTTCGCCCTGGCCTGCGAAGCCGCGGGCCTCGTTTTCGTCGGACCCGACTCCAACGCGCTGGGTCTGTTCGGCGACAAGCTGCGCGCGCGCGCCCTGGCCAAGTCGCTGGGCGTGCCGGTGCTGCCGGGAACCACCGAAGCCACCACGCTGGCCGGCGCGCAGGCCTTCATGGCCGCGCACCCCGGAGCGCCCGTGATGGTCAAGGCGGTGGCGGGCGGGGGCGGCCGCGGCATGCGCATCGTGCGCAGCGCGGACGCACTGCCCGCCGCGTTCACGCGCTGCGCGGCCGAGGCCCAGGCGGCCTTCGGCGACGCAACGTTGTACCTCGAAGCCCTGATCGAGCAGGCCCGCCACCTCGAGGTCCAGGTGATCGGCGATGGCAGCGGCGCGGTCTCGCACCTGTGGGAGCGCGACTGCAGCCTGCAGCGCAGCCACCAGAAACTGATCGAAGTGGCGCCCAGCCCGTGGTTGCCGGCCAGCCTGCGCGAGGCGCTGCTGCACGCCGCCTGCACGATGGCGGCCAGCGCGAAACTGCGTGGCCTGACCACCTTCGAGTTCCTGTTCGACACCCGCGACCGCTTCTTTTTCATCGAAGCCAATCCGCGGCTGCAGGTCGAGCACACCATCACCGAGGCCGTCACCGGTGTCGACCTGGTCCAGGCGCAACTGCGCATCGCTCAAGGGGCCACCCTCGGCGCAGCTCGGCCTGACCCAGGCCCAGGTGCCGGCCCCGCACGGCTTCGCCATCCAGCTGCGCGTCAATGCCGAACAGCTCCAGCCCGACGGTACCGCGCGCCCCGCGGTCGGCACACTCAGCGCCTACGAGCCGCCGGCGGGTCCCGGCGTGCGAGTCGATGGCTGCGGCTTTGCCGGCGCCGTGATCAGCCCGGCCTACGACTCGCTGCTCGCCAAGCTCGTGGTGCACGCGCCCACCGGCGGCATGGACGCGGCCCTGCGCCGAGCCCGGCGCGCCGCCGCCGAATTCGTCGTCCAGGGAGTGGCCACCTCGCTGCCGCTGCTGGCCAGCCTGCTGGCGCGCCCCGAAATGGCCGGCTTCCAGGTGCACACCCGTTTCATCGAGGCCCATGCCGGCGAACTGATCGCGGCCAGTGGCAGCCCCGCACCAGACACCGCGCCGCCGCTGCCCGCGCTCGAAGACGGACTCACCGCGCTGCGCGCACCGCTGCACGGCACCGTCGTGTCATTCGAGGCGGTGCCCGGCCAGACAGTCGCGGCCGGTGCGCCGCTGGTGATCCTCGAAGCCATGAAGATGCAGCATGTGCTCGAGGCCGCCAGCGGCGGCATCGTGCGCGAACTGCGCGCGGCGGTCGGCCAGACGGTGGCCCAGGACGATCTGCTCGTGCTGCTCGAGGCCGCCGACGTGGCCGGCGCGCAAGGGGGCGGTCAGGCCGCGCTGGACCTCGATCGCATCCGCCCCGACCTGGCAGAAGCGATCGCCCGTCACGCAATGGGCCTGGACGAGGCTCGCCCGGCGGCCGTCGCGCGGCGCCACGCCAGCGGCGCGCGCACCGCGCGCGAGAACATCGCCGACCTGTGCGATGACGGCAGCTTCATCGAGTACGGCGCGCTGGCGATCGCCGCGCAGTGGAGCCGGCGCACGCTGGACGACCTGCACCGCAACACCCCGGCCGACGGCATCATCACCGGCCTGGGCACCGTCAACGCCGGCCACTGCGTCGCCGAACGGGCACGCTGCCTGGTGCTGTGCTACGACTACACTGTGCTGGCCGGCACCCAGGGCTGGCTCAACCACAAGAAAAAGGACCGGCTGCTGCGGGTCGCCGAGCAATACCGGCTGCCGCTGGTGCTGTTCGCCGAAGGTGGTGGCGGGCGGCCCGGCGACGCCGACTGGCCCGGCGTGGCCGGGCTCGACGTGCCACCTTTCATCACTTCGCCCGGCTGTCGGGGCTGGTGCCGCGGGTCGGCGTGGTCAACGGCCGCTGCTTCGCCGGCAATGCCGCGCTCCTGGGCTGCTGCGACGTGATCATCGCCACCGAAGGCAGCAGCCTGGGCATGGGCGGGCCGGCGATGATCGAAGGCAGCGGCCTCGGCGTGGTCCGCCCGAGGAAGTCGGGCCGATGTCGGTGCAGGAGCCCAACGGCGTGGTCGACATCGCGGTGCGCGACGAGGCCGAGGCGGTCGACGTCACGCGCCAGTACCTGTCCTACTTCCAGGGCCCGCGCACCGACTGGAGCGCGCACGACCCGCAAGCTGCGCCACCTGATCCCCGAGAACCGGCTGCGCGTCTACGACATCCGCGAAGTCATCGACACCCTGCCGACGACGGCTCGGTGCTCGAACTGCGGCCGCCCTTCGGCGTGGGCATCGTCACCGCGCTCGTCCGCATCGAGGGGCGACCCCTTGGCGCTGATCGCCAACGACCCGCGCCAGTTGGGCGGGGCGATCGACGCGGTGGCCGCCGAGAAGGCGGGCCGCTTCCTGCAGCTGGCCGACGCCTTCGACCTGCCGGTGGTCTCGCTGTGCGACACCCCCGGTTTCATGGTCGGCCCGGAGGCCGAAGAAGCCGCCACCGTGCGCCACGTGTCGCGGATGTTCGTCACCGCCGCCAGCATGACGGTGCCGGTGTTCACCGTGGTGCTGCGCAAAGGCTATGGACTGGGCGCCCAGGCGATGGCCGCCGGCGGTTTCGCCGCGCCCTTCTTCACCATCGCCTGGCCCAGCGGCGAGTTCGGCGCCATGGGCCTGGAAGGCGCGGTGCGCCTGGGCTATCGCAAGGAGATGGAAGCCATCGACGACCCCGCCGAGCGCGAGGTGTATTTCCAGTCGATGGTCGCGCAGGCCTACGAGCGCGGCAAGGCGCTGAACATGGCCGCGCACCTCGAGATCGACGATGTGATCGATCCGGCCCAGACCCGGCACTGGATCATCCGCGGCCTGCGTTCGGTGCCGGCCGGCGCGCCGCGAACGGCCGGAAACGCAATTTCATCGACACCTGGTAGGCGCGCCGCGCCGCCAGGTCCCGACCCACCGGAGGAGACCCGCCATGAGCTAGACCGAAATCCTGTACGACGTGTCCGGCCGCATCGCGACCATCACGATGAACCGCCCCGGATCGCCTGAATGCCGCCTACACCGGCACCATGGGCGACGATGCGCGCGGCCATGCGCGCGGCCACCGACGATCCCGGCGTGCGCGTGATCGTGCTCACCGGCGCAGGCCGCGGCTTTGCGCGGGCGCTGACATGAACAACCTGAACACCATCAGCACCAAGGGTCGCCCCGGCGAGCATGGCGGCAACCAGGCCGAGGCCGCGGCGGCAAGCCCTTCGACCCCGGAATCCAGCCCCGACTACCAGACCACGCACGTACTTTCTCTGGCGGTGCCTAAGCCGATCATCGCCGCCATCAACGGCGCCTGCGCCGGCCTGGGCTGGTCTATGCGCTGTACTGCGACCAGCGCTTCGCATCGGCCGACGCCAAGTTCACCACCGCGTTCGCGCGCCGCGGCCGGATCGCCGAACACGGCATCAGCTACACGCGCCGTTGCGTGGCCGGGCCTGTCGGCCCGCTCGATCTGCTGATGTCGGCGCGCAAGTTCGATGCGCTCGAAGCGCAGCGCCTGGGGTGGTCGACCGCGTCATCGCGCCCGACGCGCTGATGGCCGAGGTGCGGGCCTATGCCACCGACTCTGGCTGACAACGTCTCGCCGCGCTCGATGGCGGTGATCAAGCGCCAGCTCTGGGCGGTCGGCCAGCTGTCGATGCGCCAGGCGATCGAGGTCGGCAATCACGAGATGCTGGGCAGCTTCACCAGCGAGGACTTCATGAGGGCGTGGCGCACTTCGTCCAGAAGCGGCCGGCAGCGTTCACCGGGCGCTGAGCCGACAGCAGCCTTCAGGGGGCGCTGAGAGGCCGGTCATCGCAGGCGTGGCGCGCCCGTTCTGCGCCCCGTTCTGCGCCCCGCTGCGCCCCGTTCCGCGCCCCGTCCGGCCGACGGCGGGCACCTGTCCGCGGCACCCGGCCATCGGCAGCCCCTGCCCGTCAGCGCCCCCCGCCGACGAAGGCCGGCGGCTCGTAGGCCCGCATCGGCGGGGCCACGCCGGCGAAACGCTCGATCTGCACCAGGCAGGTCTGCGCCGAGCAGCCCTGCGAGAGGCTCGAGGCCCCGACATCGCGGGTCAGCACGTTGGGATTGCCGTGCCGGTCCAGCGCATCGGGCTCGCCGGGACGATCCGGATCCCACCAGGCGCCGGTCGACAGCTTGACCACACCGGGACGCAGATCGGCATTCAGCCGCGCGCCGGTGAGGCAGGCGCCGCGGTCGTTGAACACCCGCACCAGATGGCCGTCGGCGATGCTGCGCCGCCGCATCGACGGGATGGATCTCCACCGGTTCGTGCCCGGCCACCTTGTTGGCCAGGCTCACCGTCGAGTGGTCGAGCTGGCTGTGCAGCTTGGTGAAGGGCTGATCGGAAATCAGGTGAAGCGGATGTCGATCGACCCGCGGCGAGCCCAGCCATCTGGCGGGTTCGAACCAGGCGGGATGCTCCGAGACATCGGCATAGCCTGAAACCGGGCGATGCGCTCCGAAAAGAGGCCCGATGCGCGCTGGCCGTCTTCAGCGGATGGGCCGACGGGTCGCGGTGGAAGTCCTGCAGCAGTACGACCGGTTTGTCGTTGGCCGGAAACTCGACTCCGCCGGCCGCCCAGAATTCGTCGAATCCCGGCATCTGGACTCCGGCGTCGGCCATGCCGCGCGCCGCCTGGTCGTACATCCAGCGCAGCCACTGGCCGACCGAGCGGCCCTCGGTGAAGTCCGACGCCTTGCCCAGTCGCGCGGCGATGTCGGTGAAGATCCGATAGTCGTCACGCGCCTGACCGGGCGCAGCGAGCACGGGCTTCATCGCGATCAGCAGCGGATCGCGCGAGGCGGGGCCGAGGTCGTTGCGCTCCAGCGCTCGTCGCCGGCAGCACGATGTCGGCCATGCGCGCGGTGCGCATTCCAGACCGGGTCGTGGACGACGATCGTCTCGGGCTTGCGCCAGGCGCGGCCAGCCGGTTGAGGTCCTGTGATGATGGAACGGATTGCCGCCGGCCCAATACACCAGGCGGATGTCCGGGTAACTTCTCGGGGGCCGTTGAAGTCGAAGGCCGGCGCGCGGGCGCGAGCAGCACGTCGGCAATGCGGGCCACCGGAATGAACGCGCGTCCACGCCATTGCGGCCCTGCGGCAGGGTCGGGCCGCTCAGCAGACGTCCACCAGCGCGGACGCCGTTGGTGGGGGCATAGGCCAGCGCGAACCCGCCGCCAGGCAGGCCCACCTGACCGAGCACCGAGGCCAGGCCCACCGCCGACCAGAATGGCTGCTCGCCGTGATCGGAGCGCTGCAGCGACCAGGCGACATTGACGAGGCTGCGCGTGTCGGCTATCCGCGCGCCAGCGTGCTAAGAGCTGCGCGGGCACATCGGCAATGGCCGCCGCCCAGGCCGCATCCTGACGACGCCGTCGCTGCGGCCGAGCAGGTAGTCCTGCCAGCGCTCGAAGCCCACGCAATGGCTGGCCAGAAAATCGCGCGCGCGTGCCGATCGGCGAGGATGACCTCGCAGGCCAGGGCCAGCATCACCGCGGTATCGGTATCAGGCGATGGGGATCCATTCCACCGTGCCGTCCGGCGCATCGAAGTTGCTGCGCACCGGGCTGAAGTTGACCAGCCGGCAGCCGGCCGCCGAAAGCCGCGCCAGGCCATCACGGGTGGAGTGGCGCGAGGCGCCGCCCCGGCTGATCCGGGAGCTCTTGGCAGGCACGCCGCCAAAGGAGACCATCAGCCGCGGTGCTCGACCAGCACGTCCCAGCCGTGATGCTGGACCAGCAGGTAACCCATCGACACCGCCACGTGCGGCATCAGCACCGGCCGGCGCCCAGGCTGTAGCTGTCCAGTGGCGCACATAACCGCCCAGTGCGTTCAGGAACCGATGCACCTGGCTTTGCGCATGATGGAAACGCCCGGCGCTGGACTAGCCAGACGAACCGCCGAAGATCGACTTATTGCCGTGGGCCGCGATGACGCGGCGCAGTTCGCCGGCGACCATATCGACCGCATGGTCCCAGTCGACCCCGATGCGCGAACGGCTCGCGGCCGCGGCCCACGCCCGAATCACACCGCCCGGCCGCGTGCGCATCGAGCCAGCCGGCGCGCACCGCCGGTCGCTGCACCCGAACCGGCGACTGGTAAGCCTGCCACATCGCCGGCCCGATCGGCGACGGATCGGGATCGTCGGCATGGGCCCGCAGGCCGACGGCGCGGATGTCGGACACGCGACTGATCGAACTCACCACCTCCTTCATCGTGTCGCCCGCCTGATCGACCTGACCGCGCCATGGTCGGTCTGCTGAACGCCTCTGCTGGATCAGCGTTTTGATTTTCGCGCGCCGCGTCGGCGCTGCGCTGCGCGAGGCTGCGCACCTCGCTGGCCACGACCGCGAAGCCCCGGCCCTGCTCGCCGGCACGCGCGGCTTCCACCGCCGCATTCAGCGCCAGGATGTTCGTCTGGAACGCGATCCCGTCGATCACGCCGATGATGTCGGCGATGCGCTTGGAGCTCTCGCTGATGCCCGTCATGGTCTGGATCACCTGCCCCACGACCTCGCCCCCCCTGATCGCCACGTCGCTCGCGCCCAACGCGAGCTGATTGGCCTGCCGGACGTTGTCGGCGTTGTGGGTCACGGTCAAGCCCAGCTGCTCCATCGAGGCCGCGGTCTGCTCCAGCGCGGAGGCCTGCATCTCGGTGCGTTGCGAGAGATCCGAGCTTTGCCCGCGGCGATCTGCTTTGATCCGGTGGCGATGCTGTCGGCGGCCGCGCGCGCGCCCCACGAGATCGGACAGGCTTCCGCACATCCGATCGAGCTGCTGGAGCAGCCGCGCCACTTCGCCGCGCCCGCCTTCGCCCGCACTCCGGGGCGTGAGATCGCCGCTCGCGACCTGCCTGGGCTGAGATCCAGCGCGCGCGCAAGCGGGCGGGTTTGAAGCCAGGTGGAGCACGATCCAGGTCCCGGCAGCGATCGCCAGCATCACCGCTATCGCAACTGCGCCCAGGCTGAGCCACGGGCTTGATCCCGACAGGGTCCGGTCGTTCCGTGCCCGGCCTGACGCAGCCGCGCGAGCTGCGCTCCCTCCAGTTCGCCGTAGGCGCCCAGGAAGGAGCCAGCATCGGACCATCATCTTCTTCGTCAGTGGCAAAGCGGCCTCGGCCTGCTTGCCGCCCAGCACCATGGCAACGATCCGGTCCACACCGGCCCGGTGGTAGGTCGCCTGCCGCTTGCGGATGTCGTCGATCAGCGCTTTGGCGTCGTCGGCCGGACACCGTGCTGGCCTGCGTGAGCGCTTTCGAGTGCGGCGACGATCCGCCGGTCTCGCTCCTGGATCTCCTTGTGCAGCTATTCTGGCTGATCGGTTCGCCGGGCGAGAATTTCGTGACTGGCTTGAAAGGCTGTCGATCGCATTGTCCTTGGCCATCAGTGCATCTGGGTGGCGAAGGCCCGCGCTTTCTTCCACGCCCTGGCCCATCTCCACCGAATTGGCGGCGCTGCGCGAGAGGCTCGCCAGCACGGTTGCCACGAGCAGCGCGATCGTCACGACGACGGCGCTGAGTCGCCAGCGCGATGCGCGGACCGATCTTGGGCGTCGAATAAATTTCATCACCAAATTGCCTCGAGAATGCGGCGACGCTGGTGGCGCGATGCGGTGCCGCCCGCCGCCGCGATCAACGGAAAACCAACTGTATTAGGCTCAACCGCCCAGTTCGCCCACGAGCGGCTGGCACTCTGGGTGATGCGGTCCTTCTGAATGCCACTGGCGATCTTCTTCGCCTCGTCTTCTTAAGCCGGCCAGGATCGCCGGCACGAGGTCGACTTCGCGGTCTTCTTGAACGCGTTCCAGTTGTCCACCAGCCCCTTGAACTGCGTTTCTTGCCCGCCGGCGCCTTGAGCTTGGCCAGATGGGCGCTGACCGCGTCGGCGGTGTCCTTGACCACCTTCTGGTGATCGGCGCCGCGCTTTTCCTCTTGCTTTGACCAGCATGGTGACCCAGCGACTCTGGCGGCGCTCAGCTTGCCGCGCAGGTCGCTGGAATTCATTGGGTACGGCCAGCGTCGAGCTCAGGGCTGCGACGAGGGCCACCAGTAGGGTGCAGACGAGTTTGACTCATGACGACTGTCCTTTGATGGGAAACGACACGGCGCACCGACCCGTCGGACTGATCGCGGTCTCGCCGCGGCGCCGTGCCACGAACTATCGGCAGGCAGCGGGCAGGCTCAAGCGCCGATCAGCGCCGGTCCGGAATCGCATTTCACGGTTTTCACCTGACTCGCGTCACGCACCACGAGCAATTTCCGCCTAGCCCTGGGACGTTCTTTCACTGCGGTATAGTCTTTCCCGCCCTCCAAGCCTGCCTTCCAATGCCCTCCAAGCGCCCTCGCCTGCCCTAGCCCGCCTCGTGCTGGCGTGTGGTTTGCGCTTTCGTGAGAGTGTGTCGATCGTCGCGCCGATGGTCCTGCTGACCAGTCTGTGCAGACGATCTGCACGCCTCCGGCGGCAGGCTGAAGATCATCGTGCTCGACGACGACGGCGTGCCGCAGATCAGGCCAGCGCGGGCATGGACTGCCTGCTGTGCGTCTTCGCCCGGCGCTCCGTTCCCTCACAGGTCCGGCTTCGCCGCCAGTCAGGCCTTCCTCCCCTCGCGCACGCGCTGCGGCCGATCGCAGCCGCGCATATCGCGTCGGCCACCGCGCCGCCGTTCGACCACGCGGACTCCTCCACGACTTCCCGGCTGATCGTTTTGCACAGCCTTCGGCGCCTTCGCGCCTGGCCTTTATTGCCTTGCGCACTGCCTTGCGGCGGCGGCGCGGCATCGATCCAGGGAAGACCATTCCGTCCACTTTCGTTCAAAGTTCCAGGGGCGCCGCGCGCCTATTCCAGCCGACTTGCCTGCGCGGTTCGCCATCGCACTCATCGGTTCGGCCGCTCTTCGCAGTTGGCCAATGGACGCCCTGCCGGGCATCGTCATCACCGGCAGCCCGATCATCGAGTCCAACAACCTGGACAGCTTCGCGGGCCTGTCCACCTGCGTGACCGACTTTCGCAGGTGGTGGACCCGGGCGCGCTCGATCTTGCCTGCCGCGCTGCGCCTGACGCCCGGCGTCCAGATTTCGCGTGCGCTGCAACGAGGTCGGCTCTCGTACAGCGGGGACCAGGGCGGCAACGTCTACATCCGCGGCATCGGCGCGAGCCGGCCGGCAGCGAGATCAAGACCTATCTGGATGGCGTACCCGTTCAACATGGGGGTCTGGAACCATCTGGCTGATGGACCTGCTGCCACCGAACGGCATCCGATCGGATCGACATCCACAAGGGGCTGCAGAACACCGCCAGCGCAAACAACTTTCGCATCGATCACCCTGCAGACGAAGCGCGCTCTTTGCAGGACGGGCTGCAGGCCGACGTCAATGCCTTCGGCCTGGTCCTTCGCCACCCGGTGCTGCAGGCGAGCGTGTCCTGGGCAGGAAGGGCGATGCCGACTGCGCGCTGGCGGCCGGCAGGATCGAATCCGTGACGGCGGCGCGCGCGCCAACGCGGACGGCGTGCTGAACAATGCGATGGGCCGGCTGATCCTGCGCCTGGGCAATGCCTTTGGGATCGGCGCGAGCTT
>JADJVQ010000143.1 GCA_016710525.1 Burkholderiaceae bacterium
CGTTGCGGGTGACCCGGTAGCTCGGGCACATCGTGCCGGCATCGAACTTGCGGCAGTGGCCATTGTTGTTGCACATCTCGACGGCCTTGGCGAAGCCCCCCGGACGGACGGCGCGCCGGTGCCCGGCGCGCTGGTGACCTCCGTGACCGGGTCGGCCTGCACATTCCAGGCCGACCAGTCGAGTGCGGTGCGCAGCGGCTTCGCCTGCGTGGCCCGGTCGGAAGCGAAACAGACGGGCGTCGTCCATGCGCGAGGTGCGCACGATCTTGCCCGGGTTCATCAGGCCGTCCGGGCTCGGAACAGATCCTTCATCTGCTCGAAGGCGCGGTCAGGCGCGGACCGAACTGCCAGGCCACCCACTCGCTGCGCACCAGACCGTCTCCGTGCTCGCCCGAGAATGCGCCCATGTACTGGCGCACCATCGCGGGCCGCTTCTTCGGCGATCGCGCGCATCTTGTGGCATCGCCGCGGCGCATGTCCAGGATCGGGCGCACATGCGCCAGCGCCTTTTGCGGCTTGTCCTCGCGCATCTCGACCACCGCGCCGGGCAGGCCCAGGTCCGCAACCATCTCGACCAGGCGGGCGAGCCGCTGCAGCAGCACGCCGCGGTCGTCGCCCGAGAACTCGACCAGCAGGATGGCATCGGGCTGACCGATCAGGGCCGCCTCGATCACCGGCCTGAACACCGGGTTGTCGCGCGCCAGGTCGATCATCGTGCGGTCCACCAGTTCGACCGCGCTGGGGCCCAGCGTCACGAGGTGGCGGGCGCTGTCCATCGCCCTGGTGAAAGCTCGGAAAGTTCACCACGCCCAGGACCTTGTGTACCGGCAGCGGCGAAAGTTTGAGGTGCAGCCGCCGGAAGTAGGCCAGCGTGCCCTCGGAGCCGACCAGCAGGTGCGACAGGTTGACCGATCCGTCGGCCGTGTACGGACGTTCGGATCGCGGATGGAACACATCGAGGTTGTAGCCGCCGACCCGGCGCATCACGCGCGGCCAGACCCGCTCGATCTCATCGCGTTCGCGAGCGCCCAGTTCGAACAGCGCAGACACCAGGCGGGCGGTGCGCGCCGAGCCCATCGGACGCGCGGCGCCGACCCCGAAGGGTCCGAAGTACTCCTGACTGCCATCGGCCAGGATCGCATCGATGCCCAGCACGTTGTGCACCATGTTGCCGTAGGCGATCGAGCGCGATCCGCAGGAGTTGTTGCCGGCCATGCCGCCCAGCGTGGCCTGCGCCGACGTGGACACATCGACCGGATACCACAGGCCGTGCGGCTTCAGGAAGGCGTTCAGGTGATCGAGCACCATGCCCGGCTGCACCTCGACCGTCGCCGCTTCCTTGTCGAACGCCATGACCTTGTTCAGGTGCGCGCTGTTGTCGATGACCAGCGCCTCCCCTGGTCTGGCCGCATTGGCTGGTGCCGCCGCCGCGCGGCAGGATCGGCACTTTCATCTCGCGGGCCAGGTCGATGGCCGCGATCACATCGGCCTCGTCGCTGGGAACGACCACGCCGATCGGGTCCACCTGGTAGATGGAGGCGTCCGTGGCGTAGCGGCCGCGCGAAAACGCATCGAACCGCACCTCGCCGCGCAGGACCCGGCGCAGTCGCTGCGCCAGCCGGCTGCGCTCGAGCGCGGGGACGGTCAGTACCTGGGGAGCGTGCGGCGCATCCGCGACGATCGATCCTGGGGTGAGGCCGGCGAGCACGGCCTGGAACTTGTGCTGCAGATGCAGCTCGAGCTGCTGGCGCAGGCGCGCCGGATCGCGGGCGGTGAGCGCCTCGAGCATGGCCTGGTGTTCGGCGACGGCGGCGTCCCATTTCTGGGCTTTGAAGTTGGAACGAAAGCGCAGGTTTTGGATGCGCAGGTTCACGCTGTCGTAGGCCTCGGCAAGCATCGGGTTGCGCGCGCTGCGGTTGATCGCGCGGTGGATGGCCCGGTTCAGGCGGTAGGCCGGCAGATCGGCGCGGGCGTGCGCGGCCAGCATCTCGTAGTGCAGCGCCCGGATCTCGCGCAGGTCATCGGCGGTGTGGCGCAGCGCGGCGAGCTCCCCGGACAGGCCTTCGAGGGAACTCATCAGCTCGAACAGATGGCGCACGTCGTCGATCGACAGCATGGCGACCGTGGCGCCGCGATTGGGGTGCAGTTCGATCAGGCGTTCGGCGGCCAGCACCTTGAACGCCTCGCGCAGCGGTGTGCGCGAGACCTCGAGTTCGGTGCACAGCACCCGTTCGTTCAGACGCGCACCCGGGGCAAGACGCCCTTCGGTGATCCATTCCCGCAGCCTGTCGGCGACCTCTTCGTGCAGCGCACGGCGGGCGATCGGCCGCGCCGGCGCCGACGCTGCCGGCGCGCCGGACATGACCGCGGAAACATCGACGGTGAGTTCGGATGATTGCATGCAATACCAGATGGGTTGATACGCCTCATTCCGCGCATAAGCTGAATTTTGCTCATAACTTCCACTTGCCTGCCAGAAATTATTGCATACAAAATTCGATTTATCCATTTTCTGGAGCCACCCATGAAGTTGTCCCAAGGCCTCGCGCTCAATTCGCATCCCAGCGGCCGTCATTTCCTGCAGATTCCTGGGCCGACCAACGTGCCGGACCGGATCCTGCGAGCGATGGACTACCCGACGATCGACCATCGCGGCCCGGAATTCCAGCGTCTGGGCCGCGCCGTGCTCGGCGGCATCCGCCAGATCTTCCAGACCGAGCAGCCGGTGGTCATCTACCCCGCGTCGGGCACCGGCGCCTGGGAGGCGGCCCTGGTCAACACCCTGTCGCCGGGCGACACCGTCCTGATGTGCGAGACCGGTCAGTTCGCCACCTTGTGGAAGCGCCTGGCCGAACGGCTCGGGCTGCAGGTCATCTTCATCGAAGGCGACTGGCGCCGCGGCACCGATGCGCAGGCCATCGCCGGCCGGCTCGCCGCCGACACCGCGCATCGCATCAAGGCGGTCTGCGTGGTCCACAACGAAACGTCCACGGGCGTCACCAGCCACATCGCACCGGTGCGCCGGGCGATCGACGCCTGCGGCCACCCGGCCCTGCTGCTGGTCGACACGATCTCGTCGCTCGGTTCGGTCGACTATCGCCACGACGAATGGGGCGTGGACGTCACCGTCGCGGGCTCCCAGAAAGGCCTGATGCTGCCGCCCGGCCTGTCGTTCAACGCCATCAGCAAGAAGGCGCTGGCGGCCAGCGCAACCGCCCGGCTGCCGCGCTCATACTGGGACTGGCAGGAGATGCTGGCCAGCAATGCCAACGGCTACTTTCCGTTCACGCCGGCCACCAATCTGCTCTACGGCCTGCACGAGGCGATCGCCATGCTGCTCGAAGAAGGCCTGCCGGCTGTCTTTGCGCGCCATGAGCGGCATGCCCGGGCGACCCGGGCCGCGGTCCAGGCGTGGGGGCTCGAGGTGCTCTGCGCCGATCCGGCCGAATACAGTCCGGCCCTCACCGCGATCCTGATGCCCGCCGGGCACAGCGCCGACGCGGTGCGCAAAGTGGCGCTCAGCCGATTCAACCTGTCGCTCGGACAGGGCCTGGGCAAGGTGGCCGACAAGGTCTTCCGGATCGGCCACCTGGGCGATTTCAACGACCTCACCCTGCTGGGCACGCTCGGTGGCGTCGAAATGGCGCTCGGCCTGGCGGGCGCACCGGTACGCCCGGGCGGCGTCCAGGCGGCCATGGCCCATCTGGCCGCGACCAGCCGTGCCGCACCCGAGCCCCTGCCGCCGGCCTGACGGCGCACGGCCAGCCAGCGGCCCCTGCGATAGCATTCGCCACGGCACTGGTCGAGTCCCGTTTCGCGTCCTGCGCCGAGCTCTGGCACGGCTCGCGCGCGCGCAGCGGCGACCCGACCGGCCGGGCTACCCTTTACCGATCACTGTTCAGCGACCATAAGAAAACCTGGAGACACGCATGTTCAAACGATCCGCATCCCGTCGACTCAGCCTCGCGGCCCTGGCCGCCGGCACCGCCCTCGCCGCCCTGCCCGCCGCGGCGCTGGCCCAGGCCTGGCCGTCCAAACCGATCCGCCTGGTCGTCGGCTTCGCGCCCGGCGGGGGCACCGACATCATCGCGCGCGCCATGGCGCCGCGCCTGTCGGAACTGCTGGGCGCGCAGGTCGTGGTCGAGAACCGCGCCGGCGCGTCGGGCGCGATCGGCGCCGACATCGTCGCCAAGTCCGCACCCGATGGCTACACGCTGGTCATGGGCCACTCGAATCCCAACGTGATCGTGCCCTTCGTCTTCAAGGTGCCCTACGATCCGGCCAACGACTTCACCCCCATCCACTACATCGGCTACGTGCCCAACATCCTGGCGGTGCATCCGTCGGTGGGCGTGAAGAACGTCGACGAACTGGTCGCGCTCGTACGCTCCAAGCCGGGCGTGTTCTCCTACGCATCTTCGGGCATCGGCAGCTCGCAGCACCTGGCCGGCGCCCTGTTCACCAAGATCACCGGCACCCAGATGAATCACGTGCCCTACAAGGGCAGCGGCCAGGCGATCACCGACCTGCTGGCGGGCCAGGTCAACATGAACTTCGACACCATGCCGCCGGTGCTGCCGCACATCCTGGCCGGCAAGCTGCGGGCGCTGGCGATCTCCACCCCGAACCGCATGCCGCAGCTGCCCGATGTGCCCACCTTCAACGAGGTCGGCATCCGCGGTTTCGATGTGACCAACTGGTACTCGGTGATGGGTCCCAAGGGCCTGCCGCGCGACGTGGTTGCCAAGATCGCCGATGCGGTCAAGAAATCGCTGGACGACCCGGCGGTCAAGGGCAAGCTCGAGCCGCAGGGCGTGTTGTACGTGGGCCCGCGCAATCCTGAGGAATTCGCCGCGTTCATCAAGACCGAACTGACGAAGTACTCGACCCTGGTCAAGGAACTCGGCGTGCGCGCCGAATGAACGGAGCAGCCTCCATGAGCGACATCCTGATCGAACGCGACGGCCCGATCGCCACGGTGGTGATCAACCGGGCCGCCAAGCTCAATGCGATGACCAAGCCGATGTGGCGCGCGCTGGGCGAGTCGGTCAGCGGGTTGTCTGCCGACGACTCGGTGCGCTGCATCATCCTGCGCGGCGCCGGCGAAAAGAGCTTTTCGCCGGGCAACGACATCAGCGAGTTCGAGACCGACCGATCCAACCGCGAACAGGCGATCGAATACGGCCGCATCATGCACGCGACCGCCGCAGCCCTCGAGAACTGCCGTCATCCGATGGTCGCGCAGATCCACGGCATCTGCGTGGGCGGCGGGCTCGAGATCGCTTCGCTGTGCGACATCCGCATCTGCGGCGAAGGCAGCCGGTTCGGCGCGCCGATCAAGAATCTCGGACTGGTGATGGCCTACCCGGAAATGGCGCCGCTGGTGCGGCTGGTGGGGGCCGACGTCGCCCTCGAGATCCTGCTCGAAGGCCGGATCTTCGACGCCCGCGAAGCCCATCACAAGGGCTTGGTCACCCGGGTGGTGGCCGACGACCGGGTAGCCAGCGAAGCGCTCGACACCGCCCGCCGCATCGCCGACGGGGCACCGCTGGTGGCACGCTGGCACAAGCGCTTCGCAAAGCGGCTGCGCGACCCGCGACCGCTGACCGAAGCCGAATACCTCGAGGGCTTCGACTGCTTCGACACCGAAGACTTCCGCATCGGCTATCGCGCGTTCCTCGCCAAGACCAAACCCGCCTTCGAAGGCCGATGACATGAAAGCCCCCGCCCTCTCCGATCGCACCCACCGGATCGAGCCCTTTCATACGATGGAGCTGATGAAGCGTGCGGTGGCGCTGCAGCAGGCCGGTCATCCGGTGATCCACATGAGCATCAGCAAGCCCGACCAGGCGCCGGAGCCGGTGGTTGCGGCACTCGAAACAGCAGTCCGTGCGGGTCACACCGAGTACACCAGTGCGATGGGCATCGAACCGCTGCGCCGGGCGATCGCAGCCGACTACGGACACCGCTACGGGCTGGACATCGATCCGGCACGCATCGTGGTGACCGCCGGCGCCAATGCGGCGTTGTCGCTGGCCCTGCGCACTGGTCAGCCGGGCGACCAGGTGCTGCTGACCGATCCAGCTATCCGTGCAACCGCCACTTCGTCAGCGCCTTCGACAGCGAACCGGTCAGCGTTCGGTGGCCCCGAAACCCGTTTCCAGATGACCCCCGAACTGCTGCAGGCCCATTGGGCCCCGTCGGTCCGCGGCACCCTGCTCGCCTCGCCGGCCAATCCGACCGGCACGTCGATCCCGTTCGAGCACCTGTCGCGGATCGTCGAATACGTGCGTGCGCAGGACGGTTTCACGATCGTCGACGAGATCTATCTGGGGCTGAGCTACGACGGCAAGGCGCGTTCGGCACTGGAACTGGGCGACGACCTGATCGTCACCAACAGCTTCTCAAGTACTTTCATGACGGGCTGGCGGCTGGGCTGGCTCGTGGTGCCGCCGGCCCTGGTGCGGGCATTCGAAAGCTGTCCGCAGAACCTGTACATCTGCGCCTCGACCCTCGCGCAGCACGCCGCGCTGGCCTGCTTCACGCCGCCGGCGCTGGCCATCTTCGAGGAGCGCCGGGACGAAATTCCGCCGGCGCCGCGACTCCATCGTGCCGGCGCTGCGGTCGGTGGGACTGGACGTGCCCGCCGCTCCTGACGGCGCCTTCTACGTATGCGGACTGCAGCCGGTTCAGCGACGACAGTGTCGAGTTCGCCAATCGCCTGCTCGAGCAGGCCTATGTGTCGGTGGTGCCTGGGCTGGACTTCGGCCATCACCAGCCCAGCCGCTATGTCCGGCTGTCGTATGCGACGCCGATGGACAAGCTCGAGAAGCGGTGGCCCGGCTGGGCCGGCACCTGCCGCGCTGACGGCGGGACTGCTGACGATCTGCAGGCGCGGCCGACCCTGGGTCTGGCCGCGCGGGCGCGCGGGCGCGCCGTCAGGCGTCGCTGGACTCGCGGGCGATCGGTTTGGCCGGCGTTGCGGCCTCGGGCGCGCCGACGTCGACCGACGGGGCCGGCGGAGGCATCAGCAGCGGCGAATCGGTGACCATCCGGAACTCGCCGCGCGCCGCCTCGGCACCCGACTCGGACACCGGCGGCTTCGGCGCCAGGCCGGCGTCCGTGGCCTTGCCGGATGCGGCAACGGAACCGGACGCGGCGGCGGAGACGGGCGCCGCCGGCTTTCAGCCGGCCGGCCCGCCGCGGCCGCGGCCATGCGCTCGCGCTCGAAGATCACCTTGGCGCCGTACCCGCCATCGCTTGGCAGCAAGGCGGCGCCGACGTAGGCCTTCAGTGCGCCTTCGACACTGCCGTCGCGCTTGAGGTAGTCGTTCAGGATCTGGGCGCCGACCCGGATGTTGGCCATCGGGTCGAAGGCTGCGGCCACCCCACCGAAGGGCGAAAATTTGTCGGCATGCACCCGCGTGAGCACCTGCATCAGGCCCTGCGCACCACGATTGCTCTGGGCACGGGGGTCAAAGTTGGATTCGACCGAGATCACGGCAAGGATGAGCATCGGATCGATTTTCAGGTCGCGGGCCGTCCGGTAGGCGTGCTCGACGAACCACTGGGTCTGCTCGGCGGCAACCTGATAGGTCTTCTCGATGAAACGGACGATGTTCTGCTGCTCGCGGCTGAGCACCGGGGCGGCCACTTTCACGGCGCCCAGCGGCGTGGTCAAGGAGACCGGATGCCTGGTCCCGTACACCGATTCGGCCATCAGCGGCGAACCCTGGGGTTCACCGGACAAGTCGACGCCACCCAACCGGGACTCGACGACCAGATCGGGCTGCGGCAGATGATTGGCGGTGAATCCCGCCACACACAAAGCCATTCCCGCGACGATCGGCGCACTCGCACGCGTGTAGCGCGCCGCGCCGATGCCTCTGACAAAAACCCCGAACAGCCACTGATACCTGCGCTGTCGATCCATGGAACCTCCTGGCAATCCGGACGAACCTCGCACGGCGCGTGCCGGCGGATCCGCTTCCGCGGTAGAGAAATACGCGGCTGGCTTGGGCCGGCCGAACCCGGTCTGTGCCAGGTTCCTTGTATTCTCGTTGACGAGCGTTGCTCGCAAGCTCTGTGCCTGATTAGCCCGTGGGGGAGGCGCGGCACATCGCGTCGGGCGGATTCTAGGGAGGCCGTCCGGGCACGGTCAATCGTCCGAGCAACCCAATTGCGCAGTATTGTGCATACATCAGGCAAAAAAACATGAAATACACGGATTTGCGGGACTTCATGCACCAACTTGAGGCGCTCGGCGAGCTCAAACGGATCCCGCAACCGCTCTCGCCCCGCCTCGAAATCACCGAGGTGGCCGATCGTGTGCTCCGGGCGGGCGGACCGGCACTGCTGATCGAGCATCCGGTGGAAGACGGCAAACCGCACGAGATGCCCGTGCTGGCCAATCTGTTCGGCACACCGCGGCGGGTGGCGCTGGGCATGGGCGAAGAATCGACGCAGGCGCTGCGCGAGGTGGGCAAACTGCTGGCCTATCTGAAGGAACCCGATCCGCCCCAAAGGGATTGAAGGACGCATGGGACAAGGCTACCGGTGCTGCGGCAGGTGCTCAACTTACCCAGCGGCGCCGCTGTGTCCGGGCGCGCCCTGCCAGTCGCAGGTTCTCGAGGGCGACGATGTCGATCTCGGACGGCTGCCGATCCAGACCTGCTGGCCGGGCGACGTGGCACCGCTGATCACCTGGGGGCTGGTCGTCACCCGCGGGCCCGACAAGGAACGCCAGAATCTGGGCATCTACCGCCAGCAGGTGCTCAGCCGCAACAAGACGATCATGCGATGGCTCGCCCATCGGGGCGGTGCGCTCGATTTTCGCGACCACGCCCGGGTCAGCCCCGACCAGCCGTTTCCGATCGCCGTCGCCCTGGGGGCCGATCCGGCGACCATCCTGGGGGCGGTCACCCCGGTGCCCGACTCGCTCTCGGAGTACCAGTTCGCCGGCCTGCTGCGCGGCGGGCGCACGAAAGGTCACCGCTGCCTGGGCAGCACGCTGCGGGTGCCCGCCAGTGCGGAAATCGTGCTCAAAGGGCACGATCCGCCCCGGGCCACAGGGGCTTGCGACACGCGAGAACGCGGACCTTCAAGGTGTTCGCGGCCCGCTGCCGGCGGCCGCGCTCACCGGCTGGGAGATGGCCTTCGAGGGCCCCTACGGCGACCACACCGGCTACTACAACGAGCAGGACTGGTTTCCGGTGTTCACGATCGATCGCATCACGATGCGGCGCTCGCCGATCTATCACACGACCTACACCGGCAAGCCGCCCGACGAGCCGGCGATCCTGGGCGTGGCGCTCAATGAAGTGTTCGTGCCGATCCTGCGCAAGCAGTTTCCCGAGATCGTCGACTTCTACCTGCCTCCGGAGGGCTGCTCGTACCGGATGGCCGTGGTGTCGATGCGCAAGCAGTACCCCGGCCACGCCAAGCGGGTGATGTTCGGCATCTGGAGCTTTCTGCGCCAGTTCATGTACACGAAGTTCATCATCGTCACCGACGACGACATCGACGTGCGGGACTGGAAGGAAGTGATCTGGGCGGTCACCACCCGGGTCGACCCGGCACGCGACACGCTGCTGGTCGAAAACACCCCGATCGACTACCTCGACTTCGCCTCGCCGGTCTCCGGCCTGGGGTCGAAAATGGGCATCGACGCGACCGGGAAATGGCCAGGCGAGACGACCCGCGAATGGGGCCGCCCGATCTCGATGGACCCCGCGGTCAAGCTGAGGATCGACGCCCTCTGGGGATCGCTGGGGCTGGGCTGACACCCTGCCGCGCCCGGGCGCCAGGCCGCCGCGCGGGCATCAGCCGTTGGCGTAGATCCAGCGCAGCCACTGATCCTGCACCGGTGCCGAGCCCTCGGCGCGCGGTCCGTTGATCAGCAGCACCACCGCGTAGCGGCGCCCCGATGCCGCGTCCAGGTATCCGGCAATGGTCCGCACGTCGTTCAGGCTGCCTGTCTTCATCCAGGCCTTGCCGATGACGAGCTCGCCGCCCAGGCGCGAGCGCATCGTGCCATCGATGCCGACCGGCGGCAGCGACTGGCGAAAGGTGTCGCCCAGCGGGCTGGCCGCCGCATGGCGCAGCGCAACCATGCTGAGCGGCGACAGCCGTTCCTGGCGCGACGGGCCGACCCGTTCTCGAGGATGAGCTCGGGGAAGGACAGACCCTGGGAGTCCAGCCAGCGGCTCACCGCCAGGCGGGCCATCTCGGGACTGGCGCCGCGAGCGGGCGCGGGCACGGCACGGACCTCGGGGGCCATGCCGCGGGCCTCGGAGGCCGGCGGACGCGCCTCGGCAGCGAGTTGCAGCAGCAGGTTGCGGGCCATCACGTTGTTGCTGAATTTGTTGATGTCGCGCACGACCTCGCCCAAGGTGCGCGGCGACACCCATTCAGCCACGGCCTTCCCTTGGCCGCGCCGCTCAAGACGGGTCTGACCACGGTGAACTCGCCGCCGGCCGCCAATGCACACCGACTTGAAGAAGGCATGGATGAAATCGCGGTGGCTGAGCACCGCCGGTAAACACGCCTTATTCGCCACAGCCGGCCGGTACGGGCCGCTGACCCGCAGCCGGGCCCCGCCGGCACCGCCGGGTCTGGCACATCGCGCACCATCAGGCCTGCGCCGTGCCGGCACGGGCCTCGCACCAGCTTGACTTCGTTATCGGTGCGCACGACCGGCGGCGGGTCAGGGAGATCGCGACCCGATCCGTGCCAGGCTGCCAGGACCACCCGCGGGGCCTTGAAGTTCATCAGCAGCGCATGCGGGCGCACGTTGTAGGGCTGCGAGGATCGCCATCGAAGCGTTCGACACTTTCGTCGCCGACGTCGTATAGCAGATCGTCGACGATCAAGTCCGCCCGCAGCTCGCGCAGCCCGGCACGGCGCATCCGGGCCGCGAACTCGACCAGGTCTTCGACCACGAATTTCGGGTCCCCGCCGCCGCGCAGCACGAGATCGCCGGTCAGCACGTCGTCCTGCAGACGCCCGCGCAGATAAGCCGTGGTGCGCCACCGGTACTCGGGCCCGAGCATCGACAGGGCGGCGTAAGCTGGTGAGAACCTTAATCGTCGAGGCCGGATTGGAAGCCTCGGGCGCCGTTGTGTTCAAACACCGGCGCGCACCGCCCACCACCGGAACGATGACGGCGCCGACCTGATCGGACTCAGGCCGGCTGCCCGCAACCAGGCAGCCAACGGCGGACGCAACGCCGGATAGTCGACCGGAGCGGCGGCCTCGGCAATGGCACCGGCAGCGGCGGACGGAGTTCCCCGGTTGAGCGGCCACCGGGGTGAGCACTTCAGCACGAACGCCAACGCTGCGGCTACGGTTCGCGGCACACGGCCCGAATCACGCGCGAATCACACGGGAAGAGCTTGACACCGCCGATTCTATCCCCGCGACTCGCTATGCTTGCGGATGAGGCCCAGAACCATGGGCCCCGACCGACGCGCGGCGACACCACGCCGGAAGCAGGAGTGCTCGCGCGAAGTTGCGGGATCGGATCGCCCTCGTCACCGGCGGGGCCAACGGCATCGGAGCGGCCTGCGTACGGCGATTCGCGCTCGAAGGAGCCAAGGTGGTCTTCGCCGACCGCGACGAGGCGGCCGGGACGGCACTGGCGGCCGAACTCGGACCGGCTGTGCGGTTCCTGGCCGGGGATGTGACCCGCAAGGAGTTCGCGCAACGCTGCGTCGCGGCCGCCCGGGCCGAATTCGGGCGCATCGACATCCTGCTGAACAATGCCGGCGTCACCCATTCGAGCAGCTTCCTGGACCTGGACGAAGCCGATTTCGATCGTGTGCTCGGCGTCAATCTGAAGTCGTACTTCCTGTTCGGCCAGGCGGCCGCGCGCGCGATGGTCGAACAGGGCGGCGGCGGCGCGATCATCAACATGTCCAGCGTCAATGCGATCCTCGCCATCCCGGACCAGGTGCCCTACGTGATTTCGAAGGGGGCGGTGAATCAGCTGACCCGGGTGATGGCCATCGGACTGGCCGCGCACGACATCCGGGTCAATGCCATCGGACCGGGCACGATCGCGACCGAACTGGCACGCAAGGCGGTCATGGGTTCGCCCCAGGCGCGGACCTGCTCTCCCGCACGCCGATGAAGGCGGCAGGCCGACGAGGTGGCGCGGGTTGCGGTGTTCTGGCCAGCGACGACGCTTCGTACATGACCGGCCGGACCGTCTACCGGATGGCGGACGCCTGGCGCTGAACTACACCGTGCCGGTGGTCGATACCACCACGACAGGCAGTAAGACTGCCCCCGCCGGACCGCGGCCGCCGGGGGCGCCGCGCCGACGCCCCTGCGGGCGCCCACGGCCGACGCCCCCCCCTGCGGGCGCCGCGCCGACGCCCCTCGCAGGCGCCTGGCCTCCTGGGAACGCCTCGGGTTGTGCCAGAACACACCATGTTGGTGCATTGACCGCACCGCATTCAGGCGGCAAAGGACGATCGAGGATGTGCCGACTCCAAGCGCTCCGCCGTTGCCGCCCTCTCGAAACGATACTCCCAAAAAAACGGGCATTCATTTCTCCGGATGGGCATGGTTTGTGCTTTTCAAGTGCATTCTCATCGGAGGCGGTTCATGGATGCACTAAAAGTGGCAGTGACACTCTCTTTGTCCTGCTCAGGGCGATCATGGTGCTGTAACTGAAGGCTTCGCCTTCCTGGAGCTCGGCACGGTCCGCTACAAGAATCAGGTCAACGCCCTGGTCAGATTCTGGTCCCAGACTTCGCGGTCTCCACCATCACGCCTACTTCTTCCTGGGCTACCTGGTGGCCTACGGCACCCACTTCTTCACGGGAGCCGAGGCCCCTGTCGGCCCGCAGCGGCTTGAACTGGTCAAGTTCTTCTTTCTGCTGACCTTCGCCGCCGCGATCCGCCATCGTGTCCGGGCGGCATCGCCGAAGCGCGCGCCCGGTTCAGGCCGCAACTGTGCGCCTCGTTCGTGATGGTGGGCTGATCTACCCGTTCTTCGAGGGCATCGCCTGGAACAACCGCTGGACTGCAAGACCTGCTGAAGTCGTTTTTCGGCGAATCGTTCACGACTTCGCCGGATCGG
>JADJVQ010000144.1 GCA_016710525.1 Burkholderiaceae bacterium
ATCTGCAGGATGGGGAAACTCGGCCAGGTGCACAGGAATGCCCGTTCTGGATCATCAGATCCGAGAGCAGGATGGCGTTGGGACCTGTCTCGAAACTCCACGCCATTGCGTTCGGTGGTCTGGATAATTCCATGGCCAGAACTGGTGCGCTGCGCTGTCGGCCGGGGTGCCGCAAGCAGAGTCAGCCCGCCGCCGGAATCGACATAGTAGATTCCTTGGCGACGACGAGTTGCGTATCGGCCGGGCGGTGTTTCCGGTGGTGATGGGTAATGACCGACGACCAGGCCGGCGGCGATGACCAACAGTCCGGGCAGGACGCGGCGGCGAGGCCAACAGCCGCCGATGACGACGCTTTTAACCAGGCAGGTCTTGAAGGCCAGGTTGGACGTAGTGTCATATTAGAGGTTATCTTGGTTATGGTCTGACCGGCCGTCACTTTGTCGTACGCGAACAGTATGCGCAGGGAAGGGTGATCGCGTCCACATCCGGTCCAGGCCCGAGGCCACACTAAGCAGGTAGATGCCGCGGCTGCCGACGCCATCCTGCAGCCACGCGGACAGGCAGGATCGGCGCGTGGAAGCGCGCCAGAAGTCGGGCGGCGCCCCGATCTCGGTGGGTTGCGGACCTCGGGCATCGGCAGATCCTCGCCGCCCTCGAGCCAGCGCCAGCCCCACAAGGTCGCGGCGATGCCCGGCGATACCACCCGCAAGAACCGCGAAAAGCTGGCCGACGATGTCGGAAGTGCGACGGCGAAGGACCACACCGAGGCGGACGCAGACCACGATGTTGGCAAGCAGGATCGCACCATGGCAGTGCGATACATGTCGATATTGGCCCAGGCATGCCTGGCAAAGATCGTAGTGGTCGCGTGGGGATGACCCGCCGAACCGACCACGACGATCGGCGCGACGCCGTGGCGGGCACCGATGATGCGCAGGCGGCGCAGCCGGCAGCGATACGCGGAAGATGAGCACCACCATCCACCAGATGTTGCGCAGGTTGGAAGTGCCTTATGGAACGAAGTCGTGGTCGGGCAGGATGGGCAGGGATCCGCCAGCGACAGGACGCCGAACTGAAGTATCGACAACAAGTCGACATGGGTCATGCTCTTAGAAATGCCGTGCAACTGGTTTTGAAATAAACAACACCATTGGTAGCGGTAGCCAACATGACCGCCAGCGTGGCGTAAGCTGAATTGAACTGCAGCCCCACCGCGTAGCGAACCATCAGGGCCACCACCGAAGTGGTGCGGATCGCCGGTATCGAGCGGATCGGACATGGGCCGCGATCATCGCCCACCGCGGCGATGCCGCAGGCCGGCGGCGAGGATCCAGCCGCTGTCGGTGGTCTGCGCCAGCAGGAACGGACAGGCGGCAGAGCAGGCCGACCAGGGCGAAAGTGGCGCAGGCCGGCGCGGTCGGACTGGTTCGCGTTCGAGGGCCCGATCGGCAAGCCGATGCCGATACTGGTGGCAAAGGCCTGCAAGCCCTAGTATTGGTTTCCTGCGGCAGACATCGCGGTCTCAGGGGGAATCCTGTCAGGCGATTGTATAGAATCAGGTTGCGACTTATCACGCACTGGTTCCTGCCGCCGGATGGGGCTCGCGCCAGGCGAGCTTCACCCAAGCAGTATCTCCCGCTGTACCGGCCAGCCCTTGATCCGGCACGCCCTGGCGACATTATTACTTGCACCGGCCGTCTTGCAGCGTCTTCATCGCGCTGTCCCGACGTGCACCAGCCTGCGGCGCAGATGGCGGCGTTGGGACCAAACTCCGTGTCCTGCGCTGCGGTGGCGAAACGCGCACGAAAGCGTTATAACGGTTTGCGCGCGATATCCTCGAGCTCGGCGCGATCGACGAGGATTGGGTCACCGTGCGCTGACGCCGACGCGGCGTGCAACTTATCGGAAATGGTGGAAAACTGATTGCCGAGGTTGGCGACGCCGGCGGACTGCTCGCCGTATTCCCGGTGCCGACACCCTGAAACGTGCCAGGGACGATGACCGCATTTTGCAGACCGTGTCGCGTGAACGCCTGTGGCAGGCGCAAGCCGTAGATGTTCCGCCACCGGATGCTGCTCGATGCGCTCGTTGCGGCGCCGGGTCACCGGTAAAGCCGGCGCGGTCGAAGCGTCGCCGCTTTGCCGCGGCTGGTCGCTGCCGATGCCAGCAATTTCAAGGTGACGTATCCGCTGGACCTGCAGCTCGCGGAATGGATACTGCTGAACCGGGAAGGCGGTTGCCGCTGACCGTGAGAGGAGGCGTTTTTTCGCCGATCGTGATCGCCGTGTTGGGTGCGGGACTTCAGGCCGGCGCTGCACACCCGGCGAAGTGCGGTCGGCGGCTTGCTGCGAGAGAGGCCCCATGCAAGGCCTGACCGGACCCTCGCGGATGCTCGGACTTGCGCGCAAGCCTGATCATCAATGTGGGCCAGTTGGTGCGGGTCCCGCAGGGCGGAGATGGGCCGCTGGAAGGACCTTCGCGACGCACCGGCGCCGGAAAGTTTGCGGTGATCGGCATTTCCACCGACGACTTACCCGGATCGTGCCAGGCCTGGCGCAGCAGGCCGGGACCAGCTTCAACCATTACATCGACCAACGCTGATGTTGGAAAACATGCTGGGCAACCGGATTCCGCTGACCCGCTGGTTGACGCTCAGGGGCGGGTCGTCGGCAAGTACACGGGGAAAAGGTAGGGATAGTCCCGAGGCGCTCGCTGTAATCGGCAAAGCCTGCATCAGGATATGAAACCGTGGAAACGAAAGGGCCCCAGACGATGAATACCCGGGACGAACCTTCGCGGGCCGAGGTCGATACTCTGGCTGGATCAGTTTTGCTCGAGTTCGGCGCCGCCCACTGCGGCCATTGCCGCGCGGCCCAGCCCCTGATCGCCGGGGCGCTGGCCCGTCACCCGCAGGTGCGCCACATCAAGGTCGAAGACGGTTCCGGACGTCCCTGGGGGCGTTCCTTCCGCGTCAGTTGTGGCCGACGCTGGTCTTCTGCGCGATGGCAGGGAGGTCGCGCGCCTGGTGCGGCCTGCCGACCCGGCCGCAATCGAACAGGCACTGGCGCAGCTCGGCGCCGCGCCGCAGTCATGAAAGGATATGCCTGAAATGAGTGTTCCATTCCGTGTCGGCCAGGGCTATGACGTCCATGCGCTGACGCCGGGCCGCAAGCTGGTCCTCGGCGGCGTCGAAATCCCGCATCACCAGGGCCTGCTCGGGCATTCCGACGCCGACGCGCTGCTGCACGCGATCACCGATGCGATCCTGGGCGCGGCGGGATTGGGCGACATCGGCGGCATGTTTCCCGACAGCGCCTCGCAATGGGAAGGAGCAGACAGCCGCATGCTGCTGCGCGGAGCGATGAACGCCGTGCGCGCCGCCGGCTGGCAGGTGGGCAATGTCGATGCCACGATCATCGCCCAGGCCCCACGCATCGCGCCGCATGCCGCGGCCATGCGCGCCAACATCGCGGCTGACCTCGGGATCGAGGCCGACGCCGTCAATATCAAGGGCAAGACCAACGAGCGGCTGGGTTTCGAAGGCCGGGCCGAAGGCATCGCGGCACACGCCGTGGCGCTGCTGGTTCGCGCCGGGTAGCACGCAATGGCCGAGGACCGCTCGCGGCGCATTTTCTTCGCGCTCTGGCCGGACGGCGAAGCCGCCGGCCATCTGTCGGCGCTGGCGCACAGCCTCGCGGCAGGAGGCGGCAGGACGATTCAGCCGGTTTCGCTGCATCTGACCCTGGCCTTCATCGGATCGGTGACGTCCGCCCAGGTTGAGGAACTTGAGCGGATTGCCTCCGGGGTGCGCGGCACGGCATTCGACCTCAGCCTCGATCGCCTCGGTTTCTGGCCGCGGGGCGGCACCCTGTGGGCGGGGTGCCGGCAGGCGCCAGCCGCTGCGCCGCCTGGCCGAAGCGCTGGTCACCGCCTTGCGTGCGGGCGGTTTTGCGGTCGATGTGCGGTCAGGTTCGGGACTGGTGGCGCACATCACGCTGGCGCGGCATGTCCGCTGCGCTTCCTTGCCGCGCCTGGGGACGCCCATCGGCTGGCGGGTGGGCGAGTTTTCCCTGGTCGAAAGCCACCTCCATCCGTCCGCGGCGAGCTACAAGACGCTCGCCAGCTTTCCGCTCGACGAAGCGGATGACGCATGCGAATGAATTAGAATCCGGCGTGGGTTTGGGGGGGGGGCGATTGCTAGGAGCCTGAACCCGTGGTCAATCTGTTTCGCCCGAGAAAAACGACGCCGCGCCTGGAGCGCCTGCGCAACCTGAGCCTGTTCGTCAATCTGACGCCGGGCGAACTGCAGATCGTCGACGGCCTGCTGCACGAGCGCAACTACCTCGAAGGCGAGGTGATTTTCGACGAAGGCGAGGAGGGCCAGGCGATCTACATCGTCGCCGCCGGCGACGTGCTGATCTGCCGCCAGGGGCAGGGCGATGCCGGCCGCATGGCCCAGCTCGGCCCCGGCACCTTCTTCGGCGAACTGGCGCTGCTCGACAACTCGCCGCGTTCGGCGCAGGCGCGTGCGGCGACGGCCTGCCAACTGATCGTTTTCTTCCGCGACGACTTCGTCGGCCTGCTCGACACCCACGCCCGCATCGCCTCGAAGATTTCGCGCGAACTGGCGCGCCACCTCGGCGCGCGGATGCGCGACATGGCGCTCGCGACCGGCGCTTTCCAGCACCTGTAACGATGGACGGCGGGAACTCGAACCATTCGGGCGGGGTAGGCCATCACGCTTCGGGCCCCGTCGTGTGGGCATCGATCATTGCCGCGACCTGCCTGCTGCTGTTCTTCTTCCAGAAAATCCTCTGGCTGGTCGTGCCTTTCCTGCTGGCACTGATCGTCTATTACTTCCTGTATCCGCCGATGCAGTCTTGATTTATCGCGGCATGAGCCGCGATGCCGCGGCCAGTTGGGTCACCCTGGTTTTTCTGGTGCTGCTGTCCATCGTCGGCGTCGCCTTGACACCGTGGGTTGCAGCGCACATGGCCGGGTGGCAGGACATCGTCAGTGGCTACATCAATGGCGGCATGCAACTGCTTGACCGCTCGCTGCGTGGTCTGGAAGCCCACTGGCCCACGCTGGCCAAGGCGCAACTGGCCGATACCGCGCAGATTCGCCTGACGCAGGCGGCCGGCAGCATTACGGATCATCTGGAGCCGGTCGCGATCGGCATCATGGCCTGGACGCCGTCTTTGATGCTGGCACCTTTCCTGGCCTTCTTCTTCCTGCGCGACGGCCGCCGCTTTCAGCGCTTTCTCGGCGGCGCCGTGCCCAATGCCTTCTTCGAGAAGACGCTGTTCCTGCTGCATGAGATCGATCGTACGTCGCGCGCGTATTTTCAGGGACTGATCAAGCTCACCGTGCTGGACACCGTGACGCTCGCCGCCGGCCTGTGGCTGCTGGGGATTCCGGGGCCTTTCGCGCTGGGCCTGATCTGCGCCGTGCTGGCCTGGGTGCCCTACGTCGGCTCCATCCTCGGCGGCCTGCTGGTGGTGCTGGTGGCGGCGACCGATTTTCCCGATGCACCGGGCATGGCCTACTGGGCGGTCGCCCTGTTCGGCGTGGTGCGCCTGCTCGACGACTTCGTACATGCCGCTGACCATCGGCAAGAGCCTGGAACTGCATCCGCTGGTGACGGTGCTGATGATTTTCGTCGGCGGCGCGGTGGCCGGCGTGGCCGGCCTGATGCTGGTGCTGCCGGTGCTGGGCGTGGTGATGGTGATCGGCGAAACCATCGGCGTCATCGTCACCGATCCGCGCCTGATGGCGCGCCACCGCCATGCGCTGGCGCTGCGCCGGGAGCAGGCGAGCTCCGACCTTTAGGTTTCCGTCCGCGGCGGATCGGCGCGATTGCGCATGTGCAGGGCCAGGTTGCCCAGTGCCTTGTCAGCGTGCGGCTGTCCTGATACCGGCCGGTGGCGCATGCGCATCCACTGCTCCGCTTCGTCGCTGGCGATCGAAGGGCATGGCCAGTGATGGCCGTACTTCTCGACGGCTGCGGACCACCGAGCCCGGTCAGGTACATGAAGAGCTTCTCCTCCGCACTGTCCAGGCTGGCCTGGTGCAGCTTGCGGATGCCGTAGGCCTCGGGCAGCGTGTCCATCAGTTCGTAAAAGCGCTTGACCAGGCGGCGCAGGACGGCTTCGCCGCCGATCATGGTGTAGGGAGTCGCGGCTTCGTTCATGGGGCAGGGGCAGTTGCGTGGTTGGCTGGCAATGTCAGGCGGGCCAGCAGGCCGCCGCCCTCGCGGGGCAGCAGTTCGAGCCGGCCGTTGTGGGAACGGGCGATGCGGTCGACGATGGCCAGCCCCAGGCCGGCGCCGGCGGTGTTGGTGCGGGCGGCCTCGAGCCGGGCGAAGGGGCGCTTCATGCGCTCGACCTCATCGGCCGGGATGCCGGGTCCGCGATCGAGGACCTCGATGTGGAATTCGCCCGCGGTGGCGGCGAGCGCGAGTTCGACCAGGGAGTCACTGCCGGCGTAGCGCAGGGCATTGTCGATCAGGTTGCTGATCGCGCGGCGCAGGGCTTGCGGCCGCAGCGGCAGTGCCAGGACAGGCGGTGTGGGGCCGGAAGCCAGTTCCACCTTGAATCCCCGGCGCCGGTATTGGCTGGCGACGTCGAGCAGCAGGGCCGCGACATCGACCTCCTGCGGCGCTTCGCCGCCTTCCGAGCGGGCGAAGTCGAGGAACTGGCCGATGGTCTTGTCCATTTCCTCGACGTCGGCCGTCATGCCTTCGCGCAGGCCTTCGTCGCCGGCCATTTCGATGCCCATGCGCAGGCGCGTCAGCGGCGTGCGCAGGTCGTGCGAAATGCCGGCGAGAATCAGGGCGCGATCCTGGTCGATCTGCGCCAGGTCGGCGCTCATCTGGTTGAAGGCATGGGCGACGGTGGCCAGTTCGGCGGGGCCGCCCTCGTCGAGGCGGGCCGGCGTCTCGCCGGCGCCGACTTTGCGCGCGGCCTGTTGCAGGGCCTTGAGCGGGCGCGTGATGCGGAACACGATGAGCCAGGCGCCGACCAGCGACAGCAGCAGCGCGGCCACGCCCCAGCCCAGCCAGCTCAGCGGAAATATCCGGTCGATGCGTTCGCGCGGCAGGGCCAGCCAGTAGTCGCCTTCGACGCTGTCGTCGATGCGGAAACTGACGAACAGGGCACGCTCGCCTTCGCGTTCGAGCGTCAGCCGGGTGGCCGGTCCCAGTTGCTCCCGTACCAGTTCCTCGACCCGGCGCAGGAAGGCGCGGTCGGGCAGGGCCTCGATGCGGTCGGCCGGGTCGGCCGGATAGATGTGGATGCCTTCGCGGTCGGACAGGTCGCGCAACACGCGTGGCGCGCCTGCGGACGGGCCGAGACCAGCGCGGCGCGCGTCAGGTTGGCGACGCTGACCAGGGTTTGCGCCAGTTGCCGGGCGCGCGGTTCGCGCTCGTAGGTGCTGAAGATGGCGAACCACGCCGCGACGGAGAGCACCATCAGCAGGGCGACGAACAGGAAGGTGCGCCACAGCAGCGAGCGCGGCAGCAGCTTCATTCCGGATCGAATTGGAAACGAGACGCGAAGGCAAGCCGCAGACAGTGCGTTAGCACGGCAAGGCGCAGACGACAATGTATCGTTTTCAATTCGGGCGGAATCATTCGTGCTTTTTGCCGTCCGGGACGAAGACGTAGCCGAAACCCCACACGGTCTGGATGTAGCGCGGCTTGCCGGGATCTTCCTCGACCAGCTTGCGCAAGCGCGAAATCTGCACGTCGATGGCGCGATCGAAAACCTCGTATTCGCGGCCGCGCGCCAGTTCCATCAGCTTGTCGCGGCTCATCGGCTGGCGTGGATGTTCGAGCAGCACGCGCAGCAGGCCGAACTCGCCGGAGGTGAGCAGGGTCACGACCTCGTCGCACTCGAGTTCGCGCGTTGCGAGGTTGACCTTCACCTTGCCGAAGCTCACCGTTTCTTCGGTGATCGCCGGGGCGCCGGGCGGCGGCGGAGCGGTCTGGCGGCGCAGCACGGCATGGATGCGCGCCACCAGTTCGCGCGGGCTGAAGGGCTTGGGCAGGTAGTCGTCGGCGCCGACTTCGAGGCCGACGATGCGGTCGACCTCGTCGCCCTTGGCCGTCAGCATGATGATGCTGACCGGATTGGCCGTGCCGCGCAGCCGGCGGCAGATGGCCAGGCCGTCCTCGCCCGGCAGCATCAGGTCGAGCACGATCAGGTCGTAGAGCTCGCGTTCCAGCGCGCGGTCCATGCCCGGCGCATCGGGCACGGCCTTGACGGTGAAGCCCTGTTCGGAGAGGTAGCGCTCGAGCAACTGGCGCAGGCGCAGGTCATCATCGACGACCAGGATCTTGGATTTGGATTCGTTCATGGGCTAAATCCTAGCCGGATCGCCGGCATCGTGCCAGCGGGCTTTACAAACGATTACAAAGGCGGACGGGGGCAACATTTGGCTTACAGGGCCTGCCGAGAATGCAAGCGTGCCTCGAAGGGGGCGTCGATCAACCGAGAAAAGACCGGAGGCAATCATGAAAGCGCTATTCTTCAGCATGGCCCTGGCGGCGGGGCTGGTCCTGTGGGGTTCGGAGCCCCAGGCCGGCGTCGATAACCTGATGGCCGCCAGCCGCGTTGCCGGCGAGCAGGTTTACAATATTCTCCATTGACGATTGCGAAGGGACGAACGTGAAAGCTGGTTGCAGGGCGGGATGGGCTGGTGTGGCATGCATGCTGTTGCTGCTGGCGGCGGATGCATCGGCACAAGGCCAGAACCGGCCGATGCGGGGACGCCACGCCGATGGCGGCGGTCCGCAGCGGATGCTTCCGGCGCAGCAGCGTGACGAGGCAGCGGGGCGCAACGACATGGCGCCCGGCGGCGGTCGCCTTACTCCCGAGGAACGCCGCCAGTTGCGGCGCGACGTGCATGAAGCCGGGCGCGACTTGTATCCCGAGCGCGAGCGGCTCCGCCGTCGCGAGAGGCTCGGGCAATAGCCCGGTTGGCGCGACCCGCGACAACTCATTTGAACAAGAAGCCCCGATGAAGCCCATCGGGGCTTTTTCATGGGCGGCTTGTGGCCGAGCAACTATGCCGCCGCCAGTGCCTGGCGCAAGTCGGCGAGCAGATCCGGAAGGTCCTCCAGCCCGATCGACAGCCTGACCAGACCTTCGCCGATCAGGTGTTCGGCGCGCTCTTCCGGCGTGTAGAAGCAATGCGTCATGCTCGCCGGATGCTGGGCCAGGCTTTCCGCGTCGCCGAGGCTGACCGCCCGGGTGAACAGCTGAGCGCGTTCATGAAGCGGCGACCGGCCTCGATGCCGTCCTTGAGTTCGAAGGCGATCATGCCGCCGGGCTGTGCCATCTGGCGCTGCGCCAGTTCGTATTGCGGGAAGCCCGGCAGCCCGGGGAAATGCACCGCCGAGACCTTGGGATGCGCGGCGAGGAACTCGGCCACGCCCTGCGCGTTGGCGCAATGGCGGTCCATGCGCAGCGTCAGGGTCTTGAGCCCGCGCAGCACGAGGAAGGCGTCCTGCGCCGAGAGCACGGCGCCGGTCATGTCCTTGAGGCCGTAGAAGCGCACCTGGGTCAGGGTTTCCGCCGGGCCGACGATGGCGCCGGCGATCAGGTCGCCGTGGCCGCCGAGGTACTTGGTGGCCGAGTGCAGCACGAAGTCGGCGCCGAGTTCGATCGGCCGCTGCAGGTAGGGCGTGCAATAGGTGTTGTCGACCACGGTCAGCGCGCCGTGGCGGCGCGCGATGGCGCTCACCGCCGCGATGTCGACCAGGCGCATGTTGGGATTGGCCGGCGATTCGAAGAACACCACTCGTGTCGCCGGATTGATCGCGGCTTCAAGATTGCCCGGAACCGTGAGGTCGAGATGGGTCACCTTGACGCCGAACTTGGCCAGGCCGTGGTTGAGGTAGCCGAAGGTACAGCCGTAGAGCGTCTTGTCGGCGATGATCTCGTCGCCCGGCGCGAGCAGGGTCCATAGCAGCGAGGTCGTCGCGCCCTGGCCGGAGGCCGTCACCAGCGCCGCTTCGCCGCCTTCGAGTTCGGCGAGCCGGGCTTCGAGCAGGGCGGTGGTCGGGTTGCCGACCCGCGAATAGACGAAGCCGGCCTGCTCGCCGGCGAAGCGCGCGGCACCGTCCTCGACGGTGGGGAAGGTATAGGTCGAGCTTAGGTAGACCGGCGGATTCAGCGAGCCGTGGCCGGCATAGGCGTCGTAGGCGTGATGGATGGCGCGGGTGGCGAAACCGGCGCGAGAGTTTTTGTCGTTGCTCATGGGATGGTCCTGAAGGTGCGGAGTGGGCCGTATCTTAACGGCTCGCGCGTCAGAGTGTCATTGGCGACCGATTCCTCTATGGCCTTTGCGCGGCGAAACCTGCTACGACTTCATTCACCTACAAGCGTCAGCGCCTGATCTATCGTTTTCTCTGACAAGAACATGCCATGCTGCTTCAATGTCGCAATGACCTGTCGCGCCGACGGGATCATTCCGCGCTGTTTGGCAAGCAACACCAGGCCGAGAGTACCGGAGAGCGGCAC
>JADJVQ010000145.1 GCA_016710525.1 Burkholderiaceae bacterium
AAAATCGATTACGCCCAAAGCCAGTACCAGTAAAATTGGTAGTAGCAGGGCTAGCTCGATCATTGCCACGCCTTTTGCATACCTTATGCAGTCGCGGGCTCTCAAGCGGGCGCTTGCCGCCATGCGTCGTTCCAGTGGTTGAGTTTGGACTGGCTTCAGTGGAACGCCTCGTTCTTCATTGTCGTGCTCACCGAGAACTGGTATTCGTTGTTGGTCGCCGAGGAAAAGGATCGAACACGAAAGGCGATCGGTGAAACCTTGCTTTTCACCTGAATGATAATTAGGTCTCCGGCCCCGTAGCACCCGCTTCCGAGATCAGCAATATTGCCTGTTGCTGGATTGATGGTCTTGAAGATTGTCTCAGAGGATGTCTGGTCGTATAGGCCCATCGATTCTATGCGAATCTTCTCGCGAGCTGCTTCGCAGCGACGCCCGTCATTTGCGGGGTCCAAAGCGCTTTGCCCCGTTACCGCGTACCTAGCCCCCTCACGGACCGCGTGCTGCATGGTGAGGTTGACGAAGAAAAGATAGGACCAGTCGAGGATCGAGAACAGCAAAGTGAAAAAGAGAATCGCGGCCAACGCGAACTCCACCGCGGCCACCCCCCGTTGCCTAGTCCGCGACGCGGACGACCTGCCGATCATGTGCGATCTCCGAGCACAGTACTCCTAGCCATGGTCGAGATTGGTTCCGACGAACGGTCATCCGAGCAGACCTTCAGAGCTCATCGTCGTCCAGGAACGCACTTCGCAAAACACATCATTGTGCGTTATTTCCTCGAGCTTGCGTTGGCTTTCGTCATCGTTGCACTTTGCCAACCGCCTATCTCGTCCGGCGGATACTTTCTGGGCCAAGTCGACCAAGAGGCAGGGAGATCGCCCTTCCGCGCAGGTTTTGACGGAAGGGTAGGGTGGCCGTCCACATTGACGGTCTTGATCCGACCGATAGGTTGGCGGTGCCAACATGGAGCTCAGCATGGATCGTTTCATACAGTCAGCGAAGAAATTTGTACGAGATGAAGAGGGAGTGACTGCTATCGAATACGGACTGATCGCTGCGCTGATCGCTGTGGTCATTGTTGGTTCGGTGACGCTGATTGGCGGGAGTTTGAATGAAATTTTTACGTTCGTTTCGAACCAGCTGAAGGTGCCCGGGAAAACCTGACGAGCTTTGAACGCCTCGTCTGGAGGCGATCCTTTGCGGAAGCGGCGCAATGCATTGAATGGGGCGTGCGAGGCGGTTGTCCCAGCGCCGGGGGTTAACCCGCGTACTCGCGTAGGGAACATGCTTTCGGGTGCCCTCGGCGCTCTAATTGAAGGTGCGGGTTGAGCGTCCTCTTGCCAGACGCAACTTTCTCAGCTCTGCAGCAATGCTTTGATGATGAGGTGCGGGGCTCTTGCGCTGCTTTTGGCGATCTGCTGGTCGGATTGGCGCTCACGACGGATCCCGAATCGCCTAGTGCTCGTTGGCCTGTTGAGTGCTTTGGCGTGGCAGGGTCTGGCCGCGTCCGGATCGGGACTTTTCGGCGCATCTTATGCGGGTGCGCTCGGCCTGCGTGCGTCGAGTGCGGGGGCCTTGGTGGCATTCGCAGGGTTTCTGCTGCTCCATTGGAGGCGCGTCATGGGCGCCGGGGATGTAAAGCTGATGACCATGCTGGGTGCCATTTTCGGACTGCAATTGCTTTCCTTACTCGTGCTACTGGTCTTCCTCGCCGGGGCCATTCTGGTTGTGGTGCGGCTGCTCGATAGCGACCGCCGTAGGGCGTCTCTGGCCAATCTCCGCGTCATTCTTTTTGGCGTTCGGTCGGCGTTCGGATCAGGCCCCCGGGTTCGTTTCGACCCGCGGATCGACACCGCTGACCGTCTTCCGTTTGGTCTGGCGATCGCTGCCGGGGCAACGGCGCTTGCGCTAATGCAGTTGTCCGGAGCTATCGCATGAGGATCGGTCAGGCCTTGAATCCACCTACCGCCGACACAAACGAGGTCCCGGCCATGCCTGAAGAAGATCTGGCAGGTGGGTCCGCGCCGGTCATGCAGCCCCGGAATCCTCAAAGCCACCGGACTTTCGCCAACGGGAGTCACCGATCTGGTGTTGAAACACCTTATGCGAAGCGGCGATATCACCATTGCCGAACTCTCTGCACTGGTCGCGCTTCCTCTTCCGATCATCGACGCCTTGCTGGCGTTCCTGCGCTCCGAGCGGCTGGTCGAGATCCCGCGCCGGGGCAGCTTCGATGGCGATGTGCGTTACGTGCTGACCGACGCGGGCCGCGTGAGGGTCGCCGACGCGATGCGGCGTAATCAATATGTGGGTCCCGCTCCGGTGTCGCTGGCCGATTACGTTGCCTGCGTGCAACGGCAAGAGACTTAGAGGCATCGGTATCAAGGCTGACTCTCGAAACCGCCATCCGAAATCTCGTCTTGCCTCCTGAACTGGTAGTCTCGATCGGCGCTGCGCTGAATTCGCATCGGCCGATCTTTCTGTATGGTTCCAGCGGCGCGGGAAAACGTTCCTCGCGGAACACCTGCTGGACGTTGTCGAAGGGGTCGTGTGGGTTCCTCATGCCATCGAAATCGACGGCGAGATCGTGCAAGTCTTCGATCCCATGGTGCACCGCAAGATCGAGGCCGCACGGCCCGCGGGGTCGCTCGATCGTGCACGCCAGCCGGACGCGCGGTGGGTGCTGTGCCAGCGGCCGGTGGTGAAGGTGGGCGGCGAGCTCACGCTGGAAATGATGGACCTCGAACTGGATCCGGTGACCCGATTTTACAAAGCGCCACTGCAGCTGAAGGCCAACAACGGCATGCTCCTGCTAGACGACCTGGGCCGGCAGCGCATTGCGCCGCGCGAACTGCTGAACTGCTGGATCGTGCCGCTGGACCGGCGGGTTGATTATTTGTCCTTGCACACCGGAGTGAGCTTTCAGGTGCCGTTCGATGTCATGGTGATTTTCTCCTCGAACCATTCCCCGACGAGCCTGGACGATCCGGCGTTTGTGCGGCGCCTGGGTTACAAGATTCGGCTGGACGCGCTCGATGAGGCGGGATATCGGCGGGTATTGAGGCAGGCCTGCGAGCGGGTCGACATCGAATATGAGCCGGCGGCGGCCGATTATGTGATTGATGTGTTGCATCGGGAATCCGGAATGCCGCTGATGCCAGCCTATCCATTCGACTTAGTCCAAAAGATTCGGGATCGCGCCGATTATTTCGAGGATCAGCCAAAGCTGACTCCCGAGGTGCTTCGCTGGGCCTGGGATCTCTATTTCGCAGCCGAAAGCGCTGCAGATTGTTTCGAGCCCAGCGCGGTTCGCACGATGGCTCTGAATACCGGGGGGCGTGAATGAAGGGCTCGCGTGCGGTCGTGATGTTGCTGCTGTCCCTGGTCGCCGGGATCGCGGCGGTGGTGCTGGCGGCGCGGTGGTTGAATGAACGCAGCGATGCCGCCAGCGGGTCTCAGATCGTGGTGGCCAGCCGCGACATCGAACTGGGGCAGCCGCTGAACGCCACCATGCTGCGTTTGGTGTCGTGGCCGGCCGGCGCGCTGCCGGCGGTGCCTTCAGCAAGGTTGAGGCGCTGGCTGGGCGTGTGCTGCGCGGCCAGTTGCTGAAAGACGAACCTGTGCTCGAGTCCAAGCTCGCGCCGGTGGGCACGAAGGGCGGATTGTCGGCCGTCATCGGCCAGGGCCGGCGGGCGATCACGGTGAGAGTCAACGAAGTCGTCGGTGTGGCCGGATTTGCCTTGCCCGGCAACTTCGTCGACGTCCTGGTGAATACCCAGGACGAGCGCAATCGTCCCGTTTCCAAGATCGTGCTCGAGCGCATCCTGGTGCTGGCGGTGGCCCAGGAGGCGAGCCGCGATGACACGAAACCCCGGGTGGTGAATGCGGTCACCCTCGAGGTCACCCCCGAACAGGCCGAGCGGATCGACCTGGCGAGAAGCGTGGGGAATCTTCTCTGGTGCTGCGCAACCAGACCGACAAACAGACGGCCACGACCCTCGGCATCCGCAAGGCGGACCTGCTGGGCGAACGTCCGGCCGAGGTTCGTGCCGTTGCACCGGAACGTCCGGCCGTGGCGGCCGCGCAGCCAAGCCGCCCGCGCCACCGAAGGTCACCCGACCGCAGGCGGCGCCCCGGCCACCCGACCTCCCCCGGAGGTGCCTGAAGAGCGCATCGCCGTCGATGTGATCCGCGGTGTGCAACGTTCGTCGACCGAGCTGGAGCGGGGAAAGGCACCATGAAAAGAACAACCGTCGTGGCAACGATGGCGGCACTGCTCGTGTCGTCGGCAGGTGCCCAGAGCCCGGTACAGCGACCACCGGCCATCACCAAAGGCAACACCACCTCGGCACCCGCGATGGCGCCGCCTGCGCTCGTCGTGCAGGGAATGGCGCCGACCGAGATTGGCCCGTCGATGGACCTGGTCGTCGGCAAGTCGACCCTGCTGCGTCTGACCAGCCCCATCGAGCGGATATCGGTCGGCAATCCGGCGGTGGCCGACGTCACCCTGATCAGTGCGCGCGAGCTGTATCTGCTCGGCAAGACCTTCGGATCGACCAACGTCATCATGTGGCGCCGCGGCGCGCCCACCACTATCATCGATGTCACCGTCAGCGCGGATGCGTCCGCCCTGCAGGACCGCCTGAGGCGGCTGCTGCCGGACGAGAAGGACATTCGCGTCAGCGCGGCCGCCGATTCCCTGGTGCTCTCCGGGCTGGTGTCCAGCTCGGTGAAGGCCGGTCAGGCGATGCAGATCGCCGAATCCTTCATTCGCACATACTCGCGCGGCCTGACCCTGGCCATCACGGCGGGCAACCAGGAGGCCCAGCAGGGCGAACGGATCACTGTCGGCCAGGCGGTAGCCGCCGGAGGTACTGCGGGCGGCCAGAACACGGCGCCCCGGGTGGTCAATCTGCTGCGGATCGTCGAAGCGCAGCAGGTGATGCTCGAAGTGACGGTGGCCGAGGTCTCCAAGACCCTGCTCGACAAGCTCGGGGTGGGGATCGACGGAGCGCGGGTCAGCGGCAGCTGGCGTTATTCCATCCTCAGCAATCTGCTGACGGGCAGCGCGGGCGCACTGGGCGCCATCTCGCGCACCGGCAACGCGCTCACTCTGGATGCCGAAAGCCGCGACGGCCTCGTCAAGATTCTTGCCGAGCCGAACATCGTGGCGATCAGCGGGCACGAAGCCAGCTTCCTGGCCGGCGGCAAGATCTTCATTCCCGTGTCTCGCGCCAACGCGGCAACGGGTGTGGCCACGATCACCCTCGAGGAGAAGGAGTTCGGCGTCGGCCTGAAGTTCACGCCGATCGTGCTCGAAGGGGGGCGAATCCACCTGAAGGTCGCGCCCGAGGTGTCCGAGCTGTCCCAGACCGGCTCGCCGTTCACCACGGTCGGTGGTGCCACCGCGGTCCTGCCGAGCTTCACGACCCGCCGGGCGCAGACAACCGTTCAACTCATGGATGGCCAGAGCCTGGCGATTGCCGGCCTGATCAAGAACAATGTCACCGAATCGGTCAGGAAACTGCCGTTCCTGGGCGATGTGCCCATCCTGGGTCCCTTGTTCCGAAGCAGCGAATTCCAGGGCGATCGCAGCGAGCTGATGTTCGTGATCACGCCGCGGCTGGTCAAGCCGACCGGGCAGAGTCTCGTGCTGCCGACCGACGCCTTCGTGCCGCCCAGTCGGACCGAGTTCCTGCTCAAGGGGCGGCTCGAGGGGGCTGGCAGCCGCAGCGCCACCCCCGGCAGCGGCGACGCGGCGCCCGGTGGGCCCGCTGCCAGCCCGCGTGCGGTCCCGGGCAACGCAACAGACGCCCCATCCGTGCCGCCTGCGCCCGCCAGCGGCGGATTCCGGATGAACTGAGGAGAATTCGATGATTCGCAAACCCGTTCGCCAGGGGATGGCACTCGCGCTCCTGCTTTGCCTGTCCTGGCTGACCGCCTGCACCGGCATGTCGGTGTCCAGGAGCCCGGTGGTCGACAGTGCCTTTGGCGAATCCGTGCGGCAGGCGCGCGCCCGCCAGCTGGTCAATCCCGATGCGGGGCGCAACCGTGATCCGGTGGCCGGTCTGGACGCGGAAGCCGGGCGCAGTGTGATGGACGCCTATTACAAGAGCTTCAAGGAGCCGCCCCGCACTTTTAATGTCCTGGGCATCGGCGGCTCCTCGATCGGATCCGGACCTTGATACTGCGCTGCCTCGCATGAGTCTGAAGATCTTACTGCTGGCCCCGTCGCGCGAGGGCCTGGAGGCGATTTCCCGCGATTTGCCTCCGGCGTGCGAAATCGCCGGCCTGTCCACGGCCGTGGGTGGCGTGGCTGAGCTGCTCCTGGAGGTCGGTGCGCTTCGCCCGGATCTGGTCGTCGCCGAGTTGCCCGATCTCGATGATGCGGGGCTCGTCACGCTGGAGAGCACGCTGGGCGCGTCCCCGTCCACGTGGATGATCTTGCTCTCGCCGGTCCAGTCGCCCGAGTTCCAGTTGCGTGCGATGCGCGCCGGGGTGCGCGAAGTGCTGCGCAGCCCGCTCGCCGACGGCGAGCTGCGGGCGGCCTGCGACCGCCTGCTCGGTCGCATCGCGGCACTGCGGGGCGGGGCGGCGCGCGTCGGCAAGGTCCTGGCATTCCTGCCGGCCAAAGGCGGCAGCGGCTCCACGTTCCTGGCGACCAACCTGGCCTATGCGCTGGCGGTGCGGGGACAGCGGGTGGCCCTGCTCGATCTGAACCTGCAGTTCGGCGATGCAAGCCTCTTTGACCGAAACCCGCTCGACGCGCACGATCGTCGAACTGGCGCGCGATGTTTCGCGGATCGACGGGGCGTTTCTCGAATCGAGCATGCTGCAGGTGAGCCCGACGCTGTGGATGCTTCCGGCGCCGGATACCCCTGAGGCCTCGATCGACGTGAATCCCGAAGCGGTCGAGCGCATCGTGTCACTTGCGCGCACGCGCTTCGATTTCGTCGTCATGGACATGGGCCGAGTCCTCGAGGCCGCGACCCTCCGGGCGCTGGACCAGGCCGACACCATCTACATCACGCTGCAGCTGACGCTGCCGTTCATTCATGACACGAAGCGCCTGATCTCGCTGCTGCGCAGCCTGGGCTACAGTCAGGACAAGACGCAGGTCATCGTCAACCGGTTCGAGAAGGGCGGCGAGAGATCACCATCGCCGATGCCGGGCGATCGATCGGCGCCCGGATCGACCTGCAGATTCCCAACAGTTTTCGCGGCGGTGGCCTATTCGATCAACCGTGGGATTCCACTGTTGAAGAGCGCCGCGCGCGATCCGGTCGCCAAGGCGCTGGTCATGCGCGGATGGCTTGGCGCCGCAGCCCGCGGTGCGCAAGCGCGGGTGGTTCGGGTGGTAGCCTTCCTTTCTGTGATGGGATGTCGTAAGGGATCGGAAGGGCCATGTCGCTCAGAGACAGACTGAACTCAATCCATGGGCCGCGACGCCTGCCCACCCCGCAACCGGCTGGCGTCGGCGGCGCCGCCTACCAGGCACTTCGGGCCGAAATCCAGACGCAACTGCTGGACCGGATCGACCTCGAGGTCATGGGGACGCTGGCGCCGGACCGCCTTCGCGAGGAGCTGCGCCTGCTGGTCGATCGCCTGATCGGCGAATCGAAGGTGGCTCTGAACGCCGACGAGAGCAAGCAGATCGTCCTCGACATCCAGAACAGATCCCTCGGTCTCGGACCGATCGAACCGCTGCTCGCCGATCCCACGGTGTCCGACATCCTGGTCACACCTACAAGCAGGTTTATGCGGAGCGCGGCGGACGACCCGAGATCACGCCGATCCGCTTCGACAGCGATCGGCATCTGATGAAGGTGATCGACAAGATCATTGTCCCGAGTCGGGCGGCGTGGACGAGTCCAGTCCGATGGTCGACGCGCGGCTGCCCGACGGATCCCGCGCGTCAACGCGATCATTCCTCCCGCTGGCGATCGATGGCCGCTGCTGTCGATCCGGCGATTCGCCACCGTGCCGCCTCAGATGGACGATCTGGTGCGCAACCGCTCGCTGACGCCCGAACTCTGCGATCCTGCTGGGTGCGATGGTGCGGGCCAAGCTGAACCTGCTGATCTCCGGGGGCACCGGCACTGGCAAGACCACCCTGCTCAATGTCCTCTCGGGCTTCATCCCGGCGACCGAACGCATCGTCACGATCGAGGACGCTGCCGAGCTGCAACTGCAGCAGCCGCACGTGCTGCGCCTGGAAACCCGGCCGGCGAACATCGAAGGCAAGGGTGAGGTGCCCCAGCGCGCGCTGGTTCGCAACAGCCTGCGGATGCGCCCTGACCGCATCATCGTGGGCGAGGTGCGCGGCGCCGAAACCCTGGACATGCTGCAGGCGATGAACACGGCACGAGGATCGATGGCCACCGTGCAGCTAACACGCCGCGCGATGCGCTGACCCGGCTGGAGAACATGCTGGGAATGGCCGGGCTGCAGCTGCCGCAGAAGGCGATGCGCCAGCAGATCGCCTCGGCGCTGACGGCGATCGTTCAGATCGGCCGCCTGAGCGACGGCAAACGCAAGGTGGTCAGCCTGTCCGAAATCACCGGCCTGGAGGGCGACGTGATCGCTGCAGGAAATCTTCGTCTTCAAGCAGTCAGGAATCGATCCCGCCGGAAATGTGACGGGGTCCTTCCATGCGACGGGCGTGAGGCCGAGGTTCCTGGAACGTCTCACGTCGTTCGGCGTCAAGTTGCCGGACGACATGTTCAACCCGTGCCGTGTAGATCGATAGCTGGCGCTGCGCGGAGTGCAGATGGATCGACTTTCCTCGTCAGTGCTGGCCTGTTTCCCGGCGGTGCTGCTGGTCGAAGGGGCTTTACCTGCTGTAGGCGCGTTACCAGCAGCGGTGCGTGCGCTGGGGATTCGGCGACGGTTTCGGTCGATGCAGGGCGGCAGCCCTACTCACCGACACACGCAGGCACCGCCGCTGAAGAGCCGCGCCGGAGACAACGGAAGGCGCGCTCGGCAAGCTCCTGCTCAAGTTGCTGCTTCTGGTGGGCCTGTTAGAAGCCGCAGCAGGCGGGCGAGCGGTCACCATCACCCGGTTCCTGACGATCGTCGTGCTGCTGGGCCTGAGCATTCCGCTGGTCGTTCGGGCGCTGCGCCAGCCACCGTGGCTGCCGGCCGCCATACTCGGCGGGATCGCGGCGTTCCCGCCCTTCGTCCGCTGGCTGTCCTGGCGGGGCAGAAACGCGCTTCAGCGGCTTGAATCGCAACCGCCCGACGCCGTCGAACTGATCGCCCAGGCGCCGCGCGCCGGCCACGCCTTTCCGCCTGCGCTCTTCGAAATGCCGGTCGCCGACGAATTTCCGGAACCGATCGCCAGCGAATTCGGGGTGGCGTTCGACGGGATCAACTATGGGGTGCCGGTTTGGGACGCGATGGGCAAATCTGGCGACACGGGTCCTGACCGACGACCTGCGGTTCTTCGGCGGTTGCGGTCAACATCCTGCAGCGCGAGACTGGTGGGCAATCTCGCCGAGATTCGACGAGCAATATCGCGCGATCTGCCGATCTTCGCGAACGCTTCCCGCCGCAGGGCGCTGCGGGTGGTGCTGAGCGCCGAAGGCAAGTTGAATCCATGCATCCTCAGCCTGCCGTTGGTGTTTGCGACCGCGCTGATGATCAATCTCGTGAGTCCGGGCTTCATGGCGGTGCTCTGGGGAGATCCCGCCGGATTGAATCTGATCCCGATGACCTGCGCCGGTGTGCCGAGAGGTGGGTATTTGGTTGTGGCGGATCGGTCTGTATCCGCGTCTAGGGCTCGCCATGACAATCGACATCTTCCGGCGCCCTGCTGGCGCTCTTCGTGGCGGTGGCCGCGCCTGTCTACGGACTGGAGCCGGATCGCGTTTCGGGGCGCGGCGGTCCGCGGACGTCTGCGCGGCGTGGCGGGAGAGACACCGGAGACGAATCCTGAGACCACCGGGCGCGAATGGCAGGCGCGTTTCGCTGTCGAGGCGGCCAAGCTGGTCGCCAAGCTCGCCACGCCCACCAGCGGATCTCGAGATCCTGAATGCGTGCCAAAGCCCGGCGCACGCCGGCATCCGGTCCGAGTCCGCGCCGATCCTGTGGCTGGCGCTGAAGGCGATTCTCGCCATCGCGCTGCCGACGCTGCTGCTGCTGTTCACGAACGTGCGCGCGGCCCAGGGCTACCAGCCCTTGCTGTTCCTTCTGTTGGCGGGCTCTTTTGGCTACTACCTGCCCAACGTCGTGCTGACGCGACTGACCCTCATGCGCCAGAGGGAGCTGTTCGAGTCGTTCCCGGATGCGCTGGACCTGGTCATCGTCTGCGTCGAGGCCGGTATCTCGCTGGATGCTTCGATCGCCCGGGCCGCCGCCGAGATCGGCCTGCGCAGCACCAAGCTGGCCGAAGAGCTGTCACCGGGTCGGCCTGAACTGGAGGGTCGGCGCGAGCCGCGAGCGCATTGCGCAATCTTGCGACGCGGCATTCTGCGACGGATCGGGCCAGTTTCAGGCTTTGATGTGCAGGCCGACCGTTTTCCGGCACCAGCGTGGCGGATTCCCTGCGAATCCACGCCGATACGCTTGCGCGTGCGCCGGCGCCACAGCGCGCTGAAGCAGGCTGCCAAGATTCCGCCGAAGATGCTGTTCCCGCTGATCTTCTGCATCTTCCCTCGCCGTTGGTGCTGGATGGGACCGGCCCTGATCCAGGTCTACCGGATCCTGATCCCGGCGATGGGCGCGGGGCGGTAGGCGGCGGCAGATCGGCTGGCAAGCGGGGCGGGACGTAACGGGAACTGGCGAAATCGAATGGGGAATCGCGGGCACATGCTTGGTAAGACCTTATTTGGCGGTTTTCCTGCTGGTGGCTGTCCTGGCGTCCTTGCGGTGGGGAGGCTCTTCGCGCGAGTTCGAAACCGGGCCGGTCGGTGCAGGCACGACGCCCGTGGCGCCGGTGCTGGCTT
>JADJVQ010000146.1 GCA_016710525.1 Burkholderiaceae bacterium
CCCCCGCCGCTCGTCGCAGGGGATGGCAATTCCACCGAAATCGGCCTCGATGGACCTGGTCGTCGGCAATGGGACCTTGCTGCGCCTGACCAGCCCCATCGAGCGGATATCGGTCGGCAATCCGGGCGAAACGACGTCACCCTGACCTGCGCGCGAGCTGTATCTGCTCGGTAAGACCTTCGGATCGACCAACGCCAGCGTGGCGCCGCGGCGCGCCCACGACCATCAATGATGTCACTGTCACGGCGGATGCGTCCGCGCTGCACGACCGCCCGGGGCGGCTGCTGCCGGTCAGGAAGGACATCCGGCGTCAGCGCGGTCGCCGATTCCCCTGGTCCTCTACCGGACTGGAAACCAGCCTGGCGGGTGGCGGCTCAGGCGATGCAGATCGCCGAATCCTTCATCCGCATCGACTCGCGGTCGGACCCTGGCCATCACCGCCGGCAACCAGGAGGCCCAGCGCGGGCGAACGGATCGCCGTCCCGGGGTCGGATCCGGGGGCGGGGCGGGCCAGAACACGGCGCCCTGGTGGTCAATCTGCTGCGGATCGTCGAAGCGCAGCAGGTGATGCTGAGGTGACGGGTAGCCGAGGCTCCAAGACCCTGCTCGACAAGCTCGGGGTGGGGATCGACGGGGCGCGGGTCAGCGGCAGCGTTATTCCATCCTGCTAACGCTGACGGGCAGCGCGGGCACTGGGCGCCATCTCTCGCGCACCGGCAATGCGCTCACCCTGATGCCGAAAGCCGCGATGGTTCTGTCAAGATCCTTGCCGAGCCGAACATCGTGGCGATCAGCGGCCACGAAGCCAGTTTCCCTGGCGGGCGGCAAGATTCGCTCCGGTGTCTGCGCCAACGCGGCAACGGGTGTGGCCACGATCACCCTCGAGGAGAAGGAGTTCCGCGTCGGCCTGAAGTTCACGCCGATCGTGCTCGAAGGGGGCGAATCCACCTGAAGGTCGCACCCGAGGCGTCCGAGCTGTCCCAGACCGGCCTGCCGTTCACGTCGGTGGCGCCACCGCGGTCTGGTTGAGCTACGAGACCCGGCGGGCACAGACAACCGTTCAACTCATGATGGACAGAGCCTGGCGATTTGTCGGCCTGATCAAAAACAACGTCAATGAATCGGTCAGGAAACTGCCGTTCCTGGGCGATGTGCCATCCTGTCCCCTGTTCCGAAGCAGCGAATTCCAGGGCGATTCACAGCTAGCGGATGTTCGTGATCACGCCGCGGCTGGTCAAACCGACCGGGCAGAGTCCCGTGCCGCCGACCGACGCCTTCGTGCCGCCCACGCACCGAGTTCCTGCTCGAAGGACGGCTCGAGGGGCTGGCAGCCGCAGCGCCACGCCCGGTAGCGGTGACGCGGCGCCCGGTGGGACCGCCGCCAGCCCGCGTGCGGTCCCGGGCAACGCAACAGACGCCCCATCCGGGTGCCGGCCTGCGCGCCCGCCAGCGGCGGATTCCGGATGAACTGAGGAGAATTCGATGATTCGCAAACCCGTTCGCCAGAGGGAGCACTCCGCGCTCCTGCTTTGCCTGGTCCTGGCTGACCGCCCGGCACCGGCATGTCGGTGTCGAAGAGCCCGGTGGTCGACAGTGCCTTTGGCGAATCCATGGTAGGCGCGCGCCTGCCGGAGTTGGTCTAATCCGGATGCGGGCGCAACCGCGATCCGGTGGCCGGTCTGGACGGAAGCCGGGCGCAGTGTGATGGACGCCTATTACAAGAGCTTCAAGGAGCCGCCCCGCACCTTCAATGTCCTGGGCATCGGCGGCTCCTCGATCGGATCCGGACCTTGATACTGCGCCGCATCGCATGAGTCTGAAGATCTTACTGCTGGCCCCGTCGCGCGAGGGCCTGGAGGCGATTTCCGCGATCTGCCTCCGGCGTGCGAAATCGCCGGCATGTCCACGACCGTGGGTGGCGTGGCCGAGCTGCTCCTGGAGGTCGGTGCGATTCGCCCGGATCTGGTCGTCGCCGAGTTGCCCGATCTCGACGATGCGGGGCTCGTCACGCTGGAGAGCACGCTGGGCGCGTCCCCGTCCACGTGGATGATCCTGCTCTCGCCGGTCCAGTCGCCCGAGTTCCAGTTGCGTGCGATGCGCGCCAGGTGCGAAGTGCTGCGCAGCCCGCTCGCCGACGGCGAGCTGCGGGCGGCCTGCGACCGCCTGCTCGGTCGCATCGCGGCTCTGCGGGGCGGGGCGGCGCGCGTCGGCAAGGTCCTGGCATTCCTGCCGGCCAAAGGCGGCAGCGGCTCCACGTTCCTGGCGACCAACCTGGCCTATGCGCTGGCGGTGCGGGGACAGCGGGTGGCCCTGCTCGATCTGAACCTGCAGTTCGGCGATGCAAGCCTCTTTTTGACCGAAACCCGCTCGACGCGCACGATCGTCGAACTGGCGCGCGATGTTTCGCGGATCGACGGGGCGTTTCTCGAATCGAGCATGCTGCAGGTGAGCCCGACGCTGTGGATGCTTCCGGCGCCGGATACCCCTGAGGCCTCGATCGATGGACATGGGCCGAGTCCTCGAGGCCGCGACCCTCCGGGCGTTGGATCAGGCCGACACCATCTACATCACGCTGCAGCTGACGCTGCCGTTCATCCATGACACGAAGCGCCTGATCTCCCTGCTGCGCAGCCTGGGCTACAGTCAGGACAAGACGCAGGTCATCGTCAACCGGTTCGAGAAGGGCGGCGAGATCACCATCGCCGATGCCGGGCGATCGATCGGCGCCCGGATCGACCTGCAGATTCCCAACAGTTTTGCGGCGGTGGCCTATTCGATCAACCATGGGATTCCACTGCTTAAGAGCGCCGCGCGCGATCCGGTCGCCAAGGCGCTGGTCGCCATGGCCGATGGGCTGGCGCCGCAGCCCGCGGTGCGCAAGCGCGGGTGGTTCGGGTGGTAGCCTTACTTTCTGTGATGGGATGTCGTAAGGGATCGGAAGGGCCATGTCGCTCAGAGACAGACTGAACTCAATCCATGTGGCCGCGACGCCTGCCCACCCGCAACCGGCTGGCGTCGGTGGTGCTGCCTACCAGGCGCTTCGGGCCGAAATCCAGACGCAACTGCTGGATCGGATCGACCTCGAGGTCATGGGGACGCTGGCGCCGGACCGCCTTCGCGAGGAGCTGCGCCTGCTGGTCGATCGCCTGATCGGCGAATCGAAGGTGGCGCTGAATGCCGACGAGAGCAAGCAGATCGTCCTCGACATCCAGAACGAGATCCTCGGTCTCGGGCCGATCGAGCCGCTGCTTGCCGATCCCACGGTGTCCGACATCCTGGTCAACACCTACAAGCAGGTTTATGCGGAGCGGGGCGGAAAACTCGAGATCACGCCGATCCGCTTCGACAGCGATCAGCATCTGATGAAGGTGATCGACAAGATCGTGTCCCGAGTCGGGCGGCGGGTGGACGAGTCCAGTCCGATGGTCGACGCGCGGCTGCCCGACGGATCGCGCGTCAACGCGATCATTCCGCCGCTGGCGATCGACGGGCCGCTGCTGTCGATCCGGCGATTCGCCACGGTGCCGCTCAAGATGGACGATCTGGTCCGCAACCGCTCGCTGACGCCCGAACTCGCGATCCTGCTGGGCGCCATGGTGCGGGCCAAGCTGAACCTGCTGATCTCCGGCGGCACCGGGACCGGCAAGACCACCCTGCTCAACGTGCTCTCGGGCTTCATCCCGGCGACCGAACGCATCGTCACGATCGAGGACGCCGCCGAGCTGCAGCTGCAGCAGCCGCACGTCCTGCGCCTGGAAACCCGGCCGCCGAACATCGAAGGCAAGGGTGAGGTGCCCCAGCGCGCGCTGGTTCGCAACAGCCTGCGGATGCGCCCGGACCGCATCATCGTGGGCGAGGTGCGCGGTGCAGAAACCCTGGACATGCTGCAGGCGATGAACACGGGCCACGAGGGATCGATGGCCACCGTGCACGCCAACACCCCGCGCGATGCGCTGACCCGGCTGGAGAACATGCTGGGGATGGCCGGGCTGCAGCTGCCGCAGAAGGCGATGCGCCAGCAGATCGCCTCGGCGCTGACGGCGATCGTTCAGATCGGCCGCCTGAGCGACGGCAAACGCAAGGTGGTCAGCCTGTCCGAAATCACCGGCCTGGAGGGCGACGTGATCTCGCTGCAGGAAATCTTCGTCTTCAAGCAGTCAGGAATCGATCCCGCCGGAAATGTGACGGGGTCCTTCCATGCGACGGGCGTGAGGCCGAGGTTCCTGGAACGTCTCACCTCGTTCGGCGTCAAGTTGCCGGACGACATGTTCAACCCAAGTCGGGTGTACGACTGATAGCCGGCTCGCCGGTGCGGAGTGCAGATGGACTGGGGACTCTCTCTCGTCATGCTGGTTTGCTTCCTGGCGGTGGTACTGCTGGTCGAAGGGGCTTACCTGTTGTGGCGCGACACCAGCAGCGGTGGCGTGCGCCAGATCCGGCGACGGCTTCGGTCGATGCAGGGCGGCGGCCCGAGCACCGACATGGCTCCGCTGCTCAAGAGCCGCGCCGGAGAGAACGAGGGCGCGCTGGGCAAGTTCCTGCTCAGGATGCCGCTTCTGGTGGGCCTGCAGCAGAAGCTGCAGCAGGCGGGCGTAGCGGTCACCATCACCCGGTTCCTGACGATCGTCGTTCTGCTGGGCCTGAGCATCGCGCTGGTCGCTCTGGCGCTGCGCCAGCCCCTGTGGCTGGCCGCCATACTCGGCGGGATCGCGGCGTTCCTGCCCTTCGTCTGGCTGTCCTGGGTGGGGCAGAAGCGCCTGAAGCGGCTTGAATCGCAACTGCCCGACGCCGTCGAACTGATCGCCCGCGCGCTGCGTGCCGGCCACGCCTTTCCGCCTGCGCTCGAGATGGTCGCCGACGAACTTCCCGAACCGATCGCCAGCGAATTCGGGGTGGCGTTCGACGAGATCAACTATGGGGTGCCGGTGTCCGACGCGATGGGCAATCTGGCGACACGGGTCCCGATCGACGACCTGCGGTTCTTCGCGGTTGCGGTCATCCTGCAGCGCGAGACCGGCGGCAATCTCGCCGAGATTCTCGACAACATCGCGCGACTGATTCGCGAACGCTTCAAGCTGCAGGGCGCCGTGCGGGTGCTGAGCGCCGAAGGCAAGTTGTCCGCGTGGATCCTCAGCCTGCTGCCGTTTGCGACCGCGCTGATGATCAATCTCGTGAGTCCGGGCTTCATGGCGGTGCTCTGGGGAGATCCGGCCGGATTGAATCTGATCCTGATGACCTGCGCCGGCATGGTGGTGGGCATTTTCTGGTTGTGGCGGATCGTTCAGATCCGCGTCTAGGGTTCGCCATGACAATCGACATCTTCCTGGCCCTGCTGGCGCTCTTCGTGGCGGTGGCCGCGCTCGTCTACGGGCTGAGCCTGCTCGCGTTTCGGGGCGCGGCGGTCCGCGGACGTCTGCGCGGCGTGGCCGGAGACACCGAGACGAATCCCGAGACCACCGGGCGCGAATGGCAGGCGCGTTTCGTCGAGGCGGCCAAGCCGGTCGCCAAGTTCGCCACGCCCACCAGCGATCTCGAGATCTCCAACGTGCGTGCCAAGTTCATGCACGCCGGCATCCGGTCCGAGTCCGCGCCGATCCTGTATTTCGCGCTGAAGGCGGTTCTCGCCATCGCGCTGCCGGCGCTGCTGCTGCTGCTCACGAACGTGCGCGCGGCCCAGGGTTACCAGCCGCTGCTGTTCCTGCTGCTCGCGGGTTCGTTCGGCTACTACCTGCCCAACGTCGTGCTGACGCGACTCACCCTGATGCGCCAGAGGGAGCTGTTCGAGTCATTCCCGGATGCGCTGGATCTGGTCATCGTCTGTGTCGAGGCCGGCATTTCGCTGGATGCCTCGATCGCCCGGGCCGCCTCCGAAATCGGCCTGCGAAGCACCAAGCTGGCCGAAGAGCTGAGCCTGGTCGGCCTTGAGCTGCGGGTCGGCGCCAGCCGCGAGCGCGCGTTGCGCAATCTTGCGACGCGCACCGGTGTCGACGAGATCGCCAGTTTCGTGGCCATGATGCTGCAGGCCGACCGCTTCGGCACCAGCGTGGCGGATTCCCTGCGGATCCACGCCGACACCTTGCGGGTGCGCCGACGCCAGCGCGCCGAAGAGCAGGCCGCCAAGATTCCGCTGAAGATGCTGTTCCCGCTGATCTTCTGCATCTTCCCCTCGCTGCTGCTGGTGCTGATGGGACCGGCCCTGATCCAGGTCTACCGGATCCTGATCCCGGCGATGGGCGCGGGGCGGTAGGCGGGCGGCAGGTCGGCTGGCAAGCGGGGCGGGACGTAATCGGGAACTGGCGAAATCGAATGGGGAATCGCGTGCACATGCTTGGTAAGACCTTATTTGGCGGCCTGCTGGTGGCCGTCCTGGCGTCCTGCGGTGGGGGAGGCTCGCGCGAGTTCGAAACCGGGCCGGTCAGCGGTGGCGGCACGACGCCCGTGGCGTCGGTGCCGGCTTCGATGGAGCTCACCCGCAGTGCGCCCACCGTCAGCTCCGACGGCAGGCAGACAGTCCGGCTGATCGCCACGGTCAAGGATTCCGGCAATGTGGCGATGCCGGCGGTGCCGGTCACCTTTGCCGCGTCGGGCACCGGGGTGCTGATCGCGGTTGCGCGCGGGCAGACCGATGCGAACGGCCGCGCCGAGGCGACCATCTCCGTCACCGACCCGGTCAATCGAACGGTCGAGGTGACGGCCAGTGCCGGCGGCCGGACGGCCGGGACCACGATCGACATCGTCGGATCGTCCGCCTCGATCAGCGGGCCGGTGTCGGTGGTGGTGAATACGCCGGCGGTCTTTCGGGTGCTGGTCCGCGACGCATCCGGCGTGCCGATCGTCGGCAAGGCGGTGCAGGCCACGTCGGCGGCGGGCAATCCGGTCAATGTGCCGTCCGCGACGACGGATTCGCAGGGCGCCGTCGACCTGATCCTGACCCCCTCGCGGATCGGAACCGATACGCTCACCGTTTCGGCGGCAGGGGCCACCGGCGCGCGCGCGCTGCAGGTCTCCGCGACGTCGGTGGCCTTCGATGCACCCGCGGCAGCCAGCGAAATCGTGGTCAGCTCGCCGGCGGTGCCGGTGCGGGTGAGGGTGCTGGAAAACGGTGTGCCGCCGCCTGTGCCGGTCGCTGTCGGGTTCACCACGACGCGGGGTGTCCTGGGTGCTGCGTCATCGCTGACCGATGCGTCCGGATATGCCACGACCACCATCCGGTCCGATCTCGCGGGGCGCTCGCTGATCACCGCCACCTCGCCGACCGGGGCGGTCTCGACGCGCGAGGTGCTGTTCGTCGGCAATCGCGCCGCCAAGCTCGAGGTGCAGGCCTCGCCCTCGACGCTCGGGGTGAACCTGTCGGGCACCAGCACCGAGTCCAGCCAGATCATCGGCGTGGTCCGCGACCTTGCCGACAACCCGGTGAAAGGCGCCCGTGTGAACTTCACCGTGGTCGACCCGAGTGCCGGCGCCGGCCTGTCGCAGAGTTTTGCGATCACCGACGATTCCGGGCGGGCTTCGGTGACCTTCTACCCGGGTGCCCTGCCGACCGGCGCGAACAAGATCGTCGTCATCGCCACGGTCGAGTGCGGCTTCGCGGTCAGCGGCGTGCAGTGCGCCGATTCGACCCAGCCCGCCACCGATCAGATCCTGCTGACCGCATCGCGGCGGGCACTGCAGGTCCGCATCGGCACGGGCAATGAACTGGTCAAGGTCGAAGAGCAGGGCTCGGCTCCGGTGTTCAACGAAATGCCCTACGGCGTTCTGGTGACGGATTCGGCCGGCAACCCGGTGTCCGGAGTGACCCTCAATGCGACGGTCGTCTCGCTGCGGTACCTGAAAGGCTTCTGGGCCGCGATCGCCCAGTGCAACCAGGGGTTGGAGCCCTGCTGGCGCCAGGTCGTCGATGGTGTCTGCCAGGGCGAGGATGCCAACGAGAACCTGCTGCTCGAGCGCAACGAAGACGCCAATGGCGACGGACTCCTGACCCCCGGCAATGTGGGCGCGGCCTTCTTCGGCGCGTCGGGCTTGTCGACGACGGCGGTCACCGACGACAAGGGCAGCAGTGTGCTGCGGATGCGCTATCTGCGCGATCGCAGCCGCTGGGTGGACGTGCGGCTGCGCATCACGGCCTCGGTTCCGGACGGCACCGAGGGCGCCGAGACCGTCGAATTCAGACTTCCCATTCTTGCGTCGGACGTGGTCAGTCCCGCGGTTTCCCCCCCGGGGGCAACCAGTCCCTATGGCACCGGCGTCTGCCCCTGAGGCGCGCTTTCCTGTACACGAATTGAGGAGGCTTTCATGATGCTCGGACGAACTTTCCTGTTTCTTGGTACCGGCGTGCTGGCGCTGGCCGCGGGCTGCGCGTATCTGCCGTCGTTCGGGCCCAGCGCGGCCAAGCCGGCGCCCGAGCCGCTGCAGCGGGCAGCGAAGCCCGCCGGTACCGCGGCCGGGCAGGCTGCGGTCGGGCGCCTCGATCTGGCGGCCGGTCGCCTGGACGCGGCGATCGTCCGGTTCCAGCAGGCCCTGCAGCTCGACCCGAACCTCATCGAGGCCCACAACGGACTGGGTGTGGCGCTCGGCCAGAAGGGCCGCTACGACGAGGCCGCCGACGCATTCCGCGACGCGCTCGTGCTGTCGCCCGACTCACCGTACCTGCTGAACAACCTGGGCTACGCGCAATTGCGCGCGGGTCAGCTGGACGCGGCAGCGGTGTCGCTCGACCGGGCTCATAGTCTTGGTCGTCACAACCAGCACACGGCCGAGAATCTCGCGCTGCTGGCCCAGGCGCGCCAGAAGGCCGGTGGCGGTGCCGCGGGCGCTGTGGCGAGTGCCGACAGTGGCGCCGCCCCGGCCGGTACGAAAGAGGGCGCGGGCGGGTCAACAGGGTCTCGCCTCGTGCATGTTTCCCCGGGGGTTTATCGGCTGATCGACTCGGCGCCCGTTCGCCTGGCCGCTCCAGCCGCTCCGGCCATGCCGGCGCAGGCGGCGGCTCCGGCCGCTCCGGTCAAGTCGGCGCAGGCGGCGGCTCCGGCCGCTCCGGTGAAGCCGGCGCAGGCAGCAGCGCCGGCCGCTTCGGCCGCTTCGGTCGCGCCAGCGCAGGCAGCCGCGCCGATCGAACCGCCCGCCGCGCCGCCGGCCCGCCAGGCGCAGGGCGTGCGTCCGGTGGGTCAGCCGGGCGCAAGCGCCGGTCCGGGCAAAGCACCGGCGGGTGCGCCGGCCCCGGACAAGGTGTCGAAGGCGGCGCCACTCGGAGGGTTCGAGGTGAGCAACGGAGTCGGCCAGCGCAATCTGGCCGGTCGCACCGCCCGTGCGCTCGAGCGCATGGGAATCCACGTGACCCGGGTTTCCGACTATCGCCTGTTCGGACGGCAGCGGACCGAAATCCACTACCGCGAGGGATACCGGCAGGTCGCCAAAGCGATGGGCGAGACGCTGCCGGTGAAGGCCAGGGTCACGGCCAGCAAACGCCTGCCCCAGGACATCAACGTGCGCCTCGTGGTCGGGCGCGACTGGTCGGCCGCTCAGGTGGCGATGCTCGGCGAGCCCGGTGCGGGCCAGGAGCCGGCGCAGGCGGCACAGCCAGCATCCGCCTCGATCACGCCTGTGCCGGGCGGGGTGGGGCGGGCATCCGCGCCGCAACAGCTGGTCAGCTCGGCCGCGTCTGGCTGGCGCTATTTCTGACGGGGGCGCGTCACTTTCGGGCGAACACGTAGTACTGCGCGCCCAGTGGAAGCCAGCCCAGGCGGGCTTCCAGCGCGCGCAGGCGCGCGAGTCGGTGCGGAAAGAATACCCGGTAGCGGCAATCGGTCCGCTCGAACCCGGCTTGCCCGAAACGCCTGCGCATCTCGGGCAAGCTGATCAGCTGCGCGTTCACGTCGAACGGACAGGTGTTCACCGCACGGGTGGTGAGCGGGTTCCATGGGTTGTGTTCGTAGACCATCAGTCCACCCCCGGGTTTGAGCACACGCCGGATTTCCGCCAGCAGCGCGACATGCTCGGCCGGGCCGATGTGGTGGAAGACGCAGGCCGCGATCGCCCAGTCGAATCCGTCGGCCGCAAACGGCAGCCGGTGTCCGTCGAAGCAGACCCAGTGGCTGGCCTCGAAGCGCGAGCGGCCGATCTCCAGGCTGCGCATCGACACGTCGACCCCGACAATGCGCGCCTGGCCGAACAGCGCCTGCAGATGAGCCGTGGAGGACCCGATCCCCGCACCGAAGTCCAGGATCGACTGGCCCGGAGCGCAGCGGCCCGTGCGGCACGCCGCCGCATGCAGATCGCGGATCTTGTAGCGCGCGAAGTACTCCGGCGACTCGCCCGAGGCGCGGATGTTCGCTGCGTGCGCCGATCGGTACTCGTCGGCGAACCGATCGAACTCAGTGCGGTCCAGGGGGCACCTCCCCTGCGCCGCTGGCCGCTGGCGGCGCGCGCGGTCCCGGATGGCCGACCACGCGATCGATGAAATAACGGGGCCGGGACTTCGTTTCGATGTAGATCTTGCCCAGGTACTCGCCCACGATGCCGATCGCGAGCATCTGGATTCCGCCCAGCAGAAAGATCGGCAGGGTCACGGAGGCCCAGCCGGGAACCGCGGTGTGGGTGGCGAATCTCGCCCACAAGACCCAGGCCGAGACCGCCAGGCTGCCCAAGAAGATGGCGAATCCGGTCAGCGTCACCCAGCGCAGCGGGACCACCGACAGACTGGTCACCGCCTCCAGCGCGAGCGCGAGCATCTTCAGCGGCGGATATTTGGAGCTTCCGGCGGCACGCGGCCTGCGCACGAAGTGCACGGTGGCGGTTCGAAGGCCCAGCAGCGGCACGAGCCCACGCACATAGAGATTGACCTCGCCGAAGGCGCGCAGATGGCCGATGGCCAGGCGGCTCATCAGCCGGTAATCGGCATGGTCGAATACGGTTTCGACGCCGCATGCGGACAGCAGCCGATAGAAGGCGCGCGCCGATGTGCGCTTGAGCCAGGAGTCGGCGTCGCGGTTCGAGCGCACGCCGTAGACGATGTCGGCGCCGCCGGCATAGGCCTGCAGCATCGCCTCGATCGCATCGGGGTCGTCCTGCAGGTCGGCATCAATGCTCACCACGACGTCGGCATCGACGCCGAACAGCCCCGCCAGCAGCGCGTTCTGATGCCCGCGGTTGCGCGACAAGGCGATGCCCGACACGCCGGCACGGGCGCCGGCGAGCGTCTCGATGATCGGCCAGGTGCGGTCGGTGCTGCCGTCGTCGACGAAGCACACGAAGCTGCCGGGCGCGACCCGGCTGCTGCGCGTCAGGCGATCGAGCAGCGCGAGCAGTTCGGTGGCGGTGGCCGGCAGCACGTCCTCTTCGTTGAAGCAGGGCACGACGATGGCCAGCAAAGGAGGGGCCGCGCGGCTCGCCGCGCCACGCACGCTCGATGTGCTGGCGGGCGCGGGGGTTGCAGGCGCCTTGCGCTCGAAGGTCATGGCCGCTGCGCTTCGTGCCGCAAGGATGCGGCCTGCGCTGCCGAGATCGCCGGCAGGTCGGGCCTTGTACCGTCGTTGCGAATGAGCACCCCGAAGCCCTTGTCGGCATGGACGAGCCGGTATTTTCCCGAGTCCGCCATCGCGCCGGCCAGACCATCCCCGGGAGAGCTCAGGACCGCCAGCCGGATATCGTATTTCTCCAGCAGCGCCTGCCAGCCCGCACCCAACTGCATCAGGGTCAGGTAGTCCTGCAGCGGTGCGCCGATGTACGGGTTGTAGCGGCCGTCGATGAAGACCGGCACGCGAGGATGCAGCCGCTGCAGCAGGTAGCCCCCCAGGTGGTAGTCGTGGAAGATCGGCCCGGTCAGCCGATGGGTCTGGACGAAATCGGCGGCTTCAACGGGCTGGACCATCCGCAGCCGGCGTTCCTGGCGGGCCGATGCGGAAGGCTGCAGCAGCGCGGCCGTCACCACGGCAAGGACCACGAAGGCCAAGTTCAGACGGTATTCGAGCGCACCCAGTTCGCGACCGGCCGACCCGCGCACGCGCTTGGCCATGGCTGCGGGCGCCCGATACTCGATCGTGCCGGGACTCCAGGATGCCAAGGCTCTGGCCAGCAGCGGCGCCAGGCCGATGCAGGCGAGTGGGATGTGACGCTGGGAGTAGAGCGCGGCCCCGGTCAGTGACAGAGCCATCAGCAGATCCAGCCACTGGGCACGGCGCGATGCTAGGCATCGCGTCGCGAACAACAGCGCCAGCGGCGGCAGAAACAGCTGTGCCTGCCAGTGCCGGAAGTCGGGGCTCAGCCATTCGATCACGTTGGTGTTCATGTTGGTCGTGGTCATGCCCAGTGTCTCGGTCAGCACGCCCCAGCCATACGGATTGGCACCCAGTGCCGCCACCGACGCAATCACCACGACCGACGCCAGGCCGATCGACAGGCGCCCGGGTTCGTCCGGCGCGCCGCCGATCGGAGCGAACCGTTCGATCAGGGTCGCGAGCGCGAACAGACCGATCAGCGCCAGCCCCGTGATGTACCCGAAGTGCAGATTCACCCAGATCGCGAAGACGGGCGGCAGGGCGGCGAGCCAGACCCGGGCGCCAGTCGCCCGGTGCTTGAGCAGCGCAAACATCACGAAGGCGAAGGCCAGGTTCGTCGCCGCCAGCGGTCGCGGCGACAGGAAGGGCGCGGCGGCGGCCGCGCACAGCACAGTCAGCAGCAGCGCGCGCGACGCCTCGCGGAGGTACAGCTTCGCACTGGCATACACGAGGCTCCAGGTCGCGACGATGAGGGCTGCGTACAGGGCGCGCACCCCGGTGTCGCCGAAGTGCCGGTGCAGCAGGTACTGGAGACTGTCGAAGAGCCAGCCCTGCACGACCCAGGGCACCCCGGAGGCGGTGAAGGAGAACGGTTCGCTCGCGGGCAGGTTCCAGCGGTGGGTCACGATCCACTCGCCGACCTTGGTGTGCCAGAAATAGTCGTGATCGACCAGCGGCAGGGCGGTCAGCAGGCCAAGCCCGAGCACGATGGCCGCGGCGCCGGGCAGGCCGAGTTTCGGGAGCCTCATGCGGGCAGGTTCTGGTCGGATGGTGGTTGTGTTCTGCACATCTTCGTTGCTCCGGTCGGCGGCGCGCCCAGGGCCGAGCGTGGGTCCGGCCCGGTTCCCTCCCACGGCCCGTGGCGGCGCCTGATGGCACAAGCATACCGGCAGCTTCGCCTGCTCCGGCGGCGCGAGGCCTTTTGGCACGTCGAAGGCTTGTGCGAGCGAGCCTGCGCGATCCGCGGCAGGCAGGCGAGACCTGCCGATGCGGCTCCAGAATGCAAAAAGGCCACCCTTTCGGGGTGGCCTGCATGGTGGCGAGTTTCAGGTGTCTCGCGTTCGGGGTCAGCCGCCGATCAGCAAATCGATGCCCTGGTGGTCGAACGCGGCTCGCTGCTCGTCCATGCCGTAGATCACGAAGTGAGCGATGGCGCCGTTCATCGCACAGCCATCGAAGTCGTCCAGACGGGCTTGAACATACCCTTCGACGTCCGGATTCTCCCGCAGATACCGTTCGCCATCGAAGTCGTCGAACTGCCCGCTGGCGCTGCGTCCCTCCCAGACGCCGTGAGCAACGTAGTGCTGCAGGCTCGTATCGTCGTCCAGCCCCGCCAGGTCCCCGTACCGGTTCCGATACTGGTCGGCATCGAACCACTGGCTGATCGCCTCTGGCGCGGGCGCCAACGGCTGGCCCTGCTGAAATGCGGCAACCAGCGCCATCAGGCTGACCGGGGAGTGGTGAGTCTCACCGGGCGCGGCGGAATCGTTCAGGTCGTCGAACCCGCTGTCGCTGTCGCTGTCGCCGCCGATGCTGTCGTCGCGATCGCCAATAGGGACGATACCGGCGACGTTGTCGCTATCGCTATCGCTATCGCTATCGCTATCGCTATCGCTATGTCTATCGTATCTATCGGTATCACCGTCCCGAGCGGCTTCGTCGCGGATTTGGTCCGATCCGAGCCCGTCATCGGACAGGGAATTGACGGTCTGCTCGCTGGCCTGGTCGTCGGAGAAGGGCTCGAAGGAATTTGCGTCGTTTGACATCGGTGTCGCTTACGGGCGGGTTGGGATGAGCGGATGTTGAGCACGCAACCTGAACGACGCCTGAAGTCGCGGCGCTAAGGCGCCGGGGCGCGCTTGCATGCGAGCCACCTTGAGGGGTTCAATCCCTGGACGCGGTGCTCCGATGGGCAGCGTCGCGCCGCAAGGGGAGTCGTGAGCAAGTGATCCGGCGAACTCGGAGTTCTGTACGCGATGCCGTTCCGCGAGGATTGGCGGCGTTCGCCGTATTCCTGCTGCTCGCTTCGCTGTGGGGCTGCGATTCGCCGGGAAAACTGGGGCCGCCGCGGCGCGACGGACCGCCCGGACTCGTCACTCACGGCGGCGAGCAGCGCCTGTGGCTGCTGTACAAGCAGGAGGAAACCTGGCGCTACACCCATCAGGCGCGCTATCACTTCGAACTGCATGGCTACGACACCAGGAACGCACAGCACGTGTGGACGAAGCGAGTGCTGACCGTGCCGTACAAGAGCGGGGGAATCAATGCCCGCGCGCGAATTCTCGGCCAGGACGGTGACCATGTCTGGCTGTTCCTGAACAGCGGGCCGGTCGCACTGTCCAGCGCCGACGGCACGGTGGCCGCCGATCGTGCCCGACTCGAGGCGGCCAATCCGGAGCTGAAGGGCCTGATCCCGTCGGCCCTGGAGTTCTTCACCTTCGATGGCGGTCTGGTCATGATCACCGCCGATGCGCGGCGGGTGCGCGTCAAGGCGCCCGATTTTAAGGCCACGCCGTATACGCCTGCCAGCGAAGAGGCCTTCCGTCGCCTGACCTTCCTGTCGACGCAATGGAATGGCGGCTTTCAGACGAAGGAGTTCCTGGTGCGTCAGGGCATGCTATGGAACCGATGGATAGGCCTGCACACCGAACGGGAAGCGGCGCAAGCCGGCAAAGACGAATTTGGCGGGCACCTCAAATCCCCGTCGGGTCTGTCGGATGAGGGAGTCCTGGCGCGGCGCCTGTTGTGGACTGCGCGCATCGGCAAGACTCGGCAGTTCTCGGAGGGCCGTCATGATCGTCTGTTCGATCTGGCGCGACTGCCGGGAACGGCCGAGTACTTGCAGGGCGGTTTTCTGGTTCGTCAGGGCACCCGGAGTCCGCTGCAACTGGCCGAGCCCGACGGCACGCTGGTGCTGCACCGCACCCGTGTCGATGCCGAAGGCCGCCTGGCGCTGAGCCGGCTCGACAGCGAGTTTCGCGAGCAGTGGAAAGCGGTGCTGCCCTACACCGAACTGACCCATCGCTGGGAGTGGTCCGATCGACTGCTGCTGATGGGCAAGGAGGAAACCGGCGCACCGGGCGCCTCCGGGCAGCGCGAACACATCGTCGTGGTCAAGCTGCCCGATGGCCGGATGCAGGTGGGGCCATGACCGCGGGGGATCTCGACCGTGCAGCGATGATCTCCGGGTCCTGAGCGCGCAGCCCGCCTGCGGTCGCGGTGCCTTTGCGCGGAGTGAACAGGCCTTAGTCGATGGCCAGGACCACCTTGCCGAAAGTCGTGTCGCTGGCGATCAGCTCGTGGGCCCGGCCGGCCTCGGCGATGGGGATCACCGCGTCGACGATCGGACGGATTTCGCCGGATTCGATCAAGGGCCAGACGCGCTCGTGAAGCGCCGCCATCAGCACGGACTTGGCCGCAACCGGGCGGGCGCGCAGCGTGGAGCCGATGATCCGAAGCCGTTTCATCAGCATCAGTCGCAGTGGCACTTCGGCGCTGACGCCGCCCATCAATCCGATCAGCACCAGTCGTCCATCGAGGGCGAGACTGTCGAGGTTGTCGTTCAGGTAGGCGGCCCCGACCGGATCGAGAATCACGTCGAAGCCCTTGCCGCCAGTCCAGCCGGCCACCTGCTCGACGAAGCGGCCGCGATGCCGATTGCTGCCGCCGGACGCGCCGAGTGCCAGGCAGCGTTCGATCTTGTCGTCGGCCCCGGCTGTCACGTAGACGGGATTGCCGAAAGCCCGGCACAGCTGAATGCCCGCGGTGCCGACTCCGCTCGCGCCAGCGTGCAGCAGCGCACGTTCGCCGGACCTCAGTGCCGCTTCGACATAGAGGTTGAGATAGGCCGTGGCGAAGACCTCGGGCAGGGCCGCCGCCTGGACGAATGAAAGGCCCCTGGGGATCGGGAGCACCTGCCCGGCCGGCACGACCACTTCCTCTGCATGGCCGCCCCCCGCCAGCAGCGCGCACACCGCATCGCCGACGGCAATGCCGGTCACATCGGCCGCGATTTGATCGACCACTCCCGAGCACTCGAGCCCGAGTATGTGGCTCGCACCCGGCGGAGGCGGGTAGCCGCCCGTGCGTTGCGAGAGGTCGGCACGATTCACCGCGCTGGCCTTGACCCGGATGCGGATGCTGCCCGCCTCCAGAGCAGGCCTGGGCACGTCGGTCCAAACCAGCCGATCGCCTTCGATCTGGATGCCTTTCACGCCGACTCCTCTTCCTTCAGGGTGAAAGCCGCGATCAGCGCACGCTGAACCTGCGGCGGGGCCGCCGAGTAGTGCGCGAATTCGAAGCTGAAACTGCCCGCGCCGCCGGTGAGCGCCTTCAGACGCGAGGCATATTCGGTGATCTCGGCCAGCGGCACCAGCGCTGCGACGCTGGTCGTGCCCTGTCCGCCGGATCGGGTGCCGGTGACATGCCCGCGGCGTGCCGCCAGGTCGCCGGTCACTTCGCCGATGGATCCGTCCGGGACATCGACCAGCATCTCGACGATCGGCTCGAGCACCGACGGCGCAGCGGCGAGGATCGCTTCGATGACCGCCTTGCGGCCTGCCGTGATGAAGGCGATTTCCTTGCCGTCGACCGGATGCGTCTTCCCGTCATGGACGATCACGCGCAGGTCGACGACCGGATAGCCGCCGATCACGCCTTCGGCAAGTGCACGCCGCACGCCCTTTTCGACGGCCGGCATGAATACGCCAGGAATCGCGCCGCCCTTGACCTGATCGACGAACTCGAAGCCCGCGCCGCGTTCGAGCGGCTCGATGCGCAGGAACACTTCGCCGAACTGCCCGGCGCCGCCCGACTGCTTCTTGTGGCGGTGGTGCCCCTCGGCCGCCGCGGAGATGGTCTCGCGGTAAGGCACGCGAGGCGGGCGCGTGTCGACATCGACCTTGTACTGCTGCGTCATCCGGTCGATCTTGACCTTCAGATGCAGCTCGCCCATGCCGCGCACCACCCATTCGTGGCCCTCGCCGTCGCGCTCGACGACGAAGCTGGGGTCCTCCGCCGCGAGCTTGCCCAGCACCTCCGACAGGCGCTGCTCGTCGCCCTTGCGGCGCGGCGCGATCGCCAGGCCTTGCATCGGCGGGGGCAGCTGATGGGACTTCAGATGGATGTGATCCTCGTCGTGCGAGTCGTGCAGCACGCAGTCGAACACCACCTCGTCGATCTTCGCCACCGCGCCGATCTCGCCGGCCGTCAGCTCGGGGGTCTCGACCAGATCCTTGCCCTGAACCCGATACAGGTGGGCCACCTTGAACGGGCGCTTGGCGTCGCCGGCAAACAGCGGCATGTCCTTGCGGACCGTGCCCTGGAAAACGCGGAACACGCCGACCTTGCCCAGGTAAGGATCCATCGTCACCTTGAAGACGTGCGCAATGACGTGCCTGGACGGATCGGCGATCGCGCCGTAGGGCTCGACATCGGGCGTGCCCGGGTCGCCGGTGTAGAACGCGGGCGGATTGCCTTCGGTGGGATCGGGGGCGAGCGTGGCCAGGATGTGAAGCAGCTCGCGCACGCCCGCTCCGGTTCGCGACGACGTGAACATCACCGGAATCAGGTGGCCCTCGCGCAGGGCCTTCTCGAACGGCGCATGCAGCTCGCCGATCGAGGGCTCGGTGCCTTCTTCCAGGTACCGGGCGAGCAGGGTCTCGTCTTCCTCGACGATCTGGTCGATCAGCGCGCGGTGCGCCTGCGTCACGGATTCGAAGTCGGCATCACCCGCGTCATGGTCCAGCACCTCGATCACATCGCGGCCCTGATGGGCCGGCAGGTCCAGCAGCAGGCACTGCTTGCCGAAGCGCTCGCGGATGTCGCGCAGCACCCCGGGCAGGTCGACGTTGTCGGCATCGATCCGGTTGATCACGATCATGCGGCACAGATTGCGCGCGGCGGCCATGCGCATCAGGCGCTCGGTCATCGTCTGCACGCCGTGCTGCGCGTTGATCACCACCAGCACGGTGTCGGCCGATCCGAGCGCGGCGATCGACTGGCCGGCGAAGTCCGCCATGCCGGGCGTATCGGCGATGTACAGGTGCGCGCCCTGCCAGGAAAAATTCACCAGTGCGGTCTGCAGCGAGTGGCCGAACTGCTTCTCGATCGGGTCGTAGTCGCAGACCGTCGTGCCTTTCTCGACACTGCCCTTTTGCGGAATCGACCCGGCGGCAGCCAGCATGGCCTCGGCCAGGCTGGTCTTGCCGCTGCCGGTGTGTCCCACCATCGCAATGTTGCGGATGGCGCGCAGCGCGCGGATTGGCTCATGTTTTCCCACAGAGGTTGGTCGGAAAGCGATCCGGCATCGCGACGGCGCGCACGATGTCGCCTGCCGGAGAGATTTCGGTGATGCATCCGGTGGACAGCGTGGCCACCGCGATGTTGCCGCTGGCCATCACGGCGAGACTGTCGAAGCGGGCTTTGCCGCCCAGACCCGCGACGACGCGTCCGCTATGCGGCGCGAACTCGAGCTTGGGCTTGAGTCGGCCGGGCCCCTGCACCTCGAAGGCCCACAGGCGTGCCCCTTCGGTGTCGGCCACGTAGAGCGTCCTGCCGTCAGGCGAGAGCCCGCAACCGTTGGGGCTGAGCATCGGATACGCCAGCGCGACGATGCTCGACCCGTCGGGCTGCGCGTAATACACGCCGCCATGATCGCGATGCCGCGGATACCGCTTGCCGAGGTCGGTGAAATAAAAACCGCCTGCCGTGTCGAAGACCAGGTCATTGGGTGCGGACAGGGGCTGACCGTCCACGTGGCTGTAGAGCAGGGTCGCCGCGCCGGTCTTCGGATCGAGGCGTTGGATCGATCCGTGCCGGTAGTCCGGATGCGGGCCCATGCCCATCGAATGGCCCTCGACATAGCGGCTGCCGCCGTTGTTGCAGAGGTAGAAGCCGCCATCCGGGCCGATCGCCAGGCCGTTCGGCCCGCCGCCGCAGTCGGAAAACAGGCTGACCTTGCCGTCCGGCGTCACCCGCGAACAGCGGGCGTGGCGAATCTCGGTCAGCACCACGGAGCCATCGGGGCAGGCCACCGGCCCTTCGGGAAACCCGAGTCCGGTGGCCAGAATCGTGACGTCATCCATGCAGTGGTCTCCCGAGGGTGGACGATTTCAACGGCGAGGAATGGCCCTTCGGCTCCCCGCGCAATGCCCTGCTGCGCCCCGCAGACCGCACGAAGCGCCTGACCCGCCCATTGTGCCGCAGGCCGGCGTTCGACGGCAGTCGACTGAGCGTCCGCGCAGCCCTCGCCGTCTGGGGGAGAATCTCTCACCGTGCATTCGGTGGTGTTTTGGCACTCGGGCACACGCAATCCATCACCCCATCGCAACCAGGCAATCGATGACCCCGCAAAGGCCCAGGCAGCCGCCAGACGACGGCTCGGAAATTTGTGCCGCGTTTCGGCTTCAGGTAGGCATCGATCTGCCGGGCGACCTGCTATTTCGGCCGATGCATCGCGTGCCCGGCGCGCCGATGCTGCGGGTGAATGCACCCGGCGCCGAGCTCTACCTCGCTGCCGGAGACATCGAGCGGTTCCGATCATCCGCGCCACCGGGCTATCGGATGCTGGGGTTCTGGGGCCACGGCGCGAATTCCTATGCGTTCTACTACGTGGCCAGCACACTGGCTGAAACGATCTACCTTCGCCTGCATACCGGCGGCGCCTACACCGACCCGGCGGCCTGCATGGCGGATATCGCCGACTATCTTCCCGCTCTGCAGTCGCTGTTGCGAACGGTTCGACGGCGCAACGGATCGGCTCTCATCGTCGAGGCGATGGGGCATGCGCACTATGAGATCACGATCGACGGCGAGACTCGCGTGGATCGCCAGAGCCTGCTCGGCGTGCCCGACGCGCTCGAGCGCATGCGTGCTCTGACGGACCAGGGAAAACCGGCGCGCTATTCCGAACAGGACGCTGCCGATGTCGCCCGATTGCGCGGTGCCGTTCTGGCGCTGATCGGCCAACGCTACGATATCGAGATGCGCCGAGCTTCCAACCCTCTGGTGGGCATGCGTGCGATGGGCGCCGCCAAGCGCCTGGTCGGGGGGCTCGAGCCACGTCCGCCCCTGGCCGCCTTTCGCCACGACCTGCGCTGGAAACTGGCCGCGCTAGCCGAGCGTCACCGCGATCCCGATGGCGAAGACCGGTATGCGAGGGCCTGTTTCGAGGAACTGCTGCGCGCCGTTGGCGCGCTCTGACGATCCACCTCGCGCGCGTCCCGGGCGTCGTGCCGCCGGATTCAAAGGCAATAAAAATCGACCATCGTCGGGATCCGGTCGTTCATCAGCACGACCTTCTTGCCGGCGATCCGCCAGCCCTCGGTGCCGGCGCGCAGATGGTGCTCGTAATGTCCGAAGAGCATCTGGGTTTGCGAGGTCTGCAGGTCCAGCCGGTGGCAGTGCCAGCTCGAGTGGACCAGCGCCTGGGTGGCGTCGCCCTGAACGATCCGCACGCTGGCCACCAGGTGGCAGGTCCGGGGCAGCGCGGAGGATGCGGCCGACAGGCCGGAGCGCACCCGCCAGACGCGGTCCTCGAGCCCCGCGCGGGTCGGGTGGTACATCAGCGAGATCTCGGACTGCGGGTCCTCGACGAGATCGAAGTCGTCGCGCCAGGCCGGCACCCAGAACCAGGCATCGGCATGAAACAACGCGAGCCAGTCGTCCCATTGCCGGTTGTCCAGGCTGTGCGCTTCGCGGGCGAGCAGATCGTTGACTTCGTCCAGGCGGATCGGCTCGCTCATGGTGGGCTCCGCAGGGCGGTGTCGCGCGTCACGCCGTCCTGGAGCCGCTTCTGCCAGGCCAGGTACATCGCGTGATAGACCGTTTCGTCGGCCATCGAAAACGGGCCGCTCATCGAGGTCTGCGGCCGGATGCCGAGTCCGGTCGCGTGTTCGTCGGCGCCGGCGAGCATCGCGGCGCTGCCGCGCGCCATGCCCTGCTGCCAGATCACCTCGCCGGCCTCGAAACCGCGCTGGCTGGATTCGAAGATCACGGTGTCGTCGGGTGTTGCCAGGCCGCTGGGGTTGAAGAAGTCTTCGTACTGGCGAATGCGGCGCCGGCGTGCATCGGCCGCTTCGCCCACCGGGGCCACGCAATACGAGGTGATCTCGGTGAGGTTGACCGACAGCGGACGGATCACCCGCATCTGCAGTGCCGCGTTCGAGGCCAGTTGCAGGTTGGGGAACAGGTTGAACTGACGGGTGCGCATCATCCAGTCGGCACGCACGGCGCCCACGCGCCGGGCCAGCGCCTCACGCCCGGCGTACAACGGATGGCGCTGCACCGGCGTTTGGGTCCAGACCAGCGCATGGCCCTGCTCGAAACCGAACGATCCCATCCTCTCTTCGACCTGCCGGCCGCCGTCGCCCTGCCAGATCGCCGCGGTGACATCGCCGCGTTCCGGGGCCCGGGCACGCCGATCGAGCAGCCCGAAGTACGAGGGATGCACGGAGGTCAGGTGATAGGCATCCAGCGTGTTCTCGAGCTGCAGCTTCCAGTTGCCCGCGTACGTGTACTGCACCCGGCCGGGCAGCAGTTCGATTCCTTCGGGCGACTGATCCACGATCAGGTCGAGGAAGACGCACGCGTCGCCCAGATGGGAGGCCAGGGGTTCGACATCTTCGCGAAGGCTTGCGAACAGGAAGCCGCGGTATTGGTCGAATCGTGCGACGGGAATCAGGCCATGGTCGTCGCGATCGAAGGCCGGAGAATAGCCGCCGGCGCCGCGGGCCTTGATGGCCAGATTGCGGCCGTCGCTGCCGTAGGCCCAGCCATGGTACGGGCACAGATGGGACGGGCGGTTGCCGCGAGCCTGTGAGCAGACCTGCGCACCCTTGTGCCGGCAGGTGTTGTAGAACGCGCCCAGCCGTCCCTGCCCGTCGCGCATGATCAGCAGCGGCTGGCGGCCGATGCGCACCAGCCGAAAGTCGTGAGGCGCGGGCGTCTCGCTGGCCAGCCCCACGAAGACCCAGCCGCCTTCGAACAGATGGCGGATCTCGAGTTCGTGGATGCCGGCATCGCGATAGGCGTCGCGATGCACCTGGAAAACGCCTTCGGCAGGCCGGTGGTCGATCAGGTCGGCAAGGGACGTCGGCTGGCGTCTTGGCGGATGCCGCGCCCGCGCGACGCTCTGGCCCGCGCTTTGCGAACAGGGGGCGGGGCCCCGCGCGGGACGGTGGCGGCGGCCCGGCGGGCTCTGCAGCCCCGGGTGGGGAAGGCCGCCGGAAGCCGGGCGCCCGCGCGGGAAGCGCGCGCCGCCGGCCGGGCGGCGCGGGCCGGCCGCGCGGCCGCCGCCGCCCGCCGGCCGGGCGCGCGCCGGCCGCGGCGTGCCGCCCGGGCGCCCGGCCCCCGGCGCGCGGCCCGGCGCCCCCCGGCAGGGCCTCCGGGGGGAGCCCGCGCGGTTTGGGGGGCGCCGCGATCGGCGCTCTTCGTCGGCAGGCCCAACGGCGCGGGCCGCGAACCGCGCGCCGCCGGCCGCGGGACGACACGAGGGGCGGTTCGGGCTCTCACGCGAACGCCGCCGATCGCCCGGGGCGGCCGGCGGGGTGCCGGGCCCGCCGGGGGGCGGGCGGGCGAGGGGCGGGGGGCGCGAACCAGAAAGCTGGCACGGCCGAGCGAGACGCCGCGCCGACGGCGCGTCGGCCCAGGCGAGCGAGGGCGGCCCGGCGGGCGCGCCAGCGGGGGCGGGGCGCCCGGCCCGCCGGCGGGCGCCAGTGGCGGAGGCTGGCATCGCCCGCGCCATCACGCCCTGCTGAATCCTCGGTCGCCCGTCCTGGCGCCTCGGGGTGTGGTCAGGATCGGTGGTTGATGGTGGCATGTCAAATTGACAGTGTGTTGTCAATGTCGATCGGTTCGAAGCGATGACAATGTTCCCGCTGTGTCATGCCCGCTGCGTCAGGATCACCCCATCTGAGCCACCCGCGCCTTCAGGGCGGCGAGCGCGCGAAAGTTGGCCTGCTTGATGGTCTCCAGCGCGGGCGCTTCGACACTGATGTCGCCCAGCTCTGTCAGCACCACGTGGGCATCGTCGTGCCCGGCCACCTGCTGCATCGTTTCCAGCCAGCGGCGCACGTGGGGGTAGGGCTCGAAGTCGAACAGGTTGGTGAAGCACGGCTGCAACTGGCCGATTTCCATGTAGGCGGCGAAGTCGGCCAGCGTGAGCCGATCGCCGGTCAGGTAACGGGACTGCGCGAGCCATCCGGTGTCCAGTGTGCGCATCGCCCTTGTGAAGGTCGATCGCGCCGACTGCTGGATGATGTCGGGGATGTTCAGGTCCTTGCGGATTTTCGGGGCCACCAGGCCGATGGAGGCATCGCGAACGTTGCGGTGATGGTAGTGCAGGTACCAGTCGACCTTGGCGCGCTGCTGCGGGTCCGACGGGTAGACGTCGTCCCAGCCGTGCTTGTTGGAGAGGTAACACAGGATGGCGTGGGCCTCGGCGAGCACGAAACCGGTTTGCGGTTCTTCGATTGCCGGTATGGTGCCGCCCGGGTTCTTGGCGAGGTAGGCCGGACTGCGGCTGCCGTTGTCGCCCTTGGAGCCCGGATTGATGGGAACCAGGTCGAACGGCAGCTGCTTGTACAGCATCAGCCAGAAGACGGCTCGCACCGGTTGCGAGAACGGGATGCCGTAGAGGATGACCGGTTTCGAAGGATGATTCATGTGTGTCGATCGGCGAAATTGAGTGGACGGTAATCATCATGTTGCCGGAATTCGAGGCGGCGGCGGTAGCGATACGGTGCGCGCTGCTTGCCTGGCCGCTCGATCCGCCTCTAGCATGGCCGGCACACCCGGTCTCACCGCCCGAGCGCCAATGCCGGCCCACGCGCCGGCAGCAGGCGTCGCTCCATCCATGCAGAGGAATCCGAATTGACCATACCTGCTCGTCGCCGATTGCTTCTTGCCGGGGCTGCTGCCAGCCTTCTACCGCAGCGCCAGGCGGCGGCTCAGGCGGCCGACTATCCGAATCGGCCGCTGAAGATCATCGTCGCCTCACCCGTGGGCGGGCTCACCGACAACTACGCCAGGATGCTCGCCGATCACTTCACCGCACGGTTCGGCCAGCCGGCGCTGGTCGACAACCGGCCGGGCGCCGGTGGCATCGTCGGTATCGAGGCGCTGGTCAAATCGCCGCCGGACGGCTACACGATCCTGTTCGGTTCGACCGGCATGTTTTTCCAGGCGCGGGTGATGTACCGCAAGCTCCCCTATGACCTGGACAAGGACATCGCGCCGATCGCGGTCTTCCCGACCGGCCCGCTGGCCCTGGCCGCCACCGAGGCCAGCGGCATCCGCGACTTCAAGGGCATGATCGAGCGCGCGCGCACGACCCGGACCACGATGGGCAACTACGTGGCGGGCTCGTACCAGCAGATCCTGGCCGAGACCTGGAACCGGGAACACGGCTGCAAGTTCGAGCTGATCAACTACAAGGGCGAAGTGCCGATGTGGATCGACATGGCGTCGGGTCAGATCGACGTGGCGATCGGCAGCTATCAGGCGTTCGCCAAGGTGCGCGACAAGGGCCTGCGCCCGATCGGGGTGACCGGCCGGGGTCGCTCGCCGCGCATGCCCGAGGTGCCGACCATGATCGAGCAGGGGTTCAGCGGCCCGGTGTCGCGGCTCGAGGCCGCGATCATCCTGGTCGCACACTCCGCGGTGCCGGTGCCCCTGCTCGATTTCCTGGGCAAGGTCGCGGTCGAGACCAACGACACCGCGCGCAGCCGCACGATGCGCGAGAGCATGGGCGTTCCGGACGCGGTCGCCGGGCGCACCGAAGGGCTGCGGATGTGGCGCGAGGACGGTCCGGTGTGGATCCGCGAGGTGAAGGCGTTGAACCTGCCGGTCACCTGAGCGGATCCGCGGCGATCAGAACACGCCGGTCGGCGTTTGCGGGGCTTGCGATGCTGACGGATTCGCATCGTGTTGTCGTGCACTTTCGCGGCCCCGGCCTGTGCCTTCGCAATCTGGCGCCGACGGTATTGGAAATGCTGTACCTTTCCGAACGCAAAGCGACGGCCGTGGGGGCCTGACCCAATGCGGAATGCCGCCGGATAGCCCGGGGGCGGTTCACCTACATCCAACGGAAGTCGAAAATGAGTCACGCGTCAATGCTGAAAGCCAGGCGCCAGCGCCAAAAAACCAAGAAGCTTCTCGATACCGAGGCCAAGCAGGCCAAGCGGCTGGCGAAGGAGGCACTGGCGGGGCCGGTCGTGAAGAAGGAAAAGGTCAAGAAGGAAAAAGTGAAGAAGGAAAAGGTCGCGGCCGAAAAGGGCGCGACTCCAAAGGTGAAGAAGGTCAAGCTGACCAAGGAAGAGCTGGGCAAGCAAGACGCCAAGAAGAACAGCGCGGCCGGGAAAAAATAGGCGCGGCCCAGCCTTTGCGTGCCGTGCGCGCTCGCGCACTCACGGCCGCCGGGCTGTCGCGGCCTGGCAGCTCGTCTCCGTTCGAACGCCTTTTGGAGGTGCTGCGCGAGGCGGGCTTGCCGGCACCATGAGGCGCGCCTCAGCGGCGGGCCCACCAGGCGGGCAGGGCGGTCGCCAGTTCGGGCAACAGGGCGATGGCGACCGTCCCGATGAAGATGGCCAGTGCCGCGGGCAGCACCGACACGGTCACATACGGCACGGATTTGTCGAACATTGCCGCGGCGAAGTAGATGTTCATGCCAGCCGGAGGGCACAGAAATCCCAGCTCCATCGCGGCCAGGAAGATGATGCCGAAGTGCACCGGGTCGATGCCATAACTGCGCGCCATGGGCAGCAGCAGCGGCACCAGCACGACGATGGCCGCAAAGATCTCCATCATCGCAGCCGCGACGCACAAGAAAACGCACAGTGCGAGCAGGAAGACGAACCGGTTCGGGATCATCGCCTGGGCCCAGTCGATCGCGGCGTCCGGAACCCCCGCGTCGATCAGGTAGTTGGTCAACGCCAGCGCCATGCCCAGGATCAGCATGATGCCGCCGATGATCTGGGCGCAATGGGCCAGGCACTGGCCCAGCAGGCGTGCGCTCAGTTCGCGGTGCGCAATGGCCTGGGTCGCAGCGGCGTAGGCCGCGGTCAGCGCCGCGCTCTCGGTGGGAGTGGCCAATCCGCTGACCAGCGATCCGATCGCAACCAAGGGCGCAAGCAACTCCCACTTCGCGGCCCAGGCACATGCCAGCGCGGACCCGAGGTCCGCAGGCGCCGGCTCGGCTCGCGCTGTCCCCTGAGCGGGCGCTGGCTGCTTCAGATACCCCCCGACCACCAGCAGGCAGCCGACCATGACCAGAGCGGGCAGCAGACCGGCCAGGAACATGTCGATGATCGGCACGCGGGCGATGACGGCGACCAGGATCAGCGGCACCGAGGGGGCGAGCAAGACACCGAGCGCACTGGCGCTGGTGACCAGGCCCACCCCCCGCTGTTCGGGATAGCCCGCTTGGGTCAGCAGGGGCAGCAGCAGCCCGCCCAATGCCAGGATGGTGACGCCGCTGCCGCCGGTGAACGCGGTGAAGGCCGAGCACAACAAGGCCGCCGCCACCACCGTGCCGCGCACGGCGCCCCCGAACAGGGCCAGGAACAATCGGCTCAGGCGCAAGGCGGCGCCGGTGCGGGCGAAGATCAGGCCCGCCAGCGTGAACAGGGGCAGGGCCGGCAGCGACGGATTGACGGTGATCGAATAGTGCGACAGCGCGATCGACGCCAGGGGCAGGCCGTCGTGCCAGAACAGCGCCAGCGCGAATCCGCCCAGCACCGCGAATATCGGTGCGCCGGCCAGCAGGATGGCGAGCAGCCAGATCAGCACGGGCCAGAGCGGCACAGTGACATTCTCGAAGGCAGCGGGCAGCATCCAGCCTGCCCAGGGCAGCGCCATCGCGCAGACCCACCGGGCCCAGCGTGCGGTCGAGCAGCGCCAGCCCATTCGGGCGCCCAGCAGGGCGAAGACCAGCGGCATGGCCGCCTGGACGACCCAGACAGCAATGCCATAGCTCAGCGTGTGCGCCGCCTTCATCTCCTCGGCCACGAAGCGCCAGCTGGCCCAGGCCAGCATGCCGCAGATCAGAGCCACGCTGGCATGGGCGAAGTGGCCCAGCGCAGTCTGGAAACGGCCGTCGCCGAAGCGCACGAGGCTGCCGCCCAAGGTGGTCAGATGCCCTTGCCGTTCGGCCGCGAGCGCGCCGAACATGGCCAGCAGCAAGCCCAGGTGCTGGACCAGCACGGGCGCGTTTTCGACGCCCCGACCGGCGAGCGGGCGCAATCCGATCTCGATCAGCGGGATCACCACCATCAGCGCCAGCGCGAGCGCACCCAGCGTGTCGTCGATCCGTGGCAGCCGGCGCCACGGTGGGTGGGTGGGTCCGTTCAAGACCTACTTTCCCTTGCCGGCGCGAAAGGCCGCCAGGTGCCGGAACACCTCGTCGAAGGTCTCGGCGGGCACCATGGTGCCGCGAATGCGCGGGTACAGCCGATCGGCGAGTTCATGCCATTCGCGCAATTGTTCGGGTGATGGCCGGTTGACGGTCAGTCCGCGTTTTTTCATCGCGTCCACCGCTTCGTCCACCTCGGCGCGGGCCTTCGTGCGCATCTGCACGCCGGCCTTCTCGCCGGCGCTGCGCAGCGCCGCCTGTGCGGCGGGTGCCATGCCATCCCATGCCTTGCGGGTGATCACCAGGGCACCCACGATCGGCGCCCAGTTGATCTCCAGCATGTTCGTCGCGGTGCCGTAGATCTGGCTGGCCAGTGCGAAGTAGGGCGTGGACGGAACGACGTTGATCATGCCGGTCTGGATCGAGGGCAGGATGTCATTGGTCTCCAGCGGGATCGGCGTGTAGCCCAGGCTCTTCATGATGGCCTGCTGGTCGGGCTCGCTGCCCCAGGCAAAAAACTTCATGCCCTTGAAGTCGTCGGGCCGAAAGGCCGGCGCCTTCGAGAAGAAGCGCACCCAGCCGGCGTCGCCCCAGCCCAGCACGACGAACCCTTTCTCGAGGAACTTCTGCTCCATCGCCGGGCGCATTTTTTCGCGCACGTAGTCGAGCTCTTCCCAGTTCTTGAACAGCATCGGCAGGCTTTGCAGCGCGCCGATCGACGGCTCGATCTCGCGCAGGCCAACCACCGAAAGCAGCGCACCCTGCAGCTGGCCGATGCGCATGCGTCGGGCCAATTCGGCTTCGCCGCCCTGGCTGCCGTCGGTGAACACCACGAAGCGCGCGCCGCCGCCCTGGGCCGCTCGCCAGGTCTCGCCGAGTTCCAGCAGCTGCTGGTGGTACAGCGAGTTCTTGGGGACCAGGGAGCCGATGCGCAGCGAAGCGCCAGGGCTTTGGGCGAGCGCCATCGGCCCCAGGTTGGCGGCCATCAGGAACAGGCAGGCGGATCTTCTGGAAGGGATCATGGGGGCGGCGGCCAATCGGGGCGGTCGGAAGCGCAGATGTCGGACGCGCCGACCTCAGAAGCGCAGACGTCGGAAGCGACGACGTCGGAAGCGCGGACGTCAGAAGCGGTCATCGAGGGTATCGAGCAGCCATTGCGCGCGCTCGCGCAGCAGGGTGTTCTCCAGGCTCGGGTGCCGGGTGCTGATCGCGATCGCCTGCCGCAGCAAGGCTTCGAAGCCCGCGCGATCGCCATCGGGCAGGGCCAGCGCATCGGCCTTCGCCACCACGGGGCCGGCACTTCGGCCCGCGCTGGCTGCGATGGCGCGCTCGAAGTAGATCTCCGCCTGCTGGCGCGAACCGCCGGGTCGTGCCGCTTCCAGAGTGCCCATCAGCGACAGCGCGGCACCCTCGCCATAGTCGGGGTCGCAGGCCAGGACCAGGCGGGCCAGCTGCACGACCTGCGGCAGATCGGCCACGACATCGGGCTTGTCCTTCGACAGCGCGATGTAGGCGCCCCAGGAGGCTGCGGCCCAGTAGCCCACGGCGGCCTGTTCGGCGGGCAGTTGAAGTCGGTTTGACGGACTCGAGGCGTCTGCCGCGGCGAGCTGGCGCGACAGGCCCGGGTTGTGATGTTCGAGCGCCGTCATCGCGTGGCGATGCGCCCGCCCGTACAGACGTGCCGCGCGGTCGCGCAGCCGCTGGGCGGCCCTGGCGTCGCGGGACTCGAGGCGTTCGGCCTCGAGTGCCACGAAGGCGTAGGCGTACTGCGTGAATCCGCCGGCCACCGCCTCGGCCAGGCGAAGGTGGCCCGGCGTCCGCGCGAGTACCGATTCGGACAGCTTCAGATAGAACGCGCTGGCCTCGCGCGCCAGCACGACATCGTCTTCCGGCTGCGTGGCCTGTCCGGCCAGCTGATCGGCCGCGGCCCGCAGCAGCAGCGACTGGGGCGCGCAGGCGAGCAACATGAGCAGCACGCCGCCGGCGCATGCCAGGCGCAGCATTCGCCCTGCAAGGACTCGCGGCGTCACGGCCGGATGATTCAAGCGTTCACCATGGGCACCAACAAACTTTCGAACGGGCCGGGGCCGACGCGCGCAACGTATCAAGGTCAGGTGAACATTCGATGACACCGGTGATGGCCGCCTCGCGATCGGAACGCATGGCGGGTCGGCTGGAAGACCGATATCGGGACGCATCCGCTCGATGCCGTCGCTCTGTCACGAAGTCAGCCCATGATCCGGCCGGTGACAACGCACACCCCCACACTGCACCGACGCCTGCGCGAAGCGGCCGACCAGCTGACCGAGGGTCCGGTGAGCCTTGCTCATCTGGCTCGGATTCACGGCTCCGCGATGCACGGCACGCTGCTCGTGCTGCTGGCGACGCCCTGCGTGCTGCCCATTCCCGGCATCGGCAACGTGCTGGGGCTGGCGCTGATGGCGATGGCCCTCGCCCTGTGGCGGGGCGACGATTGCAGCACGCTGCCCAGACGCATCGCCGAGATCGAGCTGTCGGCGCAATGGGCCAGGCGGGTCCTGACGATCCTGGCGCGTGCCTATGAATGGGCCGGCCGCTGGTCGCGCCAGCGGCTGGTGCGGCTCGTGGTGGTTCGCCGACGCTCCTGGCTGGCGGGCAACCTCGGCCTGATGGGCGGTGTGATCTTCCTGCCGATTCCCCTGGGTAACGTGCTGCCGGCGCTGGCGGTCGTGCTGCTCGGGCTCGGGCTGGCCCTGGGCGACGGATTGGCCGTCATCGCGGGCTGGGTGGTCGCGGCGGCGGCGGTGACCTATACCGTCGCCGTGTGTGCCGGCGCCTGGATCTGGCTGATCGCGCCGCTGGGCGTCTGGTTGCGCTGAGGTCCAAGGCCGAGGCGCCGGCCGCGCACCGTCGCGCGGGAAGCGCTTCGCTTTACACTGTCGCCGCGCACACTCAACCAGGGAAGAGAAACAATGGACGTATCAGGCAAGAAGGCCATCGTATTCGGTGGCACCTCGGGAATCGGTCTGGCAGCGGCCCAGCAGCTGGCGGCCAAAGGGGCGTTGGTCACCGTGATCAGCCGCAACCCCGATCGGGCGGGCAATCTCCCGAAGGGCGTCACCGCCGCGAAATGCGACGTGCGTGACCGGGCGGCGATGTCGGCGCTGTTCGAATCACTGGCGCCATTCGACATCCTCGTGAGTTCCGCCACCGGCGGCGACCGCGCGCTGGGTCCCTTCCTGGCGATGGACCTCGACGGATACCAGGCCTCGTTCGACAAGCTCTGGGGTTACGCCAATGTCGTGCGGCTCGGGGCCAAGCACCTGACCGACAAGGGCACCATCGTGCTGGTCAGCGGTTCGCCCGCCCGCAAGTGCAAACCGGGTCAGGTTGCGCTGTCCAGCGTGGGTGCGGCTGTCGAGGCCCTGGTTCGCGCCGTCGCTCCCGAGATCGCCCCGCGCCGCATCAATGTGGTTTCGCCGGGGTCGATCGACACGCCGATGATGGCGGTGCAAGGCGAGCAGCGCAGGGCGCTCTACGAGAAGATCACCGCCGGCCACGTGATTCCCAGGGCGGGCACGGCCGACGAGGTGGCCAAGGGCATCCTGTTCGTGATCGAAAACGATTTCGTCACCGGCACGACCGTCGACGTGGATGGCGGCTGGCTGGTGTCTTGAGCCACTGCAGCGGCGCGCCCGGCGACGGGCTCAGTCCGGCTTGATTCCCACGCTCTTGATCAGCGGCACCCAGCGGGCCAGTTCGGCGCGCAAGAACTGCGCATAGGCCTCGGGTGTGCCGCCGATCAGCGGCGACTGCAGCTTGACCACGATGGTCTCGCGCACGTCGGGCTGGAGCATCGCCTGATTGGCGGCCTTGTTCAGCACGGCCACCATCTCGGGGGGCACGCCGGCGGGCACCAGGAACCCGGAGAATGCCTGCGCCTCGCCCTTCGGATAGCCCAATTCCCGCACGGTGGGCACCGCCTGCAGCGCCGGTGCGCTGCCCCGGTACGGAACATGCACGAAGCGGGTGCCGTACTCGAGATTGAGCAATTGACGCGACCAGGTGGGGCTGGATCAGGCCTGTCGTAGCGACACCGGGGCGGCAGTTTCGCCATCAGCCCCGGATTGGTTGCCAGCGGCGCCGAAGCGAGCAGCATCGTGTAGCCGTCGGGCTTGGAGCGGACCACCGCTTCCGTGCCGATCACCGTGCCTGCCGGGAGTCAGCTGAGCGCGGCGTGATCGTGCGTGTGCCGGTCGGCATCGCAGGCGCCGGCGTTCAAGGTGTCCGGACGGCTCTTCAACCCATGCATCTCGATCTCCTGTCAGAGGGCCCAGTGTTCCCACGGGCCATCAACGAGTGGTTGCAGCCCTGTGCTGGCCAAGCCTGGCATCATGCCAGCGCGTGGTGCCAGGCGATACCATCGTTTGGCCAAGCGTGCCGCGGCGTGGCCGCGCAATCGGCGTCAGCAACGGAGATCCGACGATGAGTGCAAACGAGCTGCGCCCAGTGGTGCAGGGCCTGACCTTCACCGAAGCGCCGCGCTGGCATCAGGGCCGGCTCTGGTTCTCGGATTTTTATTCGCATCGGGTGCTGGCGGTGGATCCCGCCGGCAAGGTGGAGACCATCGTGACGGTTCCTGCCCAGCCCTCGGGCCTGGGATGGCGCCCCGACGGGACGATGCTCATCGTCTCGATGCTCGACCGCAAGCTGATGCGCCTCGAGGGCGGGCTGCTGGTCGAGGTCGCCGATCTGTCCGGATTCGCCACCGGCCCGTGCAACGACATGGTGATCGATGGCAGTGGGCGCGCCTTCGTCGGCAACTTCGGCTTCGACCGGCATCGGGGCGAAGCCGAGCGCCCGGCCACCCTGATGCGTGTCGACCCGGACGGCCATGTCAGCGCCGCGGCGACCGATCTGATGTTCCCCAATGGCAGCGTCATCACGCCCGACGGGGCTCGGATGATCGTCGCCGAGACCATGGGCCAGCGGCTCACGTCCTTTGCGCTCGGCGCCGATGGGCTGCTGACCGGGCGAAGCGTGTTCGCTGATCTTGCGGGCCACTTCCCCGACGGCATCTGCCTGGATGCCGAGGGCGCCATCTGGGTGGCCGACGCGCGCGGGCCGCAGCTGCTGCGGGTGCGCGAAGGTGGGGCCATCGTTCAGCGGATCGCGCTGCCCCCGGGTCGCCACGCCTTCGCCTGCATGCTGGGCGGCGAAGACCGCCGCGATCTTTATGTCTGCACCGCCTCGGGCAGCGGCCCGGCGGCGGCGCAGCGGCGCGACGCCGGGATCGACGTGGTCAGGGTCGAGGTGCCGGGCGCGGGCCGGCCTTGACCCGGACCAGCCGGCCGGGCAGGGCCGCGGTGGGCTGGCCGTCGCGGTAGGTCACTTCACCGGAGACGACGGTCGCCACATAACCGCGCGCGCCCTGCAGCAGACGCCGTCCGCCCGATGGCAGGTCGTGGGCCATCGTCGGGGCTTCGACCCGCAGCTGGCCGAAGTCGATCACATTGACGTCGGCTTTCAGGCCGGGCGCCAGCACACCCCGATCGAGCAGGCCCATGGCGTGGGCATTGAACGACGTCTGCTTGCGAACCAGCTCCTCGACGGCGATGCGGCCGCTGGCGCGGTCGCGCCCCCAGTGGCTGAGCAGATAGGTGCAGTAGCTGGCATCTGAAATGATGCTGACATGCGCGCCGCCATCGCCCAGCCCGGGCATCGTGTTGGGGTCGAGCAGCATCTCGCGGCACACGTCCAGATTGCCCGACACGTAGTTGGCGAAGGGCGCGAGCAGGAAGGCTCGCCCGTCGTCTTCGAGCAGCAGGTCGTAGGCCAGATCGGCCGGAGCGCGGCCCGCTCGCGCGGCACGGGCGGCGACCGATTCCGACAACGGCGGCTCGTAGTCGGGCACTGCGCCGAGCACGAACATCCGGTCGAAGGAGGCCAGCCGCTTCTGCATGGCGTCGCCATCGGCGAAGTCGCGCGCTTCGTCGAGCAGCTTCGCCTTGAATTGCGGATTGCGCATGATGGCCACGCGTTCGGCCAGCGGCAGCGCGGCGATCGACTTGTACGCGGCGCAGATGTAGAACGGATTGCGGCTGCCCTGCAGGCCCAGCAGCACGCCGATCGTGCGCGGCGCCACCTGGGCCCGGATGGGCAGGCCGTCGCGTGCCGCCGCATCCGTCATGTCGAGCAGTTCGCGCCAGACGTTGGGGGTGGCGGGCCGCTGGAACAGCGAGAACGACAGTGGCCGGCCCGACTGCTCGACGACCCGTCGGATCATGCCGAACTCAGTGGCCGCGTCCGGTGTATCCCAGTCGGAGATGAACTCGAGCACGCCGGCGCCCGCATCCTTCAGGCCCATCGCGATGCCGGTCAGTTCGGCCTCATTGGCCCGCAGCGTGGGCGTCGGGTCGCCCTTGAGGGTCTTGTGGTTGACGCTGCGCGACGTGGAGAAACCGATCGCACCGGCCTGCATCGCCTCGCAGGCCAGCGCGCGCATCGCGGCGATGTCCTGCTCGGTGGCGGCTTCCAGTCGCACCGCGCGCTCGCCCATCACATAGACCCGGAGCGCGCCATGCGGCAGCTGCGCGCAGACGTCCATGTCGCGCGGCCGCTGGTCGACCGCATCGAGGTATTCGCCGAAGCTTTCCCAGGACCAGTCCAGGCCCTCCTTGAGCACCGCGCCGGGAATGTCCTCGATGCCTTCCATCAGCTCGATCAGGCGGTCGCGATCGCCGGGGCGCACGGGCGCAAAGCCCACGCCGCAATTGCCCATGACCGCGGTGGTCACGCCATGCCAGCTCGAGGGCTGCAGGCGGCTGTCCCACATCGCCTGCGCGTCGTAGTGCGTGTGCACATCGACGAAGCCCGGCGTGACCAGCTTGCCGCGCGCGTCGATTTCATCGCGGCCCGCGCCCAGGGAGGGGCCGACCGCGCTGATGCGTCCGCCGTCGATGGCGATGTCGGCTTCGCGAAGGGCCGCGCCGGTGCCGTCGGCCACCGTGCCGCCTCGAATGACCAGATCATGTTTGCCCATTGCCTTGCTCCCCTGTCCAGGCGCTGCGGCGGTAGCGCAGCATGTGTCCGGCGGCGGCCTGCGTGTGCACGCCGTCCTGAAAGGCTACGCGGCCGTTGACGACCACGGTCTTCACGCCGGCCGACTCCTGCTTGGGCTCGTCGTAGGTCGCGGTGTCGGAAATGGTATCGGCATCGAACAGCACCAGGTCGGCGAAGCGGCCCGGCTCGATCCGGCCGCGGTCGAGCAGCCCGAAGGTGTCGGCGCTCACCGAGGTCATGCGCCGCACTGCCTCCGGCAGCGAGAGCACGCCGCGGCGGCGCACGTATTCGCCCAGCACGCGCGGAAACGTGCCGAACAGGCGCGGATGCGGCCGGCCGCGAAGATCCGGGATGCCGTCGCTGCCGATCATCATGTCGCGGTAGCGCAGATTGGTTTCGATGTCGGCCTCGTCGATGATGAACTGGATGCAGATGGTGCGATCGCCGCCGGGCGCCGTCAGAACCAGCTTCACCGCCTCGGTGACATCGATGTTGCGCTCGGCCGCGATGTCGACCAGCATCCGGCCTTCGAACTCGCGAAAGGCCGGGCAGCTGGCGATGCGGATCACCTCGGCCAGATCGCGGTTCACATCGTTCAGGTTGAAGTACTCGATCATCCGGCCGCTGCCCGCGGTGTAGGGGTAGATGTCGAGCGAGACCCGCTGGCCGGCCGCGCGGGCCGCGTCCACCCGCGCCAGCGACTCCCGTACCTTGCCCCAGTTGGGCCGGCCCGCCGCCTTGTGGTGCGAGATGTGCGCATGCACGCCGGCCTCGCGGCCGATCTGCAGCGTCTCGTCGACCGCCTCGAGCAGCTTGTCGCCTTCATTGCGCATGTGCGTGGTGTAGAGCGCATCGAAGTCATGCGCGGCGCTGGCCAGTTCGATCACCTCGTCGGTGTCGCTCCAGCGGCCGGGCCGATAGATGAGGCCGGTGGAGAACCCGCAGGCGCCCTGCTCGAACGCTTGGACCACCAGCGCGCGCATCTTCGACAGCTCTGCCCCGGTCGGGCGGCGCTGCTCGAAGCCCATCACCATCGCGCGCACCGTGTTGTGGCCCACCAGCATGATGGCGTTCAGTGCCGGGCCCTGCGCGGCGGCGTGTGCGAAATAGCCGTTCAGGTCGCTGAAGCTGCCCTGCAGACCGGCCAGGATGCCGCCGCTGGCGCTGGCCTGGTCGACGCCGGGCAGCGCCGGAATCGCACTGAAGCCGCAGTTGCCGCACACGCAGGTGGTCACCCCCTGGGACAGCTTGAAGGCCATGCCCGGATGGCGGATGAACGCGCCGTCGTCGTGCGAATGCACATCGATGAAACCTGGCGCCAGATGGGCGCCGTGCGCATCGATTTCGGTGCGTGCGCTGCTGCTGGCGGTGCCGACATGCCGGATGCGGCCTTCGTCGACCTCGACATCGGCGCTGAAGGCAGGAGCACCGTTGCCGTCGAGCACACGCGCATTGCGGATGATCAGATCGATGGTCATGCTGAGGTCGTTTCCTTGGAATGAAAAACCATCCGGCGCGCGCTCAGGGTCCGCACAGCGCGCTCAGAGACCGTACAGGGCAGGGCGCGTGCGCAGCCATTCCCCGACCTTCTCGCCGATCATGATGCAGGTGAGATTGGTATTGGCGCGCGGAACGCCGGGCATGATCGATGCGTCGGCGACGACGAGCTGTTCGACCGTGTGGCATTGACCATATTGATTGACGACGGCAAGCGCATCGCTGGCCGGGCCCATCTTCACGGTGCCGCAGGGGTGATAGCCGCTGCCGGCGAAGCGCCGGCACAGGGCCGCGATGTCGTCGTCGGTGAGCCCCAGGGTGTCCGGATGACGCGCGCTCGTGAGCGATGCCTGCCGTGGGAAACCGATTCGATCGATCAGGTCGGCGATCGCCGGGTTGCGGGTGAATGCCAGCGTGTCCTTGAAGCACTGCACGAGGCGCGACAGGTCGCGTTCGTCCTCGCAGAAGCGGTTGTCGATCAGCGGCGCTGCGTCGGGGTCGGCGGAGGCAAGACGCAGTTCCCCGCGTCCGTGCTGATACTCGAGCACGGCCGCGATGCCGAAGGTACCGTCGCCGCGCCGGCCATTGAAGCTGAGCATCTCGATCTGCAGATCGTTGCGCAGCGACGAGCCCGCGCCGGTATAGCGCAGGATGGTCTGGATGATCGGCGAGTCGAGATCGATCATCGACGGATCGCGCGGCACGCAGCTCACCGACAGCGCCGGATGGTCCGACAGATTCTGGCCTACGCCCGGCACGTCGCGGACGACGGGTATGCCCAGGGCCTCCAGCTGCGCGCGCGGCCCCAGCCCCGAGCGCATCAGAATGGCGGGCGACAGGATGGCGCCCGCCGACACCACCACCAGCTTCGCCTGCAGGGTTTCGATGGTGCCGTCGGCATTGCGCACGACCACGCCGGTGCAGCGCCCGCCTTCGATCACCAGGCGCAGCACCAGGGTTGCCGCCCGGATCTGCAGATTGGGACGCGCCCGGGCAGGCGCCAGGTAGCCGATCGCGCACGAAATGCGCAGCCGACCGAGCTTGTTCATCGGGTGCGGACCGCTGCCCCAGCCCCAGGGTTCGTTGGCGTCCGGGCAGTCGGGGTAGCCCAGAGCGCGCGCGGCATCGAGGAAGGCCGCCTGCTGGGGGGTCAGCTCGTCGTCGCGGTAGCGGCGGATGCTGATCGGACCGGCGTCGCCGTGGTAGGGGCGCTCGCCGTAGTCCAGGTCGCGCTCGAGGCGGTTGAAGGCCGGCAGCACGCGCGGCCAGGCCCACTCGGGATTGCCCTGGCTGGCCCACTCGTCGTAGTCCTCGGGCATGCCGCGCAGCGCGATGGTGGTGTTGACGGCGCTCGAGCCGCCGGTGGCCCGGCCGCGGGGAAATGCCACGCTGCGCGTGCGGGTCGGCAGATGGCTCAGGCCCCAGTCGTGCGCGTGGTAGGAATTGTTATGGCTGTTGACGAGGTCGTAGGGCGTATTCGCCAGATCGCCATAGTCCGGGCCTGCCTCGCAGAGCAAAACGCTGCGCCGCGGGTCTTCGCTTGCGCGCGCGGCGATGGCACACCCGGCACTGCCGGCGCCCACGATGAGGATGTCGTGCATGACCGATATCCGCGGACTACCAGCTGGCGTCCAGCGGCGCCGACAACGGCACACCCGGCACGCGGATGCCGGCCGGACGGCCCTGGGCCGTGGCCCCCTGCCAGGCGCGGACATACACATCGGGCAGCAGCGGCGCGTCGGCGCAGGCCAGCCAGAGCCGGAACAGATGGCGACGGTTTTCAGGCTCGGGGAAATCTTCGTATTCGGTGCGCGAATGCATGATCCAGTGGTTGCTGACGAACTGCATGTCGCCCGGACGGAAGTCCATGTCCAGGTGAATGGCCGGATCGTCGGCCAGCGCATCGAGGGCGTCGCACGCGGCCTCGAGTTCCGGCGTCAGCCGGGGCACCTCGGGGAAGCGCTGCGCCTTTTTCATGGCACTGCGCACATAGGTCGCGACCATTGCGCCATCGGGCGTCGGATTGAACACCGGCACCGCATACCAGGGCTCGGCGCCCTCGGGCACTTCGCCACGGCGATCGCGATAGGCCGGTTTCAGCAGTTCGCGCAGCGCTTGCGGATGGCGCCGCAGCATCTCGTTGAACAGGGTCCAGCTGCTGACCAGGCTCGACTTGCCGCCCGTCTTCGAGGGCTTCAGGCAAAGCAATGCCACGATGTCGGACGAGTCGCAGTGGTAGGGCAGCCGCGCGGAGGTCTGGTAACCGCGATGCTCGGGCCGGGCGTAGTCCGCGCCGATGTCCTTCACGTGACCCAGGATGTGGCCCATCGCGTTCTGCGACACCGGTTCGCCGAGCAGGGTGCCCAGTCCGAAGTACGCAATCGCGCACTGGCGCACGCTCCACTGCTGCACGGGAACGCCGCGCACCAGCAGAAAGCCGCGGCCGTGCAGGACGGCCGCGCGGATCTCTTCGACCAGCGGCTGCAGGCCGGGTGACTGCAGGTGCTGGGGGCCGATCGCGGCAATGTCGATGCCGGTCGCATCCAGACGCGTCACGGCCGCCTCGAGCTCGCCGATCTCGGCCGGCGTGAGCGGTCTGATCCAGTCGGTTCGGGCCGCCAGGTCGGGGCCGTACCAGACCTGCGGTCCGGTGAGCGGCGCGAGTCGTGAATCTTCGTTGGTCATGTGAATCCTTTGGCGATCAGTGCGGGCGCTCAGTGGATGCGGTCAGTGCGGGCGATCAGTGCGGGCGATCAGCAGGCGCTCAGTGAAGGCGCTCAGTGCAGGCGCTCAGTGAAGGCGCTCAGTGAAGGCGCTCAGTGCGCAAGTTCGGCCTGGATCTCGGAGACGTCGAAAACGGGGGCACGCGGCGTGCGCTGCCAGGCCAGCATGTCTCGATTGCGGTCGGCAAACACGGGCGGCGGGACCGCGAAGGCGGGGGTGCGCAGCCACAGCCGCAACAGGTGCCGCCGGCGCGCGGGCTCGGGCCAGTCGTCGTATTGCGTGCGCGAGTGCAGCACCACGTGGTTGCAGACGAACTGCATGTCGCCGGGCTCGAGCATCATCTCCAGGCAGAAGCGGGGGTCGTTGCACAGCCGGTCGAGGGTGTCCATCGCTTCGGTCTGCAGCGCCGTGAGCCTTGGGACGTCGGCAAAGCGCTGTGCGCTCTGCACGTAGCTTCGGTTGAATTTCACGAAGACCCGGCCCTGATGGCGCACGAAGAACGGCGTCACGAAATAGGGCTTCTCCCCTGGCGGCTCCTCGCCACGACGGTCCTGGCAGAAGTCGCCATACAACGCGGCCGCCAGATCGGGACGCGTGGCCACCAGTTCATTGTGGATCGCGATGGAGCTGGCGACCCTCGACAGGCCGCCGGACTTTGCCGTGGCCAGGCACATCAGGCCGACCACATCCGTGGAATCGTTGTGGAATGGCAGTTTTTCGCGGGTCTGATAACCGCGCGCCTTGGGATCCAATCGCGATGCGCCGAGGTCGCGCACATGACCCAGCACGTCGCCCTGTGCGTTCTGCGCGAAGGCGGGCCCCAGGTAGGCGCCCATGCCCCAGAAGATCATCGCCGCATCGGGCTTTCGGTAGCGCTCCAGAGGCAGTCCCCGAAACAGCACCAGGCCGGGGCCATTCTCGAGCCGCTCGAGCGCGTCTTGCAGCTTCGCCTTGACGCGTACGAGCGGAAATCCGGTCCGGTCGAGTTCTGGAATGGAACGTCCCGCCGCCTTTGCCGACGCAAGTGCGCTGTCGATCTCGGCCACATCCAGCGCGTCCAAGGTGATCACATAGCGCTGCGGGTCGAGCATGTCGGCCGCGGTCCAGGCCGACGGATGCACGAAGGGTTCGAGAGCGACGGGAATGCGATCGGTCATCAAGGCGTTCTCCCTATCAGGTGGGTTCAGCGGGTGGTCGGCAAAGTCGCCACATAGCGCCTGGCCGTGACCGTTTCTTGATCGATGAAGGTGTTGAAAGCGGCCGTGTCGAGGTACCCCGGCTCGGTGCCGGCGGTCACGAACTGCAGGCGCACCTTCGGGTCATCCATCGCGGCCCGCAGCGCCGCCGACAGCTTCTGGACGACCGGCGCAGGCGTGCCGGCCGGCGCGTGAAGTCCGAACCAGCTGTTCGACGCGGCCTCGCCGTAGCCGAGCTCGGTCAGCGTCGGCACGTCGGGCAGCAGCGGGGAGCGCACGAGGCCCGTGTTCGCGAGGGCGACGAGCCGACCTTCCTTGACCATCGTCAGGACCACGTTCAGCGGCGACACGGACATCGAGAGCCTGCCGCCGAGCAGATCGGGGACAAAGGAAGTCCCGCCCTTGTAGGCGACGTCGAGCAGGCGGATGCCGGCCAGCCGGGTGAAGCTCTCGCGGGCGACCGCCTGGGCCGAGCCGAAGCCCGTGACCGGTGTGGTCAAGTCGCCCGGCTTGGACTTGGCCAGCGCGACGAAGTCGGCGAGCGTGCGGACCCCCAGGGCCGGGGCCACGACGAACAGGCTCGGCGAGGTGGCCATGCGGGCGATGGGCTGGAAGCTGTCGCGGCTCCAGCCGAGCTTGGTGTCGACCAGCGGATTGATGACCGTCGCGGTTGAGCTGGCGAGCAGGGTGTAGCCATCCGGCGGGGACTGAAGCACGACGCCAGGGCCGATGTTCGCATTGCCGCCTGGGCGGTTGAGCACCACCATCGGCTGGCCCAGGCTCTGGCCCATGTGCTCGGCGACGATTCTCACGGCAACGTCGACCGCACCGCCCGGGCCATAGGGCACCACGATCTGGACGGGCTTGCGCGGAAAATCCGACTGGGCCAGCGCAGGCGCCCAGAGCAGGCCGCCGAGCGCGAGCGCAAACAGACGGGGCATCGCCCGGACGAGAGCGCCCCTTCTCACTGCTCGCCCAGATTCATCGACTTGCCCAGTTCGCGATACCGGCCCGTCTCGGCGATGACATGCGCCTTCAGCTGATCGCCGCTTGCACCGACCACCTCGCCGCCGCTCTGCTTCTCGTTGTACTCGGCGTACTCCTTGGAGCGGATGATCTGCAGCAGGATCTCCTCGATCTTGCGGGCGTTGGCCTCGGGCGTTTTCGCATGCACGCCGTAGCCTGTCCACACCATCAGTTCGTAGGGAATGCCGAGTTCCTTGACGCTGGGCACGTTGGGCAGGAACTTGTGCCGGCCGGGACCGGTCGTTGCCAACGCCCGCAGCCGGCCCGATTCGATCAGCGGCATCGCGCCGCCGATGTCGGTCAGGGCGACGTCGATGTCGCCGGCGATCACATCGTTGTTGGCCTGTCCGGCGCCCTTGTACGCGACGTGGATGAAGTCGGCCCCGGTGAGCTTTTGCAGCGACAGCGCACCGATCCGGTAGTGATGCCCGTAGTTGGACATTTTGACGGTGTTGGGCTTGGCGCGTGCCAGGCTGATGACGTCATTGAACGTCTTGTGGGGCGAATTGCCGCCGGTGACCATCACCGCATAACCGCGCGACATGTACGCCACCGGGCGGATGTCGCGAATCGGGTCGTAGGGTAGGTCGTTGCGCAGCAGCGGGGTCAGCACCATCGGCGACGGGGACAGATAGAGCACCGCATGGCCATCGGGTGGCGCGCTGAGCAGGTTCTGGACGGCGATCAGGCCGTCGCCACCCGGGCGGTTCTCGACCACCGCGGTCTGACCGGCGGTTCGCCCGATGCGCTCGGCGATGAATCGGGTGGCGGTGTCCGCACCGCTGCCGGGTCCCAGCCCGACGATGAATCGAACCGGCTTGGACGGGTAGGCGGCGGACTGGGCGCCCAATCCTCGGGTCAGGGCAATCGACCCGAGGCCAGCGGCCATGCTCGTGATGAAAGTTCGTCGCAAACGTGTTCTCCGTTGAACGATGCCGCCAATAACGGCATCGCGGGCGCGGCCGACCTGTTCCGGCCGTTTCCGCGTTGGCGGGATGGAGCCTCGGCCCGTGGTTGCGGCTGAGCTGATGCGGGGCATCGGCATCCGGATCTTTTCGAACGGAATTCGAACGTTCGAGTCCTGGATCTTGGCCCCAATCGTGGGCAGGAACAACCGGGCCGCCGCCTCTGCTGCGCTCGCGAGGCGGCCGGGAGTTTCAGATACCGCTGTGCGTCGGTCCACAAGCGCGCAGATCGGATCCGGCGGGTTCTTGAAATCGTCGTGCCCGATCTCCGTCCGCGAAGGGGCACCTCGGGGCCATTACCCGGCCTGCCGGGCCAGACCAGACCAGACCAGACCAGACCAGACCAGACCAGACCAGACCAGACCTGACCTGACCTGACCTGACCAGGTTATAGGTGGCGGTCGTTCAGCGTGCTGATCAATGTTCGAAAAAATCGAAGAAAATCTTCGATTAATGTTGGTTTTTTCGAATCGGAATCTGCGGCATAGTCTGCGCCAGATCACTGTCGACGCCCTGCGCGTGGTGTACCGAGAATCAACCTTCATGAGCCTCCTGACATTCTTCGCCGGACTGTTTCTGCTCGTCGCCGGTGCCAACGCCCTGGTCCGGGGGGCGTCCAAGCTGGCGCTGTCCTTCGGCATCAGCCCGCTGGTCGTCGGCCTGACCATCGTGGCTTTCGGCACCAGCGCACCGGAGCTGGCGGTGAGTGTCGGCGCCGTGCTCGACGGGCGGACCGATCTCGCCACCGGCAACGTGGTGGGCAGCAACATCTTCAACGTGCTGTTCATCCTGGGGCTGAGCGCCCTGATCGCACCGCTGGTGGTCAACATCCAGCTGATTCGCCAGGAGGTGCCGATCGCGCTGGGAGCCAGCCTGCTGCTGCTTGCCCTGGGGCTCGATGGCCGGCTGTCGATGGCCGACGGCGGCCTGCTGTTTGCGCTGATGCTGGCCTATACCGTCTTCCTGATCGTGCAGTCGCGCCGCGAGACCAAGGCCGCCAAGGACGACTTCGCCGACGAGTTGAAAGCCGCCGAGCCCGGCGCCTGGGACAGCCCCTGGGTGGTGCAGCTCGGTCTCATCGGGGCCGGCTTGACCGCCCTGGTGTTCGGATCGGACTTGCTCGTTCAGGCCGCGGTGAGCTTTGCCAAGACCATGGGGGTGAGCGACCTGGTCATCGGCCTGACGATCGTGGCTGCCGGCACGAGCCTGCCGGAGGTGGCTGCCAGCCTGGCGGCGGCGCTCAAGGGGGAGCGCGACATCGCGGTGGGCAACGTGGTGGGCAGCAATACGTTCAATATCCTGGGTTGTCTTGGGCTGTCCGGGCTGGTGTCGGGCGATCTGGGCCTTGCGGTCGCGCCGTCGCTGCTGTCCTTCGACATCTTGGTGATGGTGGCGGTGGCGCTGGCCTGCCTGCCGGTATTCGTGACCGGTCGCGAAATCGCGCGCTGGGAAGGGGGCGTCTTTCTCGGGTACTACGTCGCCTATGTGGCCTACCTGATCCTGGCCGCGCAGCAGCACGACGCGCTGCCGGCGTTCTCGGGCGTGATGATGGGTTTTGTCGTGCCGCTGACTGTGGTCACGCTGGTCGTGATGCTGATCCGCCGCCCGGCTGCGGCTCATGCCCGGTGAGTCCATGAGCCTGTTCCTGCTGGCCTCGCTGCCCTGGCTGGCCGCGGCTCTGGTGAGCGGTCTGCCGGTGGCTGCGCGTCGCACGCAGGCGGGATTGGCCGGGGTGGCGGCGCTGGCGGTGACCGCACTGGCGCTGCACGCGGCGCCGGCTGTCTACGGGGGGGAGGTGCTGCGCGCCAGCGTCGAGTGGCTGCCCGCGCTCGGCTTGGACCTGGGGCTGCGCATGGACGGCCTGTCCTGGCTGTTCGTGCTGCTGATCGGTGGCATCGGTGCCCTGGTGGTGCTGTATGCCGCCTGGTACCTGGACCCGGACGATCCCCACAGCCCGAGCCGGCGCTTCTTCGTTTTGCTGCTGCTGTTCATGGGCGCCATGCTGGGCGTGGTGCTGGCCGACAACCTGGTCCTGCTGGTGGTGTTCTGGGAGCTCACCGCCCTGGCCAGCTTCCTGCTCATCGGCTACTGGCATGGGCGCGACGATATCGGCCGCGATGCGCGGGAGGGCGCACGGATGGCCCTGGCCGTCACCGGTGCCGGCGGACTTTGCCTGCTGGCCGGCGCGCTGCTGGTGGGTCATGTCGCCGGCAGCCTCGAACTCGACGTGGTGCTCGCCTCGGGCGATCGCATCCGCGCCCATGCGCTGTACGAGGTGGCGCTGGTGCTGGTGCTGCTGGGCGCGTTCACCAAGAGCGCGCAGTTCCCTTTTCACTTCTGGCTGCCGCACGCCATGGCGGCGCCCACGCCGGTGTCGGCCTACCTGCATTCGGCCACGATGGTGAAGTGCGGCGTGTTCCTGCTGGCGCGCATGTACCCGGCGCTCGGGGGCAGCGAGCCCTGGTTCTGGATCGTCACCAGCGTCGGGCTGGCCACGATGCTGCTCGGCGCGTACATCGCGATCTTCCAGCATGACCTGAAGGGCCTGCTCGCCTACAGCACCATCAGCCATCTCGGCCTGATCACGCTGCTGTTCGGCCTGTCCGAGCCGCTCGCGGTGGTGGCGGGCGTCTTCCACCTCTTCAACCACGCGATCTTCAAGGCGGGCCTGTTCATGAGCGCCGGCATCGTCGACCACGAATGCGGCACGCGCGACATGCGGCTGATCAATGGGCTGATGAAAGTGATGCCCTTGACCGGCACGCTGGGCATCGTGGCGGCGCTCAGCATGGCCGGCGTGCCGCTGCTCAACGGTTTCCTCAGCAAAGAAATGTTCTTTGCCGAGACGCTCGCCAAGCAGTCGCACTGGGCGATGGAATGGCTGCTGCCAGCCGGGGCCACGCTGGCCGGCACGTTCAGCACGGTCTATTCGGTGCGCTTCATCCACGACACTTTCTTCAACGGCGAGCCGGTGGGCCTGCCGAAGGTTCCGCACGAGGCCCCGTTCTTCATGCGGCTGCCGGTCACGCTGCTGGTGCTGTTGTGTCTGGCGGTGGGCCTGGCGCCGGCGCTGGTGGCCGGGCCGCTGGTGGCGGTGGCCGCGCAGGCGGCCTTGTACGGCGCGCCCGGGCCTGCGCTGCCCGCCTTCGAGCTGGCGATCT
>JADJVQ010000147.1 GCA_016710525.1 Burkholderiaceae bacterium
CCCGATGCCGATGCCCTGTTCTGGGCGTTTCGGCACCTGCAGGGACGCGAGGCCTGGCTGAGCGACGGGCCGTTCATCGAACGCTACAGCCCGCCGCTGGGGCCCGGCGTGGCCGAACGCTTCGCGTGGTCGCGCGAGGTCAGCGACGATCAGGTGGCGCAGGCGCGCCGCCTGCAGCGCGCCTTGCGCGTCCGCCTGACCAGCCTGCTCAAGGCCGGGGCTGTGCTGATGCTGCCGACGATGCCGGACATCGCGCCGCGGCTGGACGAGGACGAACATTCGCTCGATCTGTATCGCAACCGGGCCATGCGGCTGCTGTGCTGGGCCTCGCTGGCGGGGCTGCCCCAGGTGTCGATTCCGCTGGCGCGCCGGCTCGGTGCGCCACTGGGCCTGTCGCTGATCGGGCCCGCCGGCTCCGACCTGTCGCTGGTGCGCCTGGCGGCACGGATCTGGGGCGCTGGCGCGCCCTGATCCATCGGGGGCGCCGCGCGGCCCTAGGCGGGTTCGACGCGCAGCACGGCGCCCTGGCTTTCGTCGGTCAGCAGGTACAGATGCCCGTCGGGTCCCTGGCGCACGTCGCGGATGCGCTCGCCCAGCGGTTGCAGCACGCGCTGTTCGCCCGTCACCCGTTCGGCGTCCAGGCTCAGGCGCGCCAGCAGCCGGAACTTCAGCGACCCGATCACCAGACTGCCGCGCCAGCCCGGCAGCCGCGAGCTGGTCACGAACGCCTTTCGCTGGGCGCGATCGGTAAGCACCCAGACGTGCTGAGGCTGCTCCATGCCGGCCTTGGCCGAGCCTTCGCCGATCTTCGCGCCCGAATAGTCCACGCCGTGCGTGATCACCGGCCATCCGTAATTGCGTCCCGCCAGCACGACATTGACTTCGTCGCCGCCCATCGCGCCATGCTCGTGCGCCCAGAGCCGTCCGGTACCCGGATGCAAGGCCGCGCCCTGCACGTTGCGATGGCCGAACGACCAGATGTCGGGCAGCGCGCGCGTGGCGTTCACGAACGGGTTGTCCGGCGGCACGGTGCCATCGGTGCGCACGCGCACGATCTTGCCGAAATGGGTGCCCAGGTCCTGGACCTGGTCGCGGGCATCGTAGCGATCGCCGGTGGTGATGAACAGGTGCCCGTCGCGGGTCAGCACCAGCCGCGACCCGAAGTGGTTGGCGCCCGCGCGGGCCTGTTTCTGGCGAAAGATGACGGTGGTGTCGCGCAGACCTTCGTCGGCCAGCGTGGCACGGGCGACCGCGGTGCGGGCGCCGCCGTCGGCCGGTTCGGCGAAGCTGAGGTAGACCTGCCGGTCGGTCTCGAACGAGGGGCTGAGCGCGACGTCGAGCAGGCCGCCCTGGCCGCGCGCCACGACCCGCGGCACGCCGGTCAGCAGCGCCGAGCCAGCCGTCGCGGCCGACCACCCGCAACCGCCCGGCACGCTCGGTGACGAGCAGGCGGCCGTCGGGCAGAAACGCCAGGCCCCAGGGATGTTCGAGGCCGCGCGCCACGTCCACGGTCTTGACGGCAACGGCGGGTGCGGATGCCGGCGCGCCCTGGCCGGCGGATTGCGCGGCCGCCCGCGCCGACAGCGCCGCACCGGCGGCCGCGCAAAGCAGACGGCGGCGCGGCGGCGCGGGTGGCACCGGGTTCCTCATCGGCTCTTCCTGGCGGCCAGCTGGCGGGTGAGCCGCTCGCGCAACTGCGGCGAGCTCATGCTGGCGCGGTTGGCGGCGCGCATCGTCAGTTCGTCGAAGCGGCCTTCGGCAATGTGGTTGAGCTGGCGCTTCATGCTGCGCACCGCCGACGCCTCGGTCTGGCCGACCGCCACCAGGTATTCGCCGATGCGGGTGGCGAAGAGGTCGGCCGCGACCACTTCGGTCAGGAAGCCGATGCGCAGCATCTCGTCGCACTCCACCGTCATGGCGGTCAGGAACAGCTTCTTGGCGGCCGACAGGCCCAGCCGGCTCACGTAGCGCCGCATGCCGCCGGCGTAGTAATGCAGGCCGAAGCGGGCTGCCGGCATGAACATGCGGCAGCCCGCCATGCCGATGCGCAGGTCGCAGGCCAATGCCAGGTCGGTGGCGCCGCCGTACACGCTGCCGTTGAGCGCCGCGATGGTGACGAAGGAGCGGGGCTTCGAGCGCATCGAGCATGCGTTCGGGCGGTCGTCGAGTTCGGACAGGATGGCGGCGTCCAGCGTGTGGCCCGAGCTGAAGGTGCGCTCGCCGGTGCCGGTGATCACCAGCGCGCGGATCGTGGGGTCGGCCGCGAGAGTTGCGCGAACCACAGGGTCATCGCATCGATGTCGGCCGGGTCAGCCGGTTTGTGCTCGGCCAGGCGGTCAGGCGCAGCTGCGCGTTGCCCTCGTGGATCGGTGCGCGCCCGGATGGGGGGCCAGCGCGATTTCGTCGGCGGGGCTGGCCGGCCAGATCGGCGCGGTCGCGGGGTGCGGGGAGTCGGTAGGGGCGGACATTCGGCTACTTTAATGGGGAAGTGGCGTCCGCGGGCTTGAAACCAGCCGGTGCCTGCCCATTTACACGGTAGCTAATAGGTTTCTTCTCCCCATCAATTCCAACGCGGGCACCATTGCCCGCGCCAAGTGCGTCACTATGGCTCCAGTACGTTTTACACCATGAACCGCGGTGGGCAAGATCGTTCCGCCCAAACGCCAGATTCTCAAAGACATTTCGCTGTCGTTCTTTCCCGGCGCCAAGATCGGCATGCTGGGCATCAACGGCTCGGGCAAATCCACCCTGCTGAAGATCATGGCCGGCGTCGACAAGGAGTTCGAGGGCGAGGCCACGCCGATGCCCGGCATCAAGATCGGCTACCTGCCGCAGGAACCGAAACTGAAGGACGAGCAGACGGTGCGCGAGGAGGTGAAGAGGGCCTGGGCGGCGTCCTGCAGGCCAAGGCGCGGCTCGACGAGGTCTACGCCGCCTATGCCGAAGAAGGTGCCGACTTCGACGCGCTGGCCAAGGAGCAGGCCGAGCTCGAAGCCATCATTGCCGCCAGCGACGGCGACAACACCGAAACGCAGCTGGAAATCGCCGCCGACGCGCTGCGCCTGCCGCCGTGGGAAGCCGTGATCGGCAAGCTGTCGGGCGGCGAAAAACGCCGCGTGGCGCTGTGCCAGCTGCTGCTGTCCAAGCCGGACATGCTGCTGCTCGACGAACCGACCAACCACCTCGATGCCGAAAGCGTGGACTGGCTCGAGCAGTTCCTGAAGAAATTTCCCGGCACCGTGGTCGGCATCACCCACGACCGCTACTTCCTGGACAACGCCTGCGAGTGGATCCTCGAACTCGACCGCGGCGCCGGCATTCCCGTGGGAAGGCAACTACGTTCCTGGCTGGAACAGAAGTCCGACCCGCCTGAAGCAGGAAGAATCGTCCGAATCGCACGCCAGCGCACGCTGAAAAAGGAGCTCGAATGGGTGCGCCAGAACCCGAAAGCACGCCAGGCCAAGAGCAAATCGCGCCTGGCCCGCTTCGAGGAGCTGTCGAGCCACGAATACCAGAAGCGCAACGAGACCTCGGAAATCTTCATCCCGGTCGCCGAGCGGCTGGGCAATGAAGTGATCGAGTTCAAGAACGTCACCAAGTCATTCGGTGACCGGGTGCTGATTGACGATTTGTCTTTCCGCGTGCCGCCGGGCGCCATCGTCGGCGTGATCGGCCCCAACGGCGCCGGCAAGTCGACCCTGTTCCGCAAGCTGTCCGGCCGGAGAAACCGACACGGGCGAAGTCACCATGGGCCCCACCGTCAACATCGCCTGTCTCGACCAGAGCCGCGATACCCTGCCCAACGACAAGACGGTCTGGGAAGCCATCTCGGGTGGCGCCGACATCCTCACGGTCGGCAAATTCGAGATGCAGTCGCGCGCCTACCTGGGCCGCTTCAACTTCAAGGGCGGCGACCAGCAAAAATTGGTGGGCAACCTGTCCGGTGGCGAACGCGGCCGCCTGCACATGGCCTACACCCTGCTCAAGGGCGGCAACGTGCTGCTGCTGGACGAACCGTCCAACGACCTCGACGTCGAGACGCTGCGTTCGCTGGAAGACGCGTTGATCGGTTAGCGGCACGACTCTGTGATCTCCCACGATCGCTGGTTCCTCGATCGCATCGCCACCCACATCCTGTCCTTCGAAGGCGACTCGCAATGGACCTTTTTCAACGGCAACTATCAGGAATACGAGGCCGACAAGCGGGCTAGCTCGGCGAAGGCGCCACGCCACCGGCTGCGCTTCAAGGCCCTTCGATAAGTCGGCGGGCGGGCCGGACCTCGCCGGGTGAGGTCCGGGACCGACGGTGCCCCGGGGGGCTCACGCGGGCCGCAGGGCGCGCCCGCGTTGCTGCTTTACCGCCCGCGTCGCTGCTTTACTCCACTTCTGCCCGGTTTTGGGCGGCCCGGATGTCGGCAATCATGCGCGGGTCGTGGCGCGCGGCCTCCAGAAACGCCTTCTCGGCAGGCGGGACTAGCCAGACGACCGCTGAACCGGCCGGGCCGCATGCACCAGCGAGTAGGCGATCGGGCCAGGAAGGTCACGCGAACCCAGCGCGGCAAGGCGCTCAGTGCCCGGGTGGCCAGCCACTCGCCGGGTAACCGTCCGGCCATGGCGTCGGCGAACTGGCGCGAAGCCACCGCGACGACCGCGGTGACGATGCCGGTGAGCACGATCAGGGGAACGGTGCGCAGGCTGCGGGTCGGTCCAACCGCGTGCGTCAGCACCCGGGTTCCCTCGAGCACCCGCTCGAGCCCGTCATGGGTAGTTGAATAGGACGACATGAAGCACTCCTTGAACATCACGGGGCGGCGAGAGGCAACCCCTATGCATTCAATTTGCGGCAGTGCAACAATAAATTCAAGCGAACATTCCGAATATCAAGTATTAGTATTGGGAATATCACAAGCCTGAGTTTTGATGAATTTCCGAACCCTCGATCTGAATCTGCTGCGGGTTTTCGATGCCGTGATGGCCGAGCGCAACCTCACCCGGGCGGCCAGTTCGCTGGCAATGACCCAGTCGGCCGTCAGCCAGTCGCTGCGCCGCCTGCGCGATGCGCTGGGCGATGAACTGCTGATCCGGGCCCGATACGGCGTCGAGCCGACTGCCCAGGCTTTGGCCATCTGGCCGGCGATTCGTGAAGCCCTGGAATCGCTTCAGGCTGTGTTAGCGCCCACTTCATTCGATCCTTCCGTGGCCGAGCGCAGCTTCGTCCTGGCCATGGCGGACGCCACCGCCACCCTGCTGATCCCGCCGCTGATCCGCTCGGTCGAAAGCCAGGCGCCGGGCGTGTCGCTGCGCGTGCTGCCGCTTACCACCCGCGATCCGCGGGCCAAGCTCGAGACCGACGAACTCGATGCCGCCATCGGCCATTTTCCGGTCGTGATGGCGGAGATTGCGCAGCGCAGCATGCAGGAATCCAGCCCGCCGTCGGTCGGTTACGAACGGTTGTACGACGGGCGCTACGTTTGCGTGATGCGCCGGGCGCATCCGCTGGCCGGCCAGGAACTCACCCTGGACCGGTATTGCGACGCCCATCACCTGCTGGTGAGTTTTTCCGGCCGGCCCTTTGGCTTCGTCGACCAGGCGCTGGCCTCGATCAAGCGCCAGCGGCGCATCGTGCTGACCGTCAACCAGTTCTTCACCGCCGGTCAGGTCGTGGCCAACTCAGATCTGCTGACAGTGCTGCCCGAGCGGTTCGTCCCCTCGACCGGCATCGCCGACGAGCTGGCCATCCGGCCTCTGCCATTCGACGTGCCGATCGTGCATGTCGACCTCGTCTGGCACCGCCGGCACCAGGCGCACGCGGCCCACCGGTGGCTGCGCCAGCAGATTGCGGCCGCCGCCGTACAGGCCTTCGAGCATCCGCGAGCCGAGCGCCCGGTCGTCGCCATGTGACCCGCCCGACGCAGCTTGCTCAAGGGGCCGCCGACGTCGGATCGGCCAGCAGCCGGTCGAGATCGCTCAGGAATCGCGTCACATCGATGGGCTTGGTCCAGTAGTCGATGAAGCCCTTGGCCCTGATCTCCTCGATGCGCGCCGCGGTGGCATCGGCCGACAGAGCGACGCACCGCATGGAAGCGGTCGGCGGGTCGCGCTGCAGGCGCTCGAAGACATCGAGCCCGTCGATGTCGGGCAGACTCAGATCGAGCAGCACCAGGTCGGGCCGGCGTTCGCGGGCGATGGCCAGGCCGCTGATGCCGTCGCTGGCGACCAGCAGGCTCAGCGCGGGCCGCAGCTCGAAGATTCCCCTGACCAGGGCGACATTCGAGGGGTTGTCCTCGATGTAAAGCACGCAGGCCGAGTGCCCCGCCGGACGCGTGCGTTCGGGCGTGTCGGCTGGGCCGGACCCGTCGGACGCGCCGGGCACAGGCTCCAGTCCGGGCTGCGGCGCTTCGTCCAGCGTGACGGTGAATTCGCTGCCGCGCCCCGGCTCGCTGTCCAGCGTCAGCTGGCCATGCATCCGTTCGATCAGGCTGCGGGTGATCACCAGTCCGATTCCCAGCCCCTCGACCTTGCTGTGCTCCGCGCCCAGCCGGTTGAAGGGTTCGAACAGGTGCGCGGCCTGCTCGGCATCGATGCCCTTGCCCTCGTCGCGCACCCGCAGCCAGACCCGGCCGACAGGCGCATCGGCCGGCCATCCTCGCCCGGGCCGCGTGCAGGGCCGGGCGCAGGGCCGGGCGTCGGGCCGGGCGTCGGGCCGGGCGTCGGGCCGGTTTCGCGGCCGGTTTCGCGGCCGATCGTGATCCATACGCGGCCGGCCGGCCGGTTGTACTTGATCGCATTGCTCAGCAGGTTGGCAAGCACCTGCCGCAGACGCGTGATGTCGGCCCGCACCCAGAGGGACTGCGCCGCAGGCGCCGTGAACTCGAGTGCGACCTGGTGCTGGCTGGCCATCGGCGCCAGCAGTGCCATGCATTCGCGCACTTCATCGTGCAGCGGCACGCTGGTCATGTTCAGCACCAGGCGTCCGGACTCGATGCGGGCCAGATCGAGCATCTCGCTGATCATGTCGAGCAGGTGCCAGCCGGCGCGTTCGATGTTGCCCATGGTCTCGCGATGGCCCGCGGACAGCGGTTCGCGCTGGTTGCGCAGCATCAGCTGGGTGAAGCCGAGCATCGCGTTCAATGGCGTGCGCAGTTCATGGCTCATGCGCGACAGAAACTCGGTCTTGGCCCGGCTTGCCATCTCGGCGGCCAGCCGGCCGCGCTCGCTTTGTTCGTAACGCAACCGGTCGGTCACGTCGAGCATCGCGCCGACCGCCCGCACCGACCGCCCGGCCGCGTTGCGGTGCATGCTCAGGTAGAACTGCACGTCGCGCACCGTGCCGTCGGGGTGGCGGATCCGGCAGATCATCGAACCCTGGCCGGTCTCGCCCGACAGCAGGCGCCGGTAGAACCCGCTGACCCGGTCGCGGTCGTCCTCGTGGGTGTTGGCCAGGCCCAGGTTGGCCGGGTCGCCGCGTTCGTGTTCGAAGTGTTCGCGGCTGATGCCCAGGATCTCGAGACTCTTGGCGTTGCTCTCGCGGGTCCCGGCGACCAGGTCCCATTCGAACACGCCGATGCCTGCGATCCGGGTGGCGATGTCCAGCCGCTCAGCCAGCGCCTGGCGCTGCGCCTCGGCCTGGATCCGTTCGGTGATGTTCTCGATGACGGCGATGTGCGAGGTGACTGCTTCATCGGGGGCCCACATCGGCGAGATCGTCACCTGAGCCCAGATGTAGCTGCCGTCGCGCCGGCGCAGGCGCTTGGCCATCGCGAACGATCGGATCTCGCCGCGCTTGAGCCGCTCCCTCTGCATCAGGTCGGCCGCGATGTCGTCGGGGTGGGTCAGCGTCCTGACGTCGACCGGGGTGATGTCGGCGGTCGAATATCCCAGCAGTTCGTTGTACTTCCGGTTGGTGCGCCGCAGCTGCAGGGTGTGCGAGTCGGTCAGCGCGACGCCCACTCCGGCCTGCTCGAAGATGGCCCGCAAAGTGTCCTCGCTCTCGCGCAGCGTGCGTTCGGCCTGCAGCTGCGCGGTCAGGTCGCGGGCCATCGTCAGGCCGGCCGGGCGGCCATCGAACAGGATGCGCTTGCCCAGCACATCGACCTTGAACGTCTCGCCGCTGCGCCGCTGATGCACCCAGTGGCCGGCGCTGATGAAACCGGGCGCCTGCGCAACCACCTGCGTCACCCACTCGCGGATCCGCGGCCTGTCCTCGGGCGGACGCACATCGAGCATCGTGCGCTGCAGGAACTCCTCGCGGGTGTAGCCATATCGGTCCAGGGCCGCCTGGTTGACGGCCAGGAACTTCAGGGTCTCGAGGTCGTAGACCCATAGCGCTTCGGGATTCGAATCGAACAGGGCACGGTACAGCGCTTCGCTCTGGCGCAGGAGCTCTTCGGCCTGCCGCGAGCGGGTGGCATCGGTGTGGGTGCCCACCACGCGGTCGGGCCGGCCCTCGGCATCGTGGCTGACCGCAATGCCGAAGTCCTCGATCCACTTGTAGCTGCCGTCCTTGCAGCGCAGCCGATACTGCGTCAGGTAGGCGGGGCTGCGACCGCTGACCAGCGCGCCGAATTCGCGCCGGGCGCGACGGGCATCTTCAGGGTGCAGGCGGTCCAGCCATTCGTCGGGGCTGTCGCCGATCTCATCGTCGGCATGCCCGAGCATTGTCTTCCAGCGGCTGGAGTACCGTGTTCGCGCGGTGCGGGCATCCCATTCCCAAACTCCGGCGCCAGCACTATCGAGCAGTCGGTTCCAGCGCGATTCGGAGGCCAGCCGCTCCTGCTTTTCGTGGGAGGCCGAGCGGCGCGCGACGCACAGCGCAGCGCCCAGGCCAGCGCGGCAGCCAGCGCCGCTGCCGCCAGCAGCGCGGCGCCTGAGCAGCGTGGCGTCGCTCACGCCCGCCTTTGGCCCGGTCTGTGCGGCGTGATCACTTGCGCAGGTTCTTGCCGACCGACTGATTGACGAAGTCGTAGGTCGCGACCTTCTTCAGGTCGACATCGCCGGGCTTGTACAAACCGGCCTTGACCATCTTGTCGAAGAAGTCGCGCACCCGGGCCTCGCTCATCGCACCGATCCCGCGTTCGAGGGCCTCGCCGGAGTCGACGATGCCCTGCTGCTTCATCAGGGCGACCGAGCGCTCGATCTCGTCATCGGTGAGTTCGGGGTTCTCCTTGCGCATCATGGCGTTGGCCGCGCTGCGGTCGGCGTACAGATAGTTGTACCAGCCGCGGATCGACGCGTCGACGAACCGGCGGACCAGGTCGGGCTGGTTGCGGACCATGTCGGCGCGCGCTTCGATCAGTGTCGAATAGGTGGAAAAGCCGTGGTCGGCCAGCAGGTGTACCACCGGCTTGAACTTGCCCTGGTTCTCGATGTAGATCGGTTCGGCGACCGAGTAGCCCTGCTGCACCGCCGTCTTGCTGGCGAGGAACGGCGACAGGTTGTAGTTATAGGGCTTGAGCTGTTCGTCCTTGAAGCCGTGCTGCACCTTGAGCCACTGCCACCAGGTGAACTGCCCGTCCTTGGCGATCAGTACCGTGGGCGCCTTGGCCAGAGCCGAGAAGTTCTCGTATCCCTGCCCGGGATGGGCGATCAGCGCCTGTGGATCTTTCTGGAACATCGCGGCCACGACCATCGTGGGCACGCCGTTCTTGACGTTGTCGAACGAGTGCAGCAGGTTGCCGGTCATCAGGAACTGGATCTTGCCGGCCGGCAGCAGCGGCCGGTTGTTGACCTGCGGGCCACCCTGCTGGATGGTCACCGCGAGACCCGCGCGGGCATAGGTGCCGTCGGCCAGCGCCTGGTAGAAGCCGCCGTGGGCGGCCTGCGCCTTCCAGTTGGTGGCGAACACCACCTTGTCCTGGGCCTGCGCGGCCGTGCCGGCGAATGCGGCCAGTGCGAGCAGACCGGCCGCACTGCGAGTCGTGATGTTCGTCGTCATGAATCCCTCCTGGAGATGGTCTTATCGCCAGCCGGACCGCTACATCTGTTCGGCTGGCGGGCTCGTTCATTGTTCCGAATCATGCCAGCGACCCAGCAGCCAGCGCGAGACCTGGCTGAACACCGCAAAGATCGCCACACCGGTCAGCGAGACCAGCACCAGCGCCGCGAACATCTTGGGCGTTTCGGTCCGAAAGCTGGCCTCCAGGATGCGCGAGGCCAGGCCGGTCTCGCGGCCCGGCCGCGCCGGCGGTGAACTCGGCAACCACCGCGCCGATCAGCGACAGCCCGCCGGCGATCTTCAAACCCCCAGGAAGTACAGCGCCGCCGAGGCGCCAGCAGCAGCAGCAGGCGCTGCCAGCGTGTCGCGCCATACAGCGTGAACAGATCACGCAGATGGGCGTCGGCCGAACGCAGTCCGATCAGCGTGTTCGACAGGATCGGGAAGAACGCGACGATCCAGGCGCACAGCAGCAGCGCCGCGGTCGTGCTCTCGACATAGATCAGAATCAGCGGCGCGATCGCGACGATCGGGGTGACCTGCAGCACGATCGCGAACGGCAGGAACGAGCGCTCGACCCAAGACGACAGCACGAACAGCCCGGCCAGCCCGATGCCGCTGATCACCGACAGGGCGAGGGCGCCGAAGGTGATGCGCACCGTATACCACCACGCGGGCGCCAGCGATTCGAAGTTCTGCGCCAGCGTGCTCAGGATCAGACTGGGCGCCGGCAGGATGTAATGGGGCACCTGCGCGATCCGGACCACGGCTTCCCAGAGGGCGATCGCCGCGATGAAGACCAGCCAGGGCAGCAGGCGGACCATGATCGGCGGGCGCTCAGCGCGTTGCCCGGGCGGGCGACAGGGCTTCGGCGGTCCGCCGCAGCGCCTGCGACACCTTTGCGCAACGGCCTGCGAAGTCGGCCGAACCGCGCCAGTCCTCGTCGCGCGGGCCGTCGCGGGGGTTGTCCAGCGTCTCCGAAATGCGTCCGGGGTTCGCGGCCATCACGACGATCCGCTGCGCCAGCGTCACCGCCTCGAACACGCTGTGCGTGACGAACAGGATCGTCAGGTGGCTCGCCTGAGCCCAGGCCAGCAGGTCTTCGTTCAGCCGGATCCGGGTCATTTCATCGAGCGCCGCGAAGGGTTCGTCCATCAGCAGCACCCTGGGCTGGGCGACCAGCGCGCGATCGACACGCGCATCTTCATGCCGCCGGAGAGTTCGCGCGGAAAGGCTCCTTCGAACCCGGCCAGGCCGACCGAGCGCAGCTGCGCCTGGATCGCATCGCGCGCCTGCTCGCGCGACTGCCCCGCCAGGCGCAGCGGCAGCCAGACGTTGTCGGCGACCGTGGCCCAGGGCATCAGGGTCGGTTCCTGGAACACGAACCCGACCGGCGGCAGACCCGCGCGCGTGGGGCGGGCCGCCACCTCGAAGCGTCCGTCGGAGGGCTGCTCGAGGCCCGCAATGATCCGCAGCAGCGTGCTCTTGCCGCAGCCCGACGGTCCCAGCAGGGCGACGAATTCGCCGTGCGCCACACGCAAGGAGGCGTTGGCGAGGGCGACGGTACCGGAGTCGAAGCGCTTGCCGACGCCCTCGACGGAGATGACGGGAGAACTCACGGCGCACAGCCTACCACCGAGCCCCGGTCCCTATAATGAGCGCGTCCGATCACGGGAGGGGCTTCGATGCGTTCGATCCGCACTCTATGCGGCCTGCGGGTCCTGGCGATGGCCATCGTGCCCGCGCTCGGAGCGGTGCTGATCGCCCCGAACCTTGCACGGGCGGCGATCACCGACATCCGCATCACCGCGGTCGGGCCCTCTGCCGAGGGGCGCCGCAAGGCTCTTGAAGCGAGGTCATATGAACGGGTCACCGGCGTAGCCCGTGGCGAGCTCGACCCCGCCGACCCGCGCAATCGCGTCATCGTCAATCTCGATCTGGCGCCGCGCAATGCGCGCGGCAAGGTCGAGTACGAGGCCGATTTCGATCTGCTTCGCCCGGTGGGCGGGGGCAATCGCAAGCTGATCTACGACGTCACCAACCGGGGTCGCAAGTTCTTCACGCACTGGGTCATGGATGGTGCGCCGGCCAATGCCAACGATCCGCTGAGCCGCGAAGATGCCGGCAATGCGCTGCACCTGCGCCAGGGGTACACCCTGGTGTGGTCGGGCTGGGATCCGGACGCGCCGCTGCGCAACAAGGGCATGAGCATCCGGGTGCCGGTGGCGATGCGCGACGGCCAGCCGATCGTGCGGCGGATCCGCGACGAATTCCAGTCGGGCACGCGCGGGCCGGTGGTCGGCGAATTCCGCCTGTCGTACGAATCCGCGACGACCGACCAGGGGCGGGCGACGCTGACGGTGCGTCGCGCCGAAACCGACCCGCGGACGGTGGTGCCGCCGACCGAATGGCGCTTCAATGATGCCCGCACCCTTCAGGTCACCACGCCGGGTAGCGCCGGCAGCGGGCCAGCCGTTGGCAGCGTGTACGAACTGCACTATCCGGCGCGCAATCCGTGGGTCCTGGGCGTGGGGTACGCCGCCACCCGCGATCTGGCTCGTTCACGCTATGCCAACGCCGACAGCCGCGGCGCCCCCAACCCTGCCGGGCCGGGCATCCGTCATGCGCTGGCCATCGGCATCTCGCAGTCGGGGCGGTATCTGCGCGACCACATCGGCGACGGCTTCAACCGCGACGAATCCGACCGCAAGGTATTCGATGGCGTGCTGGCGCACATCTCGGGCGTGGGCAGGGTGTTCATGAATGCCGAGTTCGGCCAGCCGTTTCGGACCAATACCCAGCACGAAGACCACCTCTATCCGGAAAACAGCTTCCCGTTTTCGGCGGCACGATCGACCGATCCGGTCACCGGCGCGAGCGGTGCGCTGCTGCGGGGCGATGGCTTCGATCCGCTGCTGATCGAGGTGAACACCGCCACCGAGTACTGGCAGAAGGGCGCCTCGCTGCTGCACACCGACCCGGCGGGCACTCGCGACCTGGAGCTGCCGCCGGGCGCGCGCGTCTATCTGGTCGCCGGCACCCAGCATGGCGGGCGGGTCGGGCTGAC
>JADJVQ010000148.1 GCA_016710525.1 Burkholderiaceae bacterium
CTGTTCTGGGCGTTTCGGCACCTGCAGGGACGCGAGGCCTGGCTGAGCGACGGGCCGTTCATCGAACGCTACAGCCCGCCGCTGGGGCCCGGCGTGGCCGAACGCTTCGCGTGGTCGCGCGAGGTCAGCGACGATCAGGTGGCGCAGGCGCGCCGCCTGCAGCGCTCTGCCGCGCATCCGGATGACCAGCCTGCTCAAGGCCGGGGCGGTGCTGATGCTGCCGACGATGCCGGACATCGCGCCGCGGCTGGACGAGGACGAACATTCGCTCGACCTGTATCGCAACCGGGCGATGCGGCTGCTGTGCTGGGCCTCGCTGGCGGGGCTGCCCCAGGTGACGATTCCGCTGGCGCGCCGGCTCGGCGCGCCGCTGGGGCTGTCGCTGATCGGGCCAGCCGGCTCCGACTTGTCCTTGGTGCGGCTGGCGGCCCGGGTCTGGGGCCGCTGGCGCCCTGAGCTTCAGGGCGCCGCGGGGCCCCCCCCCCCCCCCCCCTTAGGCAGGTTCGACGCGCAGCACGGCGCCCTGGCTCTCGTCGGTCAGCAGGTACAGATGCCCATTGGGTCCCTGGCGCACGTCGCGCAGGCGCTCCCCCATCGATTGCAGCACGCGCTGCTCGCCCACCACCCGTTCGCCCTCCAGGCTCAGGCGCGCGAGCAGCCGGAACTTCAGCGACCCGATCACCAGACTGCCGCGCCAGCCCGGCAGCCGCGAGCTGGTCACGAACGCCATGCCGCTGGGCGCGATCGACGGCACCCAGACGTGCTGAGGCTGCTCCATGCCGGCCTTGGCCGAGCCTTCGCCGATCTTCGCGCCCGAATAGTCCACGCCGTGCGTGATCACCGGCCATCCGTAGTTGCGTCCGGCCAGCGCGATATTGACTTCGTCGCCGCCCATCGCGCCGTGCTCGTGCGCCCACAGCCGTCCGGTGCCCGGATGCAAGGCCGCGCCCTGCACGTTGCGATGGCCGAACGACCAGATGTCGGGCAGCGCGCGTGGTGTTCACGAACGGGTTGTCGGGCGGCACGGTGCCGTCTGCGCGCACGCGCACGATCTTGCCGAAATGGGTGCCCAGGTCCTGGACCTGGTCGCGCGCGTCGTAGCGGTCGCCCATCGTGATGAACAGGTGGCCGTCGCGCGTCAGCGCCAGCCGCGAGCCGAAGTGGTTTGTGCCGCCGCGGGCCTGTTTCTGGCGAAAGATCACAGTCGTGTCGCGCAGGCCGTCATCGGCCAGGGTGGCGCGGGCGACCGCGGTGCGGGCGCCGCCGTCGGCCGGTTCGGCGAAGCTGAGGTAGACCTGCCGGTCGGTCTCGAACGAGGGGCTGAGCGCGACGTCGAGCAGGCCGCCCTGGCCGCGCGCCACGACCCGCGGCACGCCGGTCAGCGGCGCCGAGAGCCGGCCGTCGCGGCCGACCACCCGCAGCCGCCCGGCACGCTCGGTGACGAGCAGGCGGCCGTCGGGCAGAAACGCCAGGCCCCAGGGATGTTCGAGGCCGCGCGCCACGTCCACGGCCTTGACCGCGACAGCGGGTTCGGCCGCCAGCGCGCCTGGCCTGCGGGTTGCCCGCCGGCCCGGGCCGACAGCGCCGCACCGGCGGCCGCGGCCGAACAGGCGGCGGCGCGGCGACGCGGCGGCACCGGGTTCTTCACCGGCTCTTCCTGCCGGCCAGCTGCCGGGTGAGCCGCTCGCGCAACTGCGGCGAGGTCATGCTGGCGCGGTTGGCCGCGCGCATCGTAAGTTCGTCGAAGCGGCCTTCGGCAATGTGATTGAGCTGGCGCTTCATGCTGCGCACGGCCGACGCCTCGGTCTGGCCGACTGCGACCAGGTACTCGCCGATGCGGGTGGCGAAATGCTCGGCCGCGACCACTTCGGTCAGAAAGCCGATGCGCAGCATCTCGTCGCACTCCATCGTCATGGCGGTCAGGAACAGCTTCTTGGCGGCCGACAGCCCCAGCCGGCTCACGTAGCGCCGCATGCCGCCGGCGTAGTAATGCAGGCCGAAGCGGGCTGCCGGCATGAACATGCGGCAGCCCGCCATGCCGATGCGCAGGTCGCAGGCCAATGCCAGGTCGGTGGCGCCGCCGTACACGCTGCCGTTGAGCGCCGCGATGGTGACGAAGGGCAGGGCTTCGAGCGCATCGAGCATGCGTTCGAGGCGGTCGTCGAGTTCGGACAGGATGGCGTCCAGCGTGTAGCCCGAGCTGAAGGTGCGCTCGCCGGTGCCGGTGATCACCAGCGCGCGGATCGTGGGGTCGGCCGCGAGTTGCGCGAACCACAGGGTCATCGCATCGATGTCGGCCGGGTCCAGCCGGTTGTGCTCGGCCAGGCGGTCCAGGCGCAGCTGCGCGATGCCCTCGTGGATCCGGATGCGCGGCGCGCCCGGATGGGGGGCCAGCGCGATTTCGTCGGCGGGGCTGGCCGGCCAGATCGGCGCGGTCGCGGGGTGCGGGGAGTCGGTAGGGGCGGACATTCGGCTACTTTAATGGGGAAGTGGCGTCCGCGGGCTTGAAACCAGCCGGTGCCCTGCCCATTTACCCGGTAAGCTAATGGGTTTCGCTTCTCCCCCATCCAATTCCAACGCGGGCACCCATTGCCCGCCAAAGTGCGTCCACTATGGCTCAGTACGTTTACACCATGAACCGCGTCGGCAAGATCGTGCCGCCGAAGCGGCAGATCCTCAAGGACGTGTCGCTGTCGTTCTTTCCGGGCGCCAAGATCGGCGTGCTCGGGCTGAACGGTTCGGGCAAGTCCACCCTGCTCAAGATCATGGCGGGGCTCGACACCGACATCGAAGGCCAGGCCACCCCGATGCCCGGCCTGAAGGTCGGTTATCTGCCTCAGGAGCCGCAGCTGGATGCCGAAAAAACGGTTCGCGACGAAGTCGAGGCCGGCCTGGGCGAAGTGATGCAGGCCAAGGAAAAGCTCGACGCCATCTACGCCGCGTACGCCGAACCCGATGCCGACTTCGACGCGCTGGCCGCCGAGCAGGCCAAGTACGAAGCCATTCTGTCGACCTCCGGCGCCGACACCGAATCGCAGATGGAAGTCGCGGCCGATGCCTTGCGCCTGCCGCCCTGGGAAGCCGTGATCGGCACGCTGTCCGGAGGCGAGAAGCGTCGTGTGGCCTTGTGCAAGCTGCTGCTCTCCAAGCCCGAGATGCTGCTGCTCGACGAGCCCACCAACCACCTCGATGCCGAAAGCGTCGACTGGCTCGAGATGTTCCTGAAGAAGTTCCCGGGCACCGTGGTCGCCGTCACCCACGACCGGTATTTCCTGGACAACGCGGCCGAGTGGATCCTCGAACTCGACCGCGGCGCGGGCATTCCCTGGAAGGGCAACTACAGTTCCTGGCTCGACCAGAAGCAGACCCGGCTGAAGCAGGAAGAGTCGTCCGAGAGCGCCCGCCAGCGGGCCCTGAAAAAGGAGCTCGAATGGGTGCGCCAGAACCCGAAAGGCCGCCAGGCCAAGAGCAAGGCGCGACTGACCCGGTTCGAAGAGCTCTCCAGCCACGAATACCAGAAGCGCAACGAGACCGCCGAGATCTTCATCCCGGTGGCCGAGCGGCTGGGCAATGAGGTCATCGAGTTCAAGAACGTCAGCAAGGGCTATGGCGACCGGCTGCTGATCGACAACCTCAGCTTCAAGGTGCCGGCGGGCGCCATCGTGGGCATCATCGGCCCCAACGGCGCGGGCAAGTCGACGATGTTCCGCATGCTGTCCGGCCAGGAAAAGCCCGACAGCGGCGAGGTCACGATGGGCAACACGGTGCAGATGGCCTATGTCGACCAGAGCCGCGATTCGCTGCCCAACGACAAGACCGTCTGGGAGGCCATCTCAGATGGCGCCGACATCCTCACCGTGGGCCGCTTCGAGATGCAGTCGCGCGCCTACATCGGGCGCTTCAACTTCAAGGGCGGCGATCAGCAGAAGCTGGTGGGCAACCTGTCGGGTGGCGAACGCGGCCGCCTGCACCTGGCCAAGACCCTGCTGGCCGGCGGCAATGATGCTGCTGCTGGACGAACCGTCCAACGACCTGGACGTCGAAACGCTGCGTTCGCTGGAAGACGCGCTGATCGAATTCGCCGGCACGATCCTGTGCATCTCGCACGATCGCTGGTTCCTCGATCGCATCGCCACCCACATCCTGGCGGCCGAAGGCGACTCGCAGTGGAACTTCTTCAACGGCAACTACAACGAGTACGAGGCCGACAAGCGGGCCCGGCTCGGTGAAGAAGGCGCCACGCCGCACCGGCTGCGCTTCAAGGCCCTTCGATAAGACGGCGGGCGGAGCCGGATCTCGCGGATGCGATCCGGGTTCGACGGTGCCCCGTGGGCCTCACGCGGGCGCATGGCGCGCCCGCGTTGCTGCTTTACCGCCCGCGTCGCTGCTTTACTCCACTTCTGCCCGGTTTTGGGCGGCCCGGATGTCGGCAATCATGCGCGGGTCGTGGCGCGCGGCCTCCAGAAACGCCTGCTCGGCATGGGACTGAGCCAGACGACCGCTGAAGCGGCGGGCCGCATGCACCAGCGAGTAGGCGATCCGGGCCGAGGTCCGCGCGAACGCCAGCGCGGCAAGAGCGCCCAGTGCCCAGGTGGCCAGCCACTCGCCGGTGAAGCCATCGGGCATGGCGTCGGCGAACTGGCGCGAAGCCACCGCGACGACCGCGGTGACGATGCCGGTGAGCACGATCAGGGGAACGGTGCGCAGGCTGCGGGTCGGTCCAACCGCGTGCGTCAGCACCCGGGTTCCCTCGAGCACCCGCTCGAGCCCGTCATGGGTAGTTGAATACGACGACATGAAGCACTCCTTGAACATCACGGGGCGGCGAGAGGCAACCCCTATGCATTCAATTTGCGGCAGTGCAACAATAAATTCAAGCGAACATTCCGAATATCAAGTATTAGTATTGGGAATAGTAGAAGCCTGGGAGTTTTGATGAACTCCCGAACCTCGATCTGAATCTGCTGCGGGTTTTCGATGCCGATGGCCGAGCGCAACTCACCCGAGCGGCCAGTTCGCTGGCACGACCCAGTCGGCCGTCAGCCAGTCGCTGCGCCGCCTGCGCGATGCGCCGGGCGATGAACCGCTGATCCGGGCCTGACACGGCGTCGAGCCGACTGCCCAGGTTTTGAATATCTGGCCAGCGATCCGTGAAGCCCTGAATCGCTTCAGGCTGTGCTGAGGCCCACTTCCTTTGATCCTTCCGGTGGCGGAGCGCAGCTTCGTCCCGCCACGGCGGACGCCACCGCCACCCTGCTGATTCCGCCGCTGATCCGCTCGGTCGAACGCCAGGTGCCGGCGTGCCGCTAAGCGTGCCGCCGCTTACCACTCGCGATCCGCGGGCCGCTCGAGACCGACGAACTCGACGCCACGATCGGCCATTTTCCGGTGGTGATGGCGGAAATTGCGCAGCGCAGCATGCAAGAGACCAGCCCGCCGTCGGTCGGTTACGAACGGTTGGACGATGGCGCTACGTTTGCGTGATGCGCCGGCCATCCGCTGGCGGGCAGAACTCACCCTGACCGGTATTGCGACGCCCATCACCTGCTGGTGAGTTTTCCGGCCGGCCTTCGGCTTCGTCGACCAGGCGCTGGCTCGATCAAGCGCCAGAGGCGCATCGTGCCGGACCGTCAACCAGTTCTTCACCGCCGGCCAGGTCGTGGCTAACCCGATCTGCTGACGGTGCTGCCCGAGCGATTCGTCCCCTCGACCGGCATCGCCGACGAGCTGGCCATCCGGCCTCTGCCATTCGACGTGCCGATCGTGCATGTCGACCTCGTCTGGCACCGCCGGCACCAGGCGCACGCGGCCCACCAGTGGCTGCGCCAGCAGATCGCGGCCGCCGCCGTACAGGCCTTCGAGCATCCGCGAGCCGAGCGCCCGGTCGTCGCCATCTGACCCGCCCGACGCAGGTTTGCCAACCGGCGGCCGCCGAGCGTCCGGACGGGCGTGGCCGGCCAGCAGCCGGTCGAGATCGCTCAGGAATCGCGTCACATCGATGGGCTTGGTCCAGTAGTCGATGAAGCCCTTGGCCCTGATCTCCTCGATGCGCGCCGCGGTGGCATCGGCCGACAGAGCGACGCACCGCATGGAAGCGGTCGGGCGGGCGCGCCGCAGGCGCTCGAAGACACTGAGCCCGTCGATGTCGGGCAGACTCAGATCGAGCAGCACCAGGTCGGGCCGGCGTTCGCGGGCGATGGCCAGGCCGCTGATGCCGTCGCTGGCGACCAGCAGGCTCAGCGCGGGGCGCAGCTCGAAGATGCCCCTGACCAGGGCGACGTTCGAGGGGTTGTCCTCGATGTAAAGCACGCAGGCCGTGTGCCCCGCCGGACGCGTGCGTTCGGGCGTGTCGGATCACCAGTCCGATTCCCAGGCCCTCGATCTTGCTGTGCTCCGCGCCCAGCCGGTTGAAGGGTTCGAACAGGTGCGCGGCCTGCTCGGCATCGATGCCCTGCCCTCGTCGCGCACCCGCAGCCAGACCCGGCCTACAGGCGCATCGGCTTGGTCATCCTCGCCCGGCGCGCAGAGGGCGCAGGGCCGGGGGGGGGCGGGGGCGGGCGGGCGTCGGCGGTTTTTCGCGGCCGGTTTCGCGGCCGATCGTGATCCATACGCGGCCGGCCGGCCGGTTGTATTTGATCGCGTTGCCCAGCAGGTTGGCAAGCACCCGCCGCAGACGCGTGATGTCGGCCCGCACCCAGAGGGACGAACCGGAGGCGCCGCGAACTCGAGTGCGACCTGCAGTGCTGGGTGGCCATCGGCGCCAGCAGTGCCATGCATTCGCGCACTTCATCGTGCAGCGGCACGCTGGCCATGTTCAGCACCAGGCGCCCGGACTCGATGCGGGCCAGGTCGAGTATTTCGTTGATCATGTCGAGCAGATGCCAGCCGGCACGTTCGATGTTGCCCATGGTCTCGCGTTGGCCCGCGGACAGCGGCTCGCGCTGATTGCGCAGCATCAGCTGGGTGAAGCCGAGCATGGCGTTCAGCGGCGTGCGCAGTTCATGGCTCATGCGCGACAGGAACTCCGTCTTGGCCTGGCTGGCCACTTCGGCAGCCAGCCGGCCGCGCTCGCTTTGTTCGTAACGCAGCCGGTCGGTCACGTCGGCCAGCGCGCCGACCGCGCGCACCGCGCGGCCGTCGGCGTCGCGGTGCATGCTCAGGTAGAACTGCACGTCGCGTACCGCCCCGTCAGGGCGCCGGATCCGGCAGACCATCGACCCCTGGCTGGTCGGCCCCGAGAGGAGGTGCCGATAGAACTCGCTGACGCGGGCCCGATCGTCCTCATGGGTGTTGGCCAGGCCCAGGTTGGCCGGGTCGCCGCGTTCGTGTTCGAAGTGTTCGCGGCTGATGCCCAGGATCTCGAGACTCTTGGCGTTGCTCTCGCGGGTCCCGGCGACCAGGTCCCATTCGAACACGCCGATGCCTGCGATCCGGGTGGCGATGTCCAGCCGCTCAGCCAGCGCCTGGCGCTGCACCTCGGCCTGGATCCGTTCGGTGATGTTCTCGATGACGGCGATGTGCGAGGTGACGGCTTCATCGGGGGCCCACATCGGCGAGATCGTCACCTGCGCCCAGATGTAGCTGCCGTCGCGCCGGCGCAGCCGCTTGGCCATCGCGAACGACCGGATCTCGCCGCGCTTGAGCCGCTCCATCTGCATCAGGTCGGCGGCGATGTCGTCAGGGTGGGTCAGCGTGCGGACGTCGACCGGGGTGATGTCGGCGGTCGAATATCCCAGCAGTTCGTTGTACTTCCGGTTGGTGCGCCGCAGCTGCAGGGTGTGCGAGTCGGTCAGCGCGACGCCCACTCCGGCCTGCTCGAAGATCGCCCGCAGGGTGTCTTCGCTCTCGCGCAGCGTGCGCTCGGCCTGCAGCTGCGCGGTCAGGTCGCGGGCCATCGTCAGGCCGGCCGGGCGGCCATCGAACAGGATGCGCTTGCCCAGTACGTCGACTTTGAACGCTTCGCCGTTGCGCCGCTGATGCACCCAGTGGCCGGCGCTGATGAAACCGGGCGCCTGCGCAACCACCTGCGTCACCCACTCGCGGATCCGCGGCCTGTCCTCGGGCGGACGGACATCGAGCATGGTGAGCTGCAGGAACTCCTCGCGGGTGTATCCGTACCGGTCCAGGGCGACCTGGTTGACGGCCAGGAATTGCAACGTTTCGAGGTCGTAGACCCATAGCGCTTCGGGATTCGAATCGAACAGGGCACGGTACAGCGCTTCGCTCTGGCGCAGGAGCTCTTCGGCCTGCCGCGAGCGGGTGGCGTCGGTGTGGGTGCCCACCAGGCGGTCGGGCCGGCCGTCGGCACCGTGGCTGACCGCAATGCCGAAGTCCTCGATCCACTTGTAGCTGCCATCCTTGCAGCGCAGCCGATACTGCGTCAGATAGGCCGGGCTGCGACCGCTGACCAGCGCGCCGAATTCGCGTCGGGCCCGACGGGCGTCTTCAGGGTGCAGGCGGTCCAGCCATTCTTCGGCGGTGCCGCCGATCTCATCGTTGGCATAGCCGAGCATCGCTTTCCAGCGGCTGGAGTATCGGGCCTGTTCGGTCCGGACGTCCCACTCCCAGACTCCGGCGCCGGCGCTTTCGAGCAGCCGGTTCCAGCGCGACTCGGATGCCAGCCGCTCCTGCTTTTCGTGCGAAACCGAGCGGCGCGCGAGCGCGAGCGAGCGCAGCGCCCAGGCCAGCGCGGCAGCCAGCGCCGCTGCTGCCAGCAGCGCGGCGCCTGCCAGCAGCGTGGCGTCGCTTACGCCCCCCATCGGCCCAGCCCGTGCGGCCTGCTCACTTGCGCAGGTTCTTGCCGACCGACTGATTGACGAAGTCGTAGGTCGCGACCTTCTTCAGGTCGACATCGCCGGGCTTGTACAAACCGGCCTTGACCATCTTGTCGAAGAAGTCGCGCACCCGGGCCTCGCTCATTGCGCCGATGCCACGTTCGAGGGCCTCGCCGGAGTCGACGATGCCCTGCTGCTTCATCAGGCCACCGAGCGCCTGGATCTCGTCATCGGTGAGTTCGGGGTTCTTGCGCATCATCGCGCTGGCCGCGCTGCGGTCGGCGTACAGATAGTTGTACCAGCCGCGGATCGACGCGTCGACGAATCGCCGGACCAGGTCGGGCTGGTTGCGGACCATGTCGGCACGCGCTTCGATCAGCGTCGAATAGGTCGAGAATCCATGGTCGGCCAGCAGGTGCACCACCGGCTTGAATTTGCCCTGGTTCTCGATGTAGATCGGTTCGGCGACCGAGTAGCCCTGCTGCACCGCCGTCTTGCTGGCGAGGAACGGCGACAGGTTGTAGTTATAGGGCTTGAGCTGTTCGTCCTTGAAGCCGGCTGCACCTGAGCCACTGCCACCAGGTGAACTGCCCGTCCTTGGCGATCAGTACGGTGGGCGCCTTGGCCAGAGCCGAGAAGTTCTCGTATCCCTGCCCGGGATGGGCGATCAGCGCCTGCGGATCTTTCTGAACATCGCGGCCACGACCATCGTGGGCACGCCGTTCTTGACGTTATCGAACGAGTGCAGCAGGTTGCCGGTCATCAGGAACTGGATCTTGCCTGCCGGCAGCAGCGGCCGATTGTTGACCTGGGGCCCGCCCTGCTGGATGGTCACCGCCAGACCCGCACGGGCATAGGTGCCGTCGGCCAGCGCCTGGTAGAAGCCGCCGTGCGCGGCCTGCGCCTTCCAGTTGGTGGCGAACACCACCTTGTCCTGGCCTGCGCGGCCGTGCCGGCGAACGCGGCCATCGCGAGCAGACCGGGCAAGCCCTGGCGTGTCGTGATGTGCGTCGTCATGAATCCCTCCTGGAGATGGTCTTATCGCCAGCCGGGGACTGCCACTGTTCGGCTTGGCGGGCCGTTCATTGTTCCGAATCATGCCAGCGACCCAGCAGCCAGTGCGAAAGCTGGCTGAACACCGCAAAGATCGCCACACCGGTCAGCGAGACCAGCACCAGCGCCGCGAACATCTTGGGCGTTTCGGTCCGAAAGCTCGCCTCCAGGATGCGCGAGGCCAGGCCGGTCTCGCGGCCCGCCGCGCCGGCGGTGAACTCGGCGACCACCGCGCCGATCAGCGACAGCCCGCCGGCGATCTTCAAACCCCCCAGGAAGTACGGCGCCGCCGAGGGCGCCAGCAGCAGCCGCAGGCGCTGCCAGCGTGTCGCGCCATACAGCGTGAACAGATCACGCAGGTGGACGTCGGCCGAACGCAGCCCGATCAGCGTGTTCGACAGGATCGGGAAGAACGCGACGATCCAGGCGCACAGCAGCAGCGCCGCGGTCGTGCTCTCGACGTAGATGAGGATCAGCGGCGCGATGGCCACGATCGGGGTGACCTGGAGCACGATCGCAAACGGCAGGAACGAACGCTCGACCCATGACGACAGGACGAACAGGCCGGCCAGACCGATCCCGCTGATCACCGACAGCGCGAGGGCGCCGAAGGTGATGCGCACCGTGTACCACCAGGCGGGCGCCAGCGAGTCGAAGTTCTGGCCCAGCGTGCTCAGGATCAGACTGGGCGCCGGCAGGATGTAGTGGGGCACCTGCGCGATGCGGACCAGGGCTTCCCAGCCGGCGATCGCCGCGATGAAGACCAGCCAGGGCAGCAGGCGGACCATGATCGGCGGGCGCTCAGCGCGTTGCCCGGGCGGGCGACAGGGCTTCGGCGGTCCGCCGCAGCGCCTGCGACAGGGGGCCGCCCCTTCGCGCAGCGGCCCGCGAAGTCGGGCCGAACCGCGCCAGTCCTCGTCGCGCGGGCCGTCGCGGGGGGTTGTCCAGCGTCTGCGAAATGCGTCCGGGGTTCGCGGCCATCACGACGATCCGCTGCGCCAGCGTCACCGCCTCGAACACGCTGTGCGTGACGAACAGGATCGTCAGGTGGCTCGCCTGAGCCCAGGCCAGCAGGTCTTCGTTCAGCCGGATCCGGGTCATTTCATCGAGCGCCGCGAAGGGTTCGTCCATCAGCAGCACGCTGGGCTGCGCGACCAGCGCGCGCGCGATCGACACACGCATCTTCATGCCGCCGGAGAGTTCGCGCGGAAAGGCCCCTTCGAACCCGGCCAGGCCGACCGAGCGCAGCTGCGCCTGGATCGCATCGCGCGCCCGCGCGCGCGACTGCCCCGCCAGGCGCAGCGGCAGCCAGACGTTGTCGGCGACCGTGGCCCAGGGCATCAGGGTCGGTCCCTGGAACATGAACCCTGACCGGCGGCAGACCGCGCGGTGGGGGGGGCGGGCCGCCACCTCGAAGCGTCCGGCGGACGGCCGCTCGAGGCCCGCGATGATCCGCAGCAGCGTGCTCTTGCCGCAACCCGAGGGGCCGAGCAGCGCGACGAATTCGCCATGCGCCACCCGCAAGGAGGCGTCGGCGAGGGCGACGGTACCGGAGTCGAAGCGCTTGCCGACGCCCTCGACGGAGATGACGGGAGAACTCACGGCCTGGAGCCTATCATCGAGCCCCTTCGCGCTTGGCCCTTGCCCGGCAACTATGAGGCGCCTCGCTTGACCTCCTGCTCGAAGCGTGTACGCAATTCGCGCTTGAGCAGCTTGCCGCTGGGGTTCTTGGGCAGCGAATCGACCAGGATGACCCGCTTGGGCACCTTGAAGTGCGCCATGCGCTCCTTGCAGAAGGCGATCACCTGCGGCTCGGTCAGCTCATGGCCGGCTTTGGCCACGATCACCGCGGTCACGGCCTCGATCCAGTACGGATCGGGCAGTCCCACCACCGCGACCTCCGAGACGCCGTCGATCCGGTACACCATCTCCTCGACCTCGCGGCTGGCGACGTTCTCGCCGCCGGTCTTGATCATGTCCTTCTTGCGGTCGACGACGGTGATGTAACCCTCGTCGTCGATGGTGGCGAGGTCGCCGCTGTGGAACCAGCCGCCCTCGAAGGCTGCGGCGGTTCGTTCCGGGTCGTTGAAATACCCGGTGAGCAGCTGTGGCGAGCGGTGCACGATTTCGCCGATCTCGCCGGGCCTGACCGGCTGCATGTCGCTGTCGACCACCCGGGTCTCGACATTGAGCACCGGCCGGCCGGCAGAGCCGGCCTTGCGGATCTGGTCCTCGGGCTTGAGCACCGTGGCCAGCGGCGCGATTTCGGTCTGGCCATAGAAGTTCCACAACCGAACCTGCGGCAGGCGGCGCGCGATCTCCTTGAGGACCTCGACCGGCATGATCGAAGCGCCGTAGTAGCCCTTGCGCAGCGCCGACAGGTCGGTGGTGTCGAAGGCGGGGGCGCGCATCAGCGCGATCCAGATCGAAGGCGGCGCGAAGAACGAATTGATGCGGTGGCGCGCCAGCAGCGGCAGGATGGAGTCGGGCGTTGGCTTGCCGGTGATCACGCTGCTGGCGCCGACGTAGATGGCCGGCCCCAGGAACACATCGAGTTGCGCGCAGTGGTACAGCGGCAGTGCGTGCAGCAGCGTGTCGGTCGCGCTGATTTCGCCTTCGATCACGCAGCTGACGTACTCCCAGCACACCGCCTCGTGGGTGAGGATCGCGCCCTTGGGCAGGGATTCGGTGCCGCTGGTGTAGATGATCTGGGCCGGCATGCGGCTGTCCAGTGCCGGCGCCGGTTCGCTGGCGTCGGCCGACAGCAGTTGCTCGAAGCCGGTCATGTCGGCCGGCGGAGCAGCCGGATCTTCGCCAGGCAGCCAGTACGTCCGGGTCACCCGGGTGTCGCGGCTCGCGGCCTCCCGACCCAGCGTGAGCATGTCGGGGCCGACGAACAGTGTCTGCGCGCCGGCGTGGCGCAGGATGTAGGCGACCTCGTCGGCATTGAGCATGAAGTTGATCGGCACGAGCACCGCCCCCAGCCGGGCCAGCGCAAAGCGCAGCGCCGCGAAGGCATGCGAGTTGCGCGACAGGATCGCCACCCGGTCGCCCAGCGCCACGCCGCGCGCCGCCAGGCCATTGGCCAGCCGGTTGACCACGGTGTCGAATTCGCGGAAGGTCCAGCTCACCTCGCCGCAGACGATGGCGGGCTTGTCGGGCACCCGGCCGGCGGTGCGGCGCAGCAGATCGCCCAGGGTTTGTCGGGTGATGCTCGCATCCATGGTGTCGGTTCTCCGTTTAGAGCGGGGTCAGGCCCAGGCTCCTGACCAGGGCCAGCCAGATCGGGGCTTCTTCGTCGACGAGCTTGCGGAACTCCTGGTGGCTGACCGCGGCTTCGTCGATGCCGAAGGTGGCGAGGATCTTCTGCACCTTTTCGGTCTTGCCGCCTTCCACCATCAGGTCCGACAGACGCTGGACCAGTTCGGGCGGCATGCCGGCCGGGCCGACGATGCAGATGAATCCCTTCAGCTGGAATGCCTTGTCGGGCACGCCCTGCTCCTGGAACGTGGCCACGTTGGGCAGGATGCGCATGCGCTTGGTCTGCGGTACGGCGATCGGCAGCCCGATGCCCGATTGCAGGACGCTGGTCGCGGCCGCGACGCTGCCGCTGCCGCCCGCGATGACGCCGGCGGCGACGTCCTGCCACATCGGCGCCTCGCCCCGGTAGTGCACGGCTTCCATCTTAAGGCCGAAGATCCGGTTCAGTTCGGCCACCGCGATGTGCGAATACGAGCCCGCGGCGTAGGTGCCCAGCGAGACCCTGTTCGTGCGGGCGTACTCGACGAACTCTTTCAAGTTCGTGATGCCCAGCTTCTTGTTGACGATCAGCGGCAAGTGGCCCGCCGACATGCTGGAGATCAGCACGAAATCCTTGTCGGGATCATAGGGAAGGGATTTGTACAACACCTTGTTCATGATCATCGTGGTGGAGATCGTGAACATCAGGGTGTAGCCGTCCGGTGGGGAGTTCTTGACGGCCTGGGCCGCCAGCGAGCCGCCTGCGCCCGTGCGGTTTTCCACCACGACCTGCTGGCCCAGGCGGTTCGACAGGTGCTCACCATAGGCCCGTGCGAAAATGTCCGTCAGGCCACCGGGCGGATATCCGACGATGATTCGGATGGGTTTGGAGGGCCAGGTCTGCGCATGGCCGATGCTGCTGAGCAGCATCGGGGCGCCGACGGCGGAAATCCCGGCAAGAACCTGGCGGCGGATCGATCGTTTCGTCATCTGTGTCTCCTTGTCTATTTTTTTGTGCCCTCACTTGGGCGATGGAACTATATCCTCACGCTTGTCGGTGATGGAGGGTGAGATGCGGATCGACGTCGTTTCGGATGTGGTGTGTCCCTGGTGTTTCATCGGCAAGCGCCAGCTCGAGGCGGCCCTGTCGGCCTGGGGTGTGGCCCATCCCGATTCGCCGCGGCCCGAAGTCGTCTGGCACCCCTTTCAGCTCAATCCGGTCATGCCGGCCGAAGGCGTCTCGCGGGACGACTACCTGCGCAGCAAGTTCGGCAGCGCCGATACCGGGCGGCTGTACGGCAGCGTGCGTGCCGCGGCGCGCGAGGTCTCGCTGGACCTGGCGCTCGATCGCATCGCCCGCCAGCCGAGCACGCTGCGCCCGCACGCGCTGATGGCCGTGGCGCTGCAGGCGGGCGGCGAGGCCCTCCAGTCGGCGCTGGCCGAGGGGCTGTTCCGGGCGTACTTCCAGCAGGCGCAAGACCTGACCGATCCGGCAGTGCTGTCGGCCATTGCGCAGACGGCGGGTATGGGTGCAGCCGACATCGCGCGGGCGCTGTCCGACGAGGCGCTGCAGGGCGACGTGGCCGAAGCCGATCAGCGAGCCCGCGACGCCGGAATTGGCGGAGTGCCGTTCTTTGTCATCAATGGTCGCGTGGCGGTCAATGGTGCCCAGGGCGAAGATGCGCTGATGCGCGCGTTCGAGCGCGCCGCCACGCTGCCCGAGGCACCGTTCGCCCTGCTCGGCTGAGCCACCCATCGGCGGGCGGTCGTACGCAGCGTGACCAACTTCGCCGGCCCTCAGGGGGCGGCTTCACGGCGGCGCCTCCCAGGGGGTTCAAGCGTGCATTGGTGCACTGCGGCGGTGCGTGGCGAGCGGTTTGCGCGCGGGCACTGTTCTTGCTGGTTATCCCTTGCCTTGCGTCTTTTCGGTCAACGCAAGGTTTGGCTCAACGTTTAGTGAATATCACGGATCGAGCCGCGTTCTTCTCGCTTGGAACATGAAGTGCGAACGCGATACTGAATCCATACCCGGGGCAACCCGGGTGATCACGAGCCAGTTGTTGCAGGTTCGATGACCTGCCGGCTGACCGCGCCAGTTCAGGAGGATTTCATGAACCTATTCGACACGTATCGCGAGATGTACGTGAAGGGGCGCGAGGAAGAGATGTCGCTGGTCGACTACCTCGAACTCTGCAAGCGTGACCCGCTGGCCTATGCCAGTGCAGCCGAGCGAATGCTTGCCGCCATCGGCGAGCCGGAACTCGTCGACACCCGCAACGACCAGCGCCTGTCGCGCCTCTTCTCCAACCGGATCATCCGGCGCTACCCGGCGTTCCGCGAGTTCTACGGCATGGACGAGGCGATCGCCCAGATCGTCGCGTACTTCAAGCACGCGGCGCAGGGCCTCGAAGAGCGCAAGCAGGTGCTCTATCTGCTGGGTCCCGTGGGCGGGGGCAAGTCATCGATTGCGGAGCGGCTCAAGGCGCTGATGGAGGCGTATCCCATCTATGCGCTCAAGGACTCGCCGGTCAATGAATCGCCGCTCGGCCTGTTCGTGCCCGAGCGCGACGGCCCGGTCATCGAAAAAGAATACGGCATCTCACGCCGCTACCTCACCGGCCTGATGAGTCCGTGGGCGGTCAAGCGCCTGCAGGAGTATGGCGGCGACATCTCGCAGTTCAAGGTGGTGCGGCTGCAGCCGTCCATCCTGCGCCAGATCGCCATCTCCAAGACCGAGCCGGGCGACGAAAACAACCAGGACATCTCCTCGCTGGTCGGCAAGGTCGATATCCGCATGCTCGAGTCGATGTCGCAGGACGATCCCGACGCGTACAGCTACTCGGGCGGACTGTGCCTGGCCAACCAGGGCCTGCTCGAGTTCGTCGAGATGTTCAAGGCCCCGATCAAGATGCTGCACCCGCTGCTCACCGCGACGCAGGAGGGCAACTACAAGGGCACCGAGGGCTTCTCGGCGATTCCCTTCCAGGGGCTGATCCTGGCGCACTCCAACGAGAGCGAGTGGACGGCGTTCCGCAACAACCGCAACAACGAAGCGTTCCTGGACCGCATCTACATCGTCAAGGTGCCCTATTGCCTGCAGATGTCCGAAGAGGTGCGCATCTACCGCAAGCTGCTGGCGGGCAGTTCGCTGGCGGCGGCGCCCTGCGCGCCCGGCACGCTGGAGATGATGGCGCAGTTCTCGGTGCTCACGCGCCTGAAGGAACCCGAAAACTCCAGCATCTTCGCCAAGCTGCGGGTCTATGACGGCGAGAACCTCAAGGACGTCGAGCCCAATGCCAAGTCGGTTCAGGAGTATCGCGACTACGCCGGCATCGACGAAGGCATGACCGGCATCTCGACGCGCTTTGCCTACAAGGTGCTGTCGGCGGTGTTCAACTACGACCAGACCGAGGTCGCGGCCAATCCGGTGCACCTGATGTACGTGCTCGAGCAGCGCCTGCTGCGCGAGGGCATGCCCGAAGACACCCAGCGCCGCTATCTGGACTTCATCAAGGGCTGGCTGTCGCCGCGCTACGCCGAGTTCATCGGCAAGGAGATCCAGACCGCCTACCTGGAGTCGTATTCCGAGTACGGCCAGAACATCTTCGATCGTTATGTCACGTTCGCCGACTACTGGATCCAGGACGAGGACTATCGCGACCCCGAAACCGGCGAAAGCTTCGACCGGGTGCAGCTGAACGGCGAACTCGAAAAGATCGAGAAGCCGGCCGGCATCGCCAACCCCAAGGACTTCCGCAACGAGATCGTCAACTTCGTGCTGCGGGCTCGCGCCAACCATGGCGGGCGAAACCCCACCTGGACCAGCTACGAGAAGCTGCGCGAAGTGATCGAGAAGAAGATGTTCTCGAACACCGAAGAACTGCTGCCGGTCATCTCGTTCAACGCCAAGGCGTCGGCCGAAGACAAGCGCAAGCACGAGAGCTTCGTCGCGCGCATGGTCGACAAGGGGTACACGGAGAAGCAGGTGCGCCTCTTGTGCGAGTGGTATTTGCGGGTGCGCAAGTCTCAGTAGCGGGTGATGTCGTGGGCTGTGTACTTCGCTTCGGGGCTCGGGTGCGGTCGGGTGATCCGGGGTGGGTGCTTCGGTCCGGCTTCGCCGGACTGCCGCCGTTCTGCCCGGCCAAAGCCGGCGCGCGCACAACTCGCCCGATCCGCGCTGCGCGCGGCCACGGGCTCAGACAGGGTGCGCGCTTCCTCCGGCTTTGGCCGGGCAGAACGGCGCTCGCACACACCCCGGATCACCCGACCGCACCCGAGCCCCTACGGAGTGTTGGTCTTCAACGTCTGGCTGAAACCAGCGCGCCCTGGTGGGGTGGTGGTGAAAGTCGGCTGCTACTGAGCATGGCGATGCCGCACGACGGTGTTGCCCGGCCGCAGTCAGCCGATGCAACGACTTGTCTGGGTGGGGTGGAACGGTTCCGTCCGGGTGTGTGTGCAAGCGCCGTTCTCGCCGGGTCAGGCCGGAAAAAGCGCGCACCATGTCTGAGTCCGTGGCCGCGCGCAGCGCGGATCGGGCGAGTTGTGCGCGCTCCGGCCTGGCCCGGCGAGAACGGCGGCAGTCCGGCGCAGCCGGACCGCAGCACTCGCACCCGGACGGAGCCGTTCCACCCCACCCAGACACCGCCTGATGATGGAAGTGAACTCGCACGCACGGCGCAATACCGTCGAGCGTAGCGAAACCGGAAGGACCGTACCGTGTCAGTCATCATCGATCGCCGCCTGAACGACCGCAACAAGAGCGCCACCAACCGTGAGCGCTTCATCCGCCGTTACAAGGCGCACGTGCAGCGGGCGGTCACCGACATGGTGGCCGAGCGGTCGATTCGCGACATGGAGCGCGGCGGCCAGGTCAAGATTCCCGTCAAGGACATCGCCGAGCCTTCGTTTCGCCATGGGCCGGGTGGCGATCGCGAGTACGTGCATCCGGGCAATCGCAAGTTCATGCCCGGCGACCGCTTTCCGCGGCCCCAGGGCGGCCAGGGTCAGGGCAGTGGCGGTGAAGGGGGCGACGGCGATGGCGAAGACAGCTTCGCGTTCACGCTGTCCAAGGAAGAGTTCATGCAGCTCTTCTTCGACGACCTCGAACTGCCTCGGCTCGCCCGCACCGCGATGGGCGAGATCCGCCAGAACAAGATGCAGCGCGCCGGCTACACGCCCAACGGGTCGCCGACCAACCTGTCGGTGGCACGCAGCCTGCGCAATGCGCTGGGCCGGCGCATCGCGCTGACCGCATCGGCGCGCCGCGAACTGGCCGAACTGGAGGCCGCCGGCGAAACCTCCGACGAGGCGGCAGGCGGGCCGGACGAGGCCGGGGTGGCCGAGCGCATCGTCGAACTGAAGAAGCGCATCGACCGGGTTCCGTTCCTGGAGGAACTCGACCTGCGCTTTCGCCATCGGGTTCCGGTCTCGCAGCCGATGAGCCAGGCGGTGATGTTCTGCCTGATGGACGTGTCGGCCTCGATGGACGAGCGCAAGAAGGATCTCGCCAAGCGATTCTTCACCCTGCTGTACCTGTTCCTGTCGCGCAAGTACGAAAAGGTCGAGGTCGTGTTCGTGCGGCACACCGACGATGCCGAAGAGGTCGACGAAGAGCACTTCTTCCAAGATCCCAAGACGGGCGGCACCGTGGTCTATTCGGCGCTGAAGCTGATGCACGAGATCATCGAGGCGCGGTTTCCGCCCGACGCCTGGAACATCTACGGCGCACAGGCCTCGGACGGCGACGCGTTCGGTGCCGATCCTGAAAAGAGCCGCGGATTCCTTCAGGACAGCCTGCTGCCGCTGGTGCGCTACTACGCGTACATCGAGGTGCCCGACGAGCACTCGCGCTTCTCGACGCTGGCGGCGGCGTATCGTCGGATCGAGAGCGAACGGTTTGCGATGCGCGAGGTCCGCGAGGTGCGGGATATCTATCCGGTTCTGCGCGACCTGTTCGCCAAGCAGCCGGCAGCCAGGGGACGCTGATGGACACGCAACCGACCGTGATGATCACCCAGGCGCCGCCGGCCGCCCGCGAGGACGCGGCGATCGCGCCCCGCCAGCCGCTGTCTTCGGGCGGCCAGTGGACCTTCGATCTCATTGCCGAATACGACACCGCGATCCGCGAGATCGCGGTCGGCGAGTTCGGCCTCGATTGTTATCCCAACCAGATCGAGATCATCGCCAGCGAGCAGATGCTCGACGCCTACGCCTCGGTGGGACTGCCGATCAGCTATCCGCATTGGAGCTTCGGCAAGGAGTTCATCCGCAACGAGCACGATTATCGCAAGGGCGCGCGCGGCCTGGCCTACGAGATCGTGATCAACTCCAACCCCTGCATCAGCTACCTGATGGAGGAGAACACGATGCCGCTGCAGGCGCTGGTCATCGCGCATGCCTGCTACGGGCACAACTCGTTCTTCAAGGGCAACTACCTGTTTCGCCAGTGGACCAACGCCGACGCGATCATCGATTACATGGTCTTCGCGCGCCAGTACGTGATGCGCTGCGAAGAGCGCCATGGCATCGCCGCGGTCGAGGAAGTGCTCGATGCCTGCCATGCGCTGCAGGACTACGGTGTGAGCCGCTACAGCCATCCGCGCCCGCTGTCGGCCGACGATGAACGCCGGCGCCTGCGCGAGCGCGAAGAGTACCTGTGGACCCAGTACGACGAAATCTGGCGCACGGTACCGACCAAGGCCGCCGTGCCCGGCACGCCGAGCACGCCCGGATTCCAGCAGGAGCCCCAGGAGAACCTGCTGTACTTCGTCGAAAAATTCTCGCCGCGGCTGGCCCCCTGGCAGCGCGAGCTGGTGCGCATCGTGCGCAAGGCGGCGCAGTACTTCTACCCGCAGGGTCTGACCAAGGTCATGAACGAGGGCTGGGCCACGTTCTGGCACTACACCATCCTCAACCGGCTCTACGACAAGGGGCTGGTCAACGACGGCTTCATGATCGAGGTCCTGGCCTCGCACACCAATGTGATCGCGCAGCGCGGGTTCGACGAACGCGGCTATGGGGGCTTCAATCCGTATGCCCTGGGCTTCGCGATGTTCACCGACATCCGCCGGATCTGCGAAAACCCCACTGCCGAAGACCGGCACTGGTTTCCCGACATCGCCGGCGGCGACTGGCACAAGGTGCTCGATTTTGCGATGCGCAATTACAAGGACGAGTCGTTCATCGCACAGTACCTGTCGCCGCGCCTGATCCGCGAATTCCACCTGTTCGCGATTGCCGACCATGCCGGCGACAGCGAACTCGAGGTCGATTCGATCCACAACGAAGCCGGCTATCGGCGTGTGCGCCGGCTGCTGGCCGATCAGTACGACCGCGATTCCCGCCTTCCCGACATCCAGGTGACGGGCTTCGATCGCGATGGCGACCGCAGCCTGACCGTGCGTCATCGCCGTCACCGCGGCCGCCCTCTGACCGACGAAGCCGGCAAGGTGCTGGCGCACCTGCACAAGCTGTGGGGTTTCAAGCTGCGTTTCGAGACCATCGGTGAAGAAGGGCAGATGCTGGGCGTGCGCGACATCGTCGACTGACCGTCCACCCGTCCACTCGTCCACTCGTCCACCCGTCCACCCGGGCGCTGGCGCCCGCCGCCGCCCGGTCAGTGCGAGCCCTCGGGCGCCTGCGGTCCCCGGACCTTGCGGATCAGCCCGCGCGTGGCGTTCACGGCGGCCAGTACGAGGCCCCCGGCGAGCAGCCCGGTCAGGCCATCGGCCAGCAGCGAGGCGAGCAAGGTGCCGGATGCGCCCAGCACCGTGCCGACGGTCGTTGTCAGCGACTCGATCGCGTGGTGCAGCCACGGCAGGCCGTGGGTCAGAATGCCGCCACCCACCAGAAACATCGCGGCGGTGCCGGCGATCGACAGCCCCTTCATCAGCCAGGGAGCCGCGCGCAGCAGGCCGCGGCCCAGGCCGCGGCGCGCCGCGCTCGACCAGCCGTCGCCGGGCAGGCGGCTCAGGTGCAGCCCGACGTCGTCGATCTTCACGATGCCCGCCACCAGGCCGTACACCCCCGCGGTCATGATCGCTGCCACCGCGGACAGCACCAGCAGCTGGGTTCCCAGCGATGCGGCGGCGACCGTGCCCAGTGTGATGGCGATGATCTCCGCCGACAGGATGAAGTCGGTGCGAATCGCGCCGCGGATCTTGGTCTTCTCGAAGGCGACCAGGTCGACCACCGGGTCGGCCACCGCCTGCACCAGTTTGGTGTGGTCGGCTTCGAGCTCCTCATGGCTGTGCAGATAGCGGTGAGCGAGCTTCTCGAAGCCCTCGAAGCACAGGTAGGCGCCGCCCACCATCAGCAGCGGCGTGATCGCCCACGGGGCGAATGCGCTGATGGCCAGCGCCGTGGGCACCAGGATCGCCTTGTTGAGCGCAGATCCGCGTGCCACGGCCCACACGACCGGCAGTTCTCGATCGGCCCTGACGCCGGCCACCTGCTGGGCGTTGAGCGCGAGATCGTCGCCCAGGACGCCGGCGGTCTTCTGGGATGCCATCCGCGTGAGCAGTGCCACGTCGTCCAGGACGCTGGCGATGTCGTCCAGCAGGGCAAGCAGGCTTGCAGCGGCCATTCAGCGATCCTTTCGGTTCAGGGTGAGGCGGTTGCGGACCGGCGGTCAGCCGCCGGCAACACCTCGGGTATTGACGTAGAGCGCATACACCGACTGGCTGGCGGCCATGAACAGCCGATTGCCCATCGGACCCCCGAAACAGACATTGGCGCAGCGTTCGGGCAGGCGCACCCGTCCGATCGGCCGCCCCTGCGGATTGAAGATCATCACGCCGTCCAGGTCGGGATTGCCCATTCCCCAGCCGCACCACAGGTTGCCGGCGATGTCGCAGCGCATGCCGTCGGGCGTGCCGGGACCTGCGTCGATGAAGACCCGCCGATTCTCCAGGCGGGCGCCCTTGTGCCCGACATCGAAGGCGAGGATGCTGCGCGGACTGGTGCCGCACTCGACGATGTACAGGATCGATTCGTCCGGCGAGAAGCACAGGCCATTGGGCCGGTCGATGCCGTCGGCCACCTTGTCGATGCGCCCGCTGGCGCCATCGATCCGGTACACATCGGTCGGCAGTTCGGCATCGGCGCGGCGGCCTTCATAGTCGCCCAGCAGCCCGAATGGCGGATCGGTGAACCAGATCGAGCCATCGGACTTCACGACCACGTCGTTGGGGGAATTCAGCCGTTTGCCTTCGTACCGGTCGGCCAGCACGCTCAGCGAGCCGTCGGGTTCGGTGCGGACCACGCGCCGCCCGAGATGTTCGCAGGTGATCAGCCGGCCCTGGCGGTCGCGGGTATTGCCGTTGGCATACCCGGTGGGCTGGCGGAACACGCTGACGGCGCCGCTGCGCTCGTCCCAGCGCAGCATCCGGTCGTTCGGGATGTCGCTCCAGATCAGGCAGCCGTGGTCGCCGAACCAGACGGGGCCTTCGGCCCATCGGCAGCCGGTGGCGATGCGCTCGACCGCCGCGCTGTTGATGCGGTAGGGGCGGAACGACTCGTCGAGGATCTCGATGGCCGGGTCGGGGTAGAACTCGCTGGGGCGCCAGGGGTGGGACATCGGGACTCCGTTTCTGGGCGATTTATCGGACAGGGCGTCTGTGTGGCAGCGGGGTTGCGGACAACAGCGCGCGGCATGACGGTCCGCGCACAGTGCACAATACTGGCATGACACGCCCGATCCTCGACGAATCGCACCTCCATCCGGCCATCCGCGACAAGGTCTCCGGTCTGCATGCCGATATCCTTCGCGAAGTCGCCGATGCGGTCGCCCGCAATGCCGTCGTCGTGGTCGGCATGAAGGTCAACCCGTTCCCCCGCAAGGCGCGCCGCCTGCTCGACGCCAAGTCGATCCCGTACGTCTACCTGGAGTACGGCAGCTACCTGAACCAGTGGCGGCGTCGCACCGCGCTGAAGATGTGGACCGGCTGGCCGACGCTGCCGATCATCTTCGTGAAGGGGGTGATGATCGGCGGAGCCGACGACCTCGCCCGGCTGATCGACAGCGGCGAACTCGACCGCCTGCTCGCCTGAACACAAGGGGCCCCCGCGGCCGAAGGAATCCCGGATGGCGCAAGCCGCATTTCAGTACGTCAATACCAGCGGCAGCGGCCAGCTGCAGCTGCAGCTGCTCGCCACCGGCCTGCCGACGGGGTCGCTGGCTTTCAACTTCGACTTCAGCTTCGATTCGCCGGCGGTCACCTTCGATCGCATCGTGTTCGGCGGTACCGCGAGCAGTTCGCTGGCGACCAGCGTCTCCGGCTCGCGTGTTTCGATCGCGGTGACCGGCACGGTGCTGCCATCGGACAGCGGCGCCCTGGCCACGCTGTATTTCAACAAAGCGGCTGCCGGTGTGCTGGACGTCGATGTGTCGCGATTGGCGTTCCAGGACGCCGCGGCCACTTTTTCCGATCCGGCGCCCTTGTCGCTGCAGGCGCCGGTCACGCCGCTGCCGGTGTTCGGCCTGGTCGAGACCACCCTGCCCGAGGACGCCGTTTTCGGCTGGGTGCCGTCGGTCGCCAATGGCGATCCGCTGACCTTCCCGACCGTGTCGGCGGTGCCGGCACGGACCCCCGGCGGGCTCCCCCCTAATACCAAGCCAACCCCCAACCCCTGCCGCGCACCCCCGGCCACCACGCCTCACCCACCCACCACCCGGCCACCATCGAGATCGGCCGCTGGCGCGCGCGGCCTCCATTGGGGTTTGCCCCGCCACGGGCGAGTCTCGCTGGCCCCCCGGGCGGCTGGGGGGGCGCCCGGCCGGCTACCCCCCCCGCACTCGGCCGACACCCCCCCAGGCCGGCACACCGATGGCGGCAATGGCACCGACACGATGTCGTACACCCAGGCCCGTACGGCGCTGCAGGTCGGACGGGTCGACGGTTCCTTGCGTGTGGTCGGTCCGGACAGCGTCGATGTGCTGAACAGCATCGAAATCTTGCGCTTCGCCAGCCAGTCCGTCGGCGTCGTCGAGCCGCCGCGCGAGACCTCGCCGGCGTACGGGGCCGACAACCGCTTCCTGTTCGATCCCACCTATTATCTGCTGGCCAACTGGGATCTGGTTCCGGCGCTGACGATGGCCGGCGCGTCGGATCACTTCTTCGCCAGCGGCGGCGCCGAAGGTCGCCAGCCGGCCAGCTGGTTCAATGCCCAGTTCTATGCCCACCGCTACCCGGACCTGGCGGCCTATGCGGGGGCGCCCGCGCTGCTGTTCGCCCATTACAACCTGTTCGGGGTCTGGGAGGGGAGGGCCGCCAACGTGGCCTTGCAGTCGTTCGACGGCACGCGCTACCTCGCCGACAACCCCGACGTCGCGCAGTACGTGCAGGCCAACCTGGCCGACTTCCGCGGCAGTACCGACAATGGCGCGATTGCGCACTTCGTCATCTATGGCGAACACGAGGGCCGCTCGGCCTTCACCGAGGCCGGTGTCGAGATCACCTTCGACTTCCTGATCTGAGGGCCGCGCGCGCCCGCGGGCTGCGCTTCGGGCGGCCTGGGCGGGGCCGGGCGGCCGGCTGGCGCGGCCGTCCGCGCGATGGACACGGTAGTATCCCGGGCACAACAACCATTCCGGGAGACAAACCATGGGTTCCCTTAGCCTGATCGTTGGCGGCATTGCGATGGCCGCCATGCTGATGTCACAGCCTTGCGCGGCTCAGACCTATCCCAGCAAGCCGATCCGCATCGTCGTCCCCTTCGTGGCCGGCGGATCGTCGGACATCGTCGCGCGCAGCGTGGCCGCGCGCATGCAGACCACCATCGGTCAGAACGTGGTGGTCGAGAACCGGCCGGGCGCCAATGGTGCGATCGCCGCCGAGTTCGTCATGCGTTCGCCGCCCGACGGCTACACGATCATGGTCGGTTCGATCGGGACCTTCGCGATCAACTCGGCGCTGTACCCCAAGCTGCCCTACGATCCGCTCAAGGACCTCGAGCCCCTGACGCTGGCGGTCACCACGCCCAACGTCCTGGTGGCCAACACCAAGTTTCCGGCGTCCAGCGTGAAAGAGCTGATCGCGTACGCGCGCAAGAATCCAGGCAAGCTGACCTACGCGTCCTCCGGCACCGGTTCCTCCGATCATCTGTCGGCCGAGCTGTTCAAGCTGCAGACCGGCACGTTCGGCGTGCACATCCCCTACCGGGGCGGCGCTGCCGCGATGGCCGACCTGATGGGCGGCAATGTCGATGTGTCGTTCCAGAACCTGGGCGCGGCGATGCCGCACATCAAGTCCGGCCGCCTGAAGGCGCTCGCGGTCACCAGCGAAGCGCGGCGCAGCCAGCTGCCCGAGACGCCCACGATGATCGAGCAGGGCGTGCCAGGCTTCGTGGTGACCTCGTGGCAGGCGTTCATGGGGCCCAAGGGCATGCCACGGGACGTGGTTGCCCGGTTGAGCAGCGAACTCGTGGCGGCGCTGAATTCGGCCGAAGTCAGGACCCGCTTCGGGCAGCAGGGCTTCGATATCGTCGCCGACAAGCCGGAGTCGTTCGCCGATTTCCAGCGCAAGGAAATCGCCCGCTGGCGCGAGGTGGTGCAGAAGAAGGGCCTGACCCCTGAATGAGGTTTTGCGACAATGCCGGGCTCCCCGCGACGGCGGGCCTTGCGCACCGACGCTTCCTGTACCGGATACCGATGTCATGATCGATCGCAGTCACCGTTTTTCATTCTCGCGGGTTCTGGCAACCCTGCTCGGCGCGCCACTGCTGCTGGCCGCCCAGACGCCCGCCGCTCATGCGCAAAGCGATTGGCCGTCCCGGCCGATCCGCATCGTCGTGCCGTTTGCCCCTGGCGGCACCACCGACATCACCGCGCGCATCATCGCCGAACAGCTGACCGGCGCGCTCAAGCAGACGGTGGTGGTCGAGAACAAGGCCGGTGCCGGCGGCAACGTCGGCGCGGCCGAGGTCGCGCGGGCCGCGCCCGATGGCTACACCTTCCTGATGGGCACGCCGGGCACGCAGGCGATCAACCAGTTCCTCTATCCCAAGATGCCACGACCGGCCAATTCCGGTCTCGTTCACCGCGCGCGTGCCCAATGTGCTGATGGTGCATCCGTCGGTTCCGGCCAACAGCATCGAGGGGCCGTGAGCGCTGGCCAAGTCGGGCGGGCGGGGCGCGCGTCACGTAGGATCACGGGGGTGCCGGGCCTGGTCGACCGACTGTTCCTCACCATCACCCACATTCCCTACCGGGGCAGCCTGCCGATGCTGCAGGACCTGATGGCCGGGCAGATCCAGATGTCGATCGACAACCTGCCCTCGGCGCTGCCCGTTCATCAAGTCCGGCAAGCTGCGCGCGCTCGGGGTCACTTCTCTGAACCGCAGTGAACAGCTGCCCGACGTGCCGACCGTGGCCAGTGTCCTGCCCGGCTTCTCGGCCGAATCCTGGTTTGTCCTCGTTGCGCCGGCCGGCACGCCGCGCGCCATCATCGAACGTCTGTCCGGCGAGGTCGACCGCATCGTCAAGAAGAAGGATGTCAGCGACCGTTTCAAGGCGCTCGGCGCCGAGCCGGTCGGTGGCACGCCTGAACTGCTCGGCAAGTTCATCGCCGACGAGACCCGCAAGTGGCAGCAGGTGGTGAAGGCCTCCGGCGCCAAGATCGACTGAGGCCTGCGATGGCAGGCGATTCCCGTCCGGTCTATTCGACCCAGCTCGGCCGGCTCTGCCCGGCCTGCGGCGAGCCGCTGGCGGGCTGCCTTTGCAAGGCGCGCGCGGCGGCCGCGTCAGTACCCGCCGCAGACGGTGTGGCCCGCGTGCGGCTGGAGACCAAGGGCCGCAAGGGCAAGGGCGTGACGGTGATCGGCGGAATTCCCCTGGGCTGCCGAGGCGCTGGCCCGGCTGGGCACCCAGCTCAAGCAGCGCTGCGGCACCGGCGGAACGGTCAAGGACGGCGTGATCGAGATCCAGGGCGATCACCGCGACACGGTGCTGGCCGAACTCGCCCGCCAGGGCATCCGCGCCAAGCGCGCAGGCGGCTGACACCTCGAAGCGGGCAAACCCGCGTATCAGCAGACTCGCCTTGCACCGCCGCGCGCGCCCAGCCGCTCAGGGCGAACAGCCTCATCCGGGCGTAGAGTTCGGCCGCGCGCCGGGTCGAGGCTTCGAGCTCTTCGAGCAGCGGTGCCGCCGCGGGAGCGCCCTCGCCATCGGCGATGTCCATCGCGGCCAGGCTGGCATTGGCCAGGATCGCACCGAGCAGGTCGGCCCGTTCATTGATGTCGACAGCCCGCGTATCGTCGCGCGCCGGCGCGTCGTCGATGGCGCGCGACAGGGATTGTTCGAGGTGGCGACGGGCCTCGGCAGCCCGCTGGTTGTCGGTGAGATCGACGAAAATCAGGAAGAACCCGAGCACCGAGCCGTCGCGTGCCGGCACGACCTCCGCGCGGACGGCCACCGGCAGGGTGCGCGATGGGCCGACGATCAGCGAGAGTTCGCCGCGCCAGGGGCGGCGCTCCTGACCCAGCGAATCGAGCACCTTTCGCATCGCCGCGGGTTCGGTGAACAGGCTGGGCAGGTCGTCGAGACTGAGCCGCGGATCGTCGACATCCGTTTGCCCCAGCAGGCCGGCGAAGGCCCGATTGGCGAACAGGGTGCGGCCGCGGGAATCGGCGATCACGACCGGTTCGTGCGAACTGCCGACTGTGGCGCGGATCTGCGCGATCTGGTGTTCGGCGATCAGCAGGCGTACGGCGTTCACCTGCACGATGATGTCGATCAGCGAGCCGCCGAAGGCACGGGCCAGCGCGATCTCACTGGTCGACCAGGGCAGCGCGGTGCCCCGGACGATCTCGGACCAGGCGGCAAAGGAGCGGCGCGGCGACAGCTCGAGCGGATCGTTGCCGACCACCGGCTTGGACGGATCACCCGCCCAGGTGACCGTCAGCAGCTGTTCCTTGCGGAACCACACCAGGTAGTCGGGCTTGGCAATCGACAGCTTGACGGCCAGAACTCCGCTGGCCGTGGGCGTGAGCGAATCGAGTGCGGGATTGGCGCGTGCCACCGACGAGCAGCTGAACAGTCCCTCGAAGGGCTGGGCGTCGATCCAGTGCAGCAACGTGCGCAGCTCGGCGGTCGAAGGGACTTCGCCCGCGGTCAGCAGTTCGCCGTCCTGGAACAGCGCCGCGCCGGTGGCCTCCAGCGGCTGCAGCAGCGTGCGCGGATTGCGGAACAGCGCCAGGCGCCAGTCGCCTTCGGTCGAGGTGGCTTCGACCAGGCGCTGCTCGAGCCGACGCACCTGGATGGCCACCTGCGCATGGGCATAGTTCTCGATCGCGGCAATCCGGGTGGAGATGACTTCGGCCAGCAGGTCGGCCGCAGCGCGCACCGCGAAGCGCAGATTGCGCGCCGAATAGTGGTGGCAGGCCACCAGGCCCCACAGCCTTCCTTCGCGCACCAGCGAGACCACGAGCGTTGCGGTCACGCCCATGTTCTTCAGGTACTGCAGGTGCAGCGGCGACATGCTGCGCAGATGGCACATCGACATGTCGAGTTCCTGCGCGTCACGGCCCTGTCCGGGCAGCGCCGGCAGCTGTCGCGGCACCAGCGGTGCAGGCTCGTAGTGGACGTCGACCAGCACCCGCAGGCGGTTGCGCAGGTACAGCTCGCGGGCGCGCTGCGGGATGTCGGTGGCCGGGTAGTGATGGCCGAGCAGCGACTCCAGGCGGGGGTCGCGGGCCTCGGCAATGATCTTGCCGTGGCCGTCCGGGTCGAACTTGTAGACCATCACCCGATCGTAGCCGAGCAGATCGCGCAGACAGCGGACCGCGCCGTCGGACAGGGTTCCGATCGTCGAGGCCACGCTGAGCCGCTGCACGGCGGCGCCCAGCATGTCGCGCAGTTGCGCGCTCGGGATGTTGACGGTTTCGACTTCGGGGTGGGCGCTGTCGACAGGCTCGAGTTCGACCAGCAGAACGTCGCCGTTGACCCGGTGGATCATGCCTTCGAACTCGCGCATCCGGCCGTCGGGCTTGAGATGGCAGCGCAGCGGGGCGGGTTCGGACAGATCGGCAATCTGCGCGCAGACGGCGGCGATGGCCGTGACCAGGTCGCCGCCGAGTTCGGCCACCGGCTGGTTCAGGAGGTCTTCGGCAGCCACGCCCAGCAGGACGCCGACATTGGCGCTGGCCTGGATGATGCGCAGGCCCGGCTCGCGCAGCGCGAGCAACAGCCCGTGGGGCTGCACCGATCCCGCGAGGTGGATCAGCTCACGTTCGCAGTTGCTGAGGTCCGCCTGGCCGAAAGGGGGGCTGGTGAGCACTATGGCGCATCCGCACTGGGGTCCCGATCAGGCCGCTCAGCGCCGGCCGGGTTGCGCCGCTGGATGAGCGAGAGCGCCTCGGGACTGATTCCGAGCAAGCTCGAGGCAGCCTCCATATTGCCATCGGTACGCTGCAGTGCCAATGCGACGAACCGCGCTTCGGCCAGCAGGCCTGTTTCATGCACCATGGCGGGCAGGCTCAGGTCGCCCAGCTGGCTGACCAGATGTTCGATGCCTGCGGCCAGCACGCTGCTTGCGTTCTGGTCGAGCGTGCTGCTCGCTCCGTGACGAGGCGGGGCGACCGGGTGAATGGTGAATCCGATGCACTCCTGGTCGCCTTCGGTCAGCAGCACCGCGGAAATCTCCACCTTCAGAGCGGGCCGGTCGGCGGGCTTGATCAGCGATCGAACGCGTCGGGCCATGCCCTCGCGCCGGACTCGCGGCACGAAGGAGGCCAGCGACTGGTCGTGCAGATCGAGCCAGCTCATCAGCGGCTGGCCGGTGACTTCGGATTCGACCGCCAGGCGGACCATCGCCAGGAAGGTGGGGTTGGCGACGAGGATCCGGCCGTTCGAGTCGGTCACCACCACACCGTCGCTGGCGTTGTCGACCAGCCGGGCGAGTGTCGTGTTCAGCGCATTGGAAGTCGCCGCCGTGTCGACCGCGCGCACGCGCACCAGCAGACGCTGAGCTTCTCCCGCTCGAAACGGCGTGGCGGCCACGCGGGTGGTCAGGGTCTTGCCGTGAAGCCGCGCCCGGATTTCGGCCGGCTGGCCGGTCGTGCGCGCGCTGATCATCAGTTCGGTGACCGGCCCGCGCGAAAAGCGTTCGAAGCCGAAGCTGACTTGCCGCCCTTGCAGGTGCTCTGCCGCGATGTCGAACAACTGGGCGGCCGCATGATTGGCTTCGACGATCTGGAGCGACTGGGCATCGACGATCATCACCGCATCGGTGGCGACCTGGAACAGCAGCTGATAACGGGCCTCGGCCTGGCGGGCCTGCCAGTAGCCGCGTTCCATCTCCTGCTGCGACTCGACGTACCGCTGCTGGATGGCCGCGATGGCGCGCAGGTCGCGCCCGACCGCCAGCACCGGGCCGTTGGCGCCGAGGCGAACCGCCGTGTAGGCCACCGGGATGCTGCTGCCGGGCGACAGCGGGTGGTTGACCTCGCGGCGGCGCGCGATGCCGGTTGCCGCGACCTCGTTGAGCAGGTTCTCGATCTTGGTCCGGGTATCACCGCTGACGGTGTCGATCCATGGCCGGCCGACCCAGGCATAGGCGGCGGGAGCCAGCGGCTGGGTGCCGCCCTGGGCGACATTGCGGATCACGCCCGTGCCGTCGATGACCAGCGCGATGTCGCTGGCCAGCGAGGCAAAGGTTTTCGCGAGCTCCGGGGCCCACGCCGACAGCGCGCCGAGGTCTGGCGGATCGGCGGGCGCGCCCGTCACGCCGGCATGTGTGCCGGAATCGGGACCTTCGGGCGCTGGGGCCATGTGTTTCATATCTCGATGCGCGGGCGCACCTCATGTGGAGGACCCTGACGGGTCGGGTCGGCGGATGCATGGAATTCTATACCGGCGGGTCGGCCGTGCGCGAACGCAGACCCCAGTTCCACAGCGCCTGGGACGGCAGGGGCAGCACCATGAACCAATGTTCGACGATCGCCAGTGTCAGCAGGGCTCCCGAGAGCGTCATCGACGTCGCCGCGAAGGCGCCAACGCCATGGGTCGCCGCCGCCTGCCACAGCAGGCCCGCCAGCCAGCTCGAAATCACGACCGAGAACGGGAACAGCGGGTTCATCGGCGCGCGCCGGAAGTACGACTGCAGGTACTTCAGGTGCGCCGGCAGGAAGTCCTCGGCCAGGTTGCGCACCCCCAGGAAGACGTTGAGCTTGGCGCTCTGGCGCATCACCCAGAAGATGGCGAAGCTGGACAGGCCGGTCGGGTTGGCGCCGCCCCATGTCAGGGCGAGCACGGCCAGGCCGAGCAGCAGCAGGGCCAGTTCATGATGCGCAAGCGTCTGCAGAGCGTAGCCCGCGCGCCGCCAGCCGCTGGCGCCTTCGGGGCAGGGCGTGCGCCGCGGTCCGGTCACGTAGCCCAGCAGAAAGGCGATCTCCTGCCATGCCCACACCAGCACCGTGCACGTGAATGCAATGTACGCACCGGTGATCCGGGTGTCGTCGCGGGTGGCGGCCAGGCCGACGAAGGCGACGCCCAGCAGCACCGTCGCGGCCATCATGGTCCAGGGGTGCGTGCGCCGTGGCAGGCCGTTCAGATACAGGATCGCCCCGGTGCTGAACCACCAGACGAACAGCGTGTAGACGATCGGCAGCAGGTAGAGCGACATGGCGCAGACGGGTGGTGCTGATCGACGGGCGCGGGCCGCCGGTTACCAGGTCGGCGCGAGTCGCGCGTTGGCCGGCAGCGGGTTGGGCTTGGTGGGCAGGCAGTACAGCCGGGCGAAGGTCAGTCCGGCAGCCAGCCCAGGCCGACCCGCTTCACGGCGCCCAGCAGGCCCCCGCGCTGGCGGGCCGCGGACGTCGCGACCGAAATCCGCCGCAAGCGCTCCAGGCCCGCCAGGAATCGCGGATCGTCCAGGTTCATGGTCAGGGGAACACCTGCCGGGTGATCTCCGAGGTGATCCGGAACACCTGGAAGTCGTACTCGGTCGGGTCCAGGCCCATCGCCGCGTGCATTTCCGGGCGCTGGTGATCGCGCACATACATGGTCGAGAAGACGGCCAGCACGAAGAACCGGATCCACAGCCGGTTCACGCCGCGCAGCAGGTGCGGATTGGCTCGCAGCAGCAAGGCGAACGCCTCGCCATGGCGAAACTCGTCGTTGCACCAGCGTTCGAACCATTTGAAGATCGGGTGAAAGCACAGCTCCGGGTGCTTTTCGATCTGCCGGTAGATCGCGATGTAGCGCGCGTAGCCGATCTTCTCGGACAGGTAGGTCGCATAGAAGATGAACTTGGGCCGGAAGTACGTGTACTTCTTCGCACGCGCCAGGAAGCCCAGGTCCACGCCGATGCCGAAGTCCTTGAGCCACTGGTTGAT
>JADJVQ010000149.1 GCA_016710525.1 Burkholderiaceae bacterium
TATTTTGAGTCGGATCAATTCGTGCGTCGAAATCATGAAAGCATCGCGCAGGAATTCCTTGGCTACTGGCGCATCGTCGCTAACTCTCATGCTGGGGGGCGCGTATTCGTTGCGCGTCCTGGCCCAGACTCAGGGGGCGATGGTCCAGCACGAGTATTCCGGTTGGGAAAACTTCCACCGCAATCAATGGACCTGGGACAAGAAAACGCGTGGCGCCCACCTCATCAACTGCACCGGCGCCTGCCCGCACAATGTATATAGCAAGGACGGTGTCGTCCTGCGTGAGGAAGCGTCGAAGGACATCGCACCGATGCCCGACCTTCCGGAATACAACCCGCGCGGCTGCAACAAGGGCGTCTGCGGTGGACTACCAGCATGGGCCGCATCGCATCAAGTACCCGCTGATCCGCGTCGGCGAGCGGGGTGAAGGCAAGTGGCGGCGCGCCAGTTGGGACGAGGCGCTCGAAATGATCGCCGACAAGATTGTCGACACCATCAAGAACGAGGCGCCCGATTGCATCAGTGTCTTCTCGCCGGTTCCCGCCGTGGCGCCGGTTTCCTTCGCCGCCGGCCACCGGTTCGCCCACTATATCGGCGCCCATACCCACACCTTCTTCGACTGGTACGGCGACCACCCGACCGGTCAGACCCAGACGTGTGGCGTGCAGGGCGACTCCTGCGAGACCGCGGACTGGTTCAATTCCAAGTTCATCATCCTCTGGGGCGCCAATCCATCGATCACGCGCATTCCCGATGCCCATTACCTGTCCGAAGCCTCGCTGAACGGCACTAAGATCGTCAGCATTTCGCCCGATTACAACGCTTCGATCAAGGCCGACCAGTGGCTGCCACCTGAAGCCCGGCACCGACGGCGCGCTCGGCATGGCTATGGCCCATGTGATCATCAAGGAAAAGCTGTTCGACCTGCATGGCGTCAAGGAACAGACCGACCTGCCCTATCTGGTGCGCAAGGACAACCAGCGCTTCTTGCGCGAGTCCGACGTGGTGGCCAACGGCTCCACCGGAAAGTTCTACGCCTGGGATGCGAAGACCGGCAAGGCAGTGATCATGAAGGGCTGCTGGGGTGACGAGCCGGCGCAGAAGGGGCCGCCGGTGGCCTTCATGGGCCGCAATACCAATACCTTCCCCAAGGGCTACATCGATCTCGGCGACCTCGATCCGGCACTCGAAGGCACCTACAAGATGCAGCTCAAGGATGGTTCAACGGTCGAAGTGCAACCGGTATTCGACATCCTCAAGGCGCGCATCATGAAGCAGAACACGCCCGAGCAGGCCGCTGCCATCACCGGCATTCCGGCCAAGGTGATCGTGCAACTGGCGAAGGACTATGCCACCGCCAAGCCCTCCATGATCATCAGCGGCGGAGGTACCAATCACTGGTACTACAGCGACGTCCTGCTGCGCGTATTCCATCTGTTGAGCGCCCTGACCGCCAGCGAAGGCAAGAATGGCGGCGGAATGAAGCACTACATCGGACAGTGGAAGCCTCTCCTCCTGCCCGGCCTGGCTGCCCTGTCCCGGCCGGAAACCCCTGCCAGGCAACGGTTCTGCCAGACGACGATCTGGACCTACGTGCACGCCGAAGTTAACGACGAGATGGCAAAACTCCAAGATCGATACCAACAATACCTGAAGCAGAGCGATTTCGACACCAAGCAAATGCCGATAACCGGCGAACGGCCGGATCCCGAAGGTATTCATCGTCTATCGCGGCAACTTCCTCAACCAGGCGAAGGGGCAGAAGTACGTGCTGCGCAACCTGTGGCCGAAGCTTGACCTGATTGTCGACATCAATATCCGCATGGACTCGACGGCGCTGTATTCGGACGTCGTCCTGCCCTCGGCCCACTGGTACGAGAAGACCGACCTCAATGTGACGGATGGAGCACACCTCGATCAACATGACCGAGCCGGCGATCAAGCCGATGTGGGAGTCCAAGACCGACTGGCAGATCTTCCAGGCATTGGCGAAGAAGGTCGAAGAATCGGCACGGCGCAAGAAGTTCGAGAGGTACAACGACGAGCAGTTCAAGTGGGTGCGCGATCTCACCAATCTGTGGAACCAGATGACCATGGACGGCAAGCTGGCCGAGGATGAGGCCGCATGCCAATACATTCTGGATAATGCGCCGCAGACCAAGGGCATCACCATGGCGATGCTGCGCGACAAGCCGCAACGCTTCAAGGCCAACTGACGTCACCGATGAAGGAAGGGGGTGCCCTACACGCCGTTCCAGAACTCACGAGTGGACAAGAAGCCCTTGGCCGACGCTGACGGGACGCCAGCAGTTCTGGCCTGGACCATGACACCTTCTTCGACATGGGCCTGGAACTGCCGGTCTACAAAGGTCCGATCAATGCCGACAAGTTCCCGTTGCGCTTCAACACGCCGCACAGCCGCTACGCGATCCACTCCACCTTCAAGGACAACGTGCAGATGCTCAGGCTGCAGCGCGGCGGACCGTCGGTCGAGATGGCGCCGGCGGATGCCAAGGCCCGCGGCATCAACGACAACGACTGGGTCGAGGTCTGGAACGACCATGGCAAGGTGATCTGTCGGGTCAAGGTGCGCAAGGGTGAGCAGAGCGGCCGCGTCTCGATGTGGCACACACCCGAGCTCTACATGGATCTGATCGAAGGCAGCAGCCAGAGCGTTTGCCCGGTGCGCATCTCGCCGACGCACCTGGTCGGCAACTACGGGCACCTGGTATTCAGGCCCAACTACTATGGTCCGGGCGGTACCCAGCCGGATTCGCGGGTCGAGGTCAAGCGCTACATCGGCGCCACTCCGATGCACCCTCTGACAGCTGCCACCGGACAATTAGGAAGGAATTAAATCATGGCAACAGTTATGAAAGCGCCCTAAACGGCAATTGGCAATGTCACCGACCTCAACAAGTGCATCGGCTGCCAGACCTGCACGGTTGCCTGCAAGAAGCTGTGGACCAGCGGCCCCGGCCAGGACTTCATGTACTGGCGCAACGTGGAGACCGCGCCCGGCATTGGCTACCCGCGCAACTGGGTGAGCAAGGGCGGCGGCTACAAGGGGGGCGAACTGCAGAAGGGCAAGGTTCCGGCAATGATCGATTACGGCGTACCTTACGAGTTCGATTACGCTGGCCGTTTGTTCGAGGGCAAGAAGGGCCGCGTGCGGCCCAGCCCGACCCCCCGTACGGCACCGAACTGGGATGAGGATCAGGGAGCGGGCGAATATCCCAACAACTCCTTTTTCTATGTGCCGCGGATGTGCAACCACTGCGCCAAGCCGGCATGTCTTGAAGCCTGCCCCAACGACGCACCCAAGCGCGAGCAGGACGGCCTGGTGCTAATCCATCTGGACAAGGCAAGGGGGCGCAGAACTGCGTCCGCCTGCCCCTATGCCAAGCCCTATTTCAATCCCCTGCAGAACAAGGCGAACAAGTGCATCGGCTGCTTCCCGCGCATCGAGAAGGGGGTTGCCACGGCCTGTGTCGCGCAGTGCGTGGGCCGCGCCATGCACGTCGGCTTCATCGACGACGTCAACAGTTCGGTGTACAAACTGGTGAAGCAGTGGAAAGTGGCTCTGCCCCTGCATCCGGAATTCGGCACCGAGCTTTCAATGTGTTTCTATGTGCCTCCCGTGCTCGGACCGCGCAAGGAAGATTCCCAGGGCAATGTTTTCGAAGACCCGGAAGATTCCACTGGCAGCTCGAGGAACTGTTCGGCAAGGTGTCGGATACGGCGTGACCACTCGCCACCGAGCGCGAGAAAAGGTCAAGGGACAGGCGTCCGACTTGATGGATGTGCTGATTGGGCGTCGCAGCGTAGACATGATGATCTCGCCGATGACCTGAAGCCACGAGGGGCGATTGGTGCCGCCCCTTCGGCGCCGTTGATCGCAGACTTCCACACATGAAAATCAAGAATCTTCTTCATTGCCGGTTGGCTGTCCGCAGTCATCTCCTCCGAACTTCCGTCAGCGCACAGACTCCTGAGTATACCGGCAACCGTGTCTGCGCCAAGTGTCATTTCGATCAAGGCGAAGCATGGCGCAAGACAGGCCATGCCAAGGCCTTCGATTCCTTGAAGGCCAACGTCAAAGCAGCCGCCAAGACCAGGGCCGGGCTCGACCCGGCCAAGGATTACAGTGCGGACCCGAACTGCATTTCCTGCCATGTGACCGGTCACGGTGAAGCCGGTGGATACAAGACGGGCATGAATCCGGACGATGCCAAGCTGGTGGTCGGGGTGAGCTGCGAGTCGTGTCACGGCACCGGAAGCACCTATCGCCAGAAGCATGCGGACGCAGGAGCAAATCCTAAGGCCTGGTGAAACCACTGATCGGCTGGTGCTGATCGATGCGAAGCAGAATTTCGACTACGAGGGTGCTTGCGCGCACTGCCACCTCAACTATCAGGGTTCGCCATGGACTGGTGCGAAGCCGCCCTATACCCCCTTCACGCCGGCGGTCGACGCGAAGTACCAGTTCGACTTCAACAAGGCAGTGCGGACCGCTGGCGAGAAGAATCCGGTGCACACCCAATATGTTGCGAGGGGCGTTCTTGCGCGGAGCGGTTCCGGTGATCCGGGGCGATCTCCAGCAGAACGCGCAAGAGCCGGAGGAATGACCAGCGCGACAGGTCGGTTCTGAAGCAGCAAATGCCCCATAGCGAAACTACCAGGATGAAATCATCATGAACGAAATGAGCTCAGCAATGAACATCGACCGGATCGAGGTTGCAACGGCGCGCAACAGGGTCTATGCATTGCTTGCAACGGGATTCAGCTATCCCGACGAGGCGGTTTTCGATCGGTTGGCGGATGGCGCCTACACGGACGAAATCGCCCATGCCCTAGATATATGCGCGGGGACCTGACGGGGTTCTTTTCGGGACGACGTGGCGCCGAGTTTGCGGATAGTTGCCTCCAACAAGGAGCTGGAAACCGCCTATATCAGCGCCTTGAAACCAACATGCCGCAACCCAGCGTCTCGCCTCTACGAGGGGAGCCACCATCCAAGGCAACAAGCCGGGCTGCTTCGAACTCAAGGGCTTCTATCGCGTATTCTGGCCTGACCCATGGCCGAGTCGGAAAACAGATCTGGAGGACTCGTGCCGGTTGGGGAACTCGAGTTCATAATTCCTGACGGGCCAAGCAGGCACAGGCCGAGGATGGATCACTGGAAAAATCGCCCTATGTGCACGCGCAGAAGGATTTTCTGGAACGGCATCTTGCGGCATGGCTGCCGTCATTGCTGACGGATGCCGAGGGCAAGCTGAACAACCCCTTCTACAGGGCACTGGTTGTCCTTGCCGATCGATTTGTGGCGAGCGACGCCGGGACCATGCATCGCGATGCTGCAAGCCTGGGCGTGTAAGAGGGGGCGTTTGAGGCGGCATGCTCCGCGAGTCCTTGTCGGCATGGATCTGAAAATCAAATATCAACTGCAAAGGAGCTAGTCATGAGCAAGAAATTCTTCAGCAACACGCGAGCGACAGTCGTGATCGGAGCGGCGATTGCCGCGCTGGCCGCAGGGATGCCATCGTTTGCGACCGCGCAGCAAGCGGCCGCCGACAATACGATGATCGAGCGGGGCAAGATTTTGACCCAGCCGGGCGTTTTCGGCGTCTTCACGATGTTCAAGCTGCGGCCCGAGTGGTCCAGGGTACCTTCAGCCGATCGCATGAAGGCCGCGGCCGAGGTCAAGCAACTGATCGAAAAGCACAAGAACAACGTGCTGGTCGACCTCTATCTGACGCGCGGACTTGAAACCGGTTCCGATTTCTTCTTGCGCGTCCATGCCTACGATCTGGTCAAGGCGCAAACCTTCATGAACAAGTTCCGCGCGACACAGATTGGTCGCAATGCGGATGTGTCGGAGACGTTGGTGGGGCTGACGAAGGGCTTGAATTACATCACCAAGGACGGCTCACCCGGCCTGAACGCCGGCTTGAGTTCGGCCAGCTACACCGGGCCCGCTCCCCGCTACACGCTGGTCATTCCGGTGAAGAAGAGCGCGGAGTGGTGGAACATCCCGGTGGATCAGCGTTTGCACGAACTGGAAGCCCATACCGCGCCGACGCTGGCCTATCTTGTAAATGTGAAGCGCAAGCTGTATCACTCGACCGGGATCGACGATACCGATTTCATCACCTACTTCGAGACGAACGACCTCGCCGCCTTCAATAACCTGATGATCTCGCTGGCCTCGGTGCCCGAGAACAAATATCACGTTCGCTGGGGCAGCCCGACCGTCCTCGGCACGATTCACAGCCCGGAAGAAGTGATCAAGGCACTTGCCGAATAGTCTCTGCCGGGAGCTTCAACCGAATGCGCCCGCTTCACGAGGTGGGCGCATTCGGTTCGGCGATTCGTTCGTGCCGAATAAAGCGCCTGCCGCGGCGTGAGCGCCTTGGCGGGCTAGCCCGAATATTTCACGAAAGTAGGTCGGCGGAATCGCCGTGAGGCGCGTTAATACTGGTGTCTAGACAGGATTAACGGAGTATTCCGCCGATGCCAAATTGTACGCGTGGAGAAATGGAGTTTGGGCGCCTGGGTCGTTGCACGATCGAGGCGAATTTTGAGGGCGGCGCGCTCAGCTCCGATGGGGGCCTGATGCTGCTGCGGCAAGTTGATCGACGCATTGGATTGTCACGGGCAGTCGCGGACGCCCTGCACGACCCACGGAATCAAGAGCGCATCACGCATGAAATGCGCGACTTGGTCGCGCAACGGTTGTATGCCCTGTGCTGCGGTTATGAGGATCTGAACGACCACGCCGCCTTGCGCAACGACCCACTGATGCAAACGGCCGTGGGCACGCTTGATGAACTGGGCAGCAGCCCGACCCTGTGCCGCCTGGAACAGCGGGCCACCCGCGCCGACATCGTGGCCTTGAACCGGGTGCTGATCGACCAGTTCATCGCCAGCCATGCGCAAGCGCCGCAAGAGCTGGTGGTGGATGTCGACGCCTCGGACATTCCCTTGCACGGAGAGCAGGAACAGACCGAGTTCCACGCCTACTACGATCACTACTGCTACCTGCCGCTGTATGTGTTCGCTGGCCGTGCCATGCTCGCCTGCGTCCTGCGCCGCAGCCGGATCGACGGCGCCAAGCATGCCGCTGCCGTGATCAAGCTGATCGTGACCCGCTTGCGTCAGACCTGGCCGGCGATACGGATCATCGTCCGTGGCGATTCCGGCTTCTGCCGCCAGCGCCTGATCCGCTGATGCGAACGCCACGGCGTCGGCTACGTCATCGGGATGGCGAGGAATGCCGCCTGCACCACTGCGTGGCGCAGTGGGAGCAGGTCATGGAACTGGCCTTCAACGAAACCGGGACCAAGCAGCGGATGATTGGCGAGTTCTCCTACGCCGCCAAGAGCTGGGATCGGGAACGACGCCTGATCACCCGCCTGGAGTTTGGCGTCCAGGGCACCAATCCGCGTTTCATCGTGACCAACCTCGACCGCCCCGCCGAGATGCTTTACGACGAGTTGTACTGTCAGCGCGGCGAGGCCGAGAACCGGATCAAGGAAACCCAACTCGATCTGTTTGGCAGCGCGCCAGTTGCCCACAAGTTCCTGGCCAACTGGTTTGCGTATCCTCTTCTCGCACTGGCCTATACCCTGATACACAGCGCCTGCGGGAACTGGCCCTGGCCACGACCGATCTGGCGAAGGCCACCGCGGCGACGATTCGCGTCCGCTTGCTCAAGATCGGCGCCGCCGTGATCCGCAATACGCGGCGCATCCGCATCCTGCTGGCCTCTCACCATCCGCTGCGCGACCTCTACTTCATCGCTGCCAGCGCCCTGGCATCTCCCGTAGCCAACGCCGAGTGCGTCCCCGACATGTTGATCTTCGGGGGTTGGGGGAGGTTCGTCTGAAATTCGCTCAATTGATCAAAACTTGATCAATTGCCTCCGCTGGCATCTCTATCAACACGTTTGGCATATCTCTGCTGCCAAATCATCGGGCCGGTGAAATATCCGCTAGGCTGTCGGCAGGTACTCCCTGATCCGGCTGTCGTAGTCGCGCAGATGGTCGATGATCCAGCCCTTGACCGTGAGCAGGGCATCGGATCGTGAGAGCGGCTTGCCTTCCATCAGATCGCAGTTCATTTGCGCGTACTGTTCGAGGATTTCGGTATGTGCTTCGATATGTTCGGCAAGTTCATGCGCGGGTATGCCGATTGACTTCAGGACGCCTTCTTCGCTGTCGAAGTGGGCGCTGATCGCCGGACCGATGTGGCTGAGGATGTCGGCGAAGGATTCGGAGGCCGGTTCCGCCTTGGGGTTCTCGATCAGGCGGTTGAGTTGCGTGATCAGCGCGGCGTGCTCCCTGTCAATCGACTGCACGCCGATCAGCATCGAGGGGTCGGCATCGATCCGGAAGCTTGTGGGATGTGTGTCCGCGGGCATGTTGGAAATGATGGAGTCCGTTTGCTGCGCTGCATTGTATCCCTTTAGGCATAGGGATGGTTTCCCGGTCGCGATCCGTGCAGCCATCCGGCGGTGGGTCTAGCGGCCGGAGCGGCGGCGGTAATCGCGCGGGCCGCTGCCGGTCCAGGCGGCAAAAGCGCGGTAGAAGGCGGCGGCATCGGCGAAGCCGAGGTCGGCGCCGATGCGGCCCAGCGGCCGGGTGGTCTTGCTCAGCCAGTCGATGGCGAGGTCGCGGCGCAGGCCGTCCTTGATGGCGCGGAAGCTCGTCCCTTCCTCTTCGAGGCGGTGCAGGGTGCGTGGCGATAGGAAGGCGCTGCGCGAGCGCCACAGCGGCGCAGTGCTCCGGCAGGGCGCGCGCAGGTGTTCGCGAACCCGCAGGCTCAGGGCGCGGTCGCGGCGGTAGAGGGTGGTGGCGCTGGCCGGCGCATCGACCAGGAAAGTTCGCAGCGCCGTCTCGTCGCGGCGTACCGGCAATGCCAGCCATTCCGCCGGAGCGCGCCTCGAGGCGGGCGCGTCGAAGGTGTAGCGGGGGGCGAAGACCAGCTCGTAATCGGCCGCGTGCAAGGGCGGCGGGTAGGGGAAAGACACTTCGTCCAGCGGCAGGGGATGGGCTACCAGCCAGGCGGCGAGGCCGTGGATCATGCGCAGCAGCCATTCGTAGGCGAAGACCCGGCCAGCGGCACCGACCGGCAGCGCCTGCTCTTCGCCGATCACGATGACGGCGGCGCGTCCGCTGCGCTGTACCTCCACGTCGAGGTCGTCGAGCACCACATGGAGGAAGCGCGCGATGCGTTCCAGCGCCTGTTCCAGCGTGGCCGCCGAGAGCGCGGCGCGGCAGAGGAATTCGAAGCTGCCGCGGCGCAGAGGGCGGGAGAAAAGCGCGAAGCCTTCATCGTCGAGGCTTCGTTGATCAGCCGGTAGAGCGCGGCATAGCGCGCGACGGGGATGCGGGCATTGCGATCGTGGAGCAGATCGGTGGCAATTTCTGCATGCTCGAGCAGCTCCTCCGGAGCCAGCCCGGCCCGCGTCACGCCGGACAGAATGCCGCTTACGAAGCCTATCGAGACTGTCGATGGGCTTCCGGTCGGCTTCCGGGAGTGCGTGCTTGATCTGGGCATATTGGCGGATTATGCATAGTTCACGTCGATTTGTGTCATGGCGGTCGCCGTGGCGATTGCCTATCAGCCGCCCACTGTCGCCCATACCGGAGCCGCCGCCATGACCGATCTCAGCATTGCCGCCAAGCTGGTGCCCTGCTGCCGAAGCACAAGGTCCGTTTCGTCACCGCCACGTCCCTGTTCGACGGCGACGACGCCTCGATCAACATCATGCGGCGCATCCTGCAGGCGACCGGCGCCGAGGTGATCCACCTCGGCCACAACCGCTCGGTCGACGAAATCGTCAACGCGGCCTTGCAGGAAGATGCCCAGGGCATCGCGGTGTCGTCCTACCAGGGCGGCCACGTCGAGTTCTTCAAATACATGATCGACCTGCTCAAGCAGCGCGGCGGCGAGAACATCAAGGTCTTCGGCGGCGGCGGCGGTGTGATCGTGCCGACGGAGGCGGCGGAACTGCATGCCTACGGCGTGGCCACCTCTACTCGGTGGAGGACGGCCAGACGATGGGCCTGCAGGGGATGATCAACGACATGGTGACGCGCTGCGACCTGGACATCAGCATGCGCGCGCCGCAAGAACTCAAGGCGCTGGAAGCTTCGGACCGCGGCGAGCGCCTGCGCAACCTGGCCCAAATCATCACCGCGGCTGCGAAAACGGCGCCTGGCCGGAGAAGGCCGCGTAAGGCGCTGGCACGCGAAGGCGGCGTGGATCGCAAGTGCCGACGCTTGGCATCACCGGCACCGGCGGCGCCGGCAAGAGTTCGCTGACCGACGAACTGATCCGCCGCTTTCGCCTCGACCAGGACGACAGCCAGAAGATTGCCGTGATTTCCATCGATCCGTCGCGCAAGCGTACCGGCGGCGCGCTGCTGGGCGACCGCATCCGCATGAACGCCATTGAGCATCCGAACATCTACATGCGCTCGCTGGCGACGCGTGACACCGGCTCCGAAATCTCGTCGGCATTGCCCGAAGTGATCGCCGCGTGCAAGCTGGCCGGATTCGATTTCATCGTGGTCGAGACCTCCGGCATCGGGCAGGGCGACGCGGCCATCGTGCTGCTGGTCGACGTCTCGCTGTACGTCATGACGCCGGAGTTCGGCGCCGCGTCCCAACTGGAAAAGATCGACATGCTCGACTTTGCCGATTTCGTGGCCATCAACAAGTTCGACCGCAAGGGCGCCGACGATGCGCTGCGCGACGTGCGCAAGCAGTACCAGCGCAACCGCGAAAGATTTTCGGCGAACGCGCCGACCACATGCCGGTGTTCGGCACCATGGCGGCGCGCTTCAACGACGATGGCGTAACCGGGCGCTTTACCAGGCACTGTTGCCGAAGCTCGCAGAGCGCGGCCTGAAGGCCAGGGAAGCCTGCCCCGGTCAGCGTCGTCACAATCGTCGGCCGGCCACGCCATCGTCCCGTCGGAGCGCGTGGGCCACCGCCGACATCGCCGATGCGGTGCGCGGCTATCACGGACGGCTGAGCAGGCGACGTGATCGCCCGCGAGCGCCAGGCGCTGCAGACCTCCAAGGCCATGTTCGAGGCTTAAGCGGCAAGACCGTCGAACGATTTCGACGGCTGATCGCCTTGAAGGATGGCCAGCTTTCGCCCAGGCAAGAAGCTGCTGGCGATGTGGCGGACATGCAAGCCTCGCCGGTGACGAGTACGTGGTGAAGATCCGCGACCAAGGGAAATCCGCACCGGCCTGACCACGAGACTCGCTGTCCGGCACGAAGATCCGCAAGGTCGTGCTGCCGCGCTTTCGACGACGAGGGCGAACTGCTCAATTCCTGATGCGCGAGAACGTGCCCGGCTCCTTCCCTACACCGCGGGCGTGTTTCGCCTTCAAGCGCGAGAACGAAGACCCGACCCGCATGTTCGGCGAGGGCGACGCGTTTCCGCACCAACTCGGCGTTTCAACCGGGTCTCCGAGGGATGCCGGCCAAGCGGCTGTCGACCGCTTTCGACTCGGTGACGCTGTACGGCTTCGACCCGAACGAGCGGCCGGACATCTACGGCAAGGTCGGCAATTCCGGGCGTTTCGATTGCCACGCTCGACGACCTCAAGGTGCTCTACTCGGGCTTCGATCTGTGCGAGCCGGCCACCTCGGTCTCGATGACGCATCAACGGCCCGGCGCCGATGATCCTGGCGATGTTCCTCAACGCCGCGATCGATCAGCAGGTTGGCAAGTTCCGCGAGCGACAACGGGCCGCGAGGCGACCGAAGACGAGGCGCAGAAAATCCGCGAGTGGGCGCTCGCGTCGGTGCGCGGCACCGTGCAGGCCGGACATCCTCAAGGAAGACCAGGGCCAGAACACGTGCATTTTTCGACCGAGTTCGCGCTGAAGATGATGGGCGACATCGCCGAATACTTCGTCCAACCAGATCCGCAACTTCTACTCGGTGTCGATCTCCGGCTACCACATCGCCGAAGCCGGGGCCAACCCCATCAGCCAGCTGGCCTTCACCCTGGCCAACGGCTTCACCTACGTCGAAGCCTATCTGGCGCGCGGCATGCATATCGACGACTTCGCGCCGAACCTGTCGTTTCTTCTTCAGCAACGGCATGGACCCGGAGTACGCGGTGATCGGCCGCGTCGCCCGCCGCATCTGGGCGGTGGCGATGAAGAATCGCTATGGTGCCAGCGAGCGCTCCCAGAAACTCAAATACCACATCCAGACTTCCGGCCGTTCGCTGCATGCGCAGGAAATGGATTTCAACGACATTCGCACCACGCTGCAGGCGCTGATCGCGATTTACGACAATTGCAACTCGCTGCACACCAACGCCTACGACGAAGCGATCACCACGCCGACCGAAGAGAGCGTGCGGCGCGCCATGGCGATCCAGCTGATCATCAACCGCGAATGGGGTGTCGCGGCGGGGTGCTGGGGGCGATGGAAACCGGCTACCAGCGGCAAGATCCAGGAAGAGTCGATGAACTACGAGCACACGAAGCACGATGGCTTTACCCGATCATCGGCGTCAACACCTTCCTCAACCCGAACGGTTCCGGGGTTGCCAGCAAGATCGAGCTGGCGCGCCTGACCGACGAGGAAAAAGCAATCGCAGCTCACGCGCCTGGCGGATTTCCAGGAGCGCAACCGCAAGCCAGCGGCCGATGCCTGCCCGGCCAAACTGCGGCAAGCGGCGATCGACAACGACAACCCGTTCGCCGTGATGATGGAAGCGGTGCGCCACTGCTCGCTGGGGCAGATCTCGAACGCGCTCTACCTGGTGGGGCAGTACCGCGCAGCATGCGAAATGCTTGCGGGTAGCGGTGTGGTTCAATATTGCATTTTGAGCGATAGCCGCTCAAAATGCAGCCATGTTGAAGCGCCTTTTCTCCGAAATCGACTCTGCCTGCGCCAGCAACCGGCCGCTGGTTCTGCCCGCCGCGCCAGGTGGGCAAGACCACGCTGGCCCGGCAGGTGGCGGCGGCGTGGCTGGATGCGGTTTTTCTGGATATGGAGGACGATGATCGGGCGCGCTCTTGGCGCAGCCGGCGGCCTCTTCGACGCTACCGCGATCGGCTGAGGTGATCGACGAGGTGCAGGCGTTGCCGGAGATTTTTTGCCGCGCTGCGGCCTGAGATCGATGCGGAGCGCCGTCCCGGGCGCTTTTTGCTGGGCTCGGCGAGCGGCGTTACCAGCAGTCGTCGGAGTCGCTACCAGCGGTGGCCTATCTTTGAGCTGACCTGTTCCTGATCGGTGAGATCGGCGCCGGGTTGGTAACAGTGCGGCGGGGATATCCAGTCTCTGGTTGCGCGGCGGCTTCCCGCAAAGCTTCTGGCGGCGAGCGAGGGGAATCCCTTTGGCCTGGCGGGGCGGCAGGACCTGATCAAGACTTTGCTGACACGCGATCTGCCTCAACTCGGGGTTACCATTCCGGCGGAAACCCTGCGGCGCTTCTGGCGCATGTGCGCTCATCTGCATGGCCAGCCGTTCAATGCCCTCGCAACTCGGATTGGCGTTACGGGCTGGCGCATACCACAGTGGCACGCTATCCCCGATCTGCTGGTTGATGCACTGATGCGCTGGCTCGAACTCTGGCATGCCAATGTCGGCAAGCGGCTGGTCAAGTCGCCTGCTGTTTATGTCCGCGACAGCGGCCTGCTTCACGCCTTGCTGGGCATCGCTTCGCTGGATGACTCCTGCCGGGCATCCAGCGGCCGGCCTGTCGTGGAGGGGTTCATCATCGAACAACTGATTACGCCGGTCTGCCGCCGCTTGCCACACGGGTTCTATCGTACGGCGGCTGGAAGAGCTGGACCTGTGGTGGAAACCGGCGGCAAGCGTCGGTGTGATGACTGTTGTCCAATGCGTTGCGTCCGGCGCGCGGCTTTGGACAGCCTGCGAGGATCTTTTGGGCCTGGATCGCGCCGCGGTCAGCCTGGTGCGCGAGGGCTATCCGCTGGCGGACACGCAACAGCGGATTCCGCCGCAGCGATGTTCGCCACCCCGACCGATACCTCAAGAACGTACAAGCGATGCTGCCTGAACTGGTTCTCCTGCTGATGATCTGCGTTGTGGCCCTCGGCCACGGCGCGGCGCCTGGAAGTTTCTACCCGATAGCGCTGGTGGCGGGCGGTGCTCTGCTGGGCCTGATTCCGAAGCTGCCGCAGTTTCCTTTCGACCCGCAACTGATCCCCAGTCATTGCTGCCGCCCATCCTTTCATCAGGCGGCGCTGCTGACCTCCCGGAACGATTTCAAGGCCCACATCCGTCCCATCAGCCTGCTCGCCATCGGCCTGGTGATCGCCACCACGCTCGCGGTGGGCCTCGCCCTCAAGCTGATGGTGCCCTCGGTCCCCTGGGCCGCGGCCTTCGTCCTCGGTGCCATCATTTCGCCGCCGACGCGGCGGCCACCACCATCCTGTCGCGCCCAACATCCTGCGGGCACCTGGTCACCATCCTCGAGGGCGAAAGCCTGGTCAACGATGCCTCGGGCTGGTGATCTGGCTGCTGGCGATCGCCGCCGTGCTTACCGGCGCTTTTCCTTCGCCAATGTGACCGGGCAGTTCGCGCTGGTCTCGGCCGGCGGCGTGCTGGTCGGCATCGTCATGGCTGCGTCTCGTCGCCATCCATCGCCGCCTGGGCGACCCTTCATCGAGGTCATCACGGCCCCGACCATTCCCTACACGGCCTACATCGCGGCCGAGTCGGTCCACGTCTCCGGCGTGCTGGCCGTGGTGGCCGCCGGACTGGTGCGCGGACGTTACGCGCCGGAAGTGGTGTCGGCCGAAATGCGCATCATGGCGCGCTCGGTGTGGAACATCCTGGTGTTCATGCTGAACAGCCTGATCTTCATCCTGATCGGCATCCAGATGTCGGACGTGATGGACAATCGTCGATAAGCTCTCGAACTGCTGCTGATGGGCCTGCGATCAGCGCGGTGGCCATTCTGGTGCGCTTCGCCTGGGTGTTCCCGGTGGCCTATCTTCCCACTGGCTCAGCGGCCGCTCGCATCGAGCAGGCGCTGAAGCCGCGCCGGCGCGAACGGCGATCATCAGTTGGTGCGGCATGCGCGGTATCGTCTGCTCTCGCCGCCGTTGGCGCTGCTGACGGTGATGCCGAACGGCCAGCCTTTCCGGCGCGCGACCTGATCATCTTCCTGACCTTCTTCGTGATCGCGACCACCCTGGTCGGCCAGGGCCTGACGCTGGCGCTGGATTCGCAGGCCTGAAGGTGGGTTCGAATTGGCATGGCGGAAGAGCAGTTACGTTCGTTTCGGCGATGAGCACCTCGCCGTCGCTGCAATCGACAGCCACCTGCTACTGCCGGGCACCGCCGGAAATGGGCCGACCGGCTACGCGCGGAGATTGCTGACTGCGTCGCCCTGACGGCGCTGGAGGGACTCGAGCAGACGCCGAAGGACCAAATGCTGCGCAATTGCGCCGCGTCGCGATTGAGGCGGAGCGCAAGGAGCTGATACGCCTCTGCGCGGCAAATGAAATCAGCGACGAGGATGCGCCACCAGGAGGAAATCCGGATTACCGCAGGCGCAGTTGTAGCGGTCGGGCAGCGGCCAGCGGCGTAGAGGCGGGGTTCAAGAGTTGGCGTTGGCGGCACGCCGGAAGAGCGACAATGCGCCGCACCACCACGTAAATGCAAGGAGACAATCATGACGATCAAGACCGTCGGCATCATCGGCGCGGCACCATGGGCAACGGCATCGCGCAGCTTGCGCGGTGGTGGGCATCGATGCAGGCAATGCTGGACATCAACGACACGGCGGTACAGAAGGGCATCGCCACCGTTTTCGGGCAGCTCGACCGGCTGGTCGGGCGGAAGGAAAAGAGGACTGCCGAGTTAGCGCCGCCGCGATGGCACGCATCAAGGCGACGTTGCAGATGGCGGACCTGGAAGGATGCCGACATCGTGATCGAAGCGGCGACCGAGAACGAGGGCCTGAAGCTGAAGCTCCTGCGCGAAGTCGAAGCCGTGATCGGCGCCGGAACCATCATCGCCAGCAACACCTCGTCGATTTCCATCACCCAGCTCGCCGCCGCAACCGGCCGCGCCGACCGTTTCATCGGCATGCATTTTTTCAACCCGGTGCCGATGATGGCCCTGGTGGAGCTGATTCGCGGCCTGCAGACCTCGGACGAGACCCACGCCCGGGTCGAGGCGCTGGCCAAGGCGCTGGGCAAGACGCCGATCACGGTGAAGAACAATCCGGGCTTTCAGAAAGAATCGCATCTCTCTGGGTCTGATGATCAACGGCGGCGATCTTCGCCCACGCCGAAGGCCTGGCGTCAGCCGAGGAGATCGACGCCGGCATGGAAGCTGGGGTGCACCACCTGATCGGCTTGCTGGCGCTGGCCGACATGATCGGACTGGACACCATGCTGGCGGTAATGAAGGTGTTCTACGAGGGCTTCAACGACCCCTAAGTACCGCCCGGCACCGCTGCTGAAGGAAATGGTTGCCGGGTTACCTGGGGCGCAAGACCGCGCGGCTTCTACCAGTATTGACGCCGGGGACGCCTTAGCCGCCGAAGCGGCGCAGGGCGTCCAGGTCGAGCACGGTCAGTCCGCCGTACTGGTGGTCAGGAAGCCGCCTGCTCCAGCGTTTGCAAGTGCGATTTTCGACGCGCTGGCGCGGTGACGCCGGCCAGGTAGCCGATTTCTCCTGCGAAATGGCGATGCAGAGCCCATCCCGGGTTGCAGCACTGGTGGAAGAGTAACACGGCGCGGCGCGATGCGGGCGTCGATGTCCAT
>JADJVQ010000150.1 GCA_016710525.1 Burkholderiaceae bacterium
ACCGCAACCGGTGGGCGCACGACAAGATCGTGCGCAGCACGCACGGCGTGAACTGCACGGGAAGCTGCTCGTGGAACATCTGCGTCAAAGGCGGCATCGTGACGTGGGAGACGCAAGCGTTCGACTACCCGCGCAACAGGCCGGACATGCCCAACCACGAGCCGCGAGGGCTGCGCGCGGCGCCAGCTCAGCTGGTACCTGTACAGCGCCAACCGCGGCGTCACCCGATGGTTCGCGGCCCGCTGTGAGCGCTGGCGCGCCGCAAGGAAGACGGCAAAGAACCCGGTGGACGCCTGGGAGACCATCGTCGAGAACGATCCGCCAGCGCGACCGCCAGAAGGCGCGTGGCAGGGGGCGGCTTCGTGCCGCAGCAGCTGACGAAGCCAACGAGCCCATTGCCGCGCCGAACGTCTACCACGATCAAGCTACGGCCCGGACCGGATCTTCGGCTTCTCGCCGATCCCGGCGATGAGCATGGCCAGCTGCGCCGCGGGCAGCCGCTACCTGTCACCTGATCGGCGGGGCGTTGCGCAATCTACGACTGGTACTGCGACCTACCGCCAGCCAGCCCGCAGGTGTGGGGCGAGCAGACCGACGTGCCCGAATCTGCCGATTGGTACAACAGCACCTACATCATCGCCTGGGGCAGCAACGTGCCGCAGACGCGCACGCCCGACGCCCACTTCTTCACCGAAGTGCGCTCAAGGGCGCGCGAAGACGGTGGCGGTGACGCCCGACTACTCCGAAGTCGCCAAGCTGGCCGACATCTGGCTGCACCCCAAGCAGGGCACTGACGCGGCGCTGGCAATGGCTTTCGGCCACGTGGCGCTCAACGAGTTCTACTTCAAGGAGCGCAGCCCCTACTTCGACAACTACGCGCGGCGCTACACCGACCTGCCGCTGCTGGTGATGCTCAAGGAGCACACGCTGCCCGACGGCAGCGGGACCCTGGTGCCCGACCGCTACCTGCGTGCCATCGACCTCAACGGGCAAGTCGGCCAGGACAACCCCGAGGAAGACGGTGGCCTTCGACATCGCAGGCCGCGCGGTGCTGCCCAACGGCAGCATCGGCTTCCGCTGGACGCCCGAGGGCGGCCCCGACCAAGGCAAGTGGAACCTCGAGAACAAGGAGGCGCGCCACGGCACCGAGGTCAAGCTGAAGCTGTCAGTCCTTGAGGACGGCGATCAGGCGCACGAGGTGGTGGACATCGGCCTGCCGTACTTCGGTGGCGTCGCCGCACTTCAAGTCGAACGCGCAGAACGGCGAGGTCAACTTCGTCAAGGTGCCGGCGGTGCGCCTGCGCCTGGGCAAGGAAGGCGAGCATCGCGAGGCCCTGGTTGCCACGGTTTTCGATCTGCAGGTGGCGCAGTACGGCATCGACCGCGGGCTGGGCAGCGGTGCGAAGAGCTACGACGACGATGCGGCCTACACGCCGGCATGGGCCGAGAGCATCACCGGCACGCCGCGCGACCAGATCATCACCGTGGCGCGCCAGTTCGCCGAGAACGCGCACAAGACGCAGGGCAAGTCGATGATCATCATCGGCGCGGCGATGAACCACTGGTACCACGCCGACATGAACTACCGCGGTGTCATCAACCTGCTGATGATGTGCGGCTGCATCGGCCAGAGCGGCGGTGGCTGGGCACACTACGTGGGCCAGGAAAAGCTGCGCCCGCAGACGGGCTGGACGCCATTGGCCTTCGCACTCGACTGGGTCCGTCCGCCGCGGCAGATGAACGGCACCAGCTTTTTCTACGCGCACACCGACCAGTGGCGCTACGAGAAGCTCGGCATGGAGGAGATCGTCTCGCCGCTGGCCGACAAGAGCGTGTACGCCGGCAGCATGATCGACTACAACGTGCGCGCCGAGCGCATGGGCTGGCTGCCCAGCGCGCCGCAGCTCAAGACCAACCCGCTGCAGGTGGTGAAGGACGCCACCGCCGCCGGCATGGACCCCAAGGACTACGTCGTGCGCGGGCTGAAGGACGGCACAGTGCAGATGAGTTGCGAAGACCCGGATGCGCCGCAGAACTGGCCGCGTGTGCTCTTCGTCTGGCGCAGCAACCTGCTGGGCTCGTCGGGCAAGGGCCACGAGTACTTCTGCAAGCACCTGCTGGGCACCGAGAACGGCATCCAGGGCAAGGACCTCGGCAAGGACGACGCCAAGCCGACCGAAGTGAAGTGGCACGAGCACGCGCCGGAAGGCAAGCTCGACCTCGTGGTGACGCTCGATTTCCGCATGAGCACCACCTGCCTGTACAGCGACATCGTGTTGCCCACCGCCAGCTGGTACGAGAAGAACGACCTCAACACCAGCGACATGCACCCGTTCATCCACCCGCTGTCGGCGGCGGTGGATCCGGTGTGGCAGAGCAAGAGCGACTGGGAAATCTACAAGGGCTTCGCCAAGACTTTCAGCGAAGTCTGTATTGGCCACCTGGGCGTCGAGAAGGAAGTGAACCTCTCGCCGATCATGCACGACACCGCCGGTGAACTGGCGCAACCCTTCGACGTGAAGGAATGGAAGAAGGGCGAGTGCGAGCCGATCCCCGGCCGGACCGCGCCGCAGATCGCCGGTGGTGCGCGACTACCCCAATGTGTTCAAGCGCTTGACCGCACTGGGCCCCTGATGGAGAAGCTGGGCAACGGCGGCAAGGGCATCGGCTGGAAGACCGGCACCGAGGTCGAGCAACTGGGCCAGCTCAACGGCAAGACCCTGACCGAAGGCGTGACTCTGGGCATGCCGAACATCGTCACCGACATCGACGCCTGCGAGGTCATCCTGCAGCTGGCACCCGAGACCAACGGCCATGTGGCGGTGAAGGCGTGGCAGGCACTCGGCAAGCAGACCGGCCGTGACCACACCCACCTGGCGCTGTACCGCGAGGACGAGAAGATCCGCTACCGCGACGTGCAGGCGCAGCCGCGCAAGATCATCAGCAGCCCGACGTGGAGCGGCATCGAGAGCGAGACGGTCAGCTACAATGCCGGCTACACCAACGTGCACGAACTCATCCCCTGGCGCACGCTGAGCGGCCGGCAGCATTTCTACCTCGACCACCCTTGGATGATCGCCTTCGGCGAGGCCTTGAGCAGCTACCGCCCGCCGGTGGACCTGAAAACCACGGCCGGCATCCACAACATCAAGCCGAACGGTAACAAGGAGATCCTGCTCAACTTCATCACGCCTCACCAGAAATGGGGCATCCACAGCACCTACAGCGACAACCTGATGATGCTGACGCTCAACCGCGGCGGCCCGGTGGTGTGGCTGAGCGAGGACGATGCCAAGCGCAGCGGCATCGAGGACAACGACTGGGTCGAGGTCTTCAACATCAACGGCGCCATCGCGGCGCGCGCGGTGGTGAGCCAGCGCGTCAACCCCGGCATGCTGCTGATGTACCACGCGCAGGAAAAGATCGTGAACACACCGGGGTCGCAGATCACCGGCGTGCGTGGCGGCATCCACAACTCGGTGACGCGCATTGTGCTCAAGCCGACGCACATGATCGGCGGCTATGCCCAGTTCAGCTACGGTTTCAACTACTACGGAACGATCGGCACCAACCGCGACGAGTTCGTCGTGGTGCGCAAGATGGACAAGGTCGACTGGCTCGACACCCCGCTCGGCGATGAACGCGCCGAGATCGTGCAAGCCCAAGGAGAAGGCGCATGAAGATCCGCGCGCAAGTCGGCATGGTCCTGAACCTGGACAAGTGCATCGGCTGCCACACCTGCAGCGTGACCTGCAAGAACGTGTGGACCAGCCGGCCCGGCGTCGAGTACGCCTGGTTCAACAACGTCGAGACCAAACCCGGCATCGGCTACCCCAAGGAGTGGGAGAACCAGGACAAGTGGAACGGCGGCTGGATCCGCAAGGCCAACGGCACGATCGAGCCACGCCAGGGCGGCAAGTGGAAACTGCTGATGCGCATCTTCGCCAACCCCAACCTGCCCGAGATCGACGACTACTACGAGCCTTTCACCTTCGACTACGCGCACCTGCAGTCGGCGCCGGAGATGCAGCATGCACCGACCGCCAGGCCGCGCAGCCTGATCACCGGCAAGCGCATGGAGAAGATCGTCTGGGGGCCGAACTGGGAAGAGATCCTGGGCGGTGAATTCTCCAAGCGCTCGAAGGACAAGAACTTCGACGACATCCAGAAGGACATCTACGGCCAGTTCGAGAACACCTTCATGATGTACCTGCCCAGGCTGTGCGAGCACTGCCTGAATCCGGCGTGCGTGGCCTTCTTGTCCTTCAGGCTCGATCTACAAGCGTGAGGAAGACGGCATCGTCCTGATCGACCAGGACAAGTGCCGCGGCTGGCGGATGTGCGTCTCCGCCTGCCCCTACAAGAAGATCTACTACAACTGGAAATCGGGCAAGGCCGAGAAGTGCATCTTCTGCTACCCGCGCATCGAGGCCGGTCAGCCCACGGTGTGTTCCGAGACTTGCGTCGGTCGCATCCGTTACCTCGGTGTGCTGCTCTACGACGCCGACCGCATTGCCGAAGCCGCCAGCGTGGAGCACGACAAGGACCTCTACCAGGCCCAACTGGACATCTTCCTCGACCCGCACGATCCGAAGGTGCAGGCCCAGGCCCGGCTGGACGGCATTCCCGAGAACTGGATTGCCGCGGCCCAGAACAGCCCTGTCTACAAGATGGCGGTGGACTGGAAGCGTAGCGCTGCCCTGCACCCCGAGTACCGCACGCTGCCGATGGTCTGGTACGTGCCACCGCTGTCACCCATCACCGCCGTGGCCAATGCCGGGCAGATGGGCACCAACGGCGAAATCCCCGACGTGAACCAACTGCGCATCCCGGTCAAGTACCTCGCCAACCTGCTGACGGCCGGTGACACGGGCGCCGGTGGTGCGCTCGCTCGAACGCCTGCTCGCAATGCGCGCCTACCAGCGTGCCAAGCACGTAGACGGAGCACCGAACCACGCCGCCATCGACCAGGTCGGCATCAGCGTGGCCCAGGTCGAGGACATGTATCAAGTGATGGCGATCGCCAACTACGAAGACCGCTTCGTCATCCCCACCACGCACCGCGAGTACGCCGAGAACGCGTTCAACGTTCGTGGCGGCTGCGGCTTCAGCTTCGGCAATGGCTGCTCCGAGGGCTCGACCGAAACCAGCCTCTTCGGCAGCGAGAAGAAGCGCACCATTCCCATCAAGGCAGGAGTCTGAGATGAAGACCATCTCCAAAACCCTGCGCGTGCTCGCGCACCTGCTCAGCTACCCCGACGCCGAGTTGCGCACGCACTTGCCTGAGCTGCAGGCAGCCCTGCACGAGGAGCGGGCGCTCAGCCCTTCACGTCTGGCCGAGCTCGATGCGTTGATCAGCCGTCTGGCCAACCGGCGGGGGCTGGACGTGGAAGCCGACCACGTCGAACTCTTCGACCGCGGCCGCGGCACAGCGCTGCACCTGTTCGAGCACGT
>JADJVQ010000151.1 GCA_016710525.1 Burkholderiaceae bacterium
TGATCAACAGTCATTGCGCTTCTTCAGCGAAGTGCCGCAGCAGCAGTTAATCTTCCGGGGGCTCAGCTCCTTGCGGCCGATCGTCCTGTCGAGATCGCGATGTTCGATGCGCGAATGACCAGGCGGGCTTGCAAACCCCGGAGTGTCCGTCGCGTCATTGGGTTCCATGCGCCTATGGCGATTTCTCCAGCGGCTTTTGGCAACCCAAAACAAGCTAGAATCGATTCATGGAGAACGGTCGGTCGCTTTCGAAATCCGCCGCGAATCCCGGGCGCGGGAGCCCAGCGTGGTCTATTCGCGTGGGGATTCCCAGCTCGTGAACGCGAGGTGGCGATCAAGACGCTGCATTTTTCGCACCCCGATGTTCGCAAAAACCTCCAGCTACTGGTCGAGGCGAGGGGATGGTCTAGGCGCTTGCGCCACCCCAACCTGGTGCCGACATTCGATGCTCGCGAAGAGGCCGGAGACCTCTATCTGGTCTTCGATCCCGTCAACGGCGAGAACCTCGCCGAGCCTGTCGCGGCGAGAACGATCCGTCGCCGGTAGAACGCGCCGCCGAGCTGATGCGACCGGGGCTCGACGCGCTGGCATGGCCCATGGTTCGGGATCATTCATCGCGACCTGAAGTCAAACGGACATCCTGATCGCCGCCGACGGGACGTCCACGAGTGATGGATTTCGGCATTGCCACGCGTTTCGATGCTGCCGCTGCATGAAAGGCAACAACCGGGCATTTCAGCAACGCTTGGCTATCTGCCGCTCGAGTACGTCGGCATTACGGTGGCCTTCGTCGGTGAAAAAGCCGATGTCTACGCGGCCGGGCTGGTGATGATTGAAATGCTCCGGGCAGTTTCGTAAGGGTGCGGGGTGACACTTAGGCAGCCATTGTCTATCAGATCCTGAACTGTGCTTGGTGGCGCTGCCTGCAGATGTCAGCATCGACAACCAGCTTGCCAGCATCATACTGACGGCCTGCGCTCGAGATCCGGTCTTGCGCACCCCCCCGGCGCGGCAACGATGAAGTCGCAGTTGGCTGATTTACCTGGGCGCTGCGGCCATGCCCTGATCGAACTGGCTGGCGCCGTGTGGAGACCGGCAGTGCTAGCGACACTCGGGAATTCCTGATGCGTTTGATGAAACATACAGTTCGACTTTCCGGCACTGTTTGATTCTCCGATATCGGCGATCAACAAGCTGACGCGCGCTTCCGGACAAGGAAAGCATCAACAGGCTTTCCGTCGCCCATTCCTCTGGCGATTCACGGCCTGACTAACAAGATCCTGCGCCCAGGTACCCGTATACTACCGGCAGTTTGGTGGCGGCACCATCAGCACGGTGTCCCGCGCCGTTATCGAGATTACATTGACGCCTGGGCAACACCGTTCTGACTGTCTTTGCCGTTTGAACAACTGCAGGACAAGGGTAGTGCGCGCAATCGAGCGAGGTCTTCCTGCGTTGCCAACCTGGCTTCGGCACCCCGGATATGGCGCGGCAAACAGTTCATGGCCCGCGAAGCCGAAGAGGCCTGCGTCTGCGCTCTCTCCGTTTCGCGGTCTCGGCCAACTCCTTGGCGCAGCCCTATTTTCCTCGGAGGAAGTGGCGGAAATCCGCAAGGTGATGCTGCAAAGAAACTTCACCGAGGAAGTTGCCTCCACGCAGGTCTTTGGGCTGTCGTTTTCGGATCTCGGTATCGGTATCGCCCGCCACTGGGGCTTCCCTCCGGTCTGATTAACAGTCTATGCGCCGCCCGAAGGTGCCACCAGGAAACCTGCAACTCACGACGAGGCGCTGCGGGCCGTCGCCGGTTTCGCTATTAACGAGATCTGCAACCTCGATTGCCCGCCAGCCGAAGGAGTACAGAAAAAGGTAGCGACTCGTGCAGCGCGTGAACGCTTCAGGCCGCAAATGCGGGTTCTCGATACAGCAACTGCAAGCGGTGCTGGAAAAACTCGAGGAACTCGGCGAACTGCGCCATGACGATTCCTCCGCGTCGTAACCTGACGGTAGAGTCCTTTGTTCGCCATGTCAGAGCCTGGACTCGCGAGCGCCATGACACCGCCTGGGTGACCGAAGAAGCGCGACTGATCAGCTTGCTGGGCGATACCGTCTTGTCTGACTCTGGCCGGAACCTGGCGAGTCCAACGGGAGGCCGATACCGCCGGATGCCGCGCATGACATCTCGCGGCCGGAATCCAGGACATCAGCAAACCCGCTGGTGGACGACTTTCCCTGAATGAGCGCCGCGCATTACGCCCGAAACGATGTACTGCGGGATGGGCTTTCAGCGTCCTGGGCGCCTGAAGGATCCCGAAGAGCGCAAGCATGGCGGGGTCGTTTCGGTAGCGCGGACACCAACGATCTGGCGCGAAAATCGCGATTCCCGCTCGCGGACGCGCCCAACGTGTTCCAGTTGTCCCTCGCCAAGGGGTGGACATCAACATCACCGACATCGATGACCCGAAGATTGCCGGCAAGATTCCGATTGGTACGCCAGATCGCGGTCGCGAAAGACCTTCGGTCCTGCTTCCCCGCGATCAAGGGCAAGGCCGTGAGCTTGACCATTGTGATGCGACAGAGCGCGGAGCATCGTGATTCCGGAAAAGGACAATGTCCCTGTTGAAAACCCTGCGCAACCAGGGCTGGCGCTGGTTAACATCGCTAAACCCTGTAACCCAGTCCGGCGATGTATTGCTCCAGCTGTTTGATCAGGAAGCGCCTGCTGCGAGATGGTTCTCTTGACCAGACCGCCTATGGAGACCACCGACCATGTGCTGATTGGCGTCCATCACGGGCAGGTGGCGAATGTGCTTGTTGGTCATGACCGCCATCGCCTGGTCTGGTGATCTGCCCGGGAAGGGCGTAGAGCACTTTCCCGGTCATGATCCGCTTGACCCATGTCCTTCGAGGTCTCTGCCGAGAAGCGTTACCTTTGCGAGCGTAATCGCGCTCGCTGAAGATGCCGGCCAGATGGCCGTCGCGCGTCACCAGCACGGCGCGAACGTCAGCATGTTTTCGCCACGAGTTCCAGGGTAACGAAACCGGACGTCCCGGCGACACGGAAGTGCGGCGCACGGGATCGCCCTTCGCTGTTGTTTCAGGGTCTTCGCGAAATAAACCTCCTTGTCAGGTGGGCCGCGTCAGGCCGGAACTACGCGGTTCTCCATATCCCGTCGTTTGCCAGGTACAGTGGGCGTCGTCGGCACGCTCTAGGCATCGTAGGGCGTCTCCTCGTCCTTTCAGTTCGGCGACGCCGCAACTGAAGGCAATCAGCACCTTGTCATTATTGCTCGCGAAGAAGCGGCGCGTGAGCTCGCGCCGCACCCTGACGCGCGAGCTGACGGCGTCTTCAATCGCGTGTTGAAGCAGCACGACTGAGTTCCTCGCCGCCGTAGCGGCCAGGTGTCCTTGCGGGACGACCGCCTCGCGCGTCATGGTCAGGTGCACCAGCGCGGTATCGCCCAGGCGACATGGTCAGTCTGCCGCTGAGCTTTGAAATCGTTGTCGACGTCGAGCAGCGCCAGACTCCAGCATGCGCCTTGGCGCGCCCGGACGCGGCTGACTTCGCCTCTCCAGCGCGTTCTTTCATCCATGCCCGGGTTAAAGGTTGGCGGGCGTAGCACCCGTCAGCGGGTCATGACGGGCACCAAGTCGCTGGCACGCACTAGTTCGGTCTGCAGGCGAACAAACGCCGCGCCCGGCGTCATTGACACGTCGCGCATGACGCTTCAGTTCGTCGCGAACGGGCGGCGCCTGATCTGGATTGACGTGACACTGAGGTTCACGCATCACTTCATCGAGCACGTCGGACAGTTCGCCGATGTCATTGGCCTCGCTGATGCGTTCGGCGCACTTTTCAATGGTGTCGTGATATCCGCTGGTCGTTTCCGAAAAGTCCGAAAGCCGGTCGACGAAGGTGGCGAGCATCAGCTTGAGTCTGTCCTTGGCTTCGTTCAGGCTCTTCTTGAGCGAGCTCTGCCGAATGATGACATCCTTCATGCGGCGTTCGACGTCGTCCAGCTGACGCAGATTGAGCGGCTGGTTTACCAGTTCCTGCACGACGCTTATCTGGCTCGCCAGCCACTGGTCATCAACCACCAGTTCGCTGATGTTTTCGACGATCAGATGCACCAGATGCAGCAAGGCGGACTTAAGCTCGGCCTGGTCCTCGGCAACGAAATGGGCTCGATAGCTGAGCTTTTTCAGGCGCTCGGCGAGGCCTGCGAGCTCCTCGGCATTGCGCGCCGCGCGCACCGCAGCGGCAATCTCGGCGGACTCGCGCGCAAGTTCAGGGCTCTCGGTCAGAATGATGGACAGGGTATCGTCAAGCAGATGGCCAATCAGCTCCTGGAGTTCGCCAATACCGCCGCGCGATGCCGGTTGATCGCGTGTAACAGGGACCGCCGCGCGGCTGGCGGCTCTGATGCCGCAGGCGGGCTCGAAGGCGACTCGAGGCGCTGTCGCAGATAAGGCTTCCGGTGCTCGCTGACAGGCGTGCGACCATGAGCGAAGTGCCGACTGCAGACGGAATACAGCAATTCCGGCGAACTCGACGCTGCCAGTACATGCTCAACGGATTCTCTCTTCTTGGCGGAAGTCAATCCGGCGTGATGGGCGTCGAGCTGCTGTACCAATTCCTTGATCAGCGCGGACCAGGCCAGTGGCTCCGCACCCGGTTTGCCAAGCAGTTCGGTAAGTGCCGTGCCGAAGCTCTGCCAGTTGCCGGCGCCAATGGCGGTCTCCAACTGTCGAGCAAATCGCACCTGCTCTGGGGTGTCGCGCGGCAGTGAGGCATGCAAGGCCTTCAGCGAGCTTTCGGGGAAAGGCTCGACGACCTTCGAACCAGTGATTTCGTGATAGATCGCTCGATAGTTGTTGGGCGTCGGCGGCGTCTTGTTCATCGCCAAGCGACGCAGCGTCTCGCGGGCGATCTCCGAAGGCTGGGCGGGCGCGGCCATGTCGTGCTACTCCGCGAGGCCGTGCTCGAGGCCGTAGCGAATCAGCTCCGCCGTGCTCTTGAGCCCCATCTTTTCCAGCAGACGGGCGCGGTAGGTACTGACGGTGGCAACGCCAAGGTTGAGTTTTTCCGCGATCTGCGTCAGCGTGTTGCCGGTGGAGATCATCACCAGCACCTGATATTCGCGATCGGTGATTCGTTGATGCGGCGATTTTTCGGAATTTTCCGAAATCGCTTCCGCCAGTTGCTGGGCGACGGCGGGGCTGAGGTATTTCTTGCCGGAGGCCACCTGACGAATTGCCGTGACAAGTTGTTCGGGCGCGCTCTGTTTGGTCAGGTAGCCCGAGGCGCCGGCCTTCAGGGCGCGCACGGCGTATTGTTCCTCTGGATGCATGCTCAGAATCAGTACCGGCAGGCGCGGGAAATTCCTTCTTCAATTGCTTCAGGGTATCGATGCCGCTGCGGTGGGTATGGATACATCCAGCAGGAAAACGTCCTAGGTCTGCGGTCGCGCAAGCTGCAAGGCTTCGGCGCTGCCGTCGGCCTCGCCGGTGACGACCAGGTCCTCGGTTTCGAAAGTATCTGCTTCAGGCCCCGCCGCACAATGGCATGGTCATCGGCAATAAGAACGTGGATCTTGTCAGTCATGGCTCAAACAATTTGCTCTGCGATTCCTCTTCGCTCGGGGGTTCTACACCTGGCCGTTCGGGAACGCGGAGGATGATGTGAGTGCCGGCGTGTTCCGCCGGGCCGATAAAAAAATCCCCGGCAAGACTCAATACCCGCTCGCGAATTCCGCGCAATCCAAAGGACTTTGGTTTCTGCATGTCCGCTTCGGAAATGCCGCGACCGTTGTCCCTGATCCGAGCGGATGATGTTACCGTTGCCCGCCGCAAGCGCACCACAACAAGCGATGCGTGCGCATGTTTCGCGACATTGGTCAGTGCCTCCTGGGCGATGCGAAACAGCGCCAGCGAGGTATCAGGCTCCGGTTCGATGGCGTCTTCGTCGCATTGAC